>CAUJIO010000112.1 GCA_963205315.1 Pseudomonadota bacterium | reverse complement strand
ATTTACACTGCACACGAAATATAACACATCAAAGCCGAAAGCTTTTGATTGGCTCGGTGCAACTCAATAAGGACCGGCTGGCGATCAGAAATTCGCCTCATGCCAGCTCAGAGAGCCGCCAGACAAGCGAGATGCATCATGAGCGAGAGACTTGGCGGACAGAATAGATTCTGTCACTGCCATTCCCCCGGCCAGTTGGAGCTCCATTTGCTACTATTCTTGTAGATGGCAGCTCATCGACCCGCGCAAATAAGGCGGCATGTGCCGCCCATCGTTTCTCGCGGTGGATAGTGATTCCTATATCAATCCTTCCCGGCACGCGCCTTCCCATGCGTATATCCAAGCTGCTCTGATAGCTCGGCTGCGAGCGTTTTGACGACTTCGGACGTCTCGGACACCCTTTGAAGGTATCCCTCCGCCGAAGGGCGTCTGCCCTGATCTGGTGATTAGCGTTAAGTGCATGGCTTATGTCATGCGCTACAATCATTTCACCCATTGAGCTCTTGTCCGCCGATGATCTTGGTCGCCGGCGGGATTGGTCGGACGAAGAGAAGGTTCGGATCGTTGAGGAGAGCCTGCAAGGTTTTCGGCAAGGCTCGGCGACGGCGCGTCGATATGGATTGTCGCGGTCATTGTTGACCCGTTGGCGTCGGGAATACCGTAGTGGCCTTCTGAGCGGTTCCGCTTCAACAGGCTTCGTGCCACTTTCGATTTCGCCGGCGGCGGCATCTTTCGAGGTAGCCCCACCTCTCCGATCTGAGGACAACAAGACGATCGAGATTGGCCTGCCGAACGGCCGGCGGCTGACGATCCCAGTCTCGCTTGATCCGACCGTCCTTGCCCGCCTATTGCCCGTCGTGGATGGGTCATGATCGCCTTTCCGGCCGGGGTGAAGGTATGGATTGCAGGCGGGGTGACGGACATGCGTTGCGGCATGAACAGCCTGGCGCTGAAGGTGCAGCAAGGTCTTGGCCGCGATCCTCATGGCGGCGAAGTCTTCTGCTTCCGAGGTCGCAAGGGTGATCTGATCAAGGTCCTGTGGCATGACGGCGTCGGCATGTCGCTTTACATAAAGCGCCTCGAGGCTGGCAAGTTCATCTGGCCGGTCAGCCCAAGCGGCTCCGCCGTGCCCGTATCGTCGGCGCAGTTGGGCTATCTCCTGGAAGGTATCGACTGGCGCAACCCGCGCTGGACGCAGCGGCCTTCGAAGGCAGGCTGATCACCTGCATTGCTCTGTTTTTGTTGGGCTTTCGAGATGCGTCATGGTAGCTTCCGGCCATGGATGATGCTGCTTCGGAGATGGCCAGACTGCGCGCCGCGCTTGCGGCATCGGAAGCGCGTGCCGCCTCCGCCGAGGCCGATCTCGCGCAGGTGCGCGCCGTCGTGACGACCTCCGAGGCGATGATCCGGCACCTCAAGCTCGAGATCGCCAAAATGCGCCGCGAGCAGTACGGCCAGAGTTCGGAACGGCGCGCCCGACTGATCGACCAGATGGAATTGCAGCTCGAAGAACTCGAGGCCGACGCCACCGAGGACGAGATCGCCGCGGAACGCGTGGCAGCGAAGATCACAAATGTCTCCGCCTTCGAACGCCGCCGGCCATCCCGTAAGCCGTTTCCCGAGCACTTGCCGCGCGAACGCGTGATCATCGAGGCTCCGGCGCACTGCGCCTGTTGCGGCTCGGCCCGGATCGTGAAGATGGGCGAAGACATCACCGAGACGTTGGAGGCGATTCCGCGCCAGTGGAAGGTGATCCAGACGGTGCGCGAGAAGTTCACCTGCCGGGACTGCGAGAAGATCAGCCAGCCACCGGCACCTTTCCATGCGACCCCGCGTGGATGGGCGGGACCGAACTTGCTGGCGACGATCCTGTTCGAGAAGTTCGGCCAACATCAGCCATTGAACCGTCAGGCTGAGCGCTACGCCAGGGAAGGCGTCGATCTCAGCCTCTCCACGCTGGCCGATCAGGTCGGAGCCTGCGCGACGGTGCTGCAGCCGATTCATGATCTGATCCGCGCCCATGTGCTGGCCGCCGGCCGGCTGCATGGCGACGACACAACCGTGCCGCTGCTGGCCAGAGGTGCAACGCGGCAGGCACGATTATGGACTTATGTGCGCGATGACCGCCCCTTTGCCGGCGGTGCCCCTCCCGCGGCGCTCTTCCACTTCTCTCCCGATCGCGAGAAGACCCATCCCAACACGCATCTCGCTGGGTGGCATGGCACACTGCAAGCCGATGCCTATGGTGGCTACAACGACCTTTATCGTGCGGACCGCGGCCCTGCACCGGTAATCAGCGCGCTCTGCTGGAGTCATGCGCGGCGCAAGTTCTTCGAGCTGGCTGACATCGCCGGCAACGTGCGCAAAGGCAAACCTGCCCATGAGATATCGCCTGTCGCGCTTGGAGCAGTGGCCCGCATCGACGCGTTCTTCGAGATCGAGCGTGGCATAAACGGTAAATCCGCAGAGGAACGATTAGCTGCCCGACAACAGCACACTCGTCCGCTTGTCGAGGACCTGCACGACTGGCTCCTGGCCCAGCGTTCCCAGATGTCAAAGCACAATCCCGTCGCCAAGGCGATCAACTACATGTTCGAGAAGGACGGACGCTGGGAAGCCTTCACCCGGTTCCTCAACGATGGCAGGCTTTGCCTTTCGAACAATGCAGCCGAGCGGGCCCTGCGCGGGATAGCTCTGGGAAGAAAGGCATGGCTATTCGCCGGTTCCCAGCGTGGGGGCGAGCGTGCTGCCTTCATGTATTCCCTGATCGTCACGGCAAAGATGAACGATATCGATCCGCAGGCCTGGCTGGCCGATGTGCTCGCCCGCATGCCAGGCATTCCCGTATCGCGGCTGCCGGACCTGCTGCCCTGGAACTGGTCCGCCATAAGCTACTCTCGACAGGTTGCAGCCTGATGGCGCGCCCAATCCATGTCTACACGATCGCCTACGTGGCCACGCTGATCGGCGAGAACCTCGAACTCCTCCAGGAAGTCGCCAGCAACTCCGACAACATCGACTATGGCGAGATGATCCATGCCCATGACGGCAGCGAAGAGGGCATCACGACGTTCACCGACCGGGGAATCGAAAGCCTAAAGGAGTTCCTCGCCGATATCCGCACCTGGGAAGGAGGTGTTCGACAGTTCCTTGTCGACGAGCAATGCGATCAGGAAAAAATCGAACGCATCATGGCAGACGAGCCGAAATCATAAGTGCCGCGGCCCTCGCCGGATGGGTACTCTGCTTCTGGAACGGTGCGTCCAAATGGTGGCCGCCGAACACCAATTCCCTGAAACTGACGCCGGGCCTAAGCATCTCCATGTTGGTCATGATGTGCTCGTGCGCATGGCGCATGGCGTAGATCATTTCGTTCGAGGGCTTCGCGCGGCCAATCCACCAGGTTCGGGAGATGTCAACGCACATGCC
>CAUJIO010000111.1 GCA_963205315.1 Pseudomonadota bacterium | reverse complement strand
CCTTCGCCAGATCCCTGAGCTTGAACTTCTGGATCTTGCCGGTGGAAGTCTTCGGCAGTTCCACGAAGCGCACGTGGCGCGGCACCTTGTAGCCCGCCATGCCCTGCCGGCACCAGGCAATGATGTCCTCTGCCGTCGCCTCCTTGCCGGGCTTCAGTTCGACGAAGGCGCACGGCGTCTCGCCCCATTTCTCGTCGGGCTTGGCGACGACGGCCGCCGCCTGGATCGCCGGATGCTTGTAGAGCACGTCCTCCACCTCGATCGACGAGATATTCTCGCCGCCCGAGATGATGATGTCCTTGGAGCGGTCCTTCAGCTGGATATAGCCATCGGCATGCAGCACGCCGAGATCGCCCGAATGGAACCAGCCGCCGCGGAACGCCTCTCCGCTCGCCTTCGGGTTCTTGAGATAGCCCTTCATCACGATATTGCCGCGGAACATCACCTCGCCCATGGTCTCGCCGTCGGCGGGCACGCGTTCCATCGACTCGGGGTCCTTCACGGTGAGATCCTCGAGCGCGTGATAGCGGACACCCTGCCGCGCCTTCCTCGCCGCGCGCCCCGGTCCATCAAGCTGGTCCCAGTCGGTCTTCCAGTCATTGACCACGGCGGGGCCATAGGTTTCGGTGAGGCCATAGAGGTGAGTGACGTTGAAGCCCTGCTCGGCCATCGCCGCCAGCACCGCTTCCGGCGGCGGTGCCGCGGCGGTGAAGAACTCCACTTTCTGCGGCAGCGCCTTCTTCTCGCTCTCGGGCGCATTGAGGATGGTCGACATGACGATCGGCGCACCGCAGAGATGCGTGACCCTGTGTTCCGCCAACGCCTCCCAGATGAGTTTGGAGCGCACCCAGCGCAAGGTGACATGCGTGCCGCCGATCACCGACAGCGACCACGGGAAGCACCAGCCATTGCAATGGAACATCGGCAGCGTCCACAGATAGACGGCGTGTTTGGGCATGCCGCCGGTCAGCACATTGCCCTGCCCCAGCAGATAGGCGCCGCGATGATGATAGACGACCCCCTTCGGGTTGCCGGTGGTGCCGGATGTATAGTTGAGCGAAATCGCCTCCCACTCGTCCGAGGGCCACAGCCAGTCGAAGGCCGGATCGCCGCTTGCGACGAATTGCTCGTAGTCGATGGAGCCGACGCGCTCGCCGTCGACCGCATATTCCGGATCGACATAATCGATGACGATCGGATGCGCACCGCTCATCAGCGCCAGCGAATCCTTCGCCAGTTTCGAGAATTCCTTGTCGACGATCAGCACCTTCGCCTCCGCATGCGCCAGCGAGAAGGCAATGGTGGCGGCATCAAGCCTCGTGTTGAGCGTGTTCAGAACGGCTCCCGTCATCGGCACGCCATAGTGGCACTCGAGCATCGCCGGCGTATTGGCCAGCAACACCGACACGGTGTCCCCCTTCTTGATCCCGGCCTTCGACAGCGACGAACCGAGCTGGCGGCAGCGGGCATAGAAGGTTTCGTAGCTCGTTCGCTGGCGGCCATGAATGATCGCCACTTGGCTCGGATAGACGGCGGCCGAGCGCGCCAGAAACGACAGTGGCGTCAACGGCTGGTAGTTGGCTGGATTCTTGTCGAGGTCGTGATCATAGACGGACATGGACGGCACCCTGAATTGATGGCTGCCTCATATCCCACCTCAAGGCCGAGTTAAAGCGAAGCCAGACCTTCGTTGTAGCGCCTGAGCGCCGGCAATTGCCCCAGCCACCGCGCCATCAGCCCCGCCAGCCACCAGCTGAACAGTGCGATCAGGATGCCCGCATAGCCATCGATGGCATAGTGCCAGCCGAGATGCACCGACCCGACAAGAATGACCACCGCATAGCCGGTGAAGAACCAGCCCAGCCCGCGCGACACATGGCGGAAGGCCAGCGCAAACAGCACGGCAGAGGCATTGTGCATGGACGGCATGGCGGAAATGCCCAGCGCCGGAATTTTGCCGATATAGCCATCCCAGAGCATCTGCTGCGTATCGAGGAACCAGAGCGGAATGCGCGTGTTGGCATCGTTGAGGTAGGCAAACAGGCCGGCATAGGGATCGGGCGTCAGGCCGAGTTCGTCGTAATAGACCGGACCTGCCGAGGAAAACAGCACCGCCAGCAAGCCGCCGCCGATCCACCACGCCAGCATGTAGGACAGGAAGAAGCGCGTGCGCAGTTCGTTTGCCTGTTTTTGGAAGCCGAACCAGAACCATGCCGAGAACAGCGCCACGAACCAGAAATTATAGGCCATGTTGATGGCGAAGGTGACATAGTCAAAACCAAGCAGCGGCTGCAGGATCACCCATGGATCCATGCCAAAATGCAGCGCCCGGTCCCACGCCATGAAACTCACGTCCCACGCGAAGGGATTGATCGCCGGAATGGCGGGTTTCAATTCGATCATCGCCTTGTTGAAGAACACCATGGCGGTGAAGACGGGTAGCGCGTTGATCACCAGCCTTGGCCGCATCACCAGCGAAGCAATGTCCGCACCCAGCGCCTTGATCGGACTCTCGGGCTTGATCACCACGGCATACTGGATCAACCGGATGATCACCATGACGATGAAACCCACCGGCAGCGCGAAGCTCAGGAGATCGAGCAGCACAAGAAAGACCGGAGCCGTGCCGTGCTTCGGCAAGCGCGACAGCATCAGCCAGTTGGTGAACAGATAGAGCGACGGAATGGCAAAGAAGAACCATTGCGCGCGAAAGCTCAGCATGAAGAGCGAGAACACTCTTGAGGCACGCGAGGGGGATGTGCTGTCGATGTAGGCCATGTCAGACTTTTCCCGCCAGCGCGTTGCGATAATCTTCGACGGCGCGCGCGGCTTCCCACCAGCGCGCCACAGGTCCGGCGATCCACCACAGCCCCGCTGCCAGCGCCATCGCCACATAACCGTCGACCGCATAGTGCCAGCCGAGATGCACCGAGCCGATCAGGATGAAGGCGCAATGCAGGATCAGCGTCACTCGCAGCCAGCGCGGCCGTCCAGCACTTGCAAGCACGAACAGCAGCGCCGTGGCGTTGTGCATCGAGGGCATGGCCGACACGCCGCCGAAGGCAGAGCCTTCGGCATGCAGGTCCCACAGCATGTTCTGCGTCATCAGCGCCCAGATCGGCGCGTGGCCGTTAGCCTCGTTGAGATAGGCCATCAAAGGCGCATAGGGGTCAGGAGAAAATCCGAGGTTGGTGAAATAGCACGGACCGGCAGACGAGAAGAGCACCGCCAGCACGCCACCGCCCAGCATCCAGATCAGCACGTAGGCCAGAAAGAACCGCGTACGCTCGACACCCGGATTGGCGAGGAAAGCGTAGTAGGCCCAGAACACGTTCATCACCACGAACCACATATTGTAGTTGAGGTTGATGAGGAAGGTGACCGGCCAGTAGCCGAGGATGGGTTGAAGCAACTCCCAGGGGCGGTACCCGAAATGCAGTGCGCGGTCCCAGGCATCGAAAGTCTGGTCCCAGGCGAAGGGGTTGATCACCGGCACATAGGCCTTCAGCATGGTGAACACATACATGAAGATGACCAGCGCCAGCGCCGCCGGCAACCCATTGGCCATGCGGACGGGATCGGTGAGCACCGACTTCATCCGCCGCAGCAGGGCAGCGATGGGGTGATCTGGCTTCTCGTGGATGGCCATGTCGATGAACAGGAAACCCATCAGCCCGAACAGCACGGCGGGTACCGAAAAGAACAGGATGCCGGCCAGGATTTCCCCACCCGGCTTGCTGCCCATGCCGGGCACCACAAGATGCAGCAGCACAAAGCCGAGAACATGCACGAAGGCCGCCGAGAGCAACAGTCCGTGGGCATTGAGGCTCAGCCGCAACAGTGAAAGGAATCCATCGCCGGCTGCTTCAGCCGCCAGCGGTGCTGTTCCAGCTCCCGGCTCCATGCTCATCCTGCCGCTCGCGTCCCCATGTTGCGATAACCGGCGGAGACTTTGGCATCCCGGACTTAAGATTGGTTAAACCGCCCAAACGCCTCGCGTTCTGCGTGTCAGATGTCCTACAATCCGGCCATGGCCGCTCGTACGGCGGTTTCCGTTGTGCGGCCGGCGTCCTTTTGGACGTTCCATCCCACTGTGGTGGAAATGGCCATCACCCGGCCGGTCGCCATGATGGACTCGAGCGCCTTGCGCACGGCCTCGACGGAAGGGCCGCCAGAGGCAGGATAGAGGAAGGCCGGAGCCACATTGGCGTCGATGATGTCACTGTCGAAGTGCAAATAGATCGGGCCTTCGGGCAATGCCGCGGCATCCAGATCCTCGAGCCTCGGTGCAAAAGCGATTCCGGAGGATTCGACCAGATCCCGCTCGCCCGGATCGAGGTCGCGGCCATCGCTGAGGACAACCCGCCCGTCCGCCATGGGAGACATCCCCACCGCCGCCATCATGCGCTGGTCGCCGCGGCCCGTCAGCATAGCCAGTGGCATGCCGCCGAGGAAACCCGATGGCGTCGTCTCCCATGTGTTGAAGTCGCCATGCGAGTCGAGCCAGACCAGCGTCGGCTTGATGCCTGCCCGTTCAATTCCCGCCATCATCGGAATAACCTGGCAACAGTCACCCAGTATGGCAAACGGCCGGTTGCCATCCTCCACCACCGTCCTGATCTTCCCGGCAAGTGCCCGGTGAATGGGTGCGACGCTTTCGATCTGCTCCCCCGGACCGGGTTCCTCCGCGACGACCACATCACCAGGCTGCTGCATCCGTTTCACCGCCTCTGACGCGCGGTCGAGGAACATCGGTACGACAATCCGGACATCCATCATCTGCCCTCTCTATGACCAAGGCCGTTGGCTAAGCAGCACTGTGACCGCCACACCCGCGAAGGTCAACACCCGTACCTTGACATTAGACCGTGAACAGCGGCACGCCGGGCTCTCGTTGTTGCTGCTCACCGGCCTCGCGGCGCACCCGCTGCAAGTTTGTCTTTGCGACTGCCAGCAATTCTTCCGGTTTGGTGCCGTCGCGCGGGATCAGCGCCAGGCCCACCGTGCCGCCAATTGAGATCTTGTAGTTGAGGATGTCGAAGGGCTGCCGCAGCGCATCGACAATGCGCGTCGACAAGCGGGCGACACTCGACGGCCGGTCGACTTCGGTTTGCAGCACCACAAACTCGTCATCGCCATATCGCGTCACGGTATCGGTGGCGCGCGCCGTGTTGCGCAACCGGAGCGCCGCACTCTTGAGCAGTCCGTCGGCTACCTTGGCCCCCAACTGAGCTTCGACTTTCTTATAATGGTTGAGATCGACAAAGTGCAGCGCCGCAATCTGGCCACGCCGCACACGGGCCAGCACTTGCTCGAAGCGGTCAAGAAACAGCGACCAGTTGGGCAGTTCGGTCACGGGATCGGCATAGGAGTTGTGGGGCGCGGCGGGGGATTGCCGGAGTTTCTCATCGGTGATGTCGACGTAGGTGGTGAGAAATCCACCCCCCTGCACCGGAACGCCGCGGATTTGCAGGACCATGCCATTGGGCCGGATCCGCTCGAAGACGTGGGGTTCGCGTAACGCCGCCAGCCGCATGCGCTCACGAACATGATCTTCGGTGTCGCCCGGGCCATATTCGCCGCGCAGTGCGTTGAAGCGGAAGATCTGCTCCAGAGTCGGCATGCCGAATTCGAACAGTGCTGGCGGATAGTCCAGCAGCTCCTTTTGCCTTTCGTTGCAGACCACCAGCCTCAGGTTCTTGTCGTAGAGCAGGATGCCGCCCGGAAAATTATCGAGAACCGCGTGCAACATGCGGTTCTCGGATCTCAAAGCCTCGCAGCCGCCTGCCATGCTGGCGGCGGCAGTGATTTTTTCCAGGTTGCGAATGTCGTTGAAATTCTGCTGCATGTCGGCGCCACTTCTGTTCAGTTTGTCTGTGGCAGACCATAGCTGTCGGCGATGAAGCCCCGATTAAGCGAAGTGGTGATTAATTCTTTAGTTTTCAATAGGATAGAACTACACCATCCAGCGGGAAGGAGTTACTCCAACTGGAGGCCATAGCCATCTGCTGTAGATGATTGCAGCACATTCCGGACCGCCGGCTTGTGGGCCGCTTCCAAAACGCAAGCTGTCTCGCGCGATGCGGCGTCAGGCGGCGGGTGCCACCACTCGCCGGTAGAGATGCCACGTGGCATGCCCGAGGATCGGCAGGGTGACCAGCAACCCGGCGAACATCGAAACCAGCGACAGGCCAAGCAGCACGCCGATGATCAGACACCACAGCAGCATGGGTTTTGGATTGGCCAGGACGGACTTGACGGATGTGATCATGGCGGTGACGAAATCGACCTCGCGGTCGAACACCATCGGCAGCGACACCACCATGATCGAGAAGACGATCAATGCCAGCACCGCGCCGATGGCATTGCCGACCACGAAGAAGACAAAGCCCTGCGGTGTCGTCAGGATGGCATTGAGCAATGCCTCGAAGCGAAGCGGCTTCATGCTGAAGAACATGACGTAGAGGGCGGCCGCGATATCGAGCCAGATGATGTAGGCGAACGTCGTGACGATAGCCATGACGCCGACAGCCTTGCCGCCCGGCCCGAAGATGCAGCCGAACACGGCGCCCCAGGACAGCGGCCGGCCAAATTCCAGCCGGCGTGAAATCTCATAGAAGCCCGCCGCCGCAAACGGGGCCACCAGCGCGAAACCCGTCACCATCGGATAGACATACGAACCGAACTCCAGCCCGATCATGAGGTACATGAGAAACCAGCCGAACCCTGCATAGACGAGACCAAAGAATAGCCCGTAGAGCGGCGCCCTCTGAAAATCCCGCACGCCATCGCGCAGGCTCCGCAGGATATCCGGCATGGTGATGGCATTGATGGCATGGCGCGGCTTTCGCGCAGGGCTCGCGGTCAGTGGCTCGTCTGATGGCATGATGGAGAATCCCCCCGGAATTCAGGATCAAGTATTCTTGTTTTGCGCCCTTCGCCGTTCCCCAACCTCGAATGGCGCCATGCAGAATGCCGTGTGGCGGCCCTGAGCGCAATCGGCTAGTGAACCCACCGGACAAACGCGACGGTTGAAATGATTCAGGCCTCTCCTTCCCGCGCCCGCTGGGCTGTGGGTGCTACCTTTCTGTTGCACGGCATGCTCATCGGCGGCTGGGTGCCGCACATTCCGCTCGCCAAGGAACGCCTCGAGGCCGGTCCTGCGCTGTTTGGACTGGCACTTCTTTCCTTTGCCGGCGGTGCCGTATTTGCCATGCCCCTGGCTGGCGCACTGATAAACCGCTTCGGCAGCGCCACACTCACCACGATCACCGGCTTCCTGTTCTGTTTCGCTTTCTTCGGCCCGATTTTCGCCCCGACGCTGATGACCTTTGTTATCGCCGGATTCGTCATGGGCATGGTCATCGGCAGCATGGACGTCGCGATGAACTCCCACGGCATCGCCGTCGAAAAAGCCCTCAGGCTTCCGACCATGTCGATGTTCCACGGCGGCTTCAGCATCGGCGGCATGGTGGGAGCCTTCCTCGGCGCCGCACTTCTAAAATATCATGGCGAGGTGGTGCAGGCCTGCGTCATCGCCGTCATCTGTCTGATGATGCAGTTCATCGCCATGCAGAACTATCTGCCGGCCGCGGTTGACAAGGGTCTCTCGGGCTCGCATTTCGCCTGGCCGACGAAAGCCACCATCGGACTGGGCCTACTGTGCTTCCTTGCCCTTATGATCGAAGGCTCGATTCTCGATTGGGCGGCCATCATGATGCGCGAGAAATTCCTGATCGATGCCAGTTTCGCGGCCCTGGCGTTCGGTTTCTATCAGGGCGGCATGTCGGTCGCGCGCCTCACCGGCGACTGGATCAGGCAGAAGGCCGGAGCGGTCCGCATGGTTACCATCAGTGCGCTGATGGCCGCCACCGGCACCGCCCTGGCCCTGGTCGTGCCCTCGCCCTACGTCGCACTCGCCGCCTTCGTCTTCGCCGGCCTCGGTATCGGAAATGTCGCGCCCATACTGTTTGCCGGCGGCGGCAGGCTGGAGCCCGATGCACCGGGCCGGGGAATTGCCGCCGTCACCACCCTGGGCTATTCGGGCTTCCTTTGCGGACCGCCGCTGATCGGCTTTGCCGCCCAGCTCACCAGCCTTCCTGCTGCCCTCTTCCTCACCGTGATTGCAGCTGTCATCATCGCGTTCTATGCAAGAACAGTGGATGCAGCCGATACCTACTAGGGAGTTCCGTTCATGAGCTTTGCAGGCAAACGCGTCGTCATCACCGGAGCTGGCCGTGGTCTGGGCGCTGCTTTCGCGGTGGTGCTGGCCGATCAGGGGGCCGAGGTCATCATGACCGGGCGCAACGTGGAAAACCTCACGTCCCTCGCCGAATCGATCCGGCTGCGGACATCGAAAAGGCCGGAAACGCACCAGCTGGACATGGCCGATATTTCGGCCGTCACGCTGTTTGCCAAGCGCATGCGTGACGACGACAAGCCGCTCGACATTCTCATCAACAACGCCGCGCAATGGCTGCCGGGCAAGATGAACGAGCACGACGCCTATGCCATCACGCAGACTGTCAGCGGCATCGTCACAGGCCCATTGCTGTTCACGCGCGGCCTCATCCCGCTGCTCGAGAAATCCGGCGCGGGCGACATCATGAACATCGTGTCGATTTCCGGCATCCCCAATACCCCTCTGCTCGGCGCATCGGTGGCCTATTATGCCGCCAAGCACGGCCAGGCGGGCATGAACGACGCCCTGCGCCAGGAGCTGAAGGGCCGCCCGGTGCGGGTGCAGGCGATTTATCCATCCTACATCAAGGACATCTCGCCGCTGGTCGACAGCCAGTGGAATTCGGTGCCCGAAAAAACCTCCTGGGCCACCAACCGCGACATCGTCGAGGCCGCCCTCTTCGCACTGTCGCGCCCTCGTCACATGACGCTCGCTTCAATCATTGTCGATCCTGACAGCGGCGGGCTCTATTGAGCCGGCCATTTTCTCTAGCAAGGCCATCCATATGAAGCTCAAGGACCGTATTGCCATCGTTACCGGCGCCGCGCGGGGCATCGGCTTCGCCATCGCCGAGCGCTTTGTGGCCGAAGGCGCCACTGTCATCATCTGCGACGTCGAAGACGCGGCCGGGGCTGTGGCGGCCAAGTCTATCGGCGCCACATATTTGCACTGCGATGTGTCGAACGCCGCCGACGTGAGGGCACTCGTTGCCGCCACCGTCGCCAGGTGCGGAGCAGTCGACATTCTCGTCAACAACGCCGGCATCAGCATGGTGCAGGACCTTCTGGACATTTCCGAAGCGGACTACGACCGGGTGCTGAACGTCAATCTCAAGGGCTCGTTCATGATGCTGCAGGCCTGCGCCAAGGAGATGGTGAAGCAGGTAAAGTCCGGCCGCAAGCCGGGGGCCATCGTCAACATGTCCTCGGTCAATGACACGCTCGCAATTCCGACCATCGTCACCTATTGCATGTCGAAGGGCGGCGTATCGCAACTGACCAACGCCTCCTCGATCTATCTCGCGGCGCATGGCATTCGCGTCAACGCCATTGGCCCTGGCTCGATCCGGACCGACATGTTCAAGGCCGTGGTGAACGATGACGCCGCGATCCGGCGCGTGATGTCGAGAACACCGCTTGGCCGGCCGGGTGAACCTTCGGAAGTTGCGGCAATTGCCACGTTCCTCGCCTCCGACGAGTCGAGCTACGTGACCGGTCAGACCATCTATGTCGACGGCGGCCGGATGCCGCTCAATTATACAGTGCCCGTCAAGGAATGATCCACAACGGCCGGCCGGACGACATCGGCGCCATTTCCCACGTGCGTACCAGTGTGACTGAAAATCATCTGTCGACGGAGCAATTGGCGGAGATCGGCATCACGCCCCACTCCATCCTTGAAGGCATCGCAGCTGGACAACTCGGGTGCTGGGTGGCCGAAGAGGAAGGTGTTGTCGTGGCATTCGCCATGGCCGGCAAACCTGATGGCTGTGTCTTCGCCCTTTTCGTGCTGCCCGGGCATGAAGGCAAGGGCCTGGGTTCGGCCCTGCTCGCGTGTTGCGAATCCTGGCTCAAGCAACAAGGTCATGCCACGGCCAAGCTCGATACCGGGCGGGAAAGCAAGGCCTATGATTTCTACCTGCATCGCGGCTGGAGGCCGACCGGTGAAACGGCCGGCCACTTCGCAGTCGACCACGTCCTAATCAAGGACCTTTAGGCGCGCGCCACCAGCGGCCGCTCGCGCCGTATGATAATATCCGCCTCTCCGAATTCGCGTGCGAGCCTGTGCCCGTCAAACACCGCCTGGGCAATGATGCCGGGAGCCTTGGCATCGCCGATGCGGTGAAGCGAGGACAATCCCCGCCCCTGCAATGCCTGCCACAGCATATCTTCTGGCTCACGAGAAGTGACGGGAACGAAGCTCCTGCAAGCGATCTCGGTCTCGCGCTTCGAGTAGATACAACGCAGGCGGGCAGAGCCTGGCTCCAGCGCTGCGATCGTGGAATTGACAACGATCGTCACCCCGATCTCGATCAGCCGCTGATGGGCCAGAGCCTGTTCTGCCGTATAGCTCGACCACGCTGAAACCCTGCCCTCGCTGGTGACATACGTGACGGCGAGACCGCGCGCCGCAAGAAACTCGGCGATTGCCGAACCGGTGTAATAGTGGTCATCGTCGAACACCACGACGGGACCGGAGACGGCCGCGCCCTTGACGATCTCCTCCGGAGAAAATGTGCGCGGATCTTCGTAACTTGCAATCGCACTGCGGAAGCTCCGCCCGCGCCCATCCTTTCGCCACCGGCTGCCAGTGGCCACCACCACATGCGCGATGCCGGTGTCGATCACATCGTCAGCACTCATCGGGCTCTCGCGGAAGATCTCGACGTTTGAGAGCTTTGACAACTGATGCACTCGCCAGTCGCGCACCCGCAACCATTCAGACAGTCCCGGCAATTTCGTTTCCCATGTCAGCCGCCCGCCCAGTTCGCGGGATGCCTCGGCCACCATCACGTCATGCCCACGCCGCCCCAGCGAAAGAGCCGCCTCAAGTCCTGCGGGCCCCGCTCCGATGACCAGAATCTTCTCGCGCTGGCTTGCCGTTCCGATTCTTTCCGGATGCCAGCCGCGGCGCCACTCCTCGCCCATCGTCGGGTTCTGGGTGCACCGGATGGCAACGCCGCGCCCGTCACAGGCGTAACAGATATTGCAGCCGATGCACTCGCGGATATCGTCCTCCCGGCCATCGTGGATCTTCGCTGGCAGGAACGGATCGGCAATCGATGGCCGCGCCGCGCCGATCAGATCAATAATGCCGCGTGTGACCTGAGACAGCATGGTCTCGGGCGAGGTGAAGCGGCCCACGCCAACCACCGGTTTTCCCGTCACCCGGCGGACATGTGCGATGCGGGGCTCGAGCGAAGCCTCCTTGAAGAAGCGTGACGCGCCCATTTCCTGTGAATAATCGGCGATTGTCACATTGAAGAGATCAATCAACGGCGCAAGGCCGGCCAGCAAATCGCTGCGCTGATCCTCGCCGCCGCCCTGTTCGTCATCGATCTCGATGCGGATCGCCACCGCGCAACGGTCGCCCACCGCCTCGCGCGTCTCCGCCACCAGTTCACGCAACAGACGCGTGCGGTTAGTGAAACTTCCGCCATATTCATCCGTACGCTGATTGATTTCGCGATCGAGAAACTGCCCGAGCAGATAGGTGTGCGCGGCATAGACATAGACGATGTCCATGCCGGCAGCCTTGGCCCTCAGCGCCGCGTCCCTATGCCAGCGTCTCAGTTGCCGGATGTCTTCCAGGTCCATTCGCGCGCATTGCCAAGGATCGCTTGCCACCGGCAGGCTTTGCGGTCCAAAACCCGTCTCGCGCGACTGCAGGTTGGATGACCGCAATCCGCCATGCCACAGCTCGACTCCCGCCAGAGCGCCGTGAACATGCACAGCCTCCACCATCGCCGTCATGTTACGGGTATCGTCATCGTCCCATAGGCTGGCGAAGGGAGCTGGAATATCGTCCGATGACGGATGAATGGAGCAATACTCGGTATTGACCACGCCCCAGCCGCCTTCGGCCTTGATGCCCCGCATGGTCGCGAGCGAGGCCGGAAGCTGGTAGCCCATGCCGGTGCAATGCGGCACCTGATAGAAACGGTTGGGCGCCGTTACAGGCCCGATCTTTACGGGCTCGAACAGGATGTCAAAACGTGGATCACGCGGCAAGCAAGTCACTCCCTCTGCAAGGAGGCTAGCAAGCCGCGCGCTGGTCGCGCAATATCAGGCGACGATGATAACCTGTCCTGTCAGCGCACCGTCGACACTCTTGGCGAAGGCAAGGCCGACGCGCGCTGACGACACCGGTTCATGACCAGGGAAGAATCCGTCATATTTCTTGACAGACTCTTCCAGCAGGCCCGGACTCACCACATTGATGCGGATACCGCGCGGCATTTCGAGCGCCGCCGATCTGACGAAGGCCCCGAGTGCCCCGTTGACCGCCGCCGCGTTGGAGCCAGACCGGATCGGATCACGATCAAGAACGCCACTCACCAAGGTGAATGAACCGCCATCGTTCACATGATCCTGGCCCAGCAACACCAGATTGATCTGCCCCATCAGCTTATCGTTGAGGCCCTTGCGGAATTGCTCGGGGCTCATGGTGCTGACGGGACCAAAATGCACGTGACCGGCTGTTACGACAACCGCATCGACCTTGCCCGCTTTCTCATACATGGCGCGGACCGACTCCTCGTCCATGAGGTCGACCGTGATATCGCCGGACGAGCGTCCGGCCGTCACCACCTCGTGGCGGCGCGACAGTTCACCAAGCGCCGCCTTGCCAACCGTGCCGGTGGCGCCCACCAACAGGACGCGCATCATTCCTCGTCCTGCGGGCGCTTCAGTGACTTGAGCTTGGCGAAAACCGAGTCGGCATCATACTGTTCTTCGACCGGGCGCAACGACGGATCGGACGGCGCAAAAGTGGGTTCATTGGCCGCGGCGGCCGCAGCCGCGGCTGCAACCAGATTGGCGGCCGTGCCTTCGACTTCAGACGCCGGAATGAGGGTGCGCGCCGGGGCGGCGGTTTCCAGCGGCTTGCCTGCCTTGCGTGCCGCCTTCTGCACCGCAAAGTCGAGATCGAGCTGCGAGCAGATGCCGAGCGATACCGGGTCCACCGGCTTGATGTTTGCGGCGTTCCAGTGACTGCGTTCGCGCACCGAGGCGATCGTCGACTTGGTGGTACCGACCAGCTTCATGATGGCGGAATCCGGCAGTTCCGGATGATAGCGCAGCAGCCAGGCGATGGCGTCCGGCCGGTCGCCGCGGCGCGACACCGGTGTATACCGCGGACCCGCCGTTGACTTCTGTACCTGGATGTTGACCTTGGATTCGAGGATCTTGAGGCGGTACTCGGGATCCTTCTCGGCCTTGGCGATTTCCTCGCGTGTCAACTGGCCGCCGGTCACCGGATCGAGACCCTTGATGCCCGCCGCGACGTCGCCGTCGGCGATGCCCTTCACTTCCAGCTCATGCAGATGGCAGAAGTCGGCGATCTGGCGGAACGACAAGCCTGTGTTCTCGACCAGCCAGACGGCGGTTGCCTTAGGCATCAGCGGTGTACGGGACATGATTTTTCACTCCTTGAGAACCGTTTTTTCAGGCTCTCTGTCTTTGCGACAGATTGTTGGGGATGTTGATCATATAAATGTCTGGAGGCCCTTGCGCAATGTGTTTCTCGAAGGGCGGGAACCACCTGTCCGCGCTTTAACTTGCCGGTGACAGGCGCCTGGGGCAAAGACGCCGCACCATGAACCGCTTCGTCTGCCTCGGGCTGCTGGCCCTTGCCTGTGCCCCGCCCGCGACGGCGGCCCCGTTGCGGGAGCCGCATCTCACCATCCACCCGGTTGGGCGCCAGCAGCCGCATGTGGCGCTGACGCTCGATGCCTGCAGCGGCAAGGCCGATACCCGCATTCTTGATGCTCTCATCGAGAACCGTATCCCGGCCACCATCTTTGTCACCGCGCCCTGGCTGAAGCGCAACGGCCCGGCGTTGCAGACGCTTCTGGCCCATCCCGACCTGTTCCAGATTGAAAATCACGGCGGCCGCCATCTCCCTGCGGTCGATGTTCCGATGATCGTGTTCGGCCTCGCTGCTGCTGGCACGCCACAAGCCGTGAAGACCGAGATAGCCTCAGGCGCCGAAGCCATCCTCGCGGCCACCAAACATCGGCCGCACTGGTATCGGGGAGCCACAGGCAAATACACGTCCTCTGCCATGAGACTCGTAGCCCAAGCCGGTGAAGCCGTGGCCGGCTACAGTCTCATTGCCGATGACGGCGCCCGCCTGTCCCGCCATGCCGTCACCGTCCGGCTGTCCAAAGCGCGTGACGGCGACGTCATCATCGCCCACGTCAACCATCCCGAAAAGCCGGCGGGGCTGGGGCTCGTCGAAGGCATCCTCGCCCTCAAGGCCAGGGGCTTCGTCTTCGTCAAGCTGGGCGAACCGCCAGCCCATCGGCCCGCTCCACCACCCGGCACCTGAAAGCTGTCAGGTCATCAGCACGATCTTGCCGATGTGCTCGCTCGATTCCATCAGCGCGTGGGCTTTCGCCGCCTCGGCGAGTGGAAACGTCTTGTAGATGATGGGCTTCAACTGCTCGGCTCCGAACAGCGGCCACACCTGCCGCTCGAGCGCCCGCGCGATCTCGGCCTTCTCGGCCACCGAGCGCGGCCGCAAGGTTGAACCTGTGAAGGTCAGCCGCTTCAGCATGATGGGCAGCCAGTCCACCTCGATCTTCGAGCCCTTCTGGAATGCGATCATCACGATGCGGCCATGCAGGTTGGCGACCTTGAGGTTACGCGCCACATAGTCGCCGCCCACCATGTCAAGGATGACGTCGGGCTTGATACCCTTCTCTGCGCAGACCGCTACGAAGTCCTGCGCGCGGTAATTGATGGCATGATCGGCGCCAAGGTCCAGGCAGGCCTGGCACTTCTCGTCCGATCCCGCGGTCACAACGACGATGGCTCCCATCGCCTTGCCCAGCATGATTGCCGTGGTGCCGATCCCGCTGGAGCCGCCATGCACCAGAAGAGTCTCGCCTTCCTTGAGGCCGCCACGGTCGAACACATTGGTCCACACCGTGAAAAAGGTTTCGGGTATCGCCGCCGCCTCGATGAGGGAAAGTCCCGGCGGCACGGGAAGCGCATTATCCTCGTGCACGACGGCGAATTCCGCGTAGCCACCTCCTGGAACCAGCGCGCAGACGCGGTCACCGGCCTCATACCGCTTGACGCCCTCGCCCAGCCCCACCACTTCGCCAGCGATTTCAAGGCCCGGCGTATCAGGCACCCCCGGTGGCGGCGGATAGCCCCCCTGGCGCTGCAGCATGTCGGGCCGGTTGACGCCCGCCGCCTTCACCTTCACCAGGATTTCGCCGGGCTTCGGCACCGGCACCTTGAGTCTCACCGGCTTCAGGACATCGGGTCCACCCGGCGTCGTGATGGCAATGGCGGTCATCTCTTGCATGCTTGTCCTCCGGTGAGATCGATTTCGGCACAGTTAGGGTTGAACTTGCAGGCCCCGCAATGACAAAATGGCACAAAGCGGAGTGCTGCATATGAGTTTCGAAGACCTTCCTGCCAAGAAGCCCGGCATCGTCATTGGTGAAAATCTGGATCTCCTCTCGGTGTCCGAATTGGAACAGCGGGTTCAGGATCTGGACTCCGAGATTGTTAGGGTAAAGGCGGCAATCTCCGCCAAACGCGCTTCGAAGAACGCCGCCGATGCATTTTTCCGGACTTGACACAGGCTGCTTCAGAAAATCTTTCCGTTAAGGTGGCGTAGCGTTAAGAAATCGGTAAGGAATTAACGATATTTTTTAAGGTGTAATCCTTGACCGGATTGCGCCGAGTGGCTCCTGTCACTCTGTTTGACGCCTCCCTGTTAAATAACTTCAAGCCGCGCTTTGTGCGCGGCTTTTTTCTGGCACCGCTCTTGCTCTGGGTTACCCACAGCAAGACGTTCCGCTGTTATTGACCATCCTCAGGCGAGGGCTCATTATCCCGGAACGTTCTGCTCAATCGTACAAATGAGCTTAAGGATTTATTGAGCATGCCGGGCCCCGCAAAGAATTCCACCACCGTCGATTTCCTGTCGCGCTTCACGGCGTCGGAACAGTTCGACAAGGTGTTCAAGGAAGGCATGGGCCTGGTTGAAGAAACCGCAAACTATCTCGACGGACCGGGCCGGCAGGACGCCCGCCTGCTGGACCGTCATGGCGCCGTTGCCTATGCCACCGAGAGCATGCGCCTCACCACACGCCTGATGCAGCTTGCCTCCTGGCTGCTACTGCAGCGCGCCATCGGGGCCGGCGAAATGAGCCAGGAAGAGGCGCGCAAGGAAAAGCACCGCATCAGCCTGAGCGATATCGGCCGCGGCAACCCGCTGAGCGGATCCGAACAGTTGCCGCAGGGATTGCTCGACATTGTCGAACGCTCGCTGTCGCTGCACCAGCGGGTCCTGAAGCTCGACGTGATGATCAACATGCAGGCCAAGGCCGAGATGGCCGAACAGACCCGCCATGTCGAAACCCACATGGACCGCATCGCCGCCGCCTTCAAGGTGGGCCGCGCCTGATCATCTGCACGCTGCCCAAAGGCGGCCGTTGAGAACCGGCAACCCGTCATTGAAAAGTCCAGAGTCTGCGATTAACGGCTAATCCTGCCCGAGTCGGGAGGAAGCTGCCCTGCGCCTGCTCAACGTCATGTCGGTCTTGTCCGTGCTGCTGCCTCTGGCTGCGGCTCAGGCTGGCACGCCTCCCGCCCTCCCCAAGACGGAGGATGAGCGCAAGGCATTCGCCACGTCCGTCTGCGGCGAGATTTCCATCCGCGCCCTGGAGCATGGCCTGCCAGAGGCCTTCATGGCCCGCCTGATCTGGAAGGAAAGCCTGTTCGATCCGGGCGCTGTCAGTCCCAAAGGTGCGCAGGGCATCGCCCAGTTCATGCCGGGCACAGCCAAGCTCCGCGGCCTCGACGATCCTTTTGATCCGCCCAAGGCCGTCGCCGCGTCCGCCGCCTATCTGGCCGAATTGCGCAAGGGGTTCGGCAATCTCGGGCTGGCTGCCGCTGCCTATAATGCAGGCGAAACGGGTGTGAAGAAATGGCTCGATGGCGGCACCCTGCCCTACGAAACCCAAGACTATGTGCTCTCGATCACCGGTCGCAGCCACGAAGACTGGAAGAACGGCACCTCGGAGTTCACAATTCCCGCCATCGGCAAGGCGGGCAGCTTTGCCGAACAGTGCACAAGCCTTGTCAGCCGCGAAATTTCGCCCCAGCAGATCAACATCAAGCGCGCCAACTGGAAGCCTTGGGGCGTCACCATTTCCGGCGGTTTTTCCGAATCCCGCGCGGTGCAGGCCTTCCGGGTCATCCGCAATCGCTACGCCTTCCTGAAAGATGAGGAACCGCTGGTGCTCAGGAAGCGCAACCTGTCCATGGGCCGCCGCAAGATGGTGCGCGTGATGATCGGCCGGTCAAGTCGCGCCGAGGCCTCGAAACTCTGCGCCCGCATCTCGGAACTGGGCGGGGCCTGCCTGGTCGAAAAGAACTGAAGCCTGGCGCTCCAACGCAAAAAGCCCGGCCAATGGCCGGGCTTTCCGAAAACCGTTCGTCCGGAGCTTACTTGTTGAGGAAGCCGAACTTCTGATTGAACTTCGAGACGCGGCCGCCGCGGTCGAGCAGCGTCTGCTGGCCGCCGGTCCAGGCCGGGTGCGAAGTGGGATCGATGTCGAGGTTCATCGTGTCACCGGACTTGCCCCAGGTGGTGCGGGTCTGGAAGGTGGTGCCGTTGGTCATGACCACGTTGATCATGTGATAGTCGGGATGAATGCCTTGCTTCATGGCGCAAACTCATTATTGGGCATGGGCAATCCCCACGCGTTGACTGACAAAGATTGCCGGGTTCGGGCCGGGGCTATACAGGAGAAGGCTCGAGGAGGCAAGCCACGCGATCATGAGTAACACATACGAAGAAGAAGCCCGCCGCCGTCCCAAGAGCCGCAATCTCCGGCCCCTTCTGAGGCTCACCCCCTTCCTGACGCAGTATCGCGGCCGCATGGTCCTGGCACTGCTGGCGCTGCTGACCGCCGCCGGCGCCACGCTGGCCGTGCCGCTGGCTGTCCGCCGCATCATCGACCACGGCTTCACCGCCGCCAATGCGGCCCTCGTGAACCAGTATTTCTTCGGCATGCTGCTGGTGGTGGTGTTGCTGGCCCTGGGTTCGGCCATCCGCTTCTATTTCGTCATGTGGATTGGCGAACGCGTCGTTGCCGATATCCGCGACGCCTTGTTCAGCCACCTGCTGAAACTGAGCCCCGGTTTCTTCGAAACCCAGCGCTCGGGCGAAGTCGTTTCGCGCCTGACTGCCGATACCACGCAGATCAAGGCCGCCTTCTCATCCACCGCCTCGATTGCGCTCCGCAATGTCGTGATGCTCATCGGCACCATCGTGATGATGGTGTTGACCAGTCCGAAGTTGGCCGGCCTCTCGCTGCTGGCCCTGCCGCTGATCGTGCTGCCACTGGTGATCTACGGCCGGAAGGTCCGCAGCCTGTCGCGGCGCGCCCAGGATACGCTGGCCAATTCCGCCGCTTATGCGCAGGAACGCCTGACGGCCATCTCGACGGTGCAGTCGAATGTGCAGGAGGACAATGCGCGGCGCGATTTCGGTGCCGCAACTGCGACGGCCTTTGCCGCCGCGGCCCAGCGCACCCTGGCCCGTGCCGTCCTGACTGCGGCGATCATCGGCATTTCGACCGGCGCCATCGTACTGCTGCTGTGGTACGGCGCCAGCGGCGTCATCGCCGGTACGCTCAGTCCCGGCACGCTGAGCCAGTTCCTGATCTACGCCATTCTCGCCGCCTCATCGTTGGGCCAGCTCTCCGAAGTCTGGGGCGACGTGCAACTGGCGGCCGGTGCCGCCGAGCGAATCTCCGAACTGCTCGATGAGGTGCCCGCCATCGCCGCCCCGCCGCACCCGATGCCAATGCCAGTGCCGGCACGTGGTGAGGTGGCGCTCGACCGTGTCAGTTTCAGCTATCCGACACGGCCCGACGCCCGCGCCCTCGACGATGTGTCATTCACCGTCCGCACCGGCGAGACGGTGGCCATCGTCGGTCCATCTGGCTCGGGCAAGACCACCATCTTCGCCCTCGTCCAGCGCTTCTTCGATCCGCAGCTTGGAACGATCGCGGTCGAGGGTATGGAGATCAGAACCGTCGATCCGCTGGCACTGCGCGCGCGCATCGCCGTGGTGCCACAGGAAACCGTGATCTTTTCCGGCACGGTGCTCGACAACATCCGCTTCGGCAAGCCCGAGGCAACCGACGACGAGGTGATGGCTGCAGCCCGCGCCGCGCGTGTCGATGAATTCGCCGAGCGCCTGCCCAAGGCCTATGATACCGAAGTGGGAGAGCGTGGCGTGACGCTGTCGGGAGGCCAGCGTCAGCGCATTGCGATTGCCAGAGCAATCCTCCGCGATGCGCCCATCCTGCTGCTCGACGAGGCAACCAGTGCGCTGGATGCCGAAAGCGAGGCCTTCATCCAGCAGGCTATCGAGAAGCTGACGCAGAACCGCACCACATTGGTGATCGCGCACCGGCTCGCCACCGTGCGCAACGCCGACCGGATTCTCGTCCTCGAGAACGGCAGGCTCATTGCAGAAGGCAAGCACTCCGAACTCATCAACACCAGCCCGCTCTATGCGAGACTGGCGAAACTGCAGTTCAACGTACCGGCGGGTTAGCGCATTGGGCGAGCAAGTGGAAACACTTGCAACGCGAAAAACGCGCCAGATTCAAAGCGATCGAGCAACTTGCCGGCGCTCGATCGAACGCCGGTTGCTCTAGGCTCACCCCTGCGTGCACTTGCGCGTGAGCTTCAATATCGCCTTCTTGAATCCTGCAAGCGGCACGTCGTAAGCCGGCGCCTTGACATCCTTGAGCGTCAACACGGCACCCTGCCCGGCCTTCATCGCCTTGATCAATCGGTCCTTTGCGTCAATGTCCGCCGCAAAGGCACCATCAAGCTCCTCGAATTGCGTCTCGACGGGAAAGGACTTGCCGTCGACGGCATAATCCAGCGTGACCTTGTCGAATTCACCCTCGAGCTGCGGCATGAAGCGGACATTCAGCGAGCCCGCATTGCAGGTGATCTCGAAAGAGTATTCCTGTCCCTTCGCGTCGCTGCAGAACGACGTGTTCAACGCTTCGCCCTCGCCCGACAGACTGCCGAACTCGGTCTTCCAAGTGCCGCAATCCGCGGCGGAGGCGTGTCCGGACAAAGCGGCGAAACCCGAAACCGGGACGACGGCCAGCACGGCAAGAGTTCGACGGAGCGGCATATGTCACCTTTCAGTGGAGTTGACGCAGCGACCCTAACACACTTCATGTTCGGCTGCACGCCAACTGCGACGGAGGGTTGCAGCCGCCCGGAGACGCCAGGGGCGGCGACCCGTCAACGCTCGGTGAGCTTCAATTCGATCCGGCGGTTCCGCGACTTCGCCTCTTCCGTCGAGCCCGGGTCGATGGGCTGGAACTCGCCAAAGCCCGCCGCCACGAGGTGTTGCGGCTGAACGCCATTGGCGATCATGAAATTGACAACCGCGATGGCGCGTCCGGCGGACAATTCCCAGTTCGACTTGAATTGCGCCGACTGGATCGGATCGTTGTCCGTATGCCCATCGACGCGCAGCACCCAGGCGATGTCGCTGGGGATCTCGCGCTCCAGCTGCTTCAAGGCATCGGCCAGTTTCAGCATCTCGGCTTCGCCCTCTGGGTTGAGCGCGGCCTGCCCTTTCTCGAACAGGACTTCGGCCTGGAACACGAAGCGGTCGCCGACCACCAGAATGTCGGAGCGCTGCGACAGGATCTGCCGCAGGCGGCCGAAGAATTCAGAGCGGTAACGTGTCAGCTCCTGCACCCGCTGGGCGAGCGCCGAATTGAGCCGCTTGCCGAGATCGGCGATCTGCGCATCAGACGCCTTGTTCTTGGTCTCGGCATCGGTCAGCAACGAATTCAGCGTCTGCAATTGCCGGCGCATGGCGGAGATCTGCTGGTTCAGCAGCTCGACCTTGGCCAAGGCTTCCGAAGAGATGATCTTTTCCTTGTCGAGCGACGTCTGCAATCCGGAGATGGTGATGCCAGCCGAACTGCCCTTGGCACTTTCGCTTTCGAGCATCGCCGACAGGTCGGAAGCCTTCAGCTTCGCTGCGGCGAAATCGTCCTGCAGCGCCAGCAACGATGACTCGGCATCCGCCTTCGCGGCCTTTTCAAGTGACAGCAATTGCGTCAACTCGGCGATCTGCGAACGCAACTGGCCGAGTGCCGAATCCTGGCCAGAGATCTCGCGCGCCAGCAGGAACTGCGCCACCATGAACACTGACAGCAGGAAGGTGATGACCAGCAGCAGCTGCGCCATGGCATCGACGAAGCCCGGCCAATAGGCCTCGTCATTGCCACTGCGGCGCCGGCGCGACAGGGACCCAGCCATTCCTAGAGATCATCCTCGGCGCGTGCCCGGCTGGCGCCGCGCGCCAGAGGACCGGTGGCGCGGATCAGCAGGCGCTGGATTTCATTCTGCTGAGTCTGCTGGCCCTGTGCCCATTGCCGCATCATCTTCTGCTCCTCGCGCATCTGGGTGACGAGGCTGGCTACGGCATCGGCAAGCTGTTCGATCGATTCGGTACTGCCGGGCGTCAGACTGCCAGGTCCCGCTGACCTGGAATTTTCCACATGCGCCGTCAGCTTTTCGATCGCCCGCTGCAGCGACTGCACATCGTTTCGCAGCAATTGCGGCTGCAGGCCCGTAGCCGTCAGCTGTTGCGGCTGCTGGACGCCATCGCCCGCGGCGATGTCAGTCATGGTCGACAGCCAGTCTTCAAGATCGGTGTAGAAGCGGTTCTGCGCTTGGCTCGCCTTGAGATCGAGGAAGCCGAGGATCAGCGATCCGGCGAGACCGAAGAGCGAAGACGAGAACGACAGGCCCATGCCCTTGAGCGGCGCCTGCAACCCCTGCTTCAACTGGTCGAACAACGTGGCCGATTGTGCCGAACTGACATCGAGTCCCTCGATGGCGCCGCCGATCGACTGAACGGTCTCGAGCAACCCCCAGAACGTACCGAGCAGTCCCAGGAAAATCAGCAATCCCACCAGATAGCGCGACATGTCGCGCGATTCGTCCAGGCGAGACGCCAACGAATCGAGCAGCGAGCGCATGGAGATCGGCGACAGCACCGTGTCCTGACGATTGCGCATCAGGGTCGCCATGGGGGCGAGCAACTGCGGCGGACGTCCGGTGTCGCCCCCCTTGCCCGCCTGGCGGAAACGGTTCACCCAGTTCACTTCACGAAACAGCCGTCCCACCATGCGATAGGAATGCAGCATGCCGAGCAGCAAGGTGGCGACGATGACGCCGTTGAGGACAGGGTTGGCCTCGAATGCCTTCTGCAGGCCCGGAAGGATGACGGCGACGAGCACCCCCACCAGCATAGTGAAGACCACCATGTGAACCAGATAGACCCGCGGGGGATCAAGCGGTTGAGATGCCTCGGAGTCAGTCATGTCTCGTCCTGCCGTCATTACGCTGTCTGCTTTTGCTGGCAAATCTAGACCATTGCGAGGCGAAGCGGGAGGGCCGATCTTAGTCCTCGGCCCACATGCGCAGCAGGTTGGCCTTGCACTTCATCAGCCGGTCGAGCATGGCCCGGTCGCCGCCCATGCGCTGGCTGGCGATCATCTGGTCGAGATCGAAGAGAATCTCGCGTTGGTCCGCCCGCCGCACCAGGCTGCGCACCCAGCCGACCACTACGAGTCGTTCGCCGCGCGTTACCTGCTCCACACGATGCAGGCTCGTGCTGGGATAGACGACGGCGGAACCCGCCGCGAGCTTCACCGGCTGTTCGCCGTCATTGGCCTCGATCACCAGTTCGCCGCCATCATAAGCCTCAGGCTGCGACAGGAACACGGTGAAGGACAGATCCGTGCGGATGCCGTTCATCATCGCATTGTCGACATGCGTGCCATATTCCATGCCCGGCCCGTAGCGCGATACGAGAAGCCCCACCAGAGCCTTGGGTCGCGCCACGGCATTGAAGACCGGATGTGCGCCCAGCGCATCTTTCACCGCTGCCACCGCCTGTGCCGCCGCCGCACCCGAGGCCTGCTCGTTATGCTTCACCGGCCGCGCATGCCATCCAGCGGTGGCCGCGCCCGGTTTGAACCCGGCCGCCTCTTCACCCAGGGCCTGCCGAAGGCTCGCCAAAGTGTCATCAGCCAATAGCCCACCGATCTGTACGATCATTTATCCCAACTCCAATTCATGCTGGCATGCCGGAACGGCTTGCCATGTCACCCCAGTCCCGCTATAGCCGAGCAAATAACTCAGGAATAGGGGTCGCATGTCGAAGCAGCTGAAGATCTGGACAACCCTCGGCCTCACGGCACTTGGCTCGGCCACGTTGGTCCAGGCGACGGAAATTGACCGCACAAACGCCCCTTCCTTCTTGCTGGCCCAGGCCGATGCCGAAGGCGAAGGCGGCGAGAGCGGCACGGAAGCCCCCGCCGAAGCGGGCGAAGGAGGCGAAAGCGGCACACCATCAACCGCCGAAGGTGGCGAGGGTGGCGAAAGCGGCAATACCGGCGCCACCACCTATGCACTCGGCTCCACCGATCCCAATGCCTATCAGTATGATGCTAAACCGCAGATCGAGGCCTATGTGGACCTCGTGTACCGGGCCTATGAAAAGGCCCACGATGACGCGAAGGCGATGAAATCCGCCATCGAAGCCTTCCTCGCGGTACCTTCGGACGAGACCTTGAAAGCTGCGCGCCAGGCCTGGGTGGCGGCGCGCCCTGCCTATCTCCGCACCGAGGCTTTCCGATTCTATGATGGGCCGATCGAACGGGTCGAAGGCAGCATCAATTCCTGGCCGGTCAACGAGGCCTATATCGACTATGTCGACGGCGATCCGAAATCCGGCCTCATCAACGATCCCGCTGCTGATCTCGACACCGACGATCTAGAGGCACTAAACCAGAAGCAGGATGAGGCCGATGTCACCATCGGCTGGCACGCCATCGAATTTCTGCTCTGGGGCCAGGATCTCTCCGCCACCGGACCGGGTAACCGTCCGTATACGGATTATGTCGCCGGCCAGGGCAACAACGACCGCCGCCGCCTCTATCTTCAACACGTCACTGATGAACTGGTGCATGAGCTCGAAGAACTGGCTGAAAGCTGGGAGGCCGATGAAAAGCAGAGCTATGCGGCAAAGTTCCTCAGCCTGCCGCCGCGCGAAGCCATCGGCCGCATGGTCAATGGCATGGCCATTCTGGCGGGCTATGAATTCATGTCCGAACGCCTCGCCGTGGCGCTCGATTCCGGCGATCAGGAAGACGAGCAGTCCTGCTTCTCCGACACCACCAAACAGGATTTCATCGCCGACCTCGAAGGCATCAGGCAGGTGTGGACCGGCGACAGTGACGGCGCCACGCGGCCCGGACTCGACGATCTCGTCTTCAATATCGACAGCGCCACCGCCGACAAGGTGACAGCACTTTTTGCCGACACCGAGGCCAAGGTGAAAGCGCTGGGTGAGCCATGGGACCAGGTGCTGGCCTCCCCCAAGGACTCGCCCGGACGCAAGGCGGCGGAAGACCTGGTGACATCGCTGCAGGCCCTGTCGGATGGCCTCGCCGCAGCCGGCAACAAGCTTGGTGTTCTGGTACTGGTGCCGAAGGAATAAGTCCGTGCCTCTTCGCCTGACTGCGGCGGCCGGCGCCACGGCCGTGGGGCTGGCCTGTGGCGCCATCGCCGGTCAGCCAGATCTGCGCGCGCAATTGTTGGCAATGCCACTGACACCGCAACTGGGTGGCGATGCCACGCGCCCCATCGCCTCGCCCAAATCCTTCTCGCTGCAAATGCCCAATGCGCCACGCAGGCATCAGCGGCCCTTCTCGTTCGGCAACCGCCTGTTCAACACCAACTGGGTGATCGCCCCCGGCTCGGTCAAGAGCTTCGACGGTCTGGGGCCGATGTTCAACCGCGTGTCCTGCTCGGGCTGCCACACGCTCGATGGCAGGGGCGCACCGCCGCCCGACGGCGAAGGCCCGTTCGACACCATGCTCATCCGCCTCTCGATTCCGGGCAGCGATGCGCATGGCGGCCCAAAACCACATCCCGTTTACGGCGGCCAGCTGAGCGAACGCGCCATTCCCGGCATCGTCCCCGAGGGTCGCGCCCGCATCTCCTATGAGGAGCTGCCCGGCAGCTATGGCGACGGCACGCCCTACAGCTTGCGCAAGCCCACCTACACCATCACCGGATTGGGCTACGGTCCCTTGGGCGATGCCATCCTCATGTCGCCCCGTGTCGCCCCGCACATGATTGGCCTCGGCCTGCTCGAGGCCGTGCCGGACGCAACGCTTTCTGCCCTCGCCGACCCGGATGACAGCGACGGCGACGGCATCTCGGGCCGTATGAATCATGTCTGGGACAACGCCACGCAGGCCAGTGCCATCGGCCGCTTCGGCTGGAAGGCCAACCAGCCCAATCTCCATCAACAATCCGCCGACGCAGCTCTGGGCGACATCGGCCTCACCACAAACATGAATATTGCCGAGAATTGCAGCAGCGCGCAGGCCGCCTGCACCGCCGCCCTCGCCGGGGAGTCACCGGAACTGCCGGATGACTTTCTCGACAAGCTCACCCTCTACACCATGTCGCTTGGCGTCCCCGCCCAGCGCAACGCGGAAGCTCCCGAGGTCCGGCGCGGCGAGACGCTATTCCGCGACTTCGGCTGCGCGTCTTGCCACATGACGGCGATGATCACCGGCGATGACGGACCTCTCCCCGAGCTTGCGCGCCAGACCATTCATCCGTTCACGGATCTTCTGCTCCACGACATGGGCGAAGCGCTGGCCGACAACCGTCCGGATTTCGAAGCCACAGGCAGCGAGTGGCGCACGCCGCCGCTGTGGGGCTTGGGCATGGTGCCTGCCGTCAACGGCCACGACAATCTGCTACACGACGGCCGCGCCCGCGGCTTCCCCGAAGCCATCCTCTGGCACGGCGGCGAAGGAGAGGCCGCGAAGGAAAGATTCCGGCTTGCGCCAAAAGACGAACGCGACGCGCTGGTGGCGTTTCTGAAGTCGCTATAGCCATACCAGCCAAAGAAAACGGCCGGGACAAAGCCCGGCCGCATTGAGCAGCAGAACGAGCTGGCCTTACGCCATGCCCTTGTTGATCTCTTCGGTCATCTTCTTGGCGTCGCCGAACAGCATCATGGTGTTGTCGCGCCAGAACAGCGGGTTGTCGACGCCAGCATAGCCCGACGACATGCCGCGCTTGATGAACATCACTGTCTTGGCCTTCCACACTTCCAGCACCGGCATGCCGTAGATCGGCGATTGCGGATCGTCCTTGGCTGAAGGGTTGGTGACATCATTGGCGCCGATGACGAATGCGACGTCGGCCTGGCCGAAGTCGGTGTTGATATCCTCGAGTTCGAACACCTCGTCATATGGCACGTTGGCTTCCGCCAGCAGCACGTTCATGTGGCCGGGCATGCGGCCTGCGACCGGGTGGATGGCGTATTTGACCGACACGCCTTCTTTTTTCAGCAGGTCGGCCATTTCGCGAAGCGCGTGTTGCGCCTGCGCCACCGCCATGCCGTAGCCTGGAACGATGATGACCGAGGCGGCATTCTTCATGATGAAGGCCGCGTCGTCTGCCGAACCCTGCTTCACCGGCTTCGCCTCGCCACCCTTGGCCGACGGCCCGGCACTCTCGCCGCCGAAGCCGCCGAGGATGACCGAGATGAAGGAGCGGTTCATGCCCTTGCACATGATGTAGGACAGGATGGCACCCGACGAGCCGACCAGCGCGCCGGTGATGATGAGTGCTGTGTTGTGCAGCGTGAAGCCGATGCCCGCCGCCGCCCAGCCCGAATACGAGTTGAGCATGGAGACCACGACCGGCATGTCGGCGCCGCCGATCGGGATGATCAGCAGGAAGCCGAGCGCCAGGCTGAGCACGATGATCGCCCAGAACCACAGCCACATCGGGTCGACGTAAAACAGTGCGACGCAGGCAACGAGCGCTATGCCAAGCGCGATGTTGATGGCATGGCGCGCCGGCAACATGATGGGTGCACCCGACATGCGGCCATCGAGCTTGAGGAAGGCGATGATCGACCCGGTGAACGTGAGCGCGCCGATTGCCGCGCCTAGCGACATTTCGATTCGCGACAAGGGCTTGATCAGCCCTTCTTCGACGATGCCGAAGGCGTCCGGGGCGTAGAAGGCGGCAGCGGCGACAAACACCGCCGCGAGACCGACAAGCGAATGGAAGGCGGCGACCAGTTGCGGCATCGCCGTCATGGCGATCTTCTTCGCCGCATAGGCGCCGATGCCGCCACCGATGGCGAGGCCGAGCACCACGAGTCCGATGACGCTGGGTGACAGCTTCATCGACAGCAGCGTCGTCACCATGGCGATGGTCATGCCGATCATGCCGTAGAGATTGCCTTGCCGCGATGTTGCGGGAGACGACAGGCCTCTCAGCGCCATGATGAACAGGGCGCCGGAGACGAGATAGAGAAGGGCTGCGAGATTGGCCGACATGCCGCTACTTGTCCTTCTTCTTGTACATGGCGAGCATGCGCGAGGTGACCATGAAGCCGCCGAAAATATTCACCGAGGCGAGTATCAGCGCCAGGAAGCCGAAGATCATGGCGGTTACCGAACCCGATTCCAATGCGCCGACGCCGACAGCCAGGAGCGCGCCGACGACGATGACCGAGGAAATCGCATTGGTCACCGACATCAGTGGCGTATGCAGCGCCGGCGTGACGTTCCAGACGACGTAGTAGCCGACGAATACCGCCAGCACGAAGATGCCGAACAGCGAAACAAACGGATCAATTGCTTCCATCACTTCGCTCCCATCACTTCGTCACTTGAAATATCGGATGCACCAGGGCGCCATCGCGCGCGATCAGCGTGCCGTTGATGCAGTCGTCGTCAAAATCGATCTTGAGGCTGCCGTCCTTGCCGACCATCAGGTCGAGGAAATTGGCGAGATTCTTGGCGAACAGCGGCGAGGCATTGCCCGCGAGCTTGCCCGCAAGGTTCAGCGTGCCGACGATCCGCACACCCTTGTGCTCGACGATCTCGTCCGGCTTCGACAGCGGGCAATTGCCGCCGCGCTCCACGGCGAGATCGATGATGACCGACCCGGGCTTCATGCTCTCGACCATCTCTTGCGTGATCAGCACTGGGGCCGGCCGCCCCGGGATCAGCGCCGTGGTGATGACGATGTCCTGGGTCTTCACATGCTCGGCGACGAGTGCGGACTGCTTGGCCTTATCCTCGGCCGACAATTCCTTGGCATAGCCACCGGCCGTTGCCGCATCGCCGATGTCGGCGAAGACGAACTTGGCGCCGAGGCTCTTCACCTGTTCTTCCGTCGCCTTGCGCACATCAGTGGCCGAGACGATCGCGCCCAGGCGGCGCGCCGTGGCAATGGCCTGCAATCCTGCAACGCCGACACCCATGATGAACACCTTTGCCGCGGGCACGGTGCCCGCCGCCGTCATCATCATCGGAAAGGCGCGGGTGAAGTGATAGGCACCATCGATCACCGCCTTGTAGCCGGCGAGATTGGCCTGCGAGGACAGGATGTCCATCGACTGGGCGCGCGTGATGCGCGGCATCAACTCCATGGCGAATGCGGTAATGCCGGCCTTGGCGATGGCGTCGAGGCCTGCCCGGTCGCCATAAGGCTCCAATCCGCCTGCGAGGATTGTTCCGGGCTTCAGCGATGCCAGAAGTTTCGCCGACGGACGGCGGATGGTGAGGACGATATCGGGATCTCCGAAACCGTCCTTGACGATTTTTGCACCGGCGGCCGCAAAAGCCTCATCCGAGATGCTGGCACCCTTTCCGGCACCCGATTCGATGACGACTTCGACGCCCTTCTTGACATAGGCCTTGACCGAGTCGGGGCTGGCCGCGACGCGACTCTCCCCCGCTTGCGTTTCCGTGGGGATCGCGATTTTCATGTGTGTCCCTGTGGTTTAGGCGACAGCGACGGCGGTGATGAGCCCGAAGATCACCAGCAGGCCGCCGGAGAGGAACCAGTTCTTGCCGGCGCGCGCATCGATCAGCGTCGCGAGGATGCCAAGGATCAGTCCGGCAAAGCCCAGCAGCACGTTCCAGTTGGACACGAAGCGGAAGGCAACCAAAGCGACCAGCAAATAGAGGCAGATCAACGTCAGCACCACCGAACCCTTGAGGAAGCCCTCATAGGTTGACTTGTGGGCATCGTAGTCCTGCATGTGCGAGCCGGTTGACCCGTGATCAGCCATCTTTTTTCCCCTTGATCCCGAAATGTGATTGCCGAAGCTTCTAGCCAGTCCCGCACGGCATCGCAAGCGGCCAGCTTTTTCGCGCGGCGATGAGTCTCATCCACACGTTCCGCCGCCGCACCTGGCTGTGTAGCGGCCGCACTGCGCCGGCCTTGAAGGGGGAAGCTATACCCCCTCCATCGCCTCCAGTTCGTCGATCATGCCCGAAATCACCGACAATCCCCTGTCCCAGAACTTCGGGTCGGTGGCGTCGAGCCCAAAGGGCTTCAGCAACTCCGAGTGGTGCTTGGTACCGCCGGCTTTGAGCATCTGGAAATACTTCTCCTGGAAGCCCTGCTCGCTCTCGCGATAGCGCGCATAGAGCGAGTTTACCAGGCAATCGCCGAAGGCATAGGCATAGACGTAGAAGGGCGAATGGATGAAATGCGGGATATAGGTCCAGTAGGTCTCATAGCCCTCGCCGAATTCGATGCTCGGCCCCAGGCTTTCGGCCTGCACGCTCATCCAGATCTCGTTGATCTGGTCGGGCGTCAGTTCTCCCTCCTTCCGTGCCGTGTGCACCTTGCGCTCGAACGTGTAGAAGGCAATCTGGCGAACCACGGTGTTGATCATGTCCTCAACCTTTGAGGCGAGCAGCACCTTGCGCTTCTTGCGGTCGGTTTCCTTGCTCAGCAGCGCCTGGAATGTCAGCATCTCGCCGAACACGCTCGCCGTCTCAGCCAGCGTCAGCGGGGTCGACGCCATCAGCGCGCCCTGATCCGCCGCCAGCACCTGATGCACGCCATGGCCGAGTTCATGCGCCAGCGTCATCACATCGCGGGTCTTGCCGAGATAGTTCAACAGCACATAGGGGTGCGCCGAAGGAACCGTCGGATGCGCGAAAGCGCCCGGCGCCTTGCCGGGCCGCGTCGGCGCATCGATCCAGTTCTTGTCGAAAAACGTCCTGGCGATCGATGCCATCTCGGGCGCGAATGCTCCGTAGGCTGACAACACCATGTCCTTGGCCTCCGTCCACGGCACTTCACGCGTGTCTTCGGCCGGCAGCGGCGCATTGCGGTCCCAATGCATCAGCTTGTCCTTGCCGAGCCACTTTGCCTTCATCTTGTAGTAGCGGTGTGACAGCCTGGGATATGCCGCGCGCGCCGCTTCGACCAGGGCCGCGACAACCTCCGGCTCGACGCGGTTCGACAGGTGGCGGGCATCGGCAATGTCCTTGAAACCGCGCCAGCGGTCGGAAATCTCCTTGTCCTTGGCCAGCGTGTTGGTGACCAGCGTGAACAGCCGCAGATTTTCCTTGAACGTCTTGGCAAGCGCCATGGCACCTGCCTTGCGCTTGGCTTCATCCGGGTTCTGCATCAGGTTCAGCGTCGGCTCGAGGGTGAGCGTTTCGCCGTCGACCTCGAAGCGAAGGCTTGCCATGGTTTCGTCGAACAGCCGGTTGAAGGCAGCGGCTCCGGTCTGCGACTTTTCAAGGAACAGCTCTTCGATCTTGTCGTCGAGCTGATAGGGCTTTTCCATGCGCAGGTTGTCGATCCACGGCCGGTAATGCGCCAGCGCCGGAACAGTCATGGCCTTTTCCAGCGCGGCGTCGTCAATACGGTTCAGCTCGAGTTCGAAGAACAGCAGCAAGGTCGAGATCTCGGTCAGCTTGGCGGACGTGTTGCCGTAGAACTGGCCGCGCTGCGGGTCGGTCGTATCGCCGACATAGTAGAGCTGTGCATAGGACCCGACGCGGCCAATGAGATCTGACAACGCCTCATAGTCCTTCAGCGCCTGCGCCAGTTCGGCGCCTGACAACGTCGCCAGCTTTCCGCGGTATTTTTCTGCGAACGCCCGGCTCATGTCTTCGGATTTCTTCATGTCGGCGGCAAACGCCGGCGCATCGGGCGCAGCATAGAGATCGGCGAGATTCCATTCGGGCAAAACACCAAGGGCGGCAGAAGCGGTCATGTCGGGTCCTTTGAAAATGAACGCCTGATATGGCCCAGCCTGCCCACTTCGGCAACCCGTGATGCTTGTGGCTGATGCGGATTTGATGCAGCCTTGCCCGTATGAACGGATTGGAAGCCGTTGACAATTATTGCGAACGTCTCGGGCCTTCTTTCTGGGCCGAGCCGCTGAATGCGCTGTCCAACGTGTCCTTTATTGTTGCCGGGCTCCTGCTGCTGACGCAATGGCGGCGAGGCCGCGGCTCCCCCAGCGGCCTGTTCCTCGTTCTCAATGTGCTGGTGATCGGTATTGGCTCCTTCCTCTTCCACACCTTCGCCAACCGCTGGTCGGAGCTGGCGGACGTCCTGCCCATCACCGTCTTCATCCATGTCTATTTCTTGCTGGCGCTCAACCGTTTCCTTGGGCTCAAGTGGTGGCTCGCTGCGGCGGCAACACTGGCGCTGTTCGCTGCCTCGCCCTTGATCGGCCGGGCCCTGACGCCTCTCTTCGGCAGTTCGGCGTTCTACCTCCCGGCGCTGATCGCAATTTTCAGCGTCGCCCTGGCTGCGCGGCGCCGGAATCCGGTTGTTTCGGCCAGCCTCTTTGCCGCTGGCTGCGTATTTGCCCTGTCGCTTGCCTTCCGCGCCGCCGACCTGCCCCTGTGCGATCTCCACCCGCAGGGTACTCACGCGCGCTGGCACCTCTTGAACGGCGTGCTGCTCTATCTGCTGGTCGCGTTGTATCTGAGAATTACCGCAAGGCCCGTAGCGCGTTGAGGATCACCGCGACGTCGATCACTTCCTGCAGCAGCGCGCCTTGCACGACGGGGAGATAGCCCAGCGCCGCCGCCACCATCGCGGCGAATGACATGCCCAGACCGGCATAGACGCTCTGCAAGGCGATGCCGCGCGCCCGCTTCGCCGTCTCCACCGCCTCGGCCAGCCGGGTCAGGTCATCGACCAGCAGCACGGCATCGGCGGATTCGGAAGCCGCTGCCGAACCCGTCACACCCATGGAGATTCCCACATCGGCGGCAGCCAGTGCCGGGGCATCGTTGACGCCGTCGCCGGCCATCATCACGACGCCATTCTTGCGCTCACCCAATACAATGGCGACCTTTTCCGGCGGCGTCAGTCCGCCGCGCAAGTCGTCGATGCCAAGCCCCTCGCCGACCCGGTCGACGATTGCCTGCGAATCGCCCGATGCCAGCACGATCCGACTGATGCCCGCCCGCCGCAGCCTTTCCAGCGCTGCCGGGGTCTCGGCCCGCACGGCGTCGGCGAGGATCAGATGAGCCGCCAGCCGTCCGGCGATGGCGACCGCCACGAGCACAGTGCCGGGCGGCAGGTCGGGTTTCACCATTGTCTTGTGTTTCAGGGCGTGGCGCACGAAATCGTGTCCGCCAACAAAGACCTTGTGGCCGTCGACATGACCCGAGAGGCCCTCTCCCGCCGTTTCGCGCACGTCAGTGGGAAAAGTCAAAAGCAGGCCGCGATCTCGCGCCGCCTGAACCACCGAGGCCGCAATCACGTGCGCCGAAGCCTGTTCAAGCGAAGCCGCCAGCCGCAGCACGTCATCGGCTTTGGCTTGGCCGTGCAGCACGATGTCACTGAGTTCGGCCCTGCCATGGGTCAGCGTGCCGGTCTTGTCGATGACGAGGCCTGAAGCCCTCGCCATGGTCTCCAGCACCGGGCCGCCCTTCATCAATACGCCGCGCCGCGCCGCCTTGCCCATGCCGGAGATAATGGCAACCGGCACCGCGAGGATCAGCGGACAGGGCGTTGCCGACACCAGAACAGCCAACATGCGGAGATGATCCCCGGTCGCCACATAGGCGCCGCCCGCCAGCACCAGTGTAACAGCGAGAAACCACAGGGCAAAACGGTCTGCCAGCCGCACCATCGGCGCCTTTGCTTCCTGCGCCGCTTTCACCATGCGGACGATACCTGCGTAGGTACTTTCCGAGGCCGGCCGCACGGCCACCATATCGAAGGCCATATCGAGGCAGCGCGCGCCGCTCGCCACCTCTTCTGTCTCGATCCGCCGGACCGGAACCGATTCGCCGGTCAGGGCCGCCATGTCCAGCAGTGCCTTGCCAGACTTCACCTCGCCGTCGACCGGAACGATGTCGCCTTGCCGGATGAGGAGCCGGTCACCTATCCGGACGGCATCGATTTCGACCTCGCTGAGATGGCCGTCATCATATCGAAGCGCGGTTTTTGGGACCCGCGCCAGCAGCGCCCGCATATGGCTTTGCGCCCGATTGGCGGCGAAATTTTCCAGCAACTGTCCGCCGGCATACATCAGTCCGACCACCGCGGCGGCCAGCGTTTCGCCGAAGGCCAGCGCCGCCGACATCGATATCCCGGCAACGATATCGAGACCGACCTCTCCCTTCAGGAGCGACGTGACGATTTCCCGCAGCAACGCAGCAAGCACGAGTGCTCCTGCACTCCCCCAGATCCATGTCTGCCATGCCGGAAACCCGGCGAACGGCACGACAAACCCCAGCGCCAACCCCAGCGTTGCAACCGCAAACAAGGCAATCCGAAGAGAATTCAATATGATACCTCCGACTCTTGCCTATCATAGCAGCTCCTGCGGTCCATGATCTTGGTCAAACACTGTCCCCAAACGCGGCTGATCATTAACAGCGCCTTTACCCTTGGGTGTCAGACTGTCATCAACAAAGTCCGGAGCCTGAAGACGGCCCAGCAGTATCAAGCTGCGGGAAAAGCTTCATCGGATGACAACGTCAACCTGGGAAGAAGTACGTCGCGCATGGCCGTTCGCGTTCTCATTGTCGAAGACGATCCAGCACAACGCCGCATCCTCGAAGAACTGGTCCGCCGATTCGGCTGCGATCCGGTTCCTGTCGATGGCGGCTCGCGCGGGCTCGATATCCTGAAGAGTCAATCCGGCGGCACCATCGAGCTGATCATTCTCGATCTGAACATGCCGGGCATGGACGGCCTTGAATTTCTCGAGCGTCTTCAGGCGGTACGCGGCGACCTGCCGGTCATCGTACAAACGGCTCAGGGCTCCATTGAAACCGTTATCAAGGCGATGCGCGCCGGCGCCGACGACTTCGTCGTCAAGCCGATCAGCCCTGAACGGCTCAAAATCTCCATCCAGAACCTTCTCAAGGTCAATGCGCTGACCGAAGAGGTAAAGCGCCTCAACAAGAAGGTTGGCGGCGCGCTGACCTTCAACGACCTCATCGCCTCATCGCCCGCCATGGCCAATGCCATGCGCCTTGGCCGTCGCGGTGCCCAGTCCAACATCCCCATCCTCATCGAAGGTGAATCGGGTGTCGGCAAGGAAATGATCGCCCGCGCCATCCAGGGCGAAAGCGAACGCGCCGGCAGACCCTTCATCGCCGTCAATTGCGGGGCCATTCCGGAGAATCTTGTCGAGTCGATTCTGTTCGGCCACGAAAAGGGGTCATTCACCGGGGCTACGTCCAAACACCTCGGAAAGTTCCAGGAGGCCGACGGCGGCACGCTGTTCCTTGATGAAGTGGCCGAACTGCCGCTCGATATTCAGGTGAAACTGCTGCGCGCCATCCAGGAGGGTGAGATCGATCCGGTCGGCTCGCGCAAGCCCGTCAAGGTCAACATCCGCCTCGTCTCGGCCACCAACCGCAACATGATCGAAATGGTGAAGGCCGGGCAGTTCCGCGAGGACCTGTATTACCGCCTCAATGTCTATCCGATCATGGTTCCGCCGTTGCGCGACCGCAAGGAGGACATTCCGGCCCTTGTCGACCACTTCATCACCCGCTTCGCCGCCGAGGAAGGCCGCAAGGTGCGCGGCATAACGCCGGAAACGCTGGACTTGCTGAAGGCATACGGCTGGCCAGGCAACGTCCGTCAGCTTGAAAACACCGTCTTCCGCGCCATGGTGCTGTGCGAGGGCGACCTGCTCGAAATCCAGGATTTTCCACAGATTGCGTCGCTGGTTGAAGGCTACGAGATCAAGATCCCGCCCGCGCCGCAACTGGCGCCCAAGCCGCAACTGCCGCAAGGTGCCGCCGCAATCCTCAGTGGTTCGGGCCTGCCGCGGTCGGGCGGTCCCAATGTGGCTGACGGCGTTGCCTACGGCATTTCTGTTGTGACCGATGGCGGGCATATTCGAAAACTTGAAGAGGTCGAGGCCGACATGATTCGCCTGGCACTCAATCGCTATCAGGGCCAGATGTCGGAAGTCGCCAGAAAACTGGGGATTGGCCGCTCGACACTCTACCGCAAGATGAAAGACCTTGGCCTCGAAGAGGCAGCGGGGTAATGTACCTCTCTAAAGAGTGAATTCCCGGCTGGGGCGGCGCGGGGTATGGGTGACCTTGACTGAAAAGTGAAGTCGCCGTCGCACGGGTGGGTTTGGATGAGCAAGACAGCGAAGTTTCTCGTAATTTCTGGCCTTGCCCTGGCGGTTGGCGCCACGGCCGCTCTGGCCGACACGGCCACCCGCAAGCGGAAAAAGAATTTCTTCGAGAAGCTTTTCAGTTCCTCGTCTTCGAACCCGCAACGGGCCGAAAAGCGCAATCGCCGTCTCTTTGGCGACCGATACTGGGAACGGAATGATCCGTCGTCCGGCATCCGCATCATCAATGGCCAGGATTCAGCCGATCAGACAATTGTGCCGCAGCGCGGCGGGCAGAAGGTCATCGTGGCCTCGGACGACGATCCCGAAGGCGATCCCGGTTTCGGGATGGGCAATCTCAATTATGCCCCGGAAAAACTCGTATCACTGACTGGCCACAAGTTCTCCGAACCCCGCCCGGCCGATGCGGCTGCCGGCTTCGTCTATGACGCGCTGCTGTCGGCTGAACCCGGCATGCGGGTTCGGACTGACATCCGAGAGGCCATCGCCGAGCATTACCGCACCCAGAATTTCCGGCCGGTCTGGCTGGACAACGGCAAACTCTCGGCCCGGGGGGCAGACGTTCTCAAACTTCTTGCGGCTGCCGGCGAAGAAGGTCTCGAACCGGAAAGCTATCTGCCGCGCAGCCTTGCGGCCTACGATGTGACGATCCCTGAATTCGATCCCGGGGCGATGGCCCGCCTTGACATCGAACTCTCGGCCGCCGCGCTCAAATATGCCCGCGACGCATCCGGCGGTCAGTTCGATCCGCGCCGCCTCTCGCTTTACAATGATGTGACACCTGGTTGGGTCAAGCCCAGTCAGTCGATCAAGGTGCTCGCCTGGTCGCCTTACGCAGTGGAATATCTCCGGGGGCTTCACCCCACCCACCCGGCCTACGCCGCCATGAAGGCGGCGCTGGCCGAAATTCGCAAGTCCGCCGTCGGGGCTCCGGTGATCGGTCCGATTGCTGACGGCCCGATCGTCAAGACGGGCCAGTCCGACGCGCGTGTTCCCGACGTGCGCAAGAGGCTGGTCGAACTGGGATACGCGGATGCTGAGTTCGCCGCCGACGATCCCGAGGTGCTCGATGCCGATCTGTCCGTTCAGCTCCGTCTCTTCCAGAAGGCAACGGGGATAAAGAATTCCGGCCTCCTCGGCCCCCAGACCGTGAAGGCACTCAATGCCGATCATTCGGCTGCCGACGAAGCCAAGCTGCTGGACAATATGGAGCGCCTGCGCTGGCTGCCGAAGAACCTCGGCGCGCGCTATGTGTTCGTCAATCAGCCGGCCTTCGAGGTCCGCGTCATGGACAAGGGCGAGGCCGTGTGGACGAGCCGGGTTATTGTCGGCAAGCCGACGACCCAGACCTCGGTCTTCCATGATGAAATGGAAACCGTGGTGTTCAACCCATCCTGGGGCGTTCCGCCGTCCATCATCAGCAACGAATATCTGCCCAAGTTGCGCCGCGATCCGGGCTATCTCGACCGCATCGGCTTCAAGGTGGTGAATTCCCAGGGCAAGGTCGTCCGTTCAAGCTCCGTCGACTGGAGCAGCTACGGCGGCAAGGTGCCCTATGGCATTCAACAGCCTCCGGGCATGAAAAACGCGCTGGGCGAGCTGAAATTCCTCTTTCCCAACACTCACAATATCTACATGCACGACACGCCCAATCGCGAACTCTTTGACAACGACGTTCGTGCCTACAGCCATGGTTGCGTCCGCGTGCAAAACCCCCGCGAATTTGCCCAGGTCATCCTCGGCTGGGATTTCAGCAAGATCGATGAATACACGGATTCAGGGAAAAGCCAGTCGATCAAGCTCCCCGTCAAGGTCCCGGTACACATCACTTATTTCACCGCCTGGCCCGACGAAACGGGCAAGATCGCCTACTTCAACGACATCTACGGCCGCGACAAGACCATGGAGAATGCACGGTCTGCAATCGTCCTGGCAGAGCGCTGAATGAGGCGGATTCGATCAACCGGACTGATGGCCAAACTCAGGCAGCGAACATTGATCCAAATTAAATCGTTGTTAAACATAACCGTTTACCATTCTCAAGTGCCGCCTCACGGTGGCCTTATTCTTGTTCGAAACGCGAATTCAGTGTAGATCGGCTTGCCTGCCTTTTGGGCGGGACTGGTCGTGAGCACCAGAAGGAACCGGGACAAACCTGGTTGTGTGTGGGGTATGAGTTTGGACTGCAGGGAAGCCGGACATCGTCAGACCTTGATCCAGCGTTGGAAAAAGATCCTCGCCTCGACGGCCGTTGCTGCCGCTTTGGGGACCGGGGTATTCGTCAACTGGAACGCCCCTGCCGTATCTGGTGGCGAAACCCGTACGCTGTCGCTCTATCACGTCCACACGGGCGAGAGCCTCACCATCACCTACAAGAAGGACGGCAAGTACATTCCGTCCGCGATGAAGAAGATCAACTACCTGATGCGCGACTGGCGCCGCAAGGAAACGATCACGATTTCGCCCAAGACCATCGATCTGATGTGGGAACTTCACGCCGATCTTGGTTCCAAGCGCCCCATTCACATCGTTTGCGGCTTCCGCAGTCCCAAGACGAATGCCTTCCTGAAAAAGATCGGCCGCAACGTCGCGCGCAAGAGCCAGCACATGGTCGGCAAGGCCATCGACCTGTATTTCCCCGATGTGCCGACCGAGAAGATGCGCAATTCCGCACTCGTCCGCCAGGTCGGCGGCGTCGGATATTACCGCTCCGGCGGCGGCCCGACCGGCTTCCTGCACATCGATTCCGGCAATGTCCGTCATTGGGGCCCGGCCATCAGCTCCAGCCAGATGGCACGCATCATGCGCGACTACCGCAAGACGGTTGGTGCCCGCATCAACAAGAAGGGCATGGTTGCGGTTCCCGAGACCGAAGTTGCAGATGCCTCGGCAGCCAAGCTCCCCTCCCAGCAGGATGGCGGCAGCAATGCCAAAGCCCTCAAGGACAAGAAGAAGATTCCCCTCGAGACCGCCTATTCGGAGAATGACGAGGAACTCGCCGGCATGATCGAGGACGCCGCGCAGGCTCCGCAGAAGCCGAAGGCCAAACTGGTGACGGAAGACGTCGTGGCAGAAGCGCCTGAAGCGGCTTCCGCAGCGCCTGAACAGGTGGCAGAGGCGCCGGAAGGTGTTGTGAAGGGCTATCCGGTGCCGAAGCCGCGTGCCAAGCCCATCGAAGTCCTGATGATGGCCGCCGTCAACATGAAGATCGAGCCGGCCTCGGCGCCACCGCCGGCCTGGAACGAAGGCAAGAAGCCCTCGCCCGTCGCCAGCGAAAGCATTGGTGTGGTCGAAGCCGCCGAAACCATGGTCGAGCCGACCGTCAATGCCGGGGAAAAGGGCAGCCTCGCCGCCGAGATCATGTCGGGGGAAAGCTCGTCCGTGCCCGTCATCAAGTCGATCACCGCGTCGGCCACGGGCGATGACCTGTTCTGGTGGCCGCAGCAGCTGGTGTTCGACACCGACAAGGCCATCCGCCGCGATGGAGCGCCCCAGCAATTCGGCGACGGCCTGGCGGGCCTTCTGCCCGGCATAGACGAGGCCCAGGCCGACACGTCGCCACAGCTTCCCCGCCTCGCCGTAGCCTCGATGCAGGCCTCGGCCAGCGGCAAGGGCGACATGCTCGTCGTCAATCGTGAAGGCAAGGGCAGCCTGATGATGAACGCCCCGGCCTTGCAGAAGAAGATCAAGCTCGGCCAGCTCGAGGACAATTGAGCTTGACCGGCAGCAGGTCCGCGTAGGGTCAGCCCGCCGCAAGCCCCACGACGATAGTGTGAGTGCAAGGCGCCGCGCGAGTCGCGTGGCCCGACAGGCTTTACTAGAGAACCGGGGCCCATCCATGACACGCAACGCCGCCACCGCATTGTGTCTCGCCCTGTTCTGTGCCGTGTCCGTCCCCGCACAGGCCTCATGCGATGCTTCAAGCTTCCCCATTGCCGTGGACATCGGTCATACGGCGGAATCACCAGGTGCCATCAGTGCCCATGGCCGCACCGAATTCGAATACAATCTGGCACTCGGCCAACAGCTCGCGGCGTCCCTGAAGAGTGCCGGCTTCCCCGTCGGGACCATCATCATCTCCGGAGAAGGCAAGGCACAACTCAAGCAACGCGTCGACAAGGCCAACCGCCTCGATCCCCGCCTGCTGATCTCGATTCATCACGATTCAGCGCAGGAGCGATTTCTGAAGGCATGGGAATTCCAGGGCCGCATCCTTCGGCACGCCGACCAGTTCTCCGGCTTCTCGCTGTTCGTATCCCGCGCCAACGCTGAACCTGAAGACAGCAAGAAATTTGCCATGCTGATTGCCGACCAGTTGCTGGACGGAGGCCTGAGCTTCTCCAGCCATCATGCAATGAATGTCGTAGGCGAGCGCAAGCAATTGCTCGATCCGGCGCGCGGCATCTACGAGTACACAAACCTCCGTGTACTGAAGGACTCCAGGATGCCCGCCGTTCTGTTGGAAGCCGGCGTCATCCTCAATCGCGATGAGGAACTGGCCTTGGCCTCGCCGCAACGCCGCATGGCAATCAGCGATGCGATCACGACGGCAGCCATTCAGATGTGTGGAGGCAACGGCGCCGGTGGCCTCGCCCTGCGCTAATCGCGCCTTATATTCCGAGGATGGCCTTCAGCCGGCTGATCTGCTCGTAATAAAGACTTTCGATACAGTCTGAATCATCACCGCAATTGCCCCTGCGCCACAGCCAATCGCGTTGCACATCGCGCAGGTTGGCCTTCTGCCGCGCCGTGAGGCTCTTCCAGAGGAAGGCCAATTCACGATCGAGCTTCGACAGGTAGCCATCGTTGCAGATGGTGACCTCATCCAGCGTCAGCCCGTTGCCCCTGCAGCTGAAAGACGGCCGCGCCTCAACTGGGCCACTCCACTGCATCACAAGCAAAACCGCAGCAACTGCGGCAAACACCATCTTCTGCATGTGCCATCCCCGATCTGATCACGGCCCCCTGCAGTCAAAGCTGCGGCCGGTCAGCCAAAGCTAACTTGCACCCGAATTTGCGTCCAGCGCGAAGCAAATTGTGCTGAATCAAATAGGAATGCGGATCGAAGCCTCGTGCATTGGCCGAGAAAGTGGAATCACTTGCGACGCGAAAAATGCGCCGTTTGCTCTATGCTGCTTCTTCCGACTGTTCCGGAATCATTCCCAGCGCCGCCATGTACACGTCGAGCATCGATTGTTCTTCCTCGCGCTCGGTGGCTTCCTTCTTGCGCAAGCTGATGACCTTGCGCAGGATCTTGGTGTCGAAGCCATTGGCCTTGGCTTCGGCGTAGATTTCCTTGATGTCCCCGGCGATGGTTTTCTTTTCTTCTTCGAGCCGCTCGATGCGCTCGACGATGGATTTGAGCTGGCCGTGGGCGAATGTCGTCTTGGTTCCGGGCATGGGTCGCGGGTCCTCAGGGATCAGTGCTTGTGGGATATCTCGAACTTGGCCTTCTGATCGGCCGAGGCTTCAGACTGGTGCTTCGCCTTCCATTCGTCATAGGGCATGCCGTAGACCATGGTCCGCACCTCGTCGCGGCTCACCGCCACGCCTTTGGCCTTGGCCGCATCCTCGAACCAGTTCGACAGGCAATTTCGGCAGAAGCCTGCCAGATTCATCATGTCGATGTTCTGCACGTCGGTGCGCTGGCGCAGATGTTCCAGAAGCCGCCGATAGGCGGCAGCCTCGATCTCGGTCCGGGTCTTGTCGTCGATGTTCATGGCCACCTCATCAAACTCCATACATAGTGGCTCTGACCACCTTCGCCACCCGTTCCACCCACTCATCCACACCTGATTTTTCAGCGATCAGGTCCTGCCGGATTTCAATCAACGCGTGCGGCAACCCGGCCTTCGTCGCGTGAGTGTTGAGCGTATCGCCTTCGAGTGCCCCATGATAGGGCTCGTTGTCGCCCACCACCAGATCGCCCTGGGCCTCGAAGCCGCTGATCATGCGTCGGGCGACAGCCTCGTCCTGGTCCCACAGGATGCCCACATGCCAAGGCCTCGCCCAGCCGCGCCAGACCGGCGTAAAGCTGTGGATCGAGACGATGAAAGGCACCAGCCCCTGGGATTTCACCCCGGCGATCGCCGATGCGACAGCATCATGATACGGCCGGTGATACGTCTCGATCCTCCGCTGGCGTTCGCCCTCATCGAGATGCCGGTTGCCTGGCACAACCGCACCGTCGGATATCCGCATGATCAGGGTGGGATCGTCCATCCCGCGATTGGGATCGATCAGCAGCCTGGAGAATCGTGACAATACAGCCGTGCCGCCCAGGCGATCAGCCAGACCCAGCGTCACCGCGGCAGCGCCGATGTCATAGGCGATGTGGCGGGCGAACTGGCCGGAGGACAGGCCCAGGTCGCCATACTCGGGGGGCAATCGGTTGCTGGCGTGATCGCAGAGCAGGATCAACCGGTTGCGGGGTTCAGCCTCAACCAACTCATATGCTTCGTTCTGGGTCATCTTTGTCATGGACTGGCCATATAGATGAGGCTAATCCCTCAGTCATCTGGGGACGTACCGCAGGAGCTGGTTCGGCAGGGACTGGGCGCTGTTGACGGCGACGGCTCAAGTGGGAATGTTATGACTGATTCGTGGGCAACAGACCCGGAGGCGGCCGCATGGTTCGAAAATTGACGCTCTTGGGTGGAGCATTTCTTCTTCTGTCCGGCATGAGCCTCGAGGCCCGCGCCGACCTGAAGCTTTGCAACAACACCGACAGCCGTGTCGGCGTGGCGCTTGGCTACAAGGACAAGGAAGGCTGGGCCACCGAAGGCTGGTGGACGGTCGAGCCACAGAAATGCTTGCCGCTGCTCAAGGGCAATCTCATTGCCCGTTACTATTATGTCTTCGCCGTCGACTATGACAAGGGCGGCTCCTGGGGCGGCAAGTCGATGATGTGCACCAGGGACAAGGTCTTCACCATCCGCGGCATCGAGGATTGCGAAGGCCGCAGCTTCACCAAGACCGGTTTCTTCGAAGTCGATACCGGCGAACAGGCCGACTGGACAGTCTCCCTCTCGGGCGAAAAGACCACACAAGGACAATAAACTTGCGCCGCAATCGGAATGTGAAAATCGTGGCGACGCTCGGTCCCGCGTCGTCATCGCCTGAAATGCTGGAAAAGCTGTTCCTCGCAGGCGTCGATGTCTTCCGCATCAACATGAGCCATACGGCACACGACCTGCTGCGCGAGCTGCATGGCAACATCCGGGCTGTCGAGGCCAAGCTCAAGCGTCCAATCGGCATTCTGGCTGACTTGCAGGGGCCGAAGATCCGCATCGGCACCTTCGCCGAAAAGGAAGTGAAGATCAGCGCCGGCGATACCTTCGTCTTCGATACCGACAAGACGCCGGGCGACGCGACGCGTGTCCATCTCCCGCATCCGGAAATCTTCGCCTCCGCCCAGGCGGGAGACAATCTGCTGCTGAACGACGGCCGCCTGCGCGTCGAGATCGTCAAGGCGGAGGCCGACAAGCTCACCACGCGGGTGATTTTCGGTGGCATCCTGTCGAACCGGAAAGGCGTCAACCTGCCCGATACGGTCATCCCCATTCCAGCTCTCACCGAAAAGGACCGCGCCGATCTCGAGGCCGCGGCCTCCGTGGGCGTCGACTGGATCGCCCTGTCCTTCGTGCAGCGCGCCGATGACGTTGCCGAGGCGCGAAAGCTGGTATCCGGACGCGCCGGTGTGATGGCCAAGATCGAGAAGCCCGCTGCGCTGCCGGTCCTCGACGAGATTCTCGAAATCGCCGACGGCCTCATGGTGGCGCGTGGCGATCTCGGCGTTGAACTGCCGCTCGAAACCGTGCCGGGAAAGCAGAAGCTCATCACCCGCGCCGCCCGCCGCGCCGGCAAGCCGGTGATCGTCGCGACCCAGATGCTGGAATCGATGATCGTCGAACCGGTGCCGACGCGCGCCGAAGTCTCCGACGTTGCCACCGCGGTCTACGAAGGTGCCGACGCCATCATGCTTTCGGCCGAGAGTGCCACGGGCGCGTGGCCCGACAAGGCGGTCGCCACCATGGACCGCATCGCCCAGGCCGTGGAGCGTGATACGCTCTATCGCGGCATCATCACCGCCCAGCGCTATGAGCCGCAGCCGACCAGCGCTGATGCGATTTCCAGCGCCGCCCGTTCGATTTCCGAAACGCTGAAGCTGGCCGCCATCGTTTGCTACACCGGGTCCGGATCGACGGGCGTGCGCATGTCACGTGAGCGGCCCGATACCCCGGTGATCGCGCTGACGCCGATTGCCACCACCGCCCGCCGCCTGGCGCTGGTCTGGGGCCTGCACTGCGTCCTGACCGACGATGCCAGCGATCTTGACGACATGGTCGTCAGGGCCACCCGCATCGCCTTCGATGAGGGTTTCGCGGATCCTGGCCAGCGCATCATCATCACGGCCGGCCTGCCGCTTGGCACGCCAGGAGCCACCAACATGCTGCGCATCGCCTATGTCGGCAAGGGTGGCGCGGCGGGAAGCTGAGGTGGAGATACATCCAGCCCCGGTTTGCGCTTACAAGCATCGAACACGATTGCAGCACGTTCGGTATGAACAATGGAAGACGCTTACACTAGGGAAATAAGGTTTTGGACTTTGCAGGCAACTATTGGCGCCTGTGTCGTATTCTTGGCGGGAACTGTTTTCGGAGTTGCAGTCAGTTCGAATCTTTTCCAATTAAGAGATTGGCAAACTCTACTCGCAGGCGTGATTGGTGCAGCGGTGACCCTGGGATCAGTCTTGGTCGTGCTGTTCCAGATCAAGTCCAGCAAAGACCAAGAAGAAGAGAGTAGATTGCGACGGAATCTCTCCGATAGAGCACATCTCGCAGTTCTTGCCATCAACGGCCTCAAAGACTACGAGACCCACTGCATTGCGGCATTGGTGGATATATACAGCAAAAGCCGAAACACGCCTTGGAGAGAGCTGGCTATTGCGCTTCCTGAGTATCCAAGTGAGTTGGTAAGCCACGTGGCAGCCGCTGTAGAGTCAGCAGATATTGAAGATGCATTTCGAATTGGATGGATCAGCACGCAACTTCAGTCACAAAAGAGTCGGCTAAAGAGTTTTGTATCGCAAATGATGGAAGATTCACCATCATCCATCAAGAAACTGGAAAAGGAGATGGCATACGCAGTGCTGCATGCGTTTGAGATTAGTATTCTAGTAAGCGATCTTTCAATTTACGCGAATGGAATTCGGCCAATTCATCGTCGGAGTTTCGATGTGAATATCTATCAATCGCTGCTTCCGCACTTTGGAATTCAAGAGAAAGAATGGCCAGAAGTTTATGAATTAGCACGCCGCAATCATCGGGCTGAAGGAGAATACAGGGGCAAAGGAAAACAGATGCTCCGTGTCCACACAGTATAAAACAACTGAGAAGCGACCTGTCCCTATCGCAGTTTCCCTAACTCGCGGCTTCGGTCTTCCGTGCGCCACAGATTTCGAAGAAATTCTTTAGATAGAGCGCGCCGTACTCAGCATTCATGTGCCTGTAGTCACGTTCGCCGTGCGGCACGTCTCCACGAAGTTCGTTGGTTGCAAGCCGAACCGAATTCTTGGTGAAGCTC
>CAUJIO010000110.1 GCA_963205315.1 Pseudomonadota bacterium | reverse complement strand
TGGTGCTGCCAGGGGGAATCGAACCCACGACCTCTCCCTTACCAAGGGAGTGCTCTACCACTGAGCTACGGCAGCGCCTTGCTTTCTTGCGGGCGGACACATGCCACAGGTGGACGGGCTTCGCAACCCCGTCGCTTGACGGCTTCGGGCAGGAGGCCGAAAATATACGGATGACGCAGCAAAAGACTGCCCAGGAGCAGAGGAAAGAGCGGCTCGCCAAGGCGCTGAAGGCCAACATGGCCAAGCGCAAGACCCAGGCCAAGACCCGTGTTCAGGCGCAACCGCCGGCGGAAAAGCCACAAAAGGATTGAGGTTGCCCCAATTGGGCCATTTGTGCTTGTTACCGCCGCAATCGAGCACAAGGGGGCCATGCGCCGGCGGGATCACTCCGCACTGGCGGCTTACGCCCGCAGGGGACACATAATACATGGACAAGATCCGTATCCGCGGCGGCAACCGCCTCAATGGCACCATCCAGATTTCCGGCGCCAAGAATGCCGCGCTGCCGCTGATGATCGTGTCGTTGCTGACGCCCGAAACCCTGACGCTGTCCAACGTGCCGCGGCTGGCGGACGTGCGACAGTTGCAGCGCATCCTGCAGAATCACGGCGTCGACATCATGGTGGCGGGCAAGCGCCCCGGCCAGAACGGCATGATGGGCGACGTCAAGCAACTCTCCGCCAAAACCATCGCCGATACGCTGGCACCCTATGAACTCGTCTCCAAGATGCGCGCGAGCTTCTGGGTGCTGGGGCCATTGCTGGCGCGCTGTGGTGAGGCAAAAGTGTCGCTGCCCGGAGGTTGCGCCATCGGCACGCGCCCGGTCGACATGCATCTCCACGCCATGGAAAAGCTCGGCGCGGAGATCGAGATCGAGGCCGGCTATGTCATCGCCAAGGCCAAACATGGCCTGAAGGGCGCCCATATCAAGTTCGACAAAGTGTCGGTCGGCGCCACCCATGCGGCGCTGATGGCCTCGGTTCTGGCGCAAGGCGACACGATCATCGAGAACGCGGCGTCGGAGCCCGAGATCGGCGATGTCGCCGAATGCCTGGTGAAGATGGGTGCGCACATCGAAGGCATACACACGTCCACGCTCAGGATTCGTGGCGTCACCAGCCTGCACGGCGCCGAACACAGCGTCATCCCCGATCGCATTGAGGCCGGGACCTATGCAATGTGCGCCGGCATGACAGGCGGCGACGTGCTGCTGAAGGATGCCAATGCCGGGCATCTGGCCGCGGTCATCGACGTGCTGCGTCAGGCGGGCGTATCGGCCGAGCCCACCAACGAAGGCCTCAAGATCTATCGCAATGGCCAGGCGCTGACGCCGGTCAAGCTCGATACCGAGCCCTATCCAGGCTTCCCCACCGATTGCCAGGCACAACTTATGGCGCTGATGACCAAGGCCAATGGCACCAGCGTCATCCGCGAGACGATCTTCGAAAACCGCTTCATGCATGTGCAGGAACTGGCCCGGCTTGGCGCCGACATCACGCTGCATGGCGACACGGCAGAAGTACATGGGGTGAAGAAGCTGACGGGCGCTCCGGTGATGGCGACCGACCTGCGGGCCTCGGTCTCGCTGGTCATTGCCGCACTTGCCGCGGAAGGCGAGACAATGATCAACCGCGTCTATCATCTCGACCGCGGCTTTGAGACGCTGGAAGACAAACTCTCGGCTTGCGGTGCCGACATTGCCCGCATTGCAGGCAACTGAGGTGACGCAGCATCTTGCCGCCCTCGACGCGGAAGATCTCGCCGTGATCTCCGCCCACATGCAGGATGCCGTACTGCGGGTCGGCGACATGGCTTACAACAGCAAGCGCAAGCAATTCGCGCTGGTGGCCAACCGGTTTGCGTGGGATGCGGAAAGCCTCCGCGAGCGGCGGCGCAGCGGCCTGCATTTCGACCGCGTTCTGGCCGTGAAAACACTGAATATCCGCACCACCGACAAGGATGCCGTGTTGTCCTTGCTCGCCGTCACCTTCAGCGAATCGAATCCGCCTTCGGGTGAAGTCTTGCTGACGTTTTCCGGTGGCGGCACCATCAGGCTCGACGTCGAATGCCTGGAATGCGAGATGAAGGATCTGGGGCCCGCCTGGGCAACTTCGAACGTGCCACATCACGACTAGAAAACGCGAACGGCGGCTCTTCGCCACCCTCCGCCATTGCGCATGGAGATTACGCGGCCTTGCGTGACCGACCAAGGAAACCGACGCCTGCCAGTCCGCTCAACAGCAGCGCCAGCGAACCCGGCAGCGGTACGGCTGTCGGTATGGACAGTCCACCGGAAACCATCGGGTCATTGTAGTCGACATTGATGACGAAACCGTAGTTGGTTCCTCCTGGCGCCAGAATGAGGGCCGGCAGTGAGGAAATGTCATAGGCGAAGGATATCCAGTTCCAGTAGTTGGATCCGTCCACGCCATCCATGAGGAACGTGGCGACCTGGGTCGGAGACGGGTTGAAATCCGCCCCGCCAAGCCAGACCCAGTCGATCGAGGTCGAACCGCTGCCGATAAATCCGTTCGTCCCCTCCTGATAGCCGGTCAGAGTTCCACTGACGGCTGCAACGGCGCTGAAGTCGTCGAGGAACGAAATCTGGCCGGTAAACTCTGCGCCGGATTCGAATTTCAAATCCGCCATCGTGATGACGAGAGCATTGGCGGACTGGGAGAAGCCCAGCATCAATCCCCCGATCGCCACTGCCGTTAACAATCCCTTGGCTGTTTTGTGCATGGTATTGCTCCTTGTTGCGATCACCATGCGTAAGGGTTTTATTATCCTAAATAAATCGTAACTACCTGATAGAGCTAAGCATTTATTAACCAAAACCAGACGCTTTGAGGGGAGTTTTAATGGTCTTTTAGGGACCAATAGCGGCCTCTGGCGGGGATTGGCCGGGCATGGCATAGGTTCGAGCCATGCCGAACACGAATTTGACCCGCCTGAGTTCCGTGGAACTTGATTCCTCGATTGGCCCCGGCCCCAGCCCCGAGGCCGAGCATGAGCGGCGTGTGGCGATCTATGACCTCATCGCCGACAATTCCTTCACGCTGGCCGCCGTGCCGCAAGGTCCCTACCGGCTGCGCTTGTCGACGGCCGACGGCCGGCTGATCTTCGACGTGATGAATGCCGCGGAAGAACGGTTGTCGCTGATCGGGCTGTCGATGTCGCCGTTCCGCCGCATCGTCAAAGACTATTTCATGATCTGCGAAAGTTACTATCAGGCGATCCGCACCGCGACGCCGAGCCAGATCGAGACCATCGACATGGCACGGCGCGGACTTCACAATGAAGGCAGCGAATTGCTGCGCGAGCGCCTCAGCGGCAAGGTGGAAATCGACTTCGACACGGCCCGGCGGCTGTTCACGCTCGTCTGCGTTCTGCATTGGCGGGGCTAGCACAGGCTCATGCCGGCAGAGCTTCCGAGCGCCGTTCTGTTCGCCTGCACGCAGAACGTCATCCGTTCGGTGATGGCCGCCGCCATCATGAAGCACTTCTATGGCCACAAGGTCTATGTTGCGTCGTGCGGTGTGAAACCCGGTACTGTTGATCCTTTCGTCGCCGCAGTGATGGATGAAATGGGCATCGATCTCGGCAAGCACCGGCCACAGAGCTTCGAGGATCTCGAGGATTCGAGCTTCGATCTTGTCATCTCGCTATCGCCGGAGGCACATCACCGGGCGCTCGAACTGACGCGTACGATGGCGATCGAGGCTGAATATTGGCCAACCATGGACCCATCGATCACCATGGGCAGCCGCGAGCAGATTCTCGACAGCTATCGCGACGTGCGCGATCTTCTCGTTGCCAAGATCAGGCAGCGCTTCGGCAGCGTGGCGGCGCGCGGCGTGTGATTCAAGAGAGGTCACCATGAGACTGAGGCGTGGCGAGTGGACGGTGCTGGCGTTCAATCTTCTCTACATTGCCGGCTTCTTTGGCTATTTCACGCTGATCGCCAATCGCGAGTTCATCGGCTACATCCTCACCATGCTTGCTCTGATGGCGCTGGTTGCCGTGGTTCACCTCAAGGTGCAGTTTCCGGTTGGTATCCTCTGGGGTCTGAGCGGCTGGGGTCTGGCGCACATGGCGGGCGGTGGCGTGCCAGTCAACGGCAGTGTGCTTTACAATGCGATGGTGCTGCCTCTGTTCGGCACCGGAGAATTGCGCGTCCTTAATTATGATCAGCTGGTGCATTTCTATGGCTTCGCGGTCACCGCCTGGCTGTTGTGGTGCCTGTTGGCCAAGCTGTTCCCGGCGATGCGCGGCAGCCGCAGCATTCTGGTGTTTGCGGCGCTGGCCAGCATGGGTCTTGGAGCGATGAACGAGATCGTCGAGTTCACAGCCGTCATGCTCATTCCCAACACCAATGTCGGCGGCTATTTCAACACGGCGCTCGATCTGGTGTTCAACGGGCTTGGCGCGGCAACCGCCATGGTCATCCGCGCGGTGATTCCGGGCGATGTGCCCATTGCATTGCCCAACAGAGCTGAAGTGTCGTAGGTTTCATCATGATCATGACCATGCAGGACATCCAGACGCAACTTGGCGACAGGCTTTCGGCACGTGGCATAGCTGATGCGGCGGACATTGCCTGGTCGGGCGTGTGGCTCGAGGCCTGCGGCTATTCCGGTATCGCGCTCTTGGCGGAAGCGCTGGCGGACCCCCGGCATACACTCGACCTTGTGCGCGATCCCCTGGGCATGGACCTCCAGAATGTCTCTTGTGCATTTCTGGCGCCGGCCATCATGCGCGACGTTGCCGCCAACGGCCGTGTCTTCCTGCGCAATGTGCGGCATGGCCTGTTCCTGCTGCCGTTCACGGTGAAAGCCAACATCGGCATCGGATGTCCCATCGATCCCGGCTTCGCGGTGGGTGGCGAGCGTCACAAGAACCCCTATGCCGAGAAACTGGCGCTGGCCGAGGCCAATGGGCTCGACATCGACGAGGCCGTCTGGACCGGCATTCCCGGCTAGGCAAGAGGCGGTTCACGCCCGGCCCTTGGCGAGAGGTGTGCCAAACCGCTAGAAGCAATTCCCTACAGGGAGTTTCTCATGGCTGGTCCGCTCACAGGCCTTCGCGTTCTCGATCTCACCCGCGTGCTGGCGGGCCCGTGGGCCACACAAGTGCTGGCGGATTTCGGAGCCGAGGTGATCAAGATCGAAAAACCCGGCGAAGGCGACGATACGCGGGGCTGGGGGCCGCCCTTTATCACCAATGCGGATGGCACACGCGGCGATGCTGCCTACTTTCTCTCCGCCAACCGCGGCAAGTGGTCGGTGGCCATCGACATGGCGAGCCCGGAAGGCCAATCGCTGATCCGCGATCTTGCTGCCAGGTCCGATATTGTCATCGAGAACTTCAAGGTCGGTGGCCTGAAGAAATATGGGCTCGACTATGACAGCCTGAAGGCGCTGAAGCCGGACATTATCTATTGCTCGATCACCGGCTTTGGCCAGAACGGGCCCTTCGCGCAACGGGCCGGTTATGATTTCATGATCCAGGGCATGGCGGGCCTGATGTCGATCACCGGACAACCCGACGGCACACCCGGTGCAGAGCCGATGAAGGTCGGCGTCGCCTTTGCCGACATCTTCACCGGCCTCTACGCGGTGATCGGCATTCAGGGCGCGCTGTATCATCGCCAGCGAACTGGCGAGGGCCAGTATATCGACATGGCGCTGCTTGACACTCAGGTTTCTGTACTGGCCAATCAGGCACTCAACTATCTGGTTGGCGGCACGGCGCCGACACGGCTCGGGAACGCACATCCCAACATCGTACCCTATCAGACCTTTGCCACCAGCGACGGCTATATCATCATGGCGGTCGGAAGCGATCGTCAGTTCAAGGAATATTGTGCAATCATCGGCATGCCGTCATTGAGCGACGACGAGCGATTCAAGACCAACCGCGGCCGTGTTGTTCATCGCAACGAACTGGTTCCGCTGCTGCAAGGGCCGATGAAGGTCCGCACGACGGCAGAATGGGTCGCCGCATTCGAAGCAGCTGCGGTGCCCTGCGGACCAATCAACACCATCGACCAGGTGTTTGCCAACGAGCAGGTGCTGGCGCGCGGATTGCAGGTTGGACTGACGCGCGACGATGGTGTGCAGGTGCCTGGCGTCGCCAATCCGATCCAGTTCTCGGCAACCCCGGTCGAGTATGACAAGGCCCCGCCACGCTTCGGAGACGGCACGGACAAGGTGCTTGCCGAGACGCTCGGCCTTTCGCTCGAAGCGATCGCCGCCTTTCGAAAGGCCGGCACAATCGGTTGATCCGGGCCCATTGCGAAAGCCCTTCAAATCGGACATCATCCTTACAGGGGCCCAAACGTTCAGTAAGCATTCACGTGCGACCGTGTCTTGTGAGAAAAAAGGAATGATGCCCAGATGATCAGATCGCTCTTTGCCGCCGCCACCCTTACCCTGCTCGCCTCCGGTTCCGCGCTGGCGGCCGAAACTCTCAATTTCACCATGAAGGCCTCCATGCCGTCGCTGCGCGATGCCAAGATGAAGGACAGCTTCACGGTGGGGCTCAACGACGCCAAGGTCGATACGACGCTGAAGATCACCTGCCAGGGCGCACAGGGCGGGCTCATTTCGGGCACCAACGAATCCTGCGCGGTTACGGGAAACGGCGCGCTCATCAATCCGGCCAACGGCCAGAAGCTGCAGCGCACGCAGTATGCCGGCGGCTGGGTGGTGAAATCGGATGGCTTCACCGACGGCGCGCAACTTTCGGTGAACTATCTGGCGCTCGGCAAGGTCGCGGCCTCGAACGGGCGCTTCGCCGGCAGCATGATGCTGAAGCCCGAGAACCCCTCGACCACCGCCAGCCTGCTGCGCGACTCGATCCTCAAGAAGATCAAGACCAGCGAGTCCGGCCTGATCGACGAGCGGGTCGATACCGTCCAGTTCAACAATTTCACCGTGCCATCGGCGGGCCTGCCGTCCGACAAGGGCTGCGTGTGGAACGGCGACATGGTCTATTCCTACCAGACCGAGTCGTGGTTCATGGATATCAAGGCCAAGTGCAGCGGCAAGGAATTCGCGCTCAAGGGCAACATGCCCTTCACCGAGACGCCAAATGTCGGCAACCAGCACCAGTATGACCTGACGCTGACGCTGCCCGGTGCCGAGGAAGGCAGCGACGACGCACTCTTCGCCCAACCGACGGGCGATGCCGACCTGTTCGCTGCAGCCGACGGCATTAGCGGACAGATCATCATGAAGGAAAGCGCCTATGTCGACGTCGAGGTCGACGGCCAGATGGACAAGGTTGCCAGTGAGATCGACGCCTCAGGCACACTAACGGGCCAGAACGTGCCGTTGGAGGCCGTCCGCTCGCTCGGCACCATCATCGGCATCATGTCGCGGACGTTCTTCGGGGCGTAATTATCCTTATCCGGCCTGCCAGACACCTTCTCCCGCCCGCTGGCGGGAGAAGACTTGTCTTGTTTTCGCGTCAGGCCGGCAGCCTGCCCTCAGGCGTCATCTTGTCCACGGCCTCTGGCAGGATCTTGCTAAGGCGCGCAAGAAGGTCCTCACGCGAAAGACCCGTCTGCTTCACCAGGCCGTCGATGAGGTCAGGTCCCAAAGCCTGCTCCATCTGTGCATCGGAAATGGGAGCGTTGGGGCCAGTGCCGATCCAGGAATGGGCAGCTTCACCCAGGCCCGACGTCTTGAACTGGTCGACGAGTTCACCGAGACCGCCGGTGATCTTGGTGGCCACCGGACCATCGCCCAGCGCCTTCTTGACGCTGTCGAGGGCACCGCCGGCGGAGTCGCCGCTGTTGAGCCCCTTGACGAAATCCGAGATCTTGTCGCGGTTCTGATAACCGGCAACGGCCACGAGGCCAAGAAGCGCCAGCAGGGACGGCATACGTTTCGACATGGTATCCTCCTTTATATCGGTCGGCCTAATGTCGGCGCGGTGCACGACAATTGCAAGAACCTGAAGTTGATCGCCGCACGGCCAGAGTGTTATATATTTGGAATCAATCGCCTTTGGGGGAACACACATGGGCATTCTGTGGACGATCATCTTCGGTCTTGTCGTGGGTTTCATCGCCAAGTTCCTGATGCCGGGCGACAATGAGCCCAAGGGCTTCGTCATGACCGCCTTGCTCGGAATTGTCGGTTCCTTTGTCGGAACTTTCCTTGGCCAGGCAGTGGGCCTCTACAATCCGGGTGAGGCTGGCGGCTGGATTGCCGCGATCGTCGGCGCGATGATCGTGCTTTGGATCTACAGCCGGGTGGTGAAGAAGAAGGCCGCCTGATCGAGACGCCGCCGATCCGCCGTTCGGACATGTCGTTTTCAGGCTATCTGACGCTGCCGGAACAGGGCATAGAAGCGTCATCATGGCCAATCTGATCATCACCTACTGGCGCGACATCCCTTCAGCCGTCTCGGTCAAGATCGGGCGCAAGGAAGAAAAGCGCATGCTCGACAACCGCTTCATGGAAGCGATCGACATGGCCGCCATGCGCGGCGGCGCCACCAATACCGACGACTATCTCGCAGACTGGCGGCGTTCGGAGCCCGTCGCGGTGGGTGACGATCTCGCTGCCGAGGTCGAAGCCGCCAAGGCGCGGCTCGAGGCCGAATTCACCCAGGACAAACTCAAGACCCTCATTGCCAATGGAGGCAAATCCCAATGACCCACACACTCGTCGCCTCTGCATCCAAGGAACACATCATCGGCTTCGACAAGCCGTTCACGGTGATCGGCGAGCGTATCAATCCGACCGGTCGCAAGAAGCTTGCCGCCGAGATGCAGGCGGGCAACTTCGAGACGGTGATCAAGGACGCCCTGGCGCAGATCGCTGCCGGCGCCCACATCCTCGACATCAATGCCGGTGTCACCGCCGTCAACCCGAACGAATCCGAGCCGCCGCTGATGCGCCAGACACTGGAAATCGTCCAGTCGATCTGCGACATGCCGCTGTGCATCGATAGCTCCGTGACCTCCGCCCTCAAGGCCGGCCTTGAGACCGCCAAGGGCCGGCCGCTGGTCAACTCGGTGACCGGCGAAGAAGAGAAGCTCGAGGCCATCCTGCCGCTTGTCGCCAAGTACAACGTCGCGGTCGTCGCCATCTCGAATGACGAGACCGGCATTTCGGAAGATCCGGACGTGCGCTTCGAAGTGGCCCGCAAGATCGTGCAGCGCGCCGCCGATCACGGCATCAAGCCGCATGACATCGTGGTCGATCCGCTGGTGATGCCGATCGGCGCGATGGGCACCGCCGGCCAGCAGGTGTTCCGCCTCGTCCGCCGCCTGCGCGAAGAGCTCAAGGTGAACACCACCTGCGGCGCCTCCAACGTGTCCTTCGGCATGCCGAACCGCCGCGCGCTCACCGGCTACTTCCTGGCCATGGCCGCCAGCCACGGCATGACCAGCGCCATCATGAATCCGCTGCATGACGAAGACATGCACGCCATCTTCGGCGCCAACGTGCTGAACGGCACCGACCGGAACTGCAAGTTCTGGACGAACAAGTTCCGCGAGATGACAGCCGCTCCGTCCGCCGCCGCGCAGGCCGCTGGCGAGATTTCGTCCAACGAAGAAATCGAAGCCCGCCGCAAGGCGCGCGAAGAGCGCCGCCGCAGGGGATAGTCTGTTCCTTTCGTCATTGCCGGGCTTGCCCCGGCAATGACGATTGAGCAAGAGAGAGGTCAGGCGGCAAGGGGCGGTCCGATGACGTCAATGGCGTTGCGGGCACAGGCGGTGACAAGAGCCGCTATCATGTCCGGTGACGGCTCCACCTTCGGCGGCATGGATGTATCAGCCACTGCCACAGACATTTCGGCCACCAGGGTCTCGAAGTCCTTGCCCTTCATGATGGTCAGGCAGTGGGCGCCATCAAGCGAGTCCACAATGAAGCGGTGCGGCACGCCCTTTGGAGCCAGAAGAATGTCGCCGGCATGTGCGACCCGGATGTGTCCGTCAATTTCGAAACGCATGCTGCCGCGCAACACATGGAAGATCTCGTCTTCGTTGCGGTGAACGTGCAACGGCGGGGCCTCGCCATAGGGCATCTGGTGCTCGATGATCGAGATGCCACCCGCATTGTCGTTGGATGCCATGCGGAGCGACACCAGCGTGCCCTTGAAATTTCGAAACTGCTGACTGCAGGCAGTTGTGGTCTTCATGTTCATTGTTCGATCCTCGGTTGAGCGAAGAGCCCGTTTGCATTGACCACCCTCAACTATCGACAATGCGGCTGGACTTGAAATCGAATGATCATATAGGCTCCATAACCGACATGAATTTTGCCGCCTTCGATTTGAATCTGTTGCGTGTTTTCGATGCGCTGATGCGCGAGCGAAGCGCCACGCGGGCAGGCGAGCAGGTTGGCCTCAGTCAACCCGCTGTCAGTGCGGCGCTCAACCGGTTGCGCGATCTGCTCGATGACAAGCTCTTCGTCAGGCAGGGTAACGAGATGGTGCCGACGCCACGTGCCGAGTCGATCTGGCCCGGCATCCGGGACGCTCTCAGTTCGCTGGAGCGGCTGCTGACCAGCGAGAAACTCTTCGATCCCCGCAGCCTGGTCCGCAGCTTCACCCTCATGGGTGCCGATTTCTTTGCGACGTTGCTGGTGCCCAGGCTGATCAACCGCTTTGCTGAAGTCTCTGCCGGCCTCTCGCTCCGCTTCCTCGATACTGCACGAGGCGACGTGCAGCGCCTGTTGAGCGATGATGCCATCGACATGGCGCTGGAGCGGCCGCTCGAGATGCCGGATTGGGTTTCTATCGAGCCCCTGTTCACTGCGCCTTTCAAAGTGATCGTCGCCCGCGACAATCCGCTGCTGAAAGGTCTGGAAAATGAAGTCACCCTGCCCATCGATGTGTTCTGCGCGTTGCATTGGGCACTGAGATCGTCGGACGGCAGCATGCGCGGTCCGGTGGACGAGGCGCTGGAAAAAACCGGCAGAAGCCGGCGCGTGGTCCTGGCCGTGCCGCACTTTGCGACGCTGGTCACCTGCATCTCCTGCAGCCGGATGGCCGCAGCGGTTCCTGCTCAATTTGCAGCGGCCTTTGCCACCTTCTCCAATTTGCAGGTCTATGACCTGCCCTTCATAACCCCTGCTCCAGACATCAAGCTCTACTGGCACAACCGCCGGACGCGCGATCCAGCTCATGCCTGGCTGCGGAAGGAGCTGGTCGAGCTCTGCCGGCCGTTCAAGGTTGACGTTCAGGCCGCCGCCTTTTAGGCCAAAACCATGTCGCATTTCGCGCTTCCGGCGAAACCGCTTCCCGTATAATTCGGCTTCGAGCCTTAATGCGAGACACCATGACCGACCAGAACCCTCTCATCGTCTTCACCCCATCGGGCAAGCGCGGACGATTCGCCGTTGGAACTCCCGTCCTGCAGGCGGCGCGCGCGCTGGGTGTCGATATCGACTCGGTGTGCGGCGGCCGCGCCATCTGTGGGCGCTGCCAGATCAATGTCGGTGACGGCGAGTTCGCCAAGCACGGCATCACCTCGCGCGCCGGTCATGTCTCGGAATTCTCCAAGGTCGAGGAACGCTACGACAAGCTCCGTGGACTTCAGGCGGGCCGCCGCCTGTCATGCCAGACGAAGATCATGGGCGATCTGGTCATCGACGTGCCGCCGGAATCCCAGGTTCACAAGCAGGTGGTGCGCAAGGAAGCCGATACGCGCGCCATCGAACTTGATCCCTGCACAAGACTCTGCTTCATCGAAGTCGAAGAGCCGGACATGCACAAGCCGTCGTCCGATCTCGAGCGCGTCTACAAGGCGCTGCTAGACCAGTGGCAGATCGACAATGTCAGCTGCGACCTGGCCGTCATCGCCGATCTTCAAAAGATCCTGCGCAAGGGCGAGTGGAAGATCACCGCCGCCATCTATTCACGTGCACCCGGCGGCGGCAACCGGCTCGTTTCCATCTGGCCTGGTTTCCATGACAAGGCCTTCGGCATTGCTATCGATGTCGGCTCCACCACCATCGCCGCACATCTCACCAATCTTTCGACCGGAGAAGTCACGGCATCGGCCGGGTTGATGAATCCGCAGATCCGGTTCGGCGAGGATCTGATGAGCCGCGTGTCCTATGTGATGATGAATCCAGGCGGCGAGAAGGAAATGACGATTGCCATTCGCCAGGCGCTCAACACGCTGGCGGAAGAAGTGGCGAGGCAGGGCGGCATCGAGCTCAACGACATTCTCGAAGTTGTGCTGGTCGGCAACCCGGTCATGCATCATCTCTTCCTGGGAATCGATCCCACAGAACTTGGTGGCGCTCCCTTTGCGTTGGCCACCGGCCTGCCCGTCACCTGTCCGGCCCGCGAGCTTGATCTGAAACTCAATGCCGGCGCCTGGGCCTATGTGTTGCCCTGCATCGCCGGTCATGTGGGTGCCGATACAGCCGGTGTCGTTCTCTCCGAAGCGCCGCATGAATCCGACGAGATCATGCTGGCCGTCGATGTCGGCACCAATGCCGAGATCGTGCTGGGCTCGAAAGCAAGACTGCTCGCGTGTTCGTCACCCACAGGCCCTGCCTTCGAGGGTGCACAGATCTCTTCCGGGCAGCGTGCCGCGCCCGGCGCCATCGAGCGCATTCGCATCGACGCGCAAACACTCGAACCCCGCTACAAGGTGATCGGCGTCGATCAGTGGTCGGACGAACCGGGATTCGAAGAGGCCATCGCACAGACCGGTGTCACCGGGATCTGCGGTTCCGGCATTATCGAGGCCATCGCCGAGATGTATCTCTCCGGCATCATCAACCAGGACGGGCTTGTCGATGGCTCCATGGCCGAACGCTCGCCTCGCATCGAAGCCTACAAGCGCACGTTCAACTATGTCATCCGTGCGCCGAGGTCCGAAGGTCATGAACCGCTGATCCGCATCACGCAGAATGACGTGCGTGCCATTCAACTTGGCAAAGCTGCACTCTATGCTGGTGTCAGGCTATTGATGGACAAACTTGGGATCGAGAAGGTCGGCAAGATCAGGCTTGCTGGAGCTTTCGGCAGCCATATTGACGTGAAATACGCCATGATCCTTGGTCTGGTGCCAGATTGCGATCTTGCCAAGGTCCAGAGTGCCGGCAATGCCGCGGGCACCGGCGCTCGTATCGCGTTGTTGAACTCCAGGGCTCGCGATGAAATCGAATCTGTCGTGCGCCGCATCGAGAAGATCGAGACAGCCGTAGAACCCATGTTCCAGCAGCATTTTGTTGAAGCCATGGCCATACCGCACAAGACGGCCGCATTCCCCAATCTGTCATCGGTTGTGACGCTGCCGCCCATCAAGGACATTGTTTCAGCGGGCGATGATGGCAATGAACGTCGCAGACGCAGACGCGGATGAACTACACCTAGAGTAAGCAATTCCGTTCTGGCACACTTCGACAGAATTTGATGTCCGCACAATTTTAGAGAGCGATTTACCTCAGACCTTGGTTGCAATCAAAGCAGATTGCTTTGAAGGCAATTGACGGCTAATCAGGTCCAGCAGCCAGATAAACGGGATGATTATCGAAAAGATCATCACATGTGGGGACCAATGGCCTGCGGATAGGATGACAAATGGCTCTTTCGAAACGACAGATTGCTTACCTCAACAAGATCATTTCCACGGCGCAGAAGTTCCTGGCCACGGCCGAGCAGGAAGAGAAGAAGGCGGCCAAGAGCGGCACGCGCCGTCGCCGCCGGTCGGGTGCTGAAGCCGAGAAGATGCGTGCCGATATTCTTGCCAAGCGTGCCAAGGGTGTGCCCGCAGCCAAGCTTGCTGAAAAGTATGGCGTGAGCACCGCCTACATCTACATGATCAAGGACTGATCTGCGGCCGGGCAATCGATCGCGGCCCTCGACACAGATGTATGTCGGCACTAAGTTCCGGTCATGCTGAACCTCGAACCCTTACGTATTGTCCTTGAGCGCAGCGGGCTTGATGCTCTGGTGCTCGTGCCCGGCGCAAATTTCCGTCGCGTCTTCAAACAGGATTTCCACCAGATGGAGCGCCCCCTCGCGGTCATTGTGCCGCGGGACGGCGAAGCTATGGCCGTTGTGCCCAATCTTGAGATGGGGTCGTTCAAGCCACTCGGATTTCCCGGCAAGATTTTCGATTGGCGTGACGAGGCAGGCTACATGGGGGCCTTCATGGCGGCCGGCGCGGCGCTGCCGCAGCTTGGCAAAGGGTCGCGCGTCGGCGTCGAAGGCCAACGCATGCGCGTCTTCGATCTGTTTGCCTTGCAGGCGGCGCTGCCGGCTTGCAGCTTTGTTGACATCCATGCCGAGATTTCGTCCATCCGCCTGCACAAGACACCTGAGGAACTGGCGCTTCAGCGCAAGGCCATCCGCATTTCCGAGGATGCCCTCGAGGCGACACTCGGTGAAATCAAGGTTGGCATGACGGAAGCTGAAGTCGAGAGCATCCTTCTGCGCAATCTTTTTTCACACGGCGCGGATGGATTGGCCTTCGCACCTATCGTTGCGGCGGGCGACAATGCGGCAAGGCCCCACGCCCACGCACGGCCCGACTATCGCATCAAGCCGGGCGATGCCTTGCTGTTCGATTTCGGCGGCAGCTATCACGGCTACAGCGCCGACATCACCCGCACCTTCTTCGTCAAGGAAGTCTCCGACTACGACCGCGCCTTCTATGAAACCGTGCTGGCGGCCAATGCGAAAGGCCGCGAGGTGTCGCGCGCCGGCATCACGGCATCGGATGTCGATGACGCGGTGCAGAAAGTGCTCGAGCAATCGCAGTTCGCTGAATTCCGCCGCCACAAGACCGGCCATGGACTTGGCCTCGACGTGCACGAAGCGCCGCAGATCATGCGCGGCAACATGCAGATTCTCGAACCGGGCATGGTGTTCACCATCGAACCCGGCCTTTATCGCTCAGGCGAAGCCGGTGTTCGCATCGAAGACGATGTGGTGGTGACCGAAGCCGGCATCGAATGCCTGACCTCCTTCCCGCGCGATCTTCGACTGGTTGGTTGAGCCCTGGTTGGTTGATCAGCGGCGGCCGGCGCCGGAGACCTTCGTCATCTCTTCGTTGCCATGGGCGGCCAGCACTCGGCCGGCGAGATAGAGCGACCCGCAGATCAGGATGCGGGGCGCGGGGCCCACGAGTGCGGCCTGTTTCAACGCCGCATCGAGGCTCGATGCCGTCTCGGCAGACAGTCCATGCCGGCGCGCCGCCTCGGCCAACGCTTCCGCTGAAACCGCATTCTCTTCATCGGGAATTGTCAGCGTCACCACGCGATTGGCGATGCCAGCGAAGCAACCGATGAAACTTCCCACGTCCTTGGTGTTGAGCATGCCCCAGATCAGCACCAGCGGCCGTGAGTGGCGGTCGTTCAGTTCCGAGAAGGCCTGCGCCAGCACGCGGCCCGCCGACGGGTTGTGCCCGCCGTCCAGCCAGAGTTCCGAATCGGCCGGCACCAATGCCGTCAATGCGCCCTGTCCCAGCCGCTGCATGCGGGCGGGCCATGTGGTGTGCCTGAGACCGTCGGCAATGTGGGCATCGGTGATGCGCCGATCGTTCAGTGTACGGATCGCCGCGATGGCATTGCCGGCATTGTCGATCTGATGGCGGCCCTTCAACTGCGGCAGCGGCAGATCCAGGAGCCCGTTCTCATCCTGGAAGACGAGGCGGCCATGCTGTTCGTAGGCCTGCCAGTCCTGGCCTGCGATGGCAAGTGGCGCGCGCACCCGTTCAGCGACGCGTTCGATCTCGGCACGTGCCTCATCCGGTTGCACGCCAACAATGGCGGGGCAGCCGCGCTTGAGGATGCCGGCCTTTTCATGGGCAATCAGGCTCAGCGTATCGCCGAGATATTGCTGGTGATCATAGTCGATGGTGGTGATGATCGAGACGGCGGGATTGTCGATGACATTGGTGGCATCGAGCCTCCCGCCCAAGCCCACTTCAAGAATGAGATAGTCGGCCGGCGTGCGGCTGAAGGCCAGAAAGGCGGCAGCGGTTGTAATCTCGAAGAAGGTGATGGGCTCCTGTGCATTCACCTCCTCGCACTCTTCGAGCAATGCCGAGAGATCGGCTTCCGATATCAGTTCGCCCGCCACGCGAATGCGCTCATGGAACTTCACAAGATGCGGCGAGGTATAGGCATGCGCCTTCAGGTCCGCCGCCTGCATGATGTGGCGGAGATAAGCGACCGTCGAGCCCTTGCCATTGGTGCCCGCCACGTGGATCACCGGCGGCAGGCGGCGCTCCGGATTGCCGAGTTTGGCCAAAATCGACTGCATGCGGCCAAGACTGAGGTCGATGATCTTCGGATGCAGCGACAGGAGCCGCGTCAGGATGGCGTCACTGAGGGCCAAGATCAGACTTCGGCGGCAACGAGCGCGGTGGATGGCAGCTGGCGCGAGGGAGCTTTCATCAGTATACGGACCATGCGGCTCACCGTCTCCCGCATCTGGTGGCGGTGCACCACCATGTCGACCATGCCGTGCTCCTGCAGATATTCGGCGCGCTGGAAACCGGGCGGCAGTTTCTCGCGGATGGTCTGCTCGATGACCCGCTGGCCGGCAAAACCGATCAGCGCGGCGGGCTCGGAAATCTGCACGTCGCCGAGCATGGCATAGGAGGCGGTGACGCCGCCGGTCGTCGGGTGCGTCAGCACGACGATATAGGGAAGCTTCGCGGCGCGCAGTTCCTGTACGGCCACCGTCGTGCGCGGCATCTGCATAAGCGAAAGCACGCCCTCCTGCATGCGCGCGCCACCGGACGAGATGAAGAAGATGAAAGGCGTCTTCTTCGCAGCCGCGGTCCGCATTGCAGTAATGATGGCTTCACCCGCCGCCATGCCGAGCGATCCACCCATGAAGGCGAAGTCCTGCACGGCGATCGTCACCGGAAAACCGTCAAGCTCGCCGGTCCCGGCAAGGATGCAATCCTCCGCCCCGGTCTTGGTGCGGGCTTCCTTGATGCGGTCGGCATATTTTCGTTCGTCGCGGAACTTGAGCGGATCGGCTGCCACCTGCGGCATGGCGATCTTCTCGAACACGCCGTCATCGAACATCGACTTGAGGCGCACCTCGGGTGGCATGCGCATGTGATAGTTCGATTGCGGCATCACATGCTGATTGGCCTCGAGGTCCTTGTAGAAGACCATCTGGCCGGAATCAGGGTCCTTCACCCACATGTTCTCCGGCACCTCGCGCTTGTCGGTGCCGAGGAAGGAACGGATTTTCGGGCGGACGAAGTTCTTGATCCAGTTCAATTGGGTACTAGCTCCTCACGCCGCGCGCGATATCAGAGACGAGGGCATGCACGGCCTTTGCCGTCTTTGACGTGGGCTTTCCGGTTTTTGTGAGGCTCTTCTCAATGGCGCTCACCAGAGCCGAGCCGACCACGACGCCATCGGCATCCTTTGCAATGGCACGCGCCTGTTCGGCCGTCTTGACGCCAAAGCCGACGCAGATCGGCAAGCCGGTGTGTTTCTTCAGCCGTTTGACGTTGGCCGCGACGCTCTTCAGATCCGGCGCCTTGGTTCCGGTAATGCCGAGCACGGACACGTAATAGACAAACCCGCTGGTGTTGCGGAACACTTTGGGGGCGCGCGCGTCATCGGTGGTCGGCGTCGCCAGCCGGATGAAGTTCACATCTGCGGCGAGGGCTGGCAGGCAGAGTTCGTGATCTTCTTCCGGCGGCAGATCGACGACGATCAGGCCATCGACACCGGCCGCCTTGGCGTCGTGCAGGAACTTCGGAACGCCATAGACATAGATGGGGTTGTAATATCCCATCAGAACAATCGGCGTGTCCTTGTCGGTCTTGCGGAAGTCCTTCACCAGCTTCAGCGTCTTCTTCATCGTCTGGCCATTGGCCAGGGCGCGAAGTCCCGCCGCCTGAATGGCCGGGCCATCGGCCATCGGATCGGTGAAGGGCATGCCGAGCTCGATGATATCCGCTCCCGCCTTTGGCAGTCCGGTGATGATCTTGAGCGCGGTGTCATAGTCCGGGTCACCCGCTGTGACGAAGGTGACAAGTGCTGCACGGCCTTCTGTTTTCAGCGCCTCGAAGCGGCGGTCGATGCGGGTGGTCACAGCTTCACTCCCAGAATGTCGGCCACCGTGAAGATGTCCTTGTCGCCGCGGCCGCACATGTTCATCACCATGAGATGGTCCTTCGGCTTTTGCGGCGCAGTCTTGATGACATGGGCCAGCGCGTGGCTCGGTTCCAGCGCCGGGATGATGCCCTCGAGCTTGCAGCAGAGCTGGAACGCGGCGAGTGCCTCCTTGTCGGTGGCAGACACATACTGCACACGCTTCATGTCATGCAGCCAGGCGTGCTCAGGGCCGATGCCGGGATAGTCGAGGCCGGCCGAGATCGAGTGGCCCTCGATGATCTGGCCGTCATCGTCCATCAATAGATAGGTTCGGTTGCCGTGCAGCACGCCGGGGCGGCCGCCGGTGATCGAGGCCGCATGCTTGGTTTTGGTCTTGAGCCCCAGGCCTGCGGCTTCCACGCCGATGATTTCCACATCCTTGTCATCGAGGAAGGGATGGAACAGGCCCATGGCGTTTGACCCGCCACCGATGGCCGCAACGAGCGAGTCCGGCAAGCGGCCCTCGCGCTTCAGCATCTGCTCTTTCGTTTCGCGGCCGATGACCGACTGGAAGTCGCGCACCATTTCCGGATAGGGTGCGGGGCCGGCGACGGTTCCGATGCAGTAGAAGGTGTCCTCGACATTCGCCACCCAATCGCGCAGCGCCTCGTTCAGCGCGTCCTTGAGCGTCCGCGATCCGGATTTCGCCGGCACCACTTCGGCACCCAGCAGCTTCATGCGGAAGACATTGGGCTTCTGCCGCTCGATGTCGACCTCGCCCATGTAGACGATGCACTTGAGGCCGAAGCGGGCACAGGCGGTGGCCGTTGCCACGCCATGCTGGCCGGCACCGGTTTCGGCGATGATGCGCTTCTTGCCCATCCGCCTCGCCAGCAGGATCTGGCCCATGACGTTGTTGATCTTGTGCGCGCCGGTGTGATTGAGCTCGTCACGCTTGAAATAGACCTTGGCACCTCCGAGGTGTTCGGTCAGGCGCTCGGCAAAATACAGCGGGCTGGGGCGGCCGACATAGTGCTCGAGAAATGAGTCGAGCTCGGCCTGAAAACTTGGGTCGGCCTTGGCATCCTTGTAGGCCTGCTCGAGTTCGAGGATCAGCGGCATCAGCGTCTCGGCGACGAAACGGCCGCCATAGATGCCGAACAGGCCGTTCTCGTCCGGACCGGTGCGGAAGGAATTGGGAGGAGTGACGTTCATCGGTTATCCCCAGAGGCTTCTTTCTTTCGTCATGCCCGGACCTGTTCCGGGCATCTGCATGCCGGCCTGAACAAGATGGCCGTGACAAGCACGGCCATGACGAAGAGCACAACGTTCGGATCACATTACCCGGCCCGCTTCGCCGCCTCAATGAATTTCCGGATAAGCGCCACGTCCTTCACACCGGGTGCCGACTCGACGCCCGAGGACACATCCACGACGGGCGCACCGGTGCGGCGGATGGCATCGGCAACATTCTCAGGGGTCAGTCCGCCCGCCAATACAAAGGCGGGGCGCTTGCCTCCTTCGAGCAGGCTCCAGTCGAAGGCGTGGCCATTGCCGCCCGGCAACGCATTGCCGAGCGTTTCAGGCGCCTTTGCATCATAGAGGATGAGGCTCGCCACGCTGGAGTAATCCGCCGCCGCTGCAATGTCGGATTCATCCTTCACGCGGATGGCCTTCATCACCGGCTTGCCGGTCAGCGCGCCGATGGCGGCAATGCGCTCTGGAGTTTCGGAGCCGTGGGCCTGAATGAGGTCGGGATCGACAGCAGCGCGGATGGCCGTCAATTGTGCGTCATCGGCATCGACCGTCAGCGCGACGATCTTCGCCTTGCCGCGCGCCAGACTTGCGAGGCTTGCGGCCTGTTCGAGCGACACATTGCGCGGGCTCTTCGGGAAGAACACGAAGCCGATCAGGTCGGCACCTGCTTCAGTCGCGGCTTGGACGGTTTCGGACGTCGACAAGCCGCAGATCTTGACCTCAACCGGCATGGAGCCCCGCCAGAATATCCTGCGCGGCGCGCGCCGGATCGGCAGATCCGGTGATCGCCCGGCCGACCACCAGAATGTCGGCTCCCGATGCCATCGCTTCGGCGGGAGTAGCCACGCGCTTCTGGTCCTGAGTCGCGGCATCAGCCGGACGAATGCCGGGAACCACAGTGAGGAAATCGCGGCCGAGGTCATGGCGGATGCCGGTCAGGTCATGCGGACTGCAGACGACACCATCCAGTCCGGCGCGCTGGCTCAATTCCGCCAGAGCGCGGGCATGGGTCTGCGTGTCCTTCGCCGTCTCGAAACCCGCCGCCCAGATGTCATCATCAGACAGGCTGGTGAGAACCGTCACGGCGATCAGGTTCGCCTGACCCGCGACGGCGTCTGCCGCCGCCTTCATCATGTCGAGGCCGCCGGTGGCATGCACATTGACAATGGCGGGTTTCGGCTCCAGCCGCATCAGAGACTTCATGGCGGAGGCGACGGTGTTGGGAATGTCGTGCAGCTTGAGGTCGAGGAAGATCGGCAGGCCAACTCCGGCGACCTCGGCGTAGCCCTGGATGCCATGCGCATAGAAGAACTCCATGCCAACCTTCATGTAGCCGGCATGCGGCTTCAGGCTGCGCGCCAGGGCGACAGCGCGGTCAAGGTCGGGCGTATCGAGGGCGACGCAGATCGGGTTGGCGGGCATCTGAAATCCCTGCGGTTGGCCCTCGCCTTTTGGGGAGGGCAGGAATGTTTCAGGCCTTTTGATACACCATGATGGCGGTGGCAAGGTCTTCAATCGCGGTGCCGGCCGACTTGAACAGCGTGATCTCATCTGCCGAGCGGCGGCCCGCCGACTTGCCCCGGCAGAGGTCGAAGAGATCGCCGCGGATATTGGCGAAATCGAACTTGCCTTCGTCGCGCGCCTGCAGCAGGTCACCGGCCTCGGCCAGCGCGCCATCGCGGGTATCGACATAGACGGAAGACCGCGCCACCACCTCGCCATCCGTTTCGCGCATCGATGGCTTGAATGCCCCGGCGAGATCGACATGGGCGCCCGGCTTCAGCCAGGCTCCCTTGACGATCGGAGCCGTCGATGTGGTGACACAGGTGATGATGTCGGACTGGCGCACCGCGTCCTCGAGGCCGGTCACCGCCGTGGCTTCAAAGCCATCCTTCGCCAACTCAACGGCGAGAGCTTCCGCCTTGGCGGGGGAGCGATTGTAGATGAAGACTTTTCTGATCGGCCGGACGCTGGCATGGGCGCG
>CAUJIO010000109.1 GCA_963205315.1 Pseudomonadota bacterium | reverse complement strand
CCCTTCGACATCGTGGTGCTGGATGCCGACGCGCGCCATATCCGGCGCAAGCGTATCACGCTGCAGCATGGCGACGAAGTGTTCATCGACTTCGAGAAGGCGGTGAAACTCGAGCATGGCGACCGGCTGGTGCTGGAGGATGGCCGGGTCGCCGAGGTCATCGCAGCGGAAGAAGACCTGATAGAAGTCCGTGCACGGAACATTCCACATCTCGTCCAGCTGGCCTGGCATATCGGCAACCGGCATCTGGCCGCACAGATCGAGGAGAACCGCATCCTCATCCGCCGCGACCGGATCATCCGGCAGATGCTGGAGGCGCTCGGCGCGACGGTCACCGACGTCTCGGAACCGTTTCATCCCGAACATGGTGCCTATCATTCGCATGAGCATTGAAGCCCAACACCTGCTCTTGTTGCTGAACTGGATGTCACCGGCATTTCCGACCGGAGCCTTCGCCTACAGCCATGGGCTCGAGGGGGCGATCGATAACGGCCACATCACAGATGCCGCGCAACTCGGAGACTGGATCGCAGATCTGATCACCCGCGGTTCGGGCTGGAACGATGCGGTGCTGTTCGCGCGCTGCTTTACGGACGATGCGGAGGAGCTGAACGAACTGGCGCTGGCGCTCGCCTCATCGAAGGAACGATATCTCGAGACAACGCAACTGGGGCGGAGCTTTGCGATTGCGGCAAGTGTGTTTGTAGATTGCCCTCATCCGCCCTTCGGGCACATTCTCCCATCCTACGGACGGGAGAAGGCCCAATCACAAGTGCCTTCCCCCGTGGCAAAGCCATGGGAGAAGGTGCCGAAGGCGGATGAGGGCCTTTTAGCCTACCCCATCGCCGCGGGCACGGCCTGTGCCGCCATGGGCATCGACAATTCCCACGCGCTTCTCGCCTATCTGCAAGGCTTCTGCGCGGCGCTGACATCGGTCGCGGTACGGCTGGTGCCGCTCGGCCAGACGGCGGGACTCGAAGTGTTGCGCGACCTGATGCCCGTGATTTCGTCGACAGCAGCACGCGCCACCGCTGCAACGCTCGGCGATCTCGGCGCCATCACGCTATCCGCCGATATCGCGGCGATGAAACACGAAACACAAGGTTCAAGGGTCTTCCGCACATGAGCAATACATCCTCGCACGGCCCGCTTCGCGTCGGCATCGGTGGGCCGGTCGGCTCAGGCAAGACGACGCTCACCGAAAAGCTCTGCAAGGCCATGCGCGAAAGATACTCGGTCGCGGCCATCACCAACGATATCTATACCAAGGAGGACGCGCTGATCCTCAACCGGCTGCAGGCGCTGCCGGAAGACCGCATCATGGGCGTCGAGACCGGCGGCTGTCCGCACACAGCGATCCGCGAAGATGCCTCGATCAATCTGGCGGCCATCGACGAGATGTGGAAGCGCCATCCGGATCTCGACGTCATCTTCATCGAGTCGGGCGGCGACAACCTGGCCGCGACCTTTTCTCCCGACCTCGCCGACATTTCGCTCTATGTGATTTCGGTATGCCAGGGCGAGAAGATCCCGCGCAAGGGCGGACCGGCCATCACCAAGTCGGATCTGCTGATCATCAACAAGGCCGATCTTGCGCCGCATGTGATGGCCGATCTCGACGTAATGGAACGCGACACGAAAACCGTGCGCGGCGCCCGGCCCTATGTGTTCACCGATCTCTTGCGGCAGAGGGGCCTCGACGACATCGTCAGCTATATCGAGAAAGCCGGCGGACTCGTTTGAACGCGTATTTCATCCCGGCCGTTTTCGCTTCAAATTGACCCGGATCAATGAGTGAAAGGCTGCCAGGTTCAATATGACAGCATGACAAACATCAGATCCATCGACCGCTTCCTGCGCTTTGCGCTTGGCATCGTTCTGGCGCAGCTTGGATATTTCTGGCTGGCCAGTCCATGGAATTGGCTGGCCTATGCCGCCGCCGTCATCATGATCGCCACCGCGGCGATCCGTTTCTGCCCGATTTATAGCCTGTTCGGCATCGCATCCGCCCCGGCGGGCAAAAGCGCCGGCGCGGTGAGTCTCGTTCTTGCTGTTGCCTCCCTTGTGGTGCTTGCGGCTGGCGGCAGCTACGGAAGTGCTTTCTTCACGCGCAAGTTCTTCCTCGAGGACTTCAACGCCATGAATCACTTCTACAAGCAGACCCTGTTTCTCACCGGCAAGAGCCAGCGGGCCGAGGCAGTTGAGAATCTTGACCGGCTCAAGCCGGCGTTTGCCGCTTTCACCGCGAAATACAAATCTTACAGGCCTTATAATCTGAAGGGCGATGCGAAGCTGGAGGCGGACTTTGCATCGGTTGGGCGCATCTTGACGGATGTCGAGCCCCTGGTGCGTTCGGGCGACTTGCATCAGGCGCATCTCGATCTCGAAAAGGTCAGGCCGATTTTTCAGGATGTGTTCAAGCGCAACGGCTTTTCGATGCTGGCCGTCGCCCTCGTCGATTTTCACGATGCGATGGAGTTGATCCTGGCGGCTGCCAACGCCAAGGACGCATCCAAGGTCGCGGCGCTTTATCCTGAGATCAGCGACAAACTGAAGGTCGTCGAAGCCGAGGCAAATGACGACGAGATCAAGGCCATCCGGACAGCTCTCGACGATGTGCTGGCAACCGCCCAATCGGCCCAGCTGGACAGCCTTCCCGCAAAGGGAGAGGTGCTGAAGAGCAGTTTCGTCAAGGTCTACCTCAAGAGAGGCTGACGGGCTCAACTGATCAGTAGAGATTTGCCGTGCTGCCAGGGCGGCGGCAGCGATATTTGCGGTGACCGTCCTTGTTCGTATACCAGACGGCCTTGCGTGGCGCCGTGCAAATGTCCGTCCGTTTCTTCGCGGTGGTTGCCCGCTTCTTGACCGGCTTGGCCTCGACAGCCGGAGGCTCTACCTCGGCTGAGGCCACCACTTCCGTCTCAGGCTGGGCTTCCTCGGCTGCGGGCACTACGTCCGTCTCAAGCTGGGCCTCCCCGGTTGTGGCCGCCGCTTCCGTTTCGGGCTGTGCCTGCCCGGCTCCGGCCTCACTGGCCGCGTCCGGCCTTGGCGGTGGGCGCGGCACAACCATCTTGGCCACAGGTTCCACCCGTTCGGCTGGATCGGGCGAGTCGGGGACCAGCATGGCTGGCCGCTGCTGGTCCGGCGGGGCTGACGCGGGCTCGATGGTCAGCAGTTCGGACTTGGACGCCACATTGCCCGTCCCATCCATCCGCTGCACCACCATCCTCACGGCCGGATTGCCAGACTGGTCCGGCGGCGTCACTTCAATGCGATTGGCCACGGTGTCCTTTTCGATCACCACGGCACACCAGACTTTCCCGACCTCCGTCTTGGCAGGCATGTTCTGAACCGGACTGATGCATTGCAAGCCTGTCATGATCACGACTTCAACCAGTTTCATGGGCGGACCCTCTCACTCAACCAACTCCAGCGGCCCTAGGGGACATGAGAATGAGGCCTCAACATGACCTCGCCTCACGATCGCGCCTGGGACGTGTCAGGCATTTGTCATGTTGCGCGGAGCGGAATTTTCGCGAGGTCGAAAACGGCGACCGCATCTCAACTCTGCTGCGCATCGATTGCGATGTGTGATATTCGTCTCCCATATGGCCTTCAAGGCGCATAGTCCGAGAAGGAGCGATCATGGCCGAGCAGCCGCAATCCGATCAACCGGTCGACAGGTTTACCGAGACTGTCGAGATCCCGAGCAACAGAGCGCAAACCGCAATCGGCATCACGCACAATCGCCAGATGACGAAGGTTGACGTTGAGTTCTTCCGTGTGGGCATGGACAATCGCATTGCCCGGTATGAGGCGGTTTGCCCGCGCTGCAACGAGGGCCGGCTGGAAGCGTCTGTGGCCCTGAACCCGGACGGAAGCTTTGCCGGCCAGCCAACATACCCAACCCTGTGCGAAGCCTGCGAAGATCAGCTCGACGCCATTCTGGAGGGCCTTCCTTCGACCCGCCCGACTTATGAAGTGGCAAATCGCGTCACGCTGAAGACATTCACGCCGCGGACGAAACGGGTCTAGCACACGCCAATACCGGCGCCGCCGTGGACCGCTGATCTTGAGAAGAATGATGGTACCGCTGCCCCGGCTCGAACGGGGGACCCCTAGATCCACAATCTAGTGCTCTAACCAACTGAGCTACAGCGGCATTCGTATCTCGCGACGCGTTACTAGCCGCAGTCGCCGAGGAATTCAAGACAGCAAAAAGGCCCGCGATACTCGTGCGGGCCTTCTGCAAAATGCAGCAGCCGGGTCAGGGAGGAATTGCCCAGCCGCCGCAGGCTTTCAGATCAGGCTGCGGCCTTGGAGAAACCGGCCAGCGACTTGTTCATGCCGTCCTGCACAGGCTTCAGCGATTCCTTGGCGAGCGCAACCGAAAGCTCGTTCAGTTCAGCGGCCTGGCGCTGGAAGGTCTCGGCCTGCTCCTTGACGAAGGTCTGCTGCAGCGTGAAGACCTCAGCCGGTTCCTTCACCGCGAAAAACTTGCGGGCGAAGGCGAAACCGGCATTGACGTTGAGCTGGGCGAATTCCATCGCCTTGAGCTGAATGTCGGTGAAACGGTTCTTGTAGGCATTGGCGGCGGCGTCGAGCATCTGCACGTTGCTGTGGGCAACCTCGGAGACCTTCTCGAACGCGGCCTGGGCCTGATCGACGGTCTTCTGGGCAATGGCATTCACTTCGGCGGGAATCTCAGTGTTCATTTCGGGTTTCGCTTTCTTGCTGGACATTTTCATCTCCTGGTGGCCGAGCCTGCCGCCCGCCTGATGACGACAATATAATCCGCATTATGGTGCAGTGCAACATAAATCATGCAATGCGATATCCACCTCGTATTTTCCGACAATTGAAGGAATGATGGACGGCGGCGTCCGAATGCGTTTATTTTGTCCTAACGCATTGTTTCAAACGGGATCAGAAAAGGCCAGCCGCCGCGTGACCGAAGTTTCGACACCCACGTTGGAAGATCTGAGGGACGTTCCCGAAGCGGCGTGGCTGTGGGATGGCGCCCGCGCCCGGATTGTCTGGGCCAATACCGAAGGAATCGCCTATTTCGGCGGTGCGTCGCTGTTCGATCTGATTGACCGCCCGTTCGACTTCCTCGAGCCCGGGGTGGAACAGATCGCCAATCTGTCGCGCTCGCTGCGCCGGGGGCAGGTGGAAACCGCACTGCTGCATTTCCCGTCGTCGGGTGCCATGGCTCCGATTTCCTGCCGCTGCATGGTTCATGCGCTGGCCGATGGCCGCCCCGGCGTGCTGGTGGTGGCGCGCCAGCCGGCCTCCGCGGAGGCCCAGAAGGCCACCGACGATATCCTGACAGCCTTCGACCTGCTGCCGTCGGCTGCGGTGCTGATTGCGCGCGATGGTCAGATCCGCCATCTCAATGCCGCCGCCCTGTTGCTTCTGGGCGCCGGCCAGCGCGCCAGCCTCTCGACACTCCTCGGGTCGGAGAGCGACGCCGAGGAGTTGATCACGCGCACCGCCGCCGCCGGGACGGTGGTGGCGACGCGACACATGCCTGTGCGCCTCGGCCAGCGCAATATCCGGATCACGGCAAAGCTTCTCAACCGCGCAGCGGACGCCAATGCGTTCGCCATGGTGCTGCTGGACGATGTCACGGAACGCCGGGCCCTGGAACTGAAGCTTGCGGCGCGCGGCAAGCCTGCCGCGGCTGATGCGGAATCCGATGCCGCCCCCGCTCCACTGTCGGCAAGCGATGCGGCGGCATTCGAAAAGCTTGGCAAGACGCTGGAAGAGGGTGTCCGGCATGTGCCGCGTCCTGAACCGAAGACGCCGCCGTCCGCACCCGTATTGGTCGAGTCCAAACCTGAGGCACCGCCCCGCCGCAAGTTCCCACATGTGCCGCCGCAGGTTCGCATTCCGCTGGACGAGCGAGCCGACAACCTGCTGATCGCCAAGGAAGGCCAACTGATCTACGCCAACCCCGCCGCCGCCCGTTTCTTCGGCTATGCCAGTGGCGAGGATGTGCTCAACGATGTCGCCATTGCCGAACGCTTCGGCCACCTTGGCCAATCGCTGCCGCCTGGCGACATTGCCATGAAGGATGGCAAGTCCGTCTTCGCTTCGGTGTCGATGTCGGTCATTCCGTGGTTTGGCGGGCCGGCGCGTCAGTTTGTGCTGTGCAAGGCCGAGGAGCCGGCCATCGCTCCCACCATCATGACGGCAAGTGCGGTGCCGCCTGCCCCCACGGCTTTGGCCCCGGTTCCGCCAGCCGAAGTCATACCGCCCAGCGATTTTCATCCGTCCGACTTCGCCCCAGATGCTGGTCCCGAAAACGGCACGCCGCGCGCCGTTGCGGCCAAGGCCAGCGCGGACGTCATCCAGCTGCCGCTGCGAAATGGCCCGTCGGAGGCCGATCAGGAACTTCGAGCCATTCTCGACACGGCGGCGGACGGCATCATCACGCTCGATGCCGACGCCTGCATCCACACTTTCAGCGCCGGAGCCGAGGCGATCTTCGGCTTCCGCATCGCAGATGTTGCCGGAAAGCCCTTCATCGACCTGCTGGCACCGGAGAGCCGCAAGACGGTGCGCGACTATCTGGCCGCCTTGCAAGGCCCCGGCCTCGCCAGCGTCTTCAACGACGGACGCGAAGTGACGGCAATCGTCAGCCAGGGCGGCACTGTGCCGCTGTTCCTCACCATCGGCAAGCTGCAGGCGCGGAAGTCGCAAGCTGCCTTCTGTGCCGTGGTGCGCGATATCACGCAGTGGAAAAAGACCGAGCAGGAACTGCGCGAGGCCAAGGAACGTGCCGAAGCCACCAGCCGCCAGAAGTCGGAATTCCTCGCATCCGTCAGCCATGAACTGCGCACGCCGCTCAATGCCATCATGGGCTTTTCGGAGGTCATGCGGCTGGGCCGTTTCGGCGAGATCGACAACGAGAAGTACCGCGGCTACGTGCAGGATATTCACGCCAGCGGCAGCCATCTGCTGTCGCTGATCAACGATCTGCTCGACCTGTCGAAGGTCGAGGCGGGAAAGCTCGAGCTTAACTTCACCTCGGTCAATCTCAATGATGTGGCAGAGCACACGCTGAAGATGATGCAGGAAGCGGCGACGGCGGCCCGCGTGGTCTTGCGCAAGTCACTGCCGGCGGACCTGCCGAATGTTGTCGCCGATCTGCGCTCGATGCGGCAGATCATGCTGAATCTTGTTTCGAACGCCATCAAGTTCACCGATCCGGGCGGCCAGGTGGTCATCTCCGGCCAGATGATGCCGGGCGGCGAGTTGAAACTGCGGGTCAAGGATACCGGTATCGGCATGACGGCGCAGCAGCTGCGCGGCGCGCTCGAACCCTTCGGACGAATCGCCACGGAAGGCCGCGAAGTGCAGGGCACCGGCCTCGGCCTGCCGCTGACCAAGGCCCTGACGGAAGCCAACCGTGCGGCCTTCGAACTGACCAGCGAACCACGCAAGGGCACGTTGGCGGAAATCACCTTCCCCACCAACCGCGTGCTGGCGGACTAATCGCAGCATGGCTGACGCCGGAGTTGGGGAAAAGCCGGCCGCCCCGCCGCTTGGCGGGGGCGAATGGCTTCTCGGCAGCAGCGCGCTAGTCATCGGCCTGGCGCTAGCGCTGCCCATTCTCACCATCATCGTTCTGGCGCTGACGCCGACCGAGAATATCTGGCCGCATCTGCTGTCCACTGTGCTGCCTGGCTATGTGCTGCGCACCCTGGCACTGCTCGCCGGCGTCGGCCTCATCACCTTCGTCACCGGCACGGCGGTGGCGTGGCTCGTCACCATGTGCCAGTTCCCGCTGCGTGGCATGCTCACCTGGGCCTCGCTCGTGCCCATGGCGATGCCGGGCTACATCGTCGCCTATGCCTATGTCGATTTTCTCAGCTTTGCCGGACCCCTGCAAACCTGGCTGCGCGCCGTTTTCGGCTGGCGCAGGCCCGACGACTACTGGTTTCCGGAAATCCGCTCGCTGGGAGGCGCCATCGCCGTGCTGGCCATGGTTCTTTATCCCTATGTCTACCTCACGGCGCGGGCGAGTTTCATGCGCCAGCCCGCCACGCAACTCGAGGTCGCTCGCGCCCTCGGCCAGACGCCATGGGGCGCCTTCCGCCGTGTCGCCCTGCCGCTCGCGCGGCCGGGAATCGCCGTCGGTGTCAGCCTGGCGCTGATGGAATGCCTCAACGACATCGGCGCCGCCGGCTTCTTCGGTGTGCGGACCCTGACGCTCGGCGTCTATACGACGTGGCTCAGCCAGGGTAATCTGGGTGGTGCCGCGCAGATCTCGGCAGTGATGCTGATTTTCATCTTCGCCCTGGTGTGGGTGGAGCGGCAGGCCAGGCGCCAGCAGAGTTTCGTGCTGCCGTCGCAGCGGCCCCGGCAACCCGACCGGGTGCGGCTGTCCGGCTGGCGCGCCGCCGCCGCCGTGGCCGTTTGCCTGACGCCGATCCTCGTCGGCTTCGCCATTCCGGCGCTGATACTGCTGTCGTTCGCGATGTCCCGCCTCGAGGATGCGGTGTCTCTGCCCTATCTCAAGGCGGTGAGCCATTCGTTGATCCTGGCCTCGCTCGCTGCTGTCGTCGCCGTCGTGCTGGGCCTCATCCTCGGCTATGCCAACCGCCTGACGCGCGATGGCTTCACCCGGCGTGTCATCCGCCTCTCCAGCATGGGCTACGCAATTCCGGGCACGGTGCTTGGCATCGGCGTTCTCATTCCGCTCGCCGGTTTCGACAACGCGCTCGACTCGTTCATGCGCGATCGATTCAATGTCTCCACCGGGTTACTGCTGTCGGGCAGCATTGCCGCAATCATCTTTGCCTATGTCGCGCGGTTTCTCGCAGTGTCCTTCGGCGCCATCGAAAGCGGCCTGCAGAAGGTGACGCCCAATGTGGCCGCCGCCGCCCGCACGCTGGGGCGCAGCCCTTGGGCCGCCTTCCTCGACGTGCATCTGCCGCTGTTGCGGCCGGCACTGGTTTCGGCGGCGCTGCTGGTGTTCGTCGACTGCATGAAGGAGCTGCCGGCGACGCTGATCCTGCGACCGTTCGACTTCGAGACGCTGGCGACCACGGTGTTCATGCTGGCCTCCCTCGATCAGCTGGAAGAAAGCGCTCTGCCCGCACTCACCATCGTCGCCGCAGGCCTGCTGCCGGTGATCCTGCTGTCGCGCACGCTGCATGATCCCTACGCGGGCGCATCGGCGAGGCGGGTGAGGTCACCTGCGGCGTGAGGACCGCGACGCTGCGTTGAGCGCAACGGCTGCACGAACAAGCGCCTTGAATGCCTGCGCATCCGGCGTTTCGCCGTCATGAATATCAATGGCGCGCCTGGTGTTGCCCTCGAGGCTGGCGTTGAACAGTTGCTGCGGATCATCAAGCGCCGCACCCTTGGCAAAGGTCAGCTTCACCACCGCCTTGTAGGTTTCGCCGGTGCAGATGATGCCATCATGCTCCCACACCGGAATGCCGCGCCACTTCCACGTCTCGATCACTTGCGGAATGGCCTCGTGAATAAGCGCCCTTATCCGCGCGAGCGTTTCCCCGCGCCAATCGCCCAGCTCGGCGATGCGGGAGTCGATGAGTTCGGAGGGGGACGGTTCGGTCATCATGTGTATCCCGAAGCTGCAGTGCGCGTGCAAGCAGGTTCAATCGCTTTCACATCTTTTCTCCCGACAGCTTGCTCGCCTGTTTCACCCAATCGGTGAACCGTGCTTCATCAATTCCATCAGTCTCATGAATGTCGAGATAGCGCACGTGTTCCTGCTTGGACTTTCCGGGCGGGACGGGATCGAGAGCGGAACCTCTGAAGAAGGCGACCTTGATGTATTTGGTGAAGCAGCGATAGCTCAGGAACCAGCCTTGGCCTTCGACACCATAGAAGGCCGAGTTCCACTTCACCGCCTTTTTCACATCGGGAACGGTTCCTGAGATCAATGCATCGAGGCGGAGGCCCATGGCGCTCTTCCAGCCCGGCATGGCAGCAATATAGGCCTGCACGGGCGCCTCGCCATCACCCTTGGCGATTTGCGGATTGCCGCCCGAGAGGAGGACGGGTTTGCCTGAAGTCTTGGCGGCCATGGTGCGTTCCCCATTCTCCATCACCGGCCTTGAGCCGGTGAACCAGACGATCTGCTACGCGATTCTGAAGGTCTGGGTGGCCGGGTCAAGTCCGGCCATGGAGGAATGCTTTCAGACCTGCAACTCCGCAATATCCCTGTAAAGCTCGAGGGCTTCCGGATTGGCCAGCGCCTCCTTGTTCTTCACCTCGCGGCCATGCACAACGTCGCGCACCGCAAGTTCGGTGATCTTGCCTGACTTGGTGCGCGGAATGTCGGCGACGGCGACGATCTTGGCCGGCACGTGGCGGGGCGATGCGCCATCGCGAATCTGTTTCCTGATGCGCGCCACAAGGTCGGCATCGAGCGCCACGCCAGCCCGCAGGCGAACGAAGAGCACGACGCGCACGTCACTGTCCCAATCCTGGCCGATGGCCAGCGCCTCGATCACCTCGGGCACCTGTTCGACCTGCGCATAGATCTCGGCGGTGCCGATACGCACGCCGCCGGGATTAAGTGTGGCATCCGAGCGGCCATGAATGACCATGCCGCCATGTCCGGTGATTTCTGCAAAATCGCCGTGGCACCAGATGTTGGGGAAGCGGGCGAAATAGGCATCGTGATACTTCGACCCGTCGGGATCATTCCAGAACATCACCGGCATCGACGGGAAAGGCCGTGTACAGACGAGTTCGCCCTTCTCCGCCTTCACCGGCTTGCCCTGCTCGTCATAGACATCGACGGCCATGCCGAGCATGGCGCCCTGGATCTCACCGCGATAGACAGGCGACAAAGGATTGCCGCCGACGAAGCAGCCGCAAATGTCGGTGCCGCCGGAGATCGAGGCCAGCTGCATATCGCCCTTGATGCCGTCATAGACGAAGTCGAAGCTCTCGGCACTCAGCGGCGAGCCGGTGGACAGCATGGCCCGCAAGGCCGCGAGTTTGTGTGTCGTCTTGGGTGTCAGCCCGCTCTTCTTCACCGCGTCAATATATTTGGCCGAGGTGCCGAAGATGGTCATGCCTTCCTCGTCGGCGAAGTCGAAGAGCACACGTTCAGAGGGATAGAACGGCGAGCCATCGTAAAGCAAAAGCGTGGCGCCTGCCGCGAGGCCGGAGACCAGCCAGTTCCACATCATCCAGCCGCAGGTGGAGAAATAGAACAGGCGATCGCTGGGCTTGGTGTCGGTATTCAGCACATGCTCGCTCAGATGCTTTAGCAGGATGCCGCCGGCACGATGGACGATGCATTTGGGAATGCCCGTGGTGCCAGACGAATAGAGAATATAGAGCGGATGATCGAAGGGCAGCTGTGCGAAGGCGATGGGATCGCTGCTCATGCCCGACATGAAGCGCGACAGTCGCACGCCGCCGCGCAAGGTTCCGGCGACGGCTTCAGATTCGCCGATGTAGTCGATGATGATGGTGCGCTCGACGCTCTTGAGTTCCTTCAGCACATTGCCGATCTTCTCGGCCATGCGGATGGTCTTGCCGGCATAGTAATAGCCATCGCAGGTGATGAGGATCTTCGGCGTGATCTGGCCGAAGCGGTCGAGGATGCCGCGCTCGCCGAAGTCGGGCGAACACGACGACCATATGGCACCGAGCGAGGCGGCGGCGAGAAAGCAGACGATGGTTTCCGGCATGTTGGGCACGACGCCGGCGACACGGTCCCCGGCTTTCACGCCGGCGGACGCAAGCGCGCGATGCATGCGCGCAACGTTGGCGTTGAGCTCCTTCCAACTCATGCGGCGCTGCACCTTGTCTTCGCCGCGGAACACCAGCGCGTCGCTGTCGCCGTTCTTCCACAGAAGGTTCTCGGCATAGTTCAGCCGTGCATCGGGGAAGAAACGCGCACCCGGCATCTTGTCGGCGTCGATCAGGACGCGTTCGCCACGCGTTTCGGCCCTGACGCCGCAGAAGCTCCACAGATCGGACCAGAATGCGTCGGGCTTTTCCACCGAGAAGCGCAGCGCGTCGCTGAAGGTCTTCAGCTTGCGCTCCTGCATGAAGCGCCAGAGATTTGATGAAACGATTCGGACTTCATCGGGGGTCCACAAGGGGCTGTCAGTCATGTAAGGCGATCTCCGGCTCGGATCGACACGTCTAGAGATGTCACAGAAGGGCCGCAAGTCCCGCCGAAGACGGGCGCGATTATTGGAGTTTTCGATGCGCAGATCATATGCCGTGGCGGGAGGCGCCGTACTTGCCGCGATGGTCGCGGCCAGCCTCTGGCTCATGCTGTTTCCGAAACTGGCGCTGCCGGCGATACAAAGCCGAATCACAGAACAGCTTGGACGCACGCTCGAGGTCAAGGGCGGGGCACGGCTGTCGTTCGCACCGCTGGCTTTTTCGCTGGGCCAGATCAGCCTGTCAGCGCCGCAAGGCATGGAGGGTCCCTTGGTCACGGCGGACACGCTGCGCATTCCGGTCGGTCTTCCCCAACTCTTCGGCGCCAGCCCGGACCTCTCCCTCCTCACGCTCGAGAAGGCCGACATCGCCCTCCTCGTCGACGAGCGCGATCAGGTGAACTGGCATTTTGCGTCCGCGCCGGGCAGCCCTCTGGCACTGCACCTCAGCAACAGCGCCGTACGCTACTTCGATGCCCGCAACAATCAGGCGCTGGCGCTGGCAAACGTCAACGGCGATCTCGGCGTCGGCAGCGATGGCGGTGTGACATTCATCGGCAGCAGCGAAATCAACGGCCGGCTGGCGCGTTACGACATGGAGCTGAAATCCCTGGCACGCGTGCATGAGGATGGATCGCCGATCACCCTGAGTTTCGAGACGCCCGAGATCAAGGCCGGATTCGATGGCCGGTTGTCGACGGTCAAAGTGTTCAATCTTGTGGGCCCCGTCGACATCTCGATCACCAGCCTGCGTCAGGCGGCGCGCTGGGCCGGCCTCGGCATCGAGGATGGGCGAGGCTTCGGCCCGCTCACCATTTCCGGCGCACTCGACAGCAGCGGCAAGGCCTTCGCCATCCGCCAGGCCAACGTGACGCTTGATGACGTGACGGTATTCGGTGAACTGGCCATCGACACGCGCAACGCCACGCCGAAAATTCAGGCTCAGCTTTCGGCTCCGACGTTCACCCTCGACGGATTTCTGCCCGACAGTGGAGCAACGCCTGAAAACTGGGGCCGCTCACCGCTGGGTTTTGCGGCTCTCAGGGCGTTCGACACGGAGATCACCCTTGAAACGCCGTCCCTCACGTTCGGGACGCTCAAGGAGCAGCCGGCCCGGATGGTGGTCAGTTCGACCGGCGGCAAGTTTGACGCCTCGCTCGCCGTGATGCCGGCCGACGGAACGCGATTTGTGGCCGAGGCCAACATCGATGCCACTGCCTCGCCGCCCAGCTTCGCCCTCACGCTCAAATCCGACAATGCCAGCGCAGGTCAGGTGCTGCAGCTGTTGACAGGACAGGATTGGGTCAGCGGAACGGGCGCCATTTCGGCCGCCCTGTCGGGCAGCGGCGATACCCAGGAACAGATCATCGGCACGCTGAAGGGCAAGGCAAGCGTGACACTGGGGGCTGGCGCCATAGCCGGGCCGGACATCGTGGCCATGCTCGGCCAGGCAAGCCAGCGCATCCTCACTGGCTGGTCACTCGATACGCCGTCACGCACGGCCTTCTCCTCGCTCGCGGTGGACGTCACCATGGCGGATGGCATCGCCACGCTGGGTGCGGCGGCACTCGACGCTCCAGGGCTGAAGGTCAGCGTCACCGGTGACATCGATTTCCTGCGCCGCGCCGTCGATTTGCGGGCCGACCCGAAGCTGATCGCGGCTGATCGCGACGTTTCAGGACTCCCGGTGAAGATCGTGGTCAACGGTCCCTGGGGCGCACCCCGGATCTATCCGGATGTGCCAGGCCTGTTGCTCAATCCGCAAAAGGGCTTCGAGACATTGAAATCCATGGGTCTCGCATCCGGCAATTGAAGATCGCTCCGTCCACAGGCAGAATGCACAGATGATCCGCGTACAGGAACAAGCCTTCGATGCAGGCGCCGAGCTCGCCAAGCTCAAAGCCGGCAACACAGCCATCGGCGGGACCGTGATGTTCCTCGGCAGCGTGCGCGATCTTTCCGATGGCGCCGATGTGCGGGCAATGACGCTCGAGCATTATGCCGGCATGACGGAAATGGCGCTTGCCGACATCGAGGCCGAGGCACAGCGTCGCTGGCCCCTCGATGCCAGCCTCATCATCCACCGCTACGGGCGGCTTGAACCGGGCGACGACATCGTGCTGGTCATCACTGCGTCGGCGCATCGCGAAGCGGCGTTTGCGGCATGTCATTTCCTCATCGACTGGCTCAAGACCAAGGCGCCCTTCTGGAAACTCGAGGAAGGCACCGCGGGTGCTGAATGGGTGGCGGCCAAGGACAGCGACGACGAGGCGTCGGCGCGCTGGGAGCAGCCCCGGGTTTGAGTCGAAAGCCCCGCTCCTTGCTGCGCACGGTCGCCGACGCGGCGGTATTTCTGTCGCTGCTGGCGATGGTGCTGCTGGCGCTGCGGCAGGCCGGATGGCTGGCCGCGGAGCAAGGCCAGTTCATCGCGATCGACGGCGATTCGCTGCGCAAGGGTGACAGTGAATACCGGCTGCATGCCATCGACGCGCCCGAACTGCACCAGACCTGCATGTCGTCATCGGGGTCGGACTATCCCTGCGGCCGCGAGGCGCAGAAAGCGCTGCGCCAGCTGGTGAGCGGACAGACGCTCACCTGCCGCATTCTGGAGACCGACCGCTATGACCGTCTGGTCGCCACCTGCGAAGCGGACGGCCGCGACATCAACGCGGCACTGGTGCGGCAGGGCTGGGCGGTGGCTTACCGCGCCCATGGGTTGGACTATATCGCCGCCGAAGCCGAAGCCCGCAAAGCCCGCCGCGGCATCTGGCAGGGCCGCTTCCAGACGCCGGAAGAGTGGCGCGCCGCACATCGCGCCCGGGTGATTCAGGGCAGCATGGCCGAGGGCGAGGCGCAGCCGGACTAGTCTGTCTGGTGCTGATGAGCGGCGGAATTGTTGGAAAAACTGGTGCTGCCAGGGTGAACCCAACCGCTCCCAACGACATTGAAAGTATTGGCTTAATTCTTAGCCAATGTATCACCTGTTTGTATCACTTCAAAGCCAGATCGCGATGTATTGGAGATCGATATCTGATCCTCGCCCTATACAAGGTGTACAGAAGAGGGGTCCAATGTGTACAGGGCTAATCTATAGTTTCTGGCCCTCGTTGGACCCCTGCCGCATTGGTGCTGAGGCCTAAGTCAGATTCCCATCTCGGCGGATAGCTTGCGTTGTTCTAGGGCCTCCTCAATTTGGACTATCATTGTCGGGTCTATCCGGTAGAGGGCCTCCAAGATATTCCGTGCATCGACACCCCTCCGCATGACGTCAGTGATGGCTCTCGCAAACAGTCTTATCTGCGCTTCATTGTAATTGTCAGGTTCGTCATCCCCTAGACTGGGGTCCAAGAGCCGCTGCCAATCGAACCGAACGCTGGACCATGTGCGCTCCGCCAGATCGTCAGCACTGTATTTGCCCGTATTGAGGAGTGCCTTTCGTGCCTTTCGCATGGTTGCCACCGTCGATGTAGATACCGTTGTCTGGCTGCTGACGGCCTCTTTGCTCAACTCAGGATATTGGGCAGTAATCCGCCATGCTGTGTCGAGTTTATCAATAGAACTCATCGGCAATTTGTCTTTGACGTTAGCCTGAATGCCAATGAGCTCAGCGTCCCTGATCCGCTGTTCCATGTGAGACCTGAGCAGGATGGCTTTTGCCGGAACAAGCTTTTTCCATTTTGCCAGTCGATAGGCGTCAAGGCGATGGTGGCCGTCAACAATGAACCACTTAGGCCCAAACGACACGACGTGAATGGGATCAAGCGGGCTGCCAGTTGTCTTCAGAACTCGCGCCATCTCTTTGACGTGTTCCCTAGACCTCCCCTCCCAAAGCATGCTGCGCTCTCGCGGTTGGAAGAGAGGAGGACTTTCGTTGATTTCTCGCATGCTCAAGGTTGCGAATGAGGAGGTTGCAGGCTTCTTCCCACTCCTCTCCAAGGCCAGCAGCTTATCAGTCTCCTGAGGTCGCAGAAATCTGCTGGGCGCTTCAACCAATGTAATTGTCTCCATCGAACCTAAGTTGAAACCTCGGGCGTATTCTCCGAAGTTCATTTAAGAGGCGGCAAATACCCATGTGCACAAAAATTCGGCAGCACTTGATGTGTTGAACCACCATGCCACAAGGGCTTGGCCTAATGTCATGGTTATAAGAGCACTCATAACCATGCCACTAGAATAGTCCTAGGTCTTTGGCACGGTATGTGCCATAGTATCTAGAGTTCAAAGGCACGAAAGGCCAAGGTGACCACCATGCTCATAGGTTACGCAAGAACTTCCACAGTCGAGCAGGACGCTGGCCTTGAAGCCCAACTCAGGGACCTGAGGGCCTTGGGTTGCGACAGGGTCTTCAGTGAACAAGTGTCATCCATGGCCCCTGTGAGACCTCAGCTTGACGCTGCACTCTCCTTTGCCAGAGAAGGCGACGTCATGATTATCACCAAGCCAGACCGCTTGGCCCGCTCCGTAGGCCACCTGTTGAGCATCGTGGACAGCCTCAAACAGAAGAAGGTGGGCCTGCGTGTCCTTTCCATGGGCCTAGATACCACAGGTCCTGAAGGGAAGCTCATGCTGACTGTGCTGGGAGCGGTTGCGGAGTTCGAAAGGGACATAATGCTCAGCCGCCAACGCGAAGGCATTGCGAAGGCCAAGGTGGAAGGGCGCTACAAGGGCCGTGCACCCACCGCCAGAGCCAAGGCCGACCAGATCAAAGCCATGGCAGCTAGCGGGATTGCAAAGGCTGAGATTTCCCGCCAGCTAGGCATAGGCCTGCGGTCCGTCTTCAGGATGCTTGGGGAAGCTGAAGCCGCCTAGGAACTGAATGGACTAGAGAACCGTGAGGACCATCGGAACCAATGTTCTAGGGTCCCCCGGACGCATATGTCTTCGAATTGTTGAGCCCATGAGAGCAATTTCGAATTCCCGCTAAAGCCCATTGATTGCTGTTGTTAGCGATGCGGGACTTTCGTCAGCAGTGAGTTGAAACAGGGAATATTCACTTCCTCACATTTATCGAATACTCTGGCAGTCAAATGTTAGATTGGCTGTCTCATCACTCATGACATATACCCAACGAAGCTTCATGGGTTTCTCACTTAGCCAAACTTCGATCATGTTGGGAACGGTTGCCACACTGGAAAAAGCCACAACCTTGTGAATATTTCCTCCATCCATGTCTAAGATCATCGTGTCGTCCAAATCACCTAACGCTTCAGGGTGCCCTTTTGGCCGAAACACCCAATTTCTACTACCGTCCTTATCGAATATTTCAACAACGTTGCTATCAGCATCAAATCTAAATAGTCGCGCATTGCTCTCGAATATGTCCGATCCTCCAACGAAATTGCAGTTGAGGAAGTAGGTGTTGGCTTGTGCCGATCCTAGCCCTTCATAGACCACGATTGTTGTTGAAATTGCAATCGCTGCAAACCATGAGGGCCAATATCGCAAGTACGATTGACAATGCGTTGAGTTGATCAAAGAATTCCCCCTACGATGCTACGCGAAGATGACAGTTTGGAAATTGAAGCTCATTGCAGATCGAGAGTTTTATAAGCTTGCGTCAACCAAGTCTCCATGATTGCTATACTATGGCCACTCCCATAGCTCTCGCTCACATGCCCTGAGGTATGCCCTTGAATAGCATTACTCACGTCCACAGGGCACCCTACGTCCCTAAGAGCCTGTTTGATGGTGTGACGTAGAGAATGAATGACTTTGGTTTTCTCAGAGATGCCAGCGGCTCTCAGATGCTTCAGCAAGAGAGTGGACGCAGCACTTGCACCACCGTCACGCCCGTAGTTTTGGAATATCCCTATCGATTTGCTTTCCTGCCTTTGAGCGAGATATGCCTTCAGACAAGCCAATGCGTCACCAAGCACAGGCACTTTTCTCCGGGACTGCAAGTTCTTGAGGGACCTGATTTCGTTTGGTTGAATGATGATATGGATGCCACCTCCATTTTCAATATCTTCAATGACGTCAGAGCAGCGAAGCCCCGTTATTTCTGCCAGTCTTGCACCCGTGTAGCTGAGAAGCATCAGGATAGTGGCTATCTCAGTGTTCATGCGTACTCGTCGTTGGAGAAGTGCGGCCAACTCAGCCTTCGTCAATACATCTCGTCTGTCCCGAGCGTGAACCACTTCAGCAATTGCATGTCCATCAAAGGGGTTCTGAACCGTTAGGCCTATGTCACGAGACGCAACCGTCCATACCGTGCCAGCCATTTGAATGTACTTGTTGACGGTCCCTGTCGCCAGCGATCTTGCAAGAAGGAATTCCCTGAAGACCCTCACATCCCGGCGAGTTATTGAGACAAGCGGTTTGTCACCTTCCAACGCTAAAGTGAGTGATCGGAATATTCCCTCAACAAGCAGCCGGGATCGTTTGGCCCTCTTGGGAGATAAAAGCGCCCAAGATGGTGCCTTGTGCTCTAGATATATGGCCAAAGCATCAGACAGATTGAACTGCGGTACCGGCAAGGTGCCAAGTACGGCCCTAGCCCTCCAGTTCGCTGCGATGTCGTCATCCCTTGTCTCAGGATCATCAACGTTGATACCCAATTGATCCTCAACGAAGGTCAACCGCTGTTCCAGTTCCGACGGACCCCGCCCAGTTGAGGCACTCGATTGAAGGTCCGCCAAGGGCACGTAGGGCATTCCGATTTGCTGCAGATAAGCCCTTCCCCGTTCGGCAATTGCCCTGTCAGATGTCACTGGTGGCGCATTCGTTGAGAGAAGCGCAATCCCGTGCAGATACCTCTCGGCATCCCCGTGGGCCTTGAGGTAGGGTTCTTGAGCCTCCGTTTCGCTTCTCGTTTTAAGGGAAACAATGAACTCACGTTTGCCCGCAATCGCCCTGAGAGCCTGAGGTATGGCCCTGCGATACCTCCAGATGCCGTGCCTAGAACGTTGTGCGTATTGCATCCGGGATAGCCACCTACGACCCATATGTATCACTTCCCTGTATCACCGTTGGTGAACAAAGACAGTAATTCCAATGTTTCTGGGGTTTTCTGGTGCAGAACTGGTGCTGCCAGGGGGAATCGAACCCACGACCTCTCCCTTACCAAGGGAGTGCTCTACCACTGAGCTACGGCAGCGCCTTGCTTTCTTGCGGGCGGACACATGCCACAGGTGGACGGGCTTCGCAACCCCGTCGCTTGACG
>CAUJIO010000108.1 GCA_963205315.1 Pseudomonadota bacterium | reverse complement strand
TCGCCGCCCACAAGACCGGCCGGCGCGCCAACCTGTGCGAACTCGATCCGCTTTACTGCGACCGCATCATCCGCCGCTGGCAGGTCTATGCGAAGGACGATGCTGTTCTAGAGGCAACAGGCCAGAGCTTCGATGCGATCGGCCAAAGTGGGCGAAGTCCAGTCGAAAGGTCGGGAACCAAAGACAGGGGAATCGCCGATGAGGCACCGATGGCTGGCGGAACTGCCTTGGCTCCGGCCTCTTCCTTCACCGAGGTTATCGAAGAGCACCTCGTCTGCTGGCTGCCGCCGTATCACCCGGTCGTTCTCCTGGAGGAGAAGGAAGTATCGGTCCGGCCGTCCGATGATGGGGCCGACGATGCGCCAGACAAGCCGGATGACGAGGAGACGCCATGAATCCGTCTCATGCCACGCGCTTCCGCAAAGGCCGAAGCGGCAATCCATCAGGCCGGCCACGGAAGCCGACGCCGCCGGCAGCTTCGGCCTTTGACATCCTTTTCGACCGCACCTTGACCGTGACCCAGTCCGGCGCAACGCGAACCCTCACGGTCGAGGAAGCGCTCCAGTTCCGGCTCTATGAACAGGCTATTGCTGGCAGGCGGATGGCCATCCGCGCGGTCCTCAGGATGATCGCTATTCGCGAAAAGGCGCTGGCCGCGAAGCCCCCGCCCGCAATCCCGGTCCGTATCGTTGACCGGATGCATGACCCGGACAACGCCTATGACGCCCTGCTGATCCTCGGGATTGCCCTGCCGGATCCGGACTGGTGCGAACAGATGCGTGAGCGAAGGTTACTCTTGAAGCCCTGGGCGGTTGAGTTGGCCCTGCACCGCAAGGGCCGGGCGGAGTGGAGCGAAAGGGAAGCCGCCATGATCCAGCGCCTGACATACCGCCCCGACACCCTCCGATGGCTACGGCGGGGCGCCCGATGAGTCCCGATGATCCTGATAGAGCATCCGGCTATGGGCGCCCTCCCAAGGCCAACCGCTTCAGGAAGGGCCAAAGTGGCAATCCCAAGGGCCGGCCCCGCGGCAAATGCAACGGCATTCCCTACGAGGCCGTGCTCGGACGCAAGGTGCTGGTTCGTGACGAGGGCATCGAAAGCTACAAGACCGCAGCGGAAGCCTTCCTGCTGCACCTCGCGCGGAAAGGCCTTGCGGGTGATGGGATTGCCACGCGCTCGGCCCTTGAAAGCATCGAGGTGGCCCGTTCGTCGAACATCCGGTCAAACCATCATCAGGTCACGGCGATCGTCCTGGCCGGCGTGGCACCGGGGAACCCCAATGCAGCTCTGCTGCCGCTGAAGATGGCTCACAGGTCAGGGGGGCGCAGCAACACAGCACGTGTCCTTCTCGAACCCTGGATCGTCGAGGCTGCGCTCGGCCGCCTTGGCGCCCGCCGACTCACCACAACCGAGCAGCGGATCATCCTGAATGCAACCCGAACACCGCACAGGGTCAATTGGCCAAGCTGGTGGACCGTGTTGTCGGAAAAGGATGAGGTGGGATATTGAAAGCTGCCGTACTCACATTGATGCGGCTGCGCCTACACCCTCGATCAATGCGCGCGTTCTGACGACGTCCACCAACTCGTCGCGGCTGATTGCGGTCACTCGGAAGCTGCGCTGTTCCTCGCGTTCCACCCATCCATCGGAGTGGAGGCGGCTCAGCGCTTCGCGGATCGGGCTGATGCCGACGTCGTAGTGCTCCCGCAGAGTATCGAACTGAAGTTTTACGCCCGGCGGAGTGCGCCCTTCCATGATATCCTGGCGCATCACCTCATAGGTGGAACTCGCCAAGGTGAGGCCGGTTTCCTTGATTTTGACTATTGTTACCCGTTTCGCTCGACCAAGGTGATGACCGACCGACGGATGGGTAAAGCGCCGCTGCAACACGACCCAAAATATCGAAGATTATCGGCTCCTGGTAGAATAATGGAAATTACAATGCGACCCGGCGCAAGAGAACTGCCGAGTTGCAGGCACCAATAATGCTGCGTCGCAACGCAATAAAGGCGCTGTGCGCCAGGAAAATCAGGACCTGAGGATTCCGGTGCGCGTCTGAACCGACAACGACAGCACCTGCGGCCTACCCTTCGTCGAACCACAAAACCGGATCTTGCCAAGCCACTCCGGTTCAGGCCAAGGCGCAGGCTCACGGCTGCATGCCGTCTTCAGCACCAATTGCGTCGTAATTGCACAAAAAAGCCGCTGGACACGTTTCGAAAAATATTCCAAACTAATCATGTAATCGAATATTCGACCCGGATTGGCGAATTATCGTATAAAAAGTTCTTGACCGAACAGCGTCCGAAGTGGGGTGAAGCGCAGTGCTCTTGCGGATTCAAAATCGATCCGACGTTACGCAAGCCGGCGGGCAATTCCGGCCGGACCTTGCGGCTGCGGGCCGCTTCGCTGGGGAGTGAATTGTGGAGAGCAGAGAGCAACTGAAAAAACAGCCCCTGATCAGCCTCAACGCCGTGGGCAAGAACTACTCGGGCGCCTGGGTGTTGAAAGATGCAACATTTTCGGTGTCGCGCGGCGAGATCGTTGCGCTCGTCGGAGAAAACGGTGCTGGGAAATCGACTCTCAAGAATATTCTCTGCGGTCTGGTGGCTCCCGACACCGGCACGCTCACGGTCGAAGGTAGGGAATATACACGGCTGACCACGCAGGACGCCCGCTCGATCGGGATTGCCGCGATCCACCAGGAACTCAGCCTTTTCCCCAATCTGTCGATTGCGGAAAACGTACATATGGGCGTTGGCGGGTTGCCGCTCCGTCTCGGAATGATTGATCGCTCTGCGATGGCCGAGGAGACGCTCGATCTCTTGCGCGAGTTTTTCGAGACACCGCTCGACCCCAATCTTCCAGTGGAGAGACTATCGCTCGGCGAGCGCCAGCTTGTGGAAGTAGCGAAGGCCCTGCGCGGGGCATCGAGCATGGTCATCCTGGATGAGCCCACCACATCGCTCAGTCTCCCTGAACGGCGCCGATTGTTTGCCGCGGCGCGGCGGCTGCGAGAGCGCGGTTACGCGCTTATTTATATCACGCACTTCATGGAGGAGATCTACGAGCTCGCCGACCGCATCGTGGTCCTGCGCGATGGACGCGTCGTTGGAACGGGAACGCCTCAGCAGATTGATCAAGCGCATCTGACGACGCTTATGGTCGGGCGGGAACTGGAAGAGATCGACCAAAGTCTCGCATCCGAACGCGATTTGGCGGCCGCGAATTCGAAGGCCGCGCCGGTGACGGTGAGGGTCCGGAACCTGCGCGATTCAAGGCTGCTGAACGGCGTCACATTTGACCTCCATGCCGGCGAAATCCTAGGGCTCGGCGGTCTGATGGGGGCGGGCCGGTCGCAAGTCGCCGAAGCCATTTTCGGTCTCCATCCCGCGACAGGCGCCGTCGAAGTTAAAGGACAATTGTTTGAGCATCGGACGCCCGCGGCAGCCCTCGCCAGAGGCTTGGCTTTGGTCTCGGAGGATCGCCGCGCCGACCAGATATTCCCCGGACGGAGCGTGCGAGAGAACTTAACCTCGACGATTATCAAGTCTCTCACTCAGGCCGTCGGCTACCTTTCCCCATATCAGCAGCGCGATCAGGCCTTGAAGATGGTAAGCAATTATGGGGTTCGGCATCCGGGACTGGAGGCGTCAATGGTGGCGCTTTCTGGCGGCAACCAGCAGAAATGCGTCATCGCCCGCTGGCTTGCCGGACAGCCGGCCGTCATCATTCTGGACGAACCGACAAAGGGCATCGATGTGGGCGCCAAGGCTGAGATTCATCGCCTGATCGGCAAACTGGCCGGGTCCGGCTTGAGCGTATTGCTCATTTCATCGGATCTGCCGGAACTGCTGGCGCTGTCGCATCGCATTCTGGTGATGCACAAAGGCCGGCTTGTCGGCGGACTGGAGCGTCCGCAATTCGACCCAACGGCCGTCGTGCACATGGCGTCGACGGGGATCCCCGTATGACCCAGTCAGGTGGTATCGATCGGGCCTGGGTGGCCAACATCCAACGATACTCGGTTGTCGTGATGCTGGTGGCCGTGGTCGTGGTGTTCGCCAGCATATCCACACCGTTCTTCACGGCCAGCAATCTCAACAATATCCTGTTGCAGTCCACCGCCACAGCCTTGGCCGCCATCGGCATGACGTTCGTGATCGTCACCGGTGAGATCGACATCTCGATCGGATCGCTGATGTCGCTGGCCATGACGCTGGCGTGGATGTTTTCCGTCATTCCCGGAGCGGAGGCCGGCCAACAAGCAGGCGTGAGTGCCTGGGTCTATCCCGTTGGCCTGCTGGCGGGACTGGCGCTCGGCCTGATCAATGGACTGATGATCGTCGTCCTTCGCATCAATTCGTTCATCGCAACACTGGCGACGATGTTCGCGTTTCGTGGCATCGCCTGGAAGATGGTGGGTTCGAGCGACAAGGCGTTCGCTGACAGCCCGGTCTTGTTCTTGGGACGCACCGAGCTCTTTGGCATCGGCTTGCCAATCTATCTGGTGGCCATATCGGCCATCGCCGCCTTCCTGGTTCTGACCCGCACGCCGTTCGGCCGATATCTGTACGCCATGGGGGGATCACCGCGTTCGGCCGTGGAATCCGGACTGCCCGTAAATTTATTGAAGGTAATGGCTTTTGGCGTTTGCGGTTTGTGTGTCGCGGCTGCGGGTCTCATTACGATCGGACGGGTCGGCACGCTTCAGGCGGGTCTCGGAAATGGGTTCGAGTTCACGGTCATTGCCGCCGTTGTTCTCGGCGGAACGAGTTTGCTCGGCGGGCGCGGCACTATCATCGGCAGCATCCTCGGTGCGGTTTTGCTGGTGGTGATCGACAACGGACTCAATCTCGTCAACGCATCGGTCTACATCTACGATGTGGTCAAGGGTGCCATACTTATCACGGCAGTGCTCATCGACGTGGCGCTGCTGCGGCGTCTCGGCGCGAGTGCGCGCGCTGCATGATAGCGTCAATCACAACAATGCGATCCGGAGGAGCAAGAGCCACAGCGAGTTGAGTAGACAGATCGAAGTCGCACGATATCTGCGGCGCGCGTGCTTTAAACATTCGATAATCGGAGGAAATGAGATGAAGTACAAAAAGCTTTCAATGGGTCTGGCCGCAGCGCTCATGCTGGCACTGCCGAGCGTTCCGGTCCAAGCCGACGACTTGCCCGGCGCAGGTTTGACGGTGTGCCTGTCGCTCGACAAGGTCAACGCCTTCCGCGAAGGCGAGCTGGCGCTGTGGAGAAAGGCGGCGGAGGAGCTTGGTATCAAGTTGGTTGAACAGGTGGCCGGCGAAGATGCGCAACGCCAGTCATCCCAGGTTGACACTTGCATCGCCCAAGGGGTCAGCGGCATCATTTCGATTCCGTGGGACAACCAGGCCGTCTTGCAGGACATCGAGCGCGCTCACGCCGCCGGCATCCCGTTCGTCACGGTGGACCAGGCGCCAGCCGAATTGAATACTGTCGACACCCACATCGGCGGCAACCCGACCGCTGACGGTTTGGCCGCAGGCAAGCGACTCGTCGCTCTGGTCGGCGACAAGCCGACTAAGGTCGTCGATCTTCAGGGAGCGCTGAGCGCCGTCAATGGCCAGGAACGCGACGCGGGCTTCAAGGAAGCCATCAAGGGCCATGCCAATATTCAGATCGTCGCGGAAGTTCCGACGGAGTGGCGCCCTGAGCCCGCTCTCGCCGGCATGGAAAACGCGCTGCAGGCCCACCCGGATCTCGGCGCCGTCTATGCCGCCACCGACGGTCTTCTGCCACCGATCTTCTCGGCTCTGCAGAAAGCCAACCGCTATGCCAAGGTCGGTGATCCCAATCATGTGATCGTTCTCTCCATCGACGGCGATCCGCAAGGCTGCAAGGCAATATCGGAGGGCTGGGCCGACGCCGGCTATGCGACGCCGATCGCCGAGATGACCCGCAATTCGCTGCAGGTGATTATCGACATCGTCAAGGACAAGAAGAAGATCGAAGAGAAAGACAAGGTTCAGCTCCTCGCCGGCCTCGAGTACACCAAGGACAATCTCGCCGATACCGGCAGCAAAGTCTGGGGCTGCGCGAAGTGACACGTCCAACGAAGCCTGAACGTACAGGCTTTGCCGAACTCAACGATCGTCCAGGGCCGGCGCGCACAAGCGTGCCCGGCCTTGGGCCATTGCTCGCCGTATTCCGCGACCTGCCAATGCTGCCGGTCATCCTGGTCGCGCTGACCATTCTTTCGTTTGCGATCGACGGGTTCATGTCGATCGGAAACGCCCAGAACATGATGCGGCAGCTTTCGGTCATCCTGATCGCTGTTACTGGCGAGACCCTGGTTCTCTTGATCGGCGGCATCGACCTGTCGATCGGCGCAATCATTGGCTTGGCGTCGGTCTGCGGCGCCTTGACCATGCAATTCACCGGCTCGCCAGCTCTTGGCTTGCTGGCCTGCCTTGCCGTCGGAGCTGGTGTCGGCGCCCTGAACGGGTCGCTGATCTCACGCTTCGGCCTGCCACCCTTCATCGTCACCTTCGGCACGATGCTGACGGCCCGCGCGCTCGGCTTCCTGCTGACCGGCGGCCGTTCGATCGGCAAGCTGCCGCAGCCCCTGTTGGAGGCCGGGCGGATGAACATCGCAGGCATACCCCTGGTGTTCATTCTCGGGCTTGCCGTTGCACTTCTCTTCGGGTTTGTCTTAAGCCGTACCGCCTTCGGGCAGCGCATCTACCTGACCGGCTCCAATCCGCGGGCAGCCTTGTTCTCAGGTATCGAGATCGATCGACTGAAATTCCAAGTCTACCTGATTTCCGGCACGCTGGCCGGAGTCGCGGCCTATGTCTTCATGATGCGCCTTGGCACCGCCTCGCCAACGGCGGGTGACCAGCTGCTGCTGCAAATCATTGGTGCCGTCGTGTTGGGAGGAACCGCGCTGACTGGTGGCGAAGGCGGAATCGCGCGGTCGGTAACCGGTGCAGTGCTCGTCGCGATCCTCATCAAGAGCCTTGAGATCATGGGCGCGCAATTCTGGGACCAGATGATCGTCATCGGCGTGCTCACTGCGCTCGGCAGCGCGTTGGGCGCCTGGCTCAGCCGGCGGCGCACCAGAGAAACGAAACGCGAAGACCTGGTGCAACAAGACGAATGATATGACCATAAGAGTCGCGTTGATCGGAGCCGGCGTCATGGGCGCCGACCATTCCCGCACACTTGCCACGCAGGTTCCGGCTGCGGAACTAGGGACCATTTGCGATGCCGACGCTGAAAGCGCGGCGGAGCTTGCGGCGGAACTTGAAGTGGACTCGGTATCAAACGATCCCTGGGCGGCTATCGCCGACAAAGCCATCGACGCGGTGATCGTTGCAGCACCGGACGCGATGCATAGGAAACTGATATTCGCTGCGCTCGCTGCTGCCAAGCCAATCCTGTACGAAAAGCCGATGGCCCCACCCCCGCAGAATAGCACTGGAACTATCTCGGTCGAGGTGAAGCGCGGCAAGCCGCTGATCCAGATCGGATACAATCGCCGCTTCGATCCGGCCTACAGGTAAATGCGTGACACCTGGAAGACTGCTGAGCTAGGCGAGGCCATCATGTTCCACGGCTTCCACCGCAATGTATCGGCGCCGCCGTGGTTCGATTCCAACATGGTGGTGACGAATTCCGCCGTCGATGATTTCGACATCGCGCGTTTGACCTGCTCCCTGACCCGCTCCCCATTCTTTGGATCAGCTGAGGCTGGAGTTTTCGGCCTCTTGCTCTGCCCCCAACGCTGGACCGGGGTGGTGAGGCTCCTCGGCTCTTCTAGCCCGTCGGGTGGCAGGATGCCCCGATGGACTTCATGAAGGACTTCTTCGTAAAACAGGGACCTCGGGCTAATGCAGTTCGTTCGGGTACTACGTTTGCACCGCGGGCAACATCTCACAGCAGGCTTTGAGGCCTGCGATCTTGATGTCTTCTTTGCGGTTGTGCGTGCGTCTGAAAACGACCGCTCGCTCGATCTCGTCAACACTCTGCTGCTCAATTCCCTTGATCAGATACTGTTGAGCGGCGCACGACCAAGACTGGCGAAATCAGTTGCTTTCGCACAGGCTGCGATGAGTCATCAATTCGGCGTAACAGTGTCTCGATGCTGCCTTCGGCAATCTGGTCAACCAGCTGGCGTATTGTTGTCAGTGAAACGGTCTCGCTGCCCGCAAGCGGCATGTCGTCATAGCCGATCACCGCAATGTCATTGGGAATGGACAGGCCGCGACGGCGTATCTCATTCATCGCTCCGATTGCAACGAGATCATTGGCAGCGAAAATTGCTGTCACAGGGACATTCTTCGCAAGAAGTTCCGCGGTGGCTCTTGCGCCCGCGTCGATCGAATAGTCGGCCGCATATACTCGCGGGTTCAGGCCTGCGCGTTGCATCGCTTCCGAATAACCTGCTCGTCGCCTTGTAGCTCCGTCTCCATTGCCACCATCGATATGGATAATTGCTGTGTGGCCAAGGTTGAGGAGATGTTCGACCGCCATGGTCGCGCCAAGGACGTTGTCGGTGCTGACGGTGTCGATTTCCAGTGAAGAGAGCTGACGTCCCACATATACCACCGGCACCCGAGTGGATATGGCTCGAACGTCGTCATCACTCAGCATTGCATCCACAATGATGATACCGGCGACACGATGGGCCAACAGGCGTTGAACAGCCGATCGCGCTTCTTCGACTGGATATGCATTGATCGCAAGAACCACATCCTTGTCGGCTCGTCTTGCTGCCACGTCTATCGCCTGAACGAGCATTGCCACGTAGGGGTTGACTATTCTGCCGACGACCACGCCCAATGTCTCTGGTGCCCGGCTTGCGAGCTTCCGAGCAATTGGGTTGGGGCGATAATTCAACTCGGCGGCGACCTCCAGAATCCGTGCGCGTTTTTCGGGCGCAACGCCCGGTTCGCCGCGCAAGGCCAATGAAGCAAGCGATCTGGAGACCCCCGCTTTTTCTGCGATATCGGAGAGGGTTAGATCCTGATGTCCCTTTTTCTCGATCATGTGCTCACTGCCCAATCTGGGGCCCTTGACATTTGGCAATCGCGCTTGATAAGAATATTGGAGCGCTCCAATGATTTTCTCGTCAACTGCAAGGAGTGCGCCAATAGGATGCTATCTATTGAGCATTCAGTCGCTTGGAGCGCTCCTAGTGGCCTCTTAGCAGCTGGATAGTCGAAGGACAAGGGTTCGGCAACAGGAGGGAACATGAAGAGGAAATTCAACAGTGTTTGCACCGCATTGCTGCTTTCAGCTGCCATGCTGGCCATGCCTACGCAGGCCAAGGCCCAAGATGCCCGCGAGGGCTACAAGGGTGTACCGCGCACTCAGCTTTTTACGTCTTTGCTGCAGGAGGTTTCAGATACCTCGGCATACAAGAAGGAAGGCCCCTACGTCATCGGTTTTTCGAACGCTTCGATCAATAACAGTTGGCGTCTCGGGTTCCATCATGCGGTGCTGAAAGCCGCAGCTGATCATAAGGATCTCATCAAGCAGCTGATCGTCACAGACGCGAACGACAACCCGACCAAACAGATTGCCGACATTCAGGATCTGATTCAACGGGGCGTCGACCTGCTCATCGTCAGCGCCGCAACGGCGGATGCGCTTGACCCCGTCGTAACCCGGGCCATGGAACAAGGTATTCCGGTGGTGATGGTCGATCGCCGGGTGAGGTCGGACAATTTTGTCAGCTTCGTCACCGCTTCCAATTCCGTCTCCGGCCGCATCATGGCACAGTGGCTTGCCGAAGAAATCGGCGGCAAGGGTAATGTGATCATGCTCGGCGGTGGTGCGGGAGTGGCCGAGGCCGAACTCAGAGTCAATTCGGCCAAGCAAGTGTTCGATGCCTATCCGGGCATTAAGGTACTGGACGTGCAATACACGGATTGGAGTGCACCAAAAGCGAAAACCATCACATCCGCTCTCATCCAGGCGCATGGAAAGGAAATCAACGGCGTCTGGAGCGATTCAGGTGTCCAAGGTGTCGGTGCACTTGAAGCATTTGTCGATGCCGGCTGGGAGCCCGGCACTATCCCTCCGGCAACCTGCGCAGACCTCAACGGCTGTCTGCGGGTGGCAGTCGAGAACAAGATCCCCGTCATCAACTACGACTATCCACCTGGAATGGGTCGGGATGCGGTTGAAGTGGCGCTCAAAGTGCTCCAGGGCGTGCCAGTGCCCAAGATCTATGAAATCGCCACTGATATCGTACTCTCGAAGGGTCATGATACGACATCGGTACGGGCCGACAAATGGGCGGAAGACTATGTCCAGTTGAATAAGCCGATGGACCTGATCCTATCTACGGGCCTCGGGCCGGACTATGACCCGGCGACCTTCTCGCCTGACTACCCGAAGTGAAAGACTGATCTTGCCACGGCGGCGGAGCCCGCTCGTTCCGCCGCAGTCCCAGTTTGAGGTTACATGCTCGATCTGCGTGCGATATCGAAGAGCTTTCCGGGCGTTTTGTCTCTCGATGAGGTCGATTTTTCGGTCAGAGCCGGAGAAGTCCGTGCCCTTGTCGGCGAAAATGGCGCCGGGAAGTCGACTCTTATCAAGATCATTGGCGGTGTCTACCGGCCTGACAAGGGCAAGGTCCTTCTTGCCGGACGTGAAGTCCGCTGGCGCAGTCCGCTGGATGCGTGGACCGCCGGCATACAGGTGGTCTTCCAGGAACTGACGCTCTTTCCTGATCTGACTGTGGCGGAGAACATCCTGCTGGGCCAGGAGCCCCGCGGCTTCCTGGGGCGGATCGACTACGGGTCGATGGAACGCCTTGCCGTGTCAGCCCTTGAAAGGCTCGGCATGCCCATTGACGTCAGCCGGTACGTACGCGGCCTCTCGGTAGCCGAACAGCAGATGGTTGAGATCGCCAGGGCACTGGTTCGGAAGACCAAGGTGCTGGTTCTCGACGAACCCACTGCCGTGATCGCCGGGCAGGACGTCAGCAGGCTTTTTGCAATCGTGCGGTCGCTGCGGGCCGAGGGCGTTGCAGTCATTTTCATCTCCCATCGACTGGAGGAAGTCTTCGAGATCGCCGACACAGTGACCGTCCTCAAGGATGGGCGGCATGTGACGACGGCGCCCGTCACCAGCATTGACCGCAAGACCCTCGTATCACTTATGGTTGGCCGTGACATCGCGGATATCTTCCCGCCGGCGCCGAAGCTGGTAGATGCAGTTCCGGTGCTCCGCGTCGAAGATCTTGCGGATGGCAGCCGGGTGCATGGCGTAACCTTCCACGTTGGCGAAGGCGAGATCGTCGGGATAGCGGGCCTCGTGGGTTCGGGCCGAACCGAACTCGCCCATCTCGTCTATGGCAGCCGGCCCGCCATTCGCGGCCGTGTTTCGCTTGACGGGCGTTATATTGAAAATCGCCAGCCCAAGACCTCGATTCAAGCCGGCATCGGCTTTCTCACTGAAGACCGCAAGGCGGAAGGTCTCTTCCTGCAGCTGGGCGTCGACGCAAATATTACCGCGCCCCGGCTAGATAGAATCTCACATTCGGGCATGATTTCGCACAAAGCCGAGAGCCTGGTGACCAGGGAGGCTATGGCGGATTTCGGAATCGTAGCGCCGTACGCCCAGACCATCGTCGCCGGACTATCGGGGGGGAATCAGCAAAAGGTTCTCCTTGCCCGGTGGGTCCGAGCTTGCCGCCGCCTCCTCATTCTCGACGAGCCGACTCGTGGCGTTGATGTGGGCGCAAAACTTGAAATCTATCGGCTAACCCGCTCCTTGTCAGCGCGCGGCATCGCCGTCCTCGTCATCAGTTCGGAGCTGCCGGAAATCATTGGGCTTTCCGATAGGGCCTATGTCATGCGCGAAGGACGACTGGTGGGCGAACTTGCACGCTCCAACCTCACCGAGGAGGCCGCGATGACATTGATGACAGGAGGGATGCTCGCTTGATTGAGACTTCCGCAGCTTCGCCACCAAAAGCCAATCGCCGGGTCCAGCCACTCCCGCTGGTCTGGGCGGCCCTGTCGGCATACCGGATCGTGCTGGGACTGCTCGCGCTTCTCCTCGTCATAGGTTCCATCTTTGCTGAAAGGTTCAGCACCGTGCGGAACTTCATGAACGTGTTGGAACAACTGGCAACGCTCTCGCTTGCGGCCCT
>CAUJIO010000107.1 GCA_963205315.1 Pseudomonadota bacterium | reverse complement strand
GCTTGGGCGCGCCGGAATAGACCTTTATGCCGATCCGCCGGGAACCCGGCTTGAACTTTCTGAACTCTTTACCTCGGCACTTGGAGGCTCGGCGGCAAATATCGCGGCTGCAATCTGCAGGCTTGGCGGGTCCGCATCCCTGGTCACCACCGTGTCGGATGATGCGGTAGGCCGGTTCATTCACAACCAGCTCGTCCGCTATGAAATCGGCACCCAATATGTCGCCACGGCTGGCGGTGAGGTCCGCAGCTCGCTCGCTGTCGTCGAAACCCGGAATGAAGATTGCCAGTCGGTGATCTATCGCAACGGCGCTGCTGATTTCGCATTGACCATGCAGAATGTAACGGGGATCCGGTATGGCGATTTCGGGGCTCTCGTGGTCACCGGCACGAGCCTGGCAATGGAGCCATCGCGCAGCGCAACCTTCCATGCAATGGCGCTTGCTCGCAAGGCGGGGCTGCCGGTCATTCTCGACATCGATTACCGGCCCTATTCATGGGCCAACGCTGACGATGCAAGCGTGACCTGCCTGCGTGCCGGGTCCATCAGTGACATTGTCGTCGGCAACGACATCGAGTTCGCGGTCATGGCTGGGGTTGACGATGGTCTGAGCCTGGCGCGCAATCTGGCGAGAGATGGCGCGCGCATCTGTGTCTACAAGATGGGCAAGCTGGGCTCGATCACCTTCAGCGGATTCCAATCGTTCGAGACAGGTATTTATGCGGTAGAGGCTTTGAAGCCGACGGGCGCTGGCGATGCTTTCATGGGCGGTTTTCTCACGGGTCTTGCTGGCGGCCTGAGTCTTGAAGCCGCGGTGCAGCGTGGCTCCGCTGCTGCGGCAATCGTCGTCACCCGGGTCGGCTGCGCGCCCGCAATGCCGACAGCCTCCGAGCTTGCCAATCTCATCACCGGCCAGTCCGTGTGCCGCTGACCGAAAGGATCAATCATATGCACATTCCACCCTTCGACAATCACAACAGAGCGATCATCGACAGCGGCGATGCACGCGTGCCGCTCAACTACTTCAACATTGTCAAGTTGGTTCGCGGCCAGGCCTTTACCTATGCCGTTCCCGGTTACGAAACCGGAATCGTTCCGGCGACGGGGACGGTTGATATCGCGATCGAGGGCGAGTCGTTTTCAGGAATTGGTCAGCGCGGCGTCGATGTCTGGGATGGCGAGCCGGAGGGTGTTTACGCGCCATCCGGAGCCAAGGTTACGATGGTCTGCACGTCCGAGCGGAGTGAAGTGTTCATCGCTGGAGCGAGATTCGATGGCGTCCTCGCACCCTTCGCTGTCCGCGCGGCCGACATCGACAAGGTGCAATATGGCTCGGATGACACCAAGACCCATCGCAAGATCAAGCACATCCTCGGCACCAAGTACCGCGACCGCGTGGGCCGTTTGCTGGTTTCGGAGCTGTTCACGGTGGGGCAGGGCGGCTGGTCGGGTTTTCCGCCGCACAAGCACGATACCGATCGATTGCCGATCGAGACGCGGCACGATGAAACCTACAACTTCCGCTTCCGCCCCAACCACGGCTTCGGTCTGCAGCTTGTGCAGCGAGAGGACGGCAAGATCGGTGACGCCTATCATCTGGTCGACGGCTCGACGGTCGTCCTCGACAAAGGCTATCACCCGTGTGTGGCAGCGCCCGGATATGAGATGTACTACTTCACGATCCTCGGCGGCCTCAGCCAGCGACCGCTTGTGCAGTTCTTCCAGCCCAGTCACGCCTACCAGATCGAGACCATTCCCGGCATCAAGGACATGATCGCGAAATTCAAATGACCGTCGCCACGCTCATCGATGTGCTGCAGCCCGCAATTGCGAATCGCACGGCGATCGCCGGCCTCGTGGTGCTCGGCTGGGAGGATGCGCGGGCCTATGTCGAGGCAGCCGACGAAACCGGTCTGCCGTTGATTCTCCAGGCGGGTCCCGGCTGCCGGAATTATACACCCGTTGCCGTGCTCGGAAAGATGTTCAGGGTGCTTGCCGAACAGGCCCGCGTACCAGTCGTCTGCCACATCGACCATGCTTACACGCACGAGGAATGCGCCATCGGGATCGATAATGGCTTCTCGTCGGTCATGATCGATGGATCGAAACTGCCGCTGGACGAAAACATTGAGATCACCGCGCGAGTTGTGGAAATGGCGCATCGGGCCGGCGTCAGCGTCGAAGGCGAAATCGGCGTGGTCGGTTACGTAAGCGGCGGTGGATCGACGATGACGTCGCCTGACGAGGCTGGACGCTTCGATCGTGAAAGCGGTGTCGATGCGCTCGCCATCTCCGTCGGCAACGTGCACCTCAGCACGGAGAAGACGGCCGGAATTGATTTTGATGCCGTCCGCCGGATTGAAGCGGTCACGCGTTCGCCGCTCGTGCTGCATGGCGGCAGCGGCATTCCGCCCGCAATCCGGAGGCAACTGGCGCGCGAGACGCGGGTCAAGAAATTCAACATCGGCACCGAACTCCGCATGGTATTCGGCGATGCGCTGCGGCAATCCCTGGCCGACCAGCCCGATTGCTTTGACCGGCTTCAATTGCTGGGAAGAACCATCACGCCGCTCCGGGTGGAAGCGAGAAACATCATGAAGGCGCTTGCAGAAGGATAGGCGGCGGCCTGCTTGTATGGCTGGCCTTCGCGGTAACTGGAAAAGGAGAAATGGTCATGAACGTGTTTGACAAGTTGTATCCCGTCCGCCGCAATGTCTGGATGACGAACGACAGTTGTTCGCTTGATGAGTTCAAGACTGTTGTCGAGCTCGTGGCGACGCGCGAGCAATATCCTCTCGCCAGCGAGATACAGCGCAATGTTCCGATCTACGATGCCGAAAGACTGCGGCACGTTGCTGATGATGCCAAGGCGCTCAATGACTATATGGCTGAATGGCATGAGATTCTGCTTGATGGTCCGGGCTTGGTGGTTTTCCGCCGGACATTCACCGATATGGATCTGATCGATCGCGTCAGCGACGTGCTGTTGAAGATCATCGCCGAGGAGTCGCGGATCAGTGGCGGCAAGGGAGATCATTTTGCCAAGGCGGGTGCCAATGCCCGCGTCTGGAACTCGCATGAGAAGCTGTGCATGCTGGCGCCGGATTTGTACGCGCGCTACAACGCCAACGACATACTTTCGATGATCAGCCGTTCCTGGCTGGGCCCGCTCTATCAGATCACCGCTCAGGTCAATCTCGTCTATCCGGGTGGAAAGGCACAGACCCCGCATCGCGACTATCACATGGGTTTCCAGCAGGAGAGCCAGCTCCGTCAGTACCCGGTCAACGTTCATCGCCTGTCAGCAGCACTGACCCTGCAAGGCGCCATCGCTCATTGCGACATGCCGCTCGAAAGTGGGCCGACGAAACTGCTTCCCTACTCGCAGCGCTATGTGCCTGGCTATTTTGCCACGCACCGGCCGGAGTTTCGCGAATATTTCGAACAGCACTATGTCCAGCTGCCGCTCAACAAGGGCGATACGCTGTTCTTCAATCCCGCACTCTTCCATGCCGCGGGCAGCAACACCACAAAGGACATCAATCGTTTGGGCAATCTTCTGCAAATCGGCTCGGGCTATGGCCGCTCGATCGAGATTGTTGATCGGGCCCGCATGACCAAGCACGCCTATCCGACCATGGTGGCGATGCAGGCAGGCGGCGCGCTTTCCCCGCGAGAGATCGAGAATCTGATTGCTGCGACTGCCGAGGGTTATCCCTTCCCTTGCAATCTCGATGTCGATTCGCCCTTGAGCGGCATGGCACCTCCCAGCCAGCAGGATATTCTCCGTCAGGCCCTGAAGGAGGGTTGGGAGTCGTCGCGTCTGAATGCGGCGATTGATGAACACGTCGCGAGACGCGTGAGCCACTGAACCGTTCGCATGCGGGTGTGAGCAAACGCCGGATCCATAGCTATCGCCTAAAGCAGGAGCTTCTGACCGTCTGGATCGCGTAAACCTCGCGATCCAGAACAGTGTCGTTGGTCAAATCGCCATCAGTCGTGGAGGCAAGGTTTTCGCGCGCGAGCCGGCCGGCCAGTCTGTTGTGCTGCTTGCCGTCACGTTCTGAAGACGGCGGCACCTCAAATGCTCATGCAAAATCGCCCCGATCACGCGGGGCGTGATGTCATTACCGATTTGAGATGATGGATTTGGATGGTGGTGGACGCAGTCTCATGCGAACTGGTCTCTGCCTGTTAACGGGCAATTAACAGGGAATTTTCGGCATTTCGGGCTTCAGAACAGGGGTTTCGTAGTCTTAGTCGTGTGTGGCGCGAGAGTTTTCGCGCGTGATCTCAGGGGCTTGCGGGAGCCGGCGCGGGCATTTCCCTGTTATTCGCGGAACAGGCGTGGATGCCACGGGAACAGGCAACTTTGTCCTGCGGAACGTAAGCGTTCAGCGAATGCACACTTGTTCGGCTACCCCCGAACACGATTTGTTCTGGCTCTCGATTTGCAGATGAGGAGAGCGAGATGTCGGGCAGTACTGAAGGTTGGAGGCGGCAGGACGAGGCTTTCTGGCGAGCGCATCACGAGACGTGGAAGCGCAGCGACCTGAATCAGCGGCAATATTGCGAGGCGCAGTGCATTCCGCTCAAAGCTTTTGGCAACTGGCGGGTGGTGTTCAAAGCCGAACCGCAGCCACTGGCGCGCAAGCTGCTTTATCGCCGCCGGGGTTTAAGTCTTCCCCTTAGTCCGCCTGTTAGTCCTATCCCAAGTCCCCCCGTAAGCCCGAGGGCTTATCCTTCCTCGAGTCCCATCGTTGCGCGGCCACGCGAAGGTCATCGGCGGCGGTTTAGCGAGGCCGACAAATGCCAGATCATCGAAGAGGTGATGCAACCCGGTGCGGGTGTTGCAGCGATCGCGCGCCGCTATGGCATCGACCGCCGGGTGCTGCGCCGCTGGAAGCAGGAGCAAGCGGCCATGACAGCACCGACGTTCGTCACTGTGCAGATCGGCGATGTTGCACCGTCATCTGGAGAAGGGAGCGCGTCATGACGACCTTGCTTCCGTCCAATGTGAAGGTTCACCTGGCTCTCGGCTACGTCGACATGCGCAAGGGTATCGATGGTCTCGCCATGCTGGTGCAGGGTGTGTTGCACCAGGATCCGTTCACGGGCCACCTGTTTGTGTTCCGCGGCAGCACTCGAGCCAACCTCATCAAGATCATCTATTGGGATGGCAGCGGATTTTGTCTATTCACCAAGCGGCTCGAGCACGGTGTCTTTCTCTGGCCGCCGAACATCAGACCTGGCGAGACGTTGTCGCTGACCTCGGCGCAGTTGTCATTGCTGATCGAAGGTGTGGACTGGCGCGCGCCGGAACAACGCTGGCGGCCGGCCGTTGCGGGCTGAAAGGCCAGCAATATCGGACTCTTTGAGCGCGTCAGATTGACTCAATGGTCGTGCTGACGATGGGGATCAAGCCCGTATTGTGTTAGTCTTTGCGGCGTGAACATCGATCTCGCCGCACTGCCTGCCGACGTCGATCAGCTCCAGGAGATGGTGCGGGCGATGGTCGCCCGCATGGCAGATGATCACCGCCAGATCTCCGATGCCAAGGCCCAAGTCGAGAAGCTCCGGCAGATCATCGCGAAGCTGCAGCGCCACCAGTTTGGTCGGAAGTCCGAACGTCTTGACGCCGATCAGCTGGCCCTCGGCCTCGAAGGCCTCGATGCCGATATCGCGGGAGTCGAGGCCCGCTTGCCGGCAGCAGAGCCGGATAGACGCGCGGAAGAACCTTCACCGCGCCAGCGGCGACTTCCGGAGCATCTGCCGCGCGAAGACGTGACTGTCGATGTCGAGGCTCACAGCTGTCCCTAGTGCAACGGCGCGCTTCATGTCATTGGCGAGAGCGTCAGCGAGATGCTCGACTTTGTGCCGGCCCGCTTCCGAGTGCTGCGCATTCGCCGCCCGAAGTATGGCTGCCGGGCCTGCGGCACGATCCACCAGGCGCCTGCCCCGGAGCGTCCCATCACCAAGGGCTTGGCCAGCCCGGGTCTGCTGGCGCACGTCATCACCAACAAGTACTGCGATCACACCCCGCTCTATCGCCAGGCGCAGATCTTCACACGACAGGGCATCGAGATCGAACGCTCGACGCTCGCCAACCGGGTGGGTGGCACTTGCTGGTGGCTGGGACCTTTGCTCACGAAGCTCGCCGAGCACGTGTTCGCGTCGCAGAAGCTGTTTGCCGACGATACGCCGGTGCCGGTTCTCGATCCCGGCCGGGGCCGCACACGCACCGGCAGGCTGTGGGTGTATGCCCGCGATGATCGCCCATGGGCCGGGCCTGAACCACCCGCGGCCGTCTATCTCTACAGCCCCGATCGGAAGGCCGAGCGGCCAGTCTCACACCTCAAGGCATTCCGCGGCATTCTGCAGGTCGATGGCTATGCCGGCTTCGAACGGCTGGCGGCAGGAGGTCACGTGCAGTTCGCAGCCTGCTGGGCCCACGCAAGGCGCAAGTTCTACGACGTGCAGGAAGCCACCGGCTCACCGATCGCTGCCGAGGTGTTGCGCCGCATCGGTGAACTCTATGCCATCGAGGCTTCCATCCGCGGTCAGTCTTACGATCACCGTCAGCAGGCTCGTGATCAACGCTCCCGGCCCATGGTCGCCGCGCTGAAGCTGATCCTCGATGCCGAACTCTCACGCATCTCCTCGGGCAGCGCCCTGGCAGACGCCATACGCTATACTCTTGCCCGCTGGCCCACCCTCTGCCTGTTCCTCGATGATGGCCGCGTCGACCTCGACAACAATCCCGTTGAACGTGCCATCCGGCCGATCGCCCTTGGCCGCAAGAACCATCTGTTCGCTGGATCCGATGGCGGCGCCGATCGTTGGGCCATCGTCTGCTCCCTCGTCGAAACCGCCAAGCTCAATGCCGTCGAGCCCTTCGCCTATCTCCGCGGCATCCTGCAGCGCATGCTCGACGGTCATCCCGCCAGTCGCCTCGACGACCTCCTGCCCTGGAACTGGCGGCCCGCCACACCCGTAAACTGATCACGTGCAAGCACGCGACGCTTACGGAAACAACAAGAACGCACTGTTTCCAGAGTTCTGCCGGCATCAGCTCACCTATGCGCCTCTCGACGCGCATACCTGATGAGGCAACCACTGAAACAGGGATCCAGCACTTCGAATCCGGTGCTTACCAAATGTCCATGAGACATGTTTTGACTTCCCTCGTTGGCTTGACCTGCTATGTTAGCGATAACAAAGGTCCGCGAAGGAGAAGGGTTGTGGTTGTCCGGCCCGCGGCAACAACGGTTGTAAAGGCCTCCCCGCCGACGATGTCTGACGTGGCGCGAAAGGCTGGCGTTTCCACGATGACGGTGTCCAGGGCCTTGCGCGACGGCGCTTCGATCGCCAGCAGCACGCGTGAGAAGATCATGCGCGCCGTCGATGAGCTGGGCTATGTGCTGGACCAATCCGCCGGAAGTCTCTCGTCCAAGCGCACCGGCTTTGTCGCGGCCCTGGTGCCATCCCTCAACAATTCCAATTTCGCTGATACCGCGCGCGGGCTGACTGACGCGCTGCAGGGCTCTGGCCTGCAGGTGCTGCTCGGCTATACCGATTACCTGATCGAGAAAGAGGAAGAGCTGATCGAATCGATGCTCCGCCGCCGGCCGGAGGCGATTGTTGTCACCGGCGGCAGGCACACGGCCCGGGGGCGGAAGCTGTTGGAGAATGCCGGCATTCCGGTGATCGAGACATGGGACCTTCCGCCCAGGCCCGTTCGCCACGTTGTTGGCTTCTCGAATGCGGAGGCTGCAGAAGCGCTAGTCCGCCATCTTCATCAGAAGGGATACCGCAAGATCGGGTTCATCGGTGGCACTAGCAATCGCGACACGCGCGGCGCTGACCGCCGCCTCGGCTACGAGCGGGCCATGGGGGCGCTCGGCCTGAAGGACACCCGCATCATCTCGTTTGGCACGCCTCCGATTTCCATGAAGCAGGGAGGCGAGGCGCTCACACGCCTGCTCGAGCAATGGCCAGACGTCGAGGCGGCGATCTGCGTATCGGACCTTTCCGCTTTCGGTGCCCTGATGGAATGCCGGCGCCGCAACATCGCCGTTCCGGAGCGCATTGCCATTGCCGGCTTCGGTGACTTCGAGATTTCGAGCTGCAGCTATCCTGCGATCACCACGGTGAGCGTAAATTGCTATGACATTGGCAGGCGCACCGGTGAATTGCTGCTCCGTGCCATCGAGGGGGAGCGGGCGCGTAAGCCCATTGCCGGCGAAACCGTCATCACGGATTACGAGGTGATTGCGCGCGAAAGCGCCTGAGAATTTGCAGACTTCGAAAATCCACTGGACAAATTCGCCGGGCTATTTGATGTTATCGATAACAGCATATGACAACGGCCGTGCAAGGCCATTGGCCCGCTGTGCCATCTGGGCATTGCCGGCACCGGCGCAGTGAGAAAGAGATGAAAGCGATCGTCATCCACGCCGCAAGAGATTTGCGGATAGAAGACTGCGAAGCCGAAACGCCCGGCCGCGGACAGGTGGCGGTCAAGCTGACAAGGGGCGGCATCTGCGGTTCTGACCTGCATTACTTCAACCACGGTGGCTTCGGCACGATCCGCCTAAAGGAGCCGATGATCCTCGGCCATGAAGTGGCCGGTCATGTGACGGGGCTCGGTGAGGGCGTAGACGGCCTGCGCATCGGGCAGCTTGTTGGCGTGTCGCCATCGAGGCCGTGCCGCAGTTGCAAGTATTGCAGCGAGGGCATGTTCAACCAGTGCCTCAACATGCGCTTCTATGGATCGGCGATGCCATTCCCCCATATTCAGGGCGCATTTCGCGAAACGCTTGTTGCTGATGCCAGCCAGTGCGTTCCTGCCGACGGGCTGACGCCGGGTGAAGCCGCGATGGCCGAACCATTGGCGGTGACTCTCCACGCCACGCGCCGCGCCGGGGATCTTCTAGGCAAGTCTGTGCTGGTGACGGGATGCGGACCGATTGGTGTGCTCTCGATCATCTCGGCCCGCCGGGCGGGCGCGAACCTGATCGTCGCTACCGACCTCAGCGACTACACACTCGGCATGGCGAAGAAGGCGGGAGCCGACATCGTGTTGAATACGGCGGCATCGCCCGGAGCACTCGACCCCTACAAGACCGAGAAGGGCACTTTCGACGTGCACTATGAATGTTCCGGGGCGCAGGTGGCTCTCACGTCTGCCATTGCCGTGTTGCGGCCTGGCGCCACCATCCTGCAGTTGGGGCTTGGCGGCGACATGACGCTTCCAATGATGCAGATCACAGCGAAGGAACTGGTGTTGAAGGGGTCCTTCCGCTTTCACTCGGAGTATGCGACGGCGATCAGCCTGATGCAGAAAGGACTGATTGACGTGAAGCCCCTGATCTCCGAGACGGTCGGGCTGCAGGAGGCGCTGAAAGGCTTCGAACTGGCGAACGATCGCAGCAGGGCGATGAAAGTTCAGATCGCGTTTGGATGACTGACATGACAGGCACGATCGAGAAGCTTTTCAATCTCTCAGGCCGCGTGGCGCTGGTGACGGGATCGAGCCAGGGCATCGGTCTGGCATTGGCCGAGGGGCTGGCTGCGGCCGGCGCCCGCGTCATCATCAACGGGCGCGACGGCGGCAAGCTTGAAGCTGCGCGGGAAGCTTTGGCCACCAAAGGCTTGTCGGTTTCTGTTGCGGCATTCGATGTGACGGACGAGGCCGAGGTGACCGCAGGAATCGAGGGCATTACGCGCGAGTTCGCTGCCATCGATATCCTCGTCAACAATGCCGGTATGCAGTTCCGCACGACGCTGGAGGATTACCCGCTGGAGAAATGGCGCGAGCTCATGCGCGTCAATGTCGAGAGCGCCTTCATCGTGGGCAAGGCTGTGGCGAAGGGCATGATCGCGAGAGGCCATGGCAAGATCATCAATATCGGCTCGGTGCAAAGCGAGTTGGGCCGTCCCACCATTGCGCCCTATACCGCCACCAAGGGTGCCATCAAGATGCTGACCAAGGGCATGTGCGCCGACTGGGCGAAGCATGGATTGCAGATCAATGCGATTGCACCCGGCTATTTCAAGACGCCCCTCAATCAGGCGCTGGTCGATAACCCGGAATTCTCATCCTGGCTCGAAAAGCGCACGCCGGCAGGGCGCTGGGGCACAGTTGATGAGCTGATCGGCGCCGCGGTCTTCCTCGCATCTCCCGCTTCATCCTTCGTAAACGGCCACATCCTTTATGTGGATGGCGGCATCACGTCCGTCTTGTAGATGTTCAAGGGCGCCGCAGTCGTGATGGGCGTAGCAAGCTGCGGCAAGACATTGGTCGGCGAGTTGCTTGCAGAACGTCTCGGCGCGGCTTTTGCCGAAGGCGACCGTCTGCATCCGAAGGCCAATGTGGAGAAGATGTCTGCAGGAATTCCATTGACTGACGATGACAGATGGCCGTGGCTCGGTTCCGTCGGCGAGGCGCTGCAAGGCATAGAAGGGAGGATTGCTTCCTGCTCGGCACTGAAGAAGGCCTATCGCGATCATATCACGGAGAAGGCCGGGCGCCCTGTCGCCTTCGTGTTTCTCGATGGCAGCAGCGAGCTTCTCGAACGGCGCATCGCGGCGAGAACGGGCCACTTCATGCCGCCTTCCCTGCTTGCAAGTCAGCTTGCCACGCTGGAACGTCCTGGGCCTCACGAACTTGCCCGCGCATTCGACATCGCAAGGCCGGTTGAAGAGATTGCCGCTGAAGCCAGCGCATGGCTATTGCAGGAGATCACATGACGGAGAGGATCGGCCTCATCGGTGCAGGCATCATGGGACAAGCCATCGGTACAAGGCTCTTGGATTGCGGGCATCATCTCACGGTATTCGACATCGATGATGCCAGGGTCGCGCAACTGGTGGAAAAGGGCGCGCGTGCTGCGGGCAGTCCGTCGCAGGCCACCTCGCTCTCGAATTTCGTGATCCTCAGTCTCAATCACGCAGATATCGTGAACAAAGCCGTGTTCGGCGCTGACGGAATCGCGGATTCAACTGATGCAACGAAACTGCTGATCGACATGTCATCGATCGATCCTGCGGCCACGGCTGAGATGGCCTCGCGCCTCAAGTCGCTGACGGGCATGGCCTGGGTCGATTGCCCCTTGTCGGGTGGCATGCCGGGTGCGCTGGCGGGCAAGCTCACCATCATGGCAGGCGGGGCGGAGGCAGATTTCGAACGCGCGCGATGCGTGATGAAAGACCTGTCCGCCAACTACACGCTGATGGGCGGGTCCGGCGCGGGCCAGACGACGAAGCTCGTAAACCAGCTGTTCTGCGCCCTGGCCTTTCAAACGGTAGCCGAAGCTGTGAAGCTGGCGGAAGCCGGAGGAGTCGATCCGCAGCGCATTCCGGCCGCGCTCGCGGGTGGCCGTGCCGATGGCCGCATCATGCAGGAGTTCATGGCGAAGTTTGCGGCCCGGGATTTTACGCCGACGGGCAGTCTCGGCAACATGCTGAAAGACCTCGATTCGATCCAGGCCTTCGCCTTGAAGACGAAACCCCCCCTGCCGCTTACCAGTGCCGTTGCCGAGATTCATCGCATTCTGATCGCGATGGGGCTGGGGTCAAAGGACAGCGCCGAGGCCATGCGCCTGCTCGACGGACAGTGAGATTGCTGTTGACTCGCAGGTAAATGAGGGTCACGATGTTATCGATAACATTGCAGAGGGACTAGCCAAGGTCTCCGCTTATGGGAGAAATGGTTGAGCGAGCGCCTCATCAGCTTTGAAGGCATCACCAAGCGGTTTGGCGGCACCACTGCCTTGCGCGATGTGAGCCTGCATCTCGATCAGGGCGAGATACTTGCATTGCTGGGCGAAAACGGTGCCGGCAAATCCACTCTCATCAAGAGTCTCGCGGGCATTCACACACCCGACGAAGGCCGCATTCTGTTCAGGGGCGAGGCCTATGTGCACCGCCCGCCGAAACCCAATGAAAAACAGCGCGTCGCCTTCATCCATCAGGATCTGGGCCTGGTCGAATGGATGTCGGTGGCCGAGAATGTCGGCCTGGCCCAAGGCTATTCGATGCGCGGACCCGCGATCGACTGGCGCAACACCGAAGCGCGCGCCGTTGCGGCGCTGGCAAAGGTCGGCTGTGATTTCGATCCGTCACGCCGCGTGCAGAGCCTGAGCCGCACGGAGAAATCCCTGGTCGCAATCGCCCGTGCGCTGGCCGCGGAAGCTGACGTGCTGGTGCTCGACGAGCCAACAGCAAGCCTGCCCGCCGACGAGGTGGAGCGCATGTTCGTCGTGCTGCGCGATCTCCGCTCGCGCGGCGTGGGCATGATCTATGTCTCGCATCGGCTGGACGAAATCTTCCGTATTGCCGATCGCGTGGCCGTATTGCGGGATGGCAAGCTGGTGGGTGCGAAGCCGGTGAAGGACACGAACCCTTCCGAACTCGTCAGCATGATCGTCGGGCGCGAGGTGAAGGATCTTTATGTCCGCGTCAAGCTCAACCGTGGCCGCGAGACGCTACGGGTGAAGGATCTCTCTGCCGATGCCGCAGGGCCGGTGACGTTCTCGGCTTTTGAGGGGGAAGTCTTGGGGCTCGTCGGCCTGCGTGGCGCAGGCCAGGAGGCATTCGCGCGTGCGCTGTTTGGTGCGCTGCCGTCTGCAGGCGCGGTGATGCTCAATGGGAAGCCGCTGGACATGTCGTCGCCCCAAGCCGCCCTTGAACAGGGCGTGGGACTGATCGCCCGCGACCGTACTGAGGAAAGCGTGGCGCCTGCACTTTCCATCCGCGAGAACATGTTTCTCAATCCGCTGTCCATTGGCCGCACGCTGATGAGCATCCTGTCTCCAGCAGCCGAGGCAGCCCGTGCGCTGGGCATCGGTGAGGATGTGGGCTTGCGGCCCAATGATCCCGCACTTGCGGTCGAGGCCCTGTCCGGAGGCAACCAGCAGAAGGTGGTCGTCGGCCGCTGGCTCGCAACGGGCCGGAAACTCCTGATCGCGGAAGACCCGACAGCCGGTGTCGACGTCGGCGCAAAGTTCGAAATCTACCGGCTGGTCGCCAAGGCACTTGAATCTGGCCTCACCGTCATCGTCGTTTCAACCGACTTCGAGGAAGTGGCGCATATTTGCCACCGGGCACTCGTCTTTTCTCGCGGTACGATCGTCGCCGAGATCACCGAGCGCGTGCTGACCACGGAGTCCCTGATCCATGCCGCATCCGCATCCGAGGTCGCCTGAACCATGAACTCAATCCAGTCTGATGCACTCGAACCGACGCGCAGCGAATTGAAGGGCCTTACCGGCGCACAGAAGCTGGCGCGGCTGGTGCCGGTGTATGGCCTCGTGATCCTGACCGTATTCCTGATCCTGCTGTTCTCGGTTCTCTTGCCCAACACATTCCCGACCGTATTGAACCTGCGCTCGATCATCTCCGACAAGGCGATCATCCTCATACTGTCGCTGGGCGTGATGATCCCCATGTCGGCCGGCCGCATCGACCTCACCGTAGGCTACGGCATCGTGCTCTGGCACATCCTCGCGATCTCGCTCCAGACCATGTACGGCTTTGCCTGGCCGATGGCCGTCATCACCGTGCTGCTGCTCGGCGCCTTCATGGGTATGCTGAACGGGTTGTTGGTAGAAGTGGCGAAGATCGACAGCTTCATCGCCACGCTGGGCACCGGCACCATCCTTTATGCGCTGGCGCTGTGGCATTCGGGCGGGCGGCAGATCGTGGGTGCCTTGCCCGACAATTTCTATGCGCTGAACACCACCATGGTGTTCGGCCTGCCGATCACTGGATACTACGTGATCGGCATCGCCTTCATCATGTGGTTCGTCTACGAATATCTGCCCATCGGGCGCTATCTCTATGCCATCGGCGCAAGCCCCAAGGCCGCCGCGCTGAACGGCATTCCGGTGCGCAAGTATGTGATGGGTTCCTTCATCGCTTCGGGCCTCTTCACCGCACTCGCAGGCGTGTTGCTCGCCGCCAAGCTGCGCATCGGGCAGGCGAGCGTGGGCCTTGAATATCTGTTGCCCGCACTCGTCGGCGCGTTCCTAGGTTCGACAACCATCAAGCCAGGACGCGTCAACGTATGGGGCACCATGATCGGCATCGTCATCCTAGCGGTCGGCATTTCCGGCATCCAACAGTTCGGCGGCTCCTTCTGGGTTGAGCCCATGTTCAACGGCGTCACATTGCTTATCGCCATCGGCATCGCAGGCTATGCCCAACGGCGCAAGGGCGCCACACGCAAATGACCAAAACAGCAAACGGGAGGAAGACCATGCTGAAACGTGAAGTGATGAAATATCTGCTGGCGGGAACAATGCTGATGGGCTTCGGCTACGCAGCCTCTGCCGAGGATTTTGACGGCCCGACCTCCGGCCCCAAGGCCGCCGAGGGCAAGACCATCGTGGTGCTCGCCGCCGACATGAAGAACGGCGGCATTCTGGGCGTAACTACCGGCATTGAGGAGGCCGCGAAGAAGATCGGCTGGACGGTGAAGGTGCTCGACGGTGCGGGCTCGGTGCAAAGCCGTGCGGCGGCCGTCGGCCAGGCCCTGACGCTGAAGCCTGACGGCATCGTCATCAATGGCTTCGATGCGGCCGAACAGCAGGCAGCACTCGAAGGTGTTGCCGCCGCCAAGATTCCAATGGTCTCGTGGCATTCGGGCCCCAAGATCGGCTGCGACGCGCCAGGCGGCATCTTCGCAAATGTCTCGACTGACGCCATGGACGTCTCCAAGAAGGCCGCCGAGTGGGCGCTGAAAGACGCTGGCGGCAAGCCAGGCGTCGTAATCTTCACCGACTCGACCTATACGATCGCCATTCTCAAAGCCGCCAAGATGAAGGAAATCATCGAGGCCAACGGCGGCACCGTTCTGCAGTGGGTGGATACCCCGATTGCGGAGACCTCAACTCGCATGGGGCCGCTGACCACGACGCTGCTGCAGACGCATGGTGTGAAGTGGACTCATTCGCTGGCGATCAACGATCTCTACTTCGACTTCATGGGACCGGCCCTTGCCGCTGCGGGCATCGACGGCAAGGCGAACCCGAAGGCAGGGTCCGCTGGTGATGGCTCGGAGGCTGCCTTCCAGCGCATCCGCACCGGCCAATATCAGGCGGTGACCGTCGCCGAGCCGCTCAATCTTCAGGGCTGGCAACTGGTGGACGAGCTTAACCGCGCCGTTCAGGGCGAAGCCTGCTCGGGCTATATCACCGCGCCGGCACTGGTGACGGAAGAGGGCCTGAAGGCCTCGGGCGACAGCAACCAGTTCGATCCCCAGAACGGCTACCGCGACGCCTACGCCAAGATCTGGGGCAAGTAAGCTCAGAAATTGTCTAGAGAATCACGGGTGCAGCTTCGGCTGCGCCCGTAACACGAGGTTACACCCATGTTCATTCGCTGTGCCTTCTTCGAAGGCAAGGTCAAGCTAGGTTGCGAAGAAGCTTTCGCCGCTTTCGTAAAGGATCGGCTCGTGCCGCTGTGGACACAGTTTCCAGGTGCTGAAGAAGTCCGCGTTCTACGCCAGCAGGATTCGGATACGGAGCAGCCGCACTACGCCATGGTGCTTGCAATCAGATACCCGAGCCAGGCGGCGATCGATGAAGCCCTGAAGTCCGAAGTGCGCGCGAAAAGTCGATCAGAAACGGTAGAACTCGTCAAGATGTTCGAAGGCCGGATATTCCATACGGTCTTCGAAGCCGCGCACGACGTGTCACTGTCCTGAGGCCAGCCACCGACCGCTATCGCTTCTTCCATGCGCACTTCCTGTGTAAGAGCGGCGCAGGAACCCTGCTCAGCAACTTTCGATCAACCGTGACGTCAAATCCGGCCCCGGGAAAGTGGATGTTGATTTCACCGACACTGGCGTGTTCCGATCGTATCATCATCTCCTGCGCATCGGCCTCCACAAGTCGGCCTCGCACCGCGTCGCGGCATGTGTCATCCGCTTTCACGAATACAATGGAACCGGCCCTTCAGTCCTGAAGGATCGGGATCACCAATTGCCGCAGACTTTTCAGGATGCGTCTCGTGGGCCATGTTCAGCGCCTCCTCCGCACTCATCTGGGTGATCATGCCAGGAGAACCGCTTCGGACTTGTCAGGCAACAGGCTCATGATCACCGGCCGCTCGCGCGGCATTGGCCGGGCGATAGTTGAAGCGTTTCTAAATGCTGGCGCACACGTCGCGGTAAATGGCAGGAGTCCAGCACTATCAATATATCGACGCGTGACCTTCGCCACCATCAATCCAGCCTATCAATACATTCGATGGTTTCGACCAGGTAACTCCTCAGATCTGCTATCCTGATCCCCAAGAGATGTTTACTTCTGCCCGCTAACAGCAGGAAAATCTTCAGAACTTCGTCCGAGTCACGGACCAACGCCACCAAATGCTCACCGCTCGGGCCGTGCGAACCCGTCAACCAGGTTTTGACCGCGCTCTCACTGGCGCCGGTCCAGTGCATGACAGTCTTTACGGCCTGGTGGGTCGATCCAAGTTCTTCGCGCAATGCCGCGGCGATGGCGCCATTGAAGTTCAAGTGGTGATAGCTACCCCCTCTGCCCGGGGGCAACTTGTTGTCCTTTTTCGGTAACATTTTGCCCTCGCTTCACGGCTATATTGTTTGACGTGGAGATGATCGAGTTCCTCACTCCTAGCTCAGTGTGTCGCCGTGCGTCGCTCCGGCGCG
>CAUJIO010000106.1 GCA_963205315.1 Pseudomonadota bacterium | reverse complement strand
GTGGTGAACAGGCAATACCGAAGAAAGCATGCGACCTCCACGGTGCGCGCTGGCTCTTTGATCTTGGCTCCGGCTGAGGGCGGCCTGGAGACAAGTCGGCGCGCGTAGCGGCGCAAGATGAGATCGGGGATGTCTGCCAGGGGCATTGTCACGGTAACGATTGAAGCTGGTAAAGTCGATCGATGCAGACATCCAAGCCCCTTTACCACCGCCATCGTTTTCCAGACGCCGTCATCAGTCGCGCGGTGCGCTGGTATTTCCGATTTCAGTTGAGCTTGAGGGATATCGAAGAGCTGCTCTTCGAGCGCGGCGTGGTCGTCAGCTACGAAACGATCCGGCGGTGGTGTGACAAGTTCGGCGCGCACTTTACCCATCGGGTAAAGCAGGCCAGGCCTGCTCCCGGCGCAACGTGGCATCTCGACGAGGTCTTCGTCAATGTCGGCGGTGAGCCTTATCTGCTGTGGCGCGCCATCGACCAGCATGGTGCTGAGCTCGATATCCTGCTGCAGAAACGCCGCGACAAGGCGGCAGCCAAGCGCTTCTTCCAGCGTCTGCTGGCCCAATATCCAAATGGCCCGCGTAAGATCGTCACCGACCAGCTACGCAGCTATCCGGCGGCGAAAGTCGAGATTCCCGAACTGGCTGACGTCAAGCATGTGTTCGTCAAAGCTGCAGCCCGGGTCAACAACCGGGCCGAGAATAGTCATCAGCCAACACGCGAACGCGAACGGCGCATGAAAGGCTTTCGCTCGCCAGGACGAACGCAAACATTCCTGTCCAGCTTCGGACCGATCCGACAGCATTTCGCCATCAAGCGCCACCAACTCGGCGCTGTGCGCTATCGTAATCAACTCGCCAGACGCTTCGCTATCTGGCATCTCGTCACTGGCGTTACCCAAAATCCGTCTACCGCAGTCTGAGCACCATTTCACCAGCTCTCACTTCGCCAATACGGCGTTAAGTTGACAAGGCCCTTCACATATGTCTCGTCGACGCGCCAAGCGGAGCCGGCTGCAGTGGCATACCGGTTCCAGCGTTTCTCGAACTCGGGAACGAAGCGCTGCACCCAACGCAGGATGGTTGTATGCGCGACAGTCAAACCGCGCTCGGCCATCATTTCCACCAGATCGCGCGATGAAAGCTTGAAGCGCAAGTACCAGCGCACACACAGAATGATGATCTCCCGCTCAAAGTGTCTGCCCTTGAACAGCTCTTCGATGGTCTTGCGCTTGGCCATGTCAGTCAAATCGACCGATTCTAACCGATGCCGCTATTTGCACCACAACCGTCGTGTGGTGGTTGACAGCTTGAGGTACACATGCCATCATTTATTATAAATAAATGATGTTTATTATACCTAAACGGAGAACGCAATGGATCATGTGGAGAACGCAATGGATCATGTCAGTCCCTGGGCTACTGCCCCTAAGCTTCCGTCTACGCACTATGTAGATAACCGAATCTATACGGATCCGGTGATTTTCGAGGAAGAGCGAGAGAAAATCCTGGCTGCAACGTGGCGGCTTGTCTGTCACGAATCGGAACTGCCAGAACCCGGCGACTACCGGGCGAAGGAAATCGCCGGGGTACCGGTTGTCATCCTGCGCAGCGAGGACCGGTCGATTATGGCGTTCTTTAACGTTTGCCCACACCGGGGCGCGCGCCTAGTGCGCGACGAGCGTGGAAATGCGAAGAAGGGCCTGCAGTGCCTTTATCATCTATGGACGTTTGCGCTCGACGGTAAGTGCACAAGCATCACCCGAAGCAAGGGATATGACGGCTGCAGTCTGAAAAAAGACGACGTTGGACTGCGCTCTGTCCGAACGGAAATCTTCTGCGGCATGGTGTTCGTTTGCCTGAAGGACGACGTGCCACCACTCGAGCAATTCTTGGGTGGTATGGCGGACCATATGAAGACCCACCTTGGCCAGGAAGAGCTTGAGGTATTCCATTACCATCGCGCGATCATCAATACGAACTGGAAGCTCTTCGTAGACAACAACTCCGAGCTCTATCATGAATTCCTGCATGTGCTGAACCGGCGCACCGCCGTCGCACACAAGAGCTATCACGAACGCAATTGGTTGCTTTACCAGAATTCCCACAACATCATTCAGCAGGGTGTAATTCACTACGACAGTTACGGGCTGGGGGAGCGGAGCGAGGGCGCATTGCCGGGAATGCAGCCGAACGGCATGGTCGTCATGCTGCTGTTTCCTGACGTGATGCTCAATATTCGCGCGACCGTGATGCGTATAGACACAATGACGCCACTCGCACCCGGCAAGACCCTCGTCGAATGGCGCGGCGTAGGGCTCAAGTCCGATACACCGGACGTCCGCGCAATGCGGATCCAGCACCACAATGAGGTATGGGGACCGGCCGGTCGCAATCTCCCAGAGGATATCGCCGCCGTCGAAACGCAGTGGGAGACCATGGTCCAGGGTGGATCGCGATACAGCCTCTTTGCCAGGGAAGAAGGGCTGAAACCGCAGGACGATGCCAACCTCCGCGCCTTCTATCAGGAATGGGGTCGGTGCCTTGGACGCGCGCCGAATGATCCGTTCAGGCACGGTAATGTGGATACCGATGTTTCTCATTCAATAAAGGAGATCACCAATGTCTGACGTCGCAAGCCAACTCTTCGAGCGTGAAGCGATACGCGAGCTGATTGCGCGCGTGGGGCGGCTGCTTGACACTAAGGATTTTGCTGCCGTCATCGCTTCCTTTGCAGAACCGGGGAGCTATGTGTTGCGCGCATACAGTCCCGAGATTGGCAAGGAAATGATTTGGATGTCGGTTAAACGCGCCGAGCTTCTACGCCTGTTGAAGGAGTCGGCGGAACATGTGCATGACCTGGCCGACCGGACGCATCAGATCACTGTGGATCAAATCAGCCTCGAAAAAGGCGAGGCATTGGCGCGGTCGACCTTTTCAGTGTTCCGTACTGACATGAAGGGACAGAGCGACCTGTTCGCCGTGGGCCACTATGAGGATCGGCTCGTGAAAAACGGAGACACCTGGCTCATCGACAGCCGGACAGTACGGCTCCATACGCGCATGTTCACAGTGCCAACCCCCTTGCCGCTTTAACGAGATAACTGATGAATACGCAACCGATCAAGCTATGTGCCAGGACCGACATTCCGGAGGGTGAGATGATCGAAATGTCCGTCCCGGGCACTGACAACAGCCTGCTCTTGGTCTCTACCAAAGGAGCAATCCGTGCCTTCCAGAACAAGTGTCCACATATGGACATCCCGCTTTGCCAAGGCGCCTTTGATGGTGAAGTAATCACTTGTACAGAACATCTTTGGCAGTTCGACGCACAGACGGGCGCCGGGATTGAACCCGAGGACGCAAAACTGCAACAGTATCCTGTGAGCGTCATCGGCGACGAGGTGTTCGTCGAACTCCCGGAAGCGGCCGAGTAATTGCCTGGTCTTGCCGGATAGAACCAGCAAGACCAGGCAATAAAGGCGGATATCGCCCATTTCTTTCCGCACTAGTGGAATCCTCATCACCAACTGCCGGACTCTCGACTAATGACCATGCCTCATCGAATCCATTTTGACGCCGCCAACGGCTTCGACGCTGCAACGGACGAACCGCTCCTGATTTCAGGCCTGCGGGCAGGCTATGCGCTTCCGTATGAATGCGCGACAGGAACTTGTGGCTCATGCCGTACCCAGATCATTGAAGGTGCTGTCGTCGTCCGCTGGCCGGATGCGCCCGGGCTGCCCGAGACAAAGCGCCAAGAGGGCCATGTGCTCCTGTGCCAGGCATTACCACAGAGTGACTGTAGATTGCCGGACGCGTTATGTAAATCGCGGGACGCGAGTCTACCCCCGGTCCGCATCGTGAAGGGCCGGGCAAGCGCGGAAACTGAGACGAGCGATATCGCACGCGTGATGGTTCAACTCGACGAGCCGATTACTTTCCTCGCCGGCCAATACGCATTGTTTGAAGTGCCCGGCGTCACAGGATATCGCGCCTACTCGATGGCAAACACCGGCAATACGCTGACCTCCACTCTCGAGTTCTATATCCGCCGCGTCCCGGGTGGCGTGTCATCGCCAATTCTGCTCGGGGCGCGCGACATCCCCTTGCGCCTGGTGGTGCCGGTGGGTCACGCATTCATCGATGCGACCGCACAGCGCGATATACTCTGCGTCGCCGGCGGTACCGGCCTCGCGCCTATCCTGTCGATTGCGCGCGATGCGCTATCCCGCGGCCTGCTTCGCAAGCAGCGTCTGGATATTTTTATCGGAGTAAGGACGCCCGCCGACATTTTCGCGACCGCGTCCCTCCAAGAGCTCATTGAGGCGGCTGGAGGGGCGGTGCGAGTTACCTGGGCCATTTCGGAAGCGGGCGAGTTCGCGGATTGGAAAGGCGAACGCGGCTATGTACATGAGGTGGTCGCCCGCAGTGCGGGAGACCTTTCTGCGCGCCAGGTCTATATGGGGGGGCCGCCCGCCATGATTGATGCCATGGTACGTTTGCTGCTCAAGTCACGGGTTAAGCGATCCCAGATTCGCTTCGACAAATTCGCTTAATCCTCACGGATCAGATGATGGGACAAGCATATGGAACAGGACAGCAAGGGCCAGGCAAAGGGCGCCCTCATGAAGTCGCTTGACAATGCATTGACGCTTCTTGAGCAATTTACCCCCGAGGCGCCGGCATTCGGGATCACGGAGCTCGCGACAAGGCTCGGCCTCAACAAAGCGACCGTTTTCAATATGCTCAAGACACTTGAAGCACACAGCCTGGTCGAGCAGCTTTCCGACACCAAGAAATATACCCTTGGTCACGGCATCATCGTGCTTGCGGGCACCAAACTGGCCCAAAGCGAGCTGTCCCATGTGGCAAGACCTCATCTGGCCCGGCTTTCCCATGAGACAAACGAAACAACCCATTTGGCGATCCTCCATCGCAACGAACTGCTCTACCTCGAAAAGATCGAGAGCAGCCAGCCGGTGCGCGTGGCGGCGCGCATAGGAGGAAGGGCGCCGCTGCATTGCACGGCAAACGGAAAGGTCCTGCTCGCCTTTCAGCCTAATGAAGTGATCGAAGAAGCGCTGCGCGCGCCCCGAGCCCGATACACGGAAAATACGATCGTCGACCCGGCCGTGCTTCGCAGTCAGCTTGCCGAGATCCGACAAGCCGGCTACTGCATCGAACGGGAAGAATTCATTGCCGACATCCGGGGCATCGCGGCGCCGGTCTTCGACTTCAACGGCACGGTTATTGCGGCAATTGCCGTCGTCGGACCGTCCGCACGGATTACAGAAGGGCAGATCGAAGCGCTTGTGCCACTCACCTTGCGAACAGCAGAATCGATTTCCCGTAGCCTTGGCCATAAACCGTATAAAGACGCTTGAAAGCGGATCTCGGACAGGACCTGCGTCACCGGCAGAGTCAGACCACGCGATTGATGGCGGCGACTTGCATCAGTCCCGTTTCGCTGGAGATGCCGGGGATTGCGCCGGCAGCCGCGCGTGAGTGTCGTGACTACCGGCATTCTGTTTATTTCATTAAGGCTTTAGCTTCTTCGAGCAGTTTTTTCCCGTCATAGCCTTTAGCAGTCACGTCCTTCACCCATTCGGCCACGACACCTTCAGAAGCCGCTTGCCAGCGTTGAACTTCCGCAGCCGGCACTGTGTAGAAGATATTCTTGCGATCCGCGGCGATCTTGCGTCCGGGCAGCCCGGACTCGGCGAACACCCTTCCTACCCAAGCCGACGCCTCGGGCCCGCTGTTTGCGTCGATAACCTTTTTCAAGTCGGGCGGCAGGCTGTTATACTTGGCCGGGTTCATTGCAAAGATGAATACCGAGTTTGAGATCTGGCCCGACGATGGATCCAGTTCGGTGTGGAACTGTGCGATTTCCTCCAACTTCAACGCGGGCGAAACTTCCCATGGGATCAACGCGCCATCAATCACTCCTTTGGCCAGTGATTCGGGGGTCTGCGGCAGCGGCATTGGCACTGGTGTCGCCTCGAGCGCTGTGAGCATCTTGGTCGACTGGCGTGTCGCCGCACGCACCTTGGCGCCCCTGAAGTCTTCGAGTGATTTGATTTGTTTCCTGGCTGTATGCAGCAAATTGCCGTCGTGCAGATGGAACAGGATCGGCTTCACGCCCTTGAATTCCTGCATCGCATTCTTCGTTGCGTAATGCCACAATGCCCGGCTGCCTTTTTCGGTTGACGTCACGATGAACGGCAACTCGAATGCTTCGGATACCGTGAAGGGGTCTCCTCGTTTTCAGTGCAATAAGTGACGGTACGCAAAGCTAGCACTGGCGCGGGGGTGGTCTGGGTAGACCGTTGATTTCATTGACTTTCCTGTTCGCTTTGTAAACGGGTTGTTGATTGGCTTTGAAAACTGAGCCACTTTGATGGGAATTTGCATCCAAATTTGAGCCGCTTCATTGGCCTATCCTGCTTATTTTTTGAGCAAGGGTGGCCGGGAGTGATCAACGTGGGAACTTTGAGTAAATTGCGCCG
>CAUJIO010000105.1 GCA_963205315.1 Pseudomonadota bacterium | reverse complement strand
GGATCTCAACCTGCAACCGGTAAAGCTCAAGGCGCTTCTCAACCCCAATGTCGTCATTGGAAGCCGCACCCGCCACCCCCGCAACTCCAGACCCGCCAGACGACGCCATCGCATTCCCATCCAAACAACAAAATCAACCCAGACCCAAACTGCCAAACCAAAACACACTTTAACCCATTAAAGATTCTCAAAATGGCTAAATGCGAATTGGAGCCGCACAGTGATCCATGCGGCACGTGAATATCGGATTTGAATATTCTATCCGTTGCGATGCCATCAAGTCGTGTGATGCTGCCGTCAGCACATCGGCCATTGAGGCACAGATGGCGCATGGGAGGATATCATGACAAATCGCTGTGAAGGCCGGAAGACGTCCTTGAAGACCGCAGTTGCATCAGCGGCGCTTTCGATCGGGTTTGTAGTTGTATCGATGACGGGTGTCGCCGCGGCGGCAGGCAAGGTGGGCTTCTCGTCTCCCTTCCTTACCGATCCGTTCCAGGCCATCCTGGCCAATCAGACTGTCGACCAGATCAAGGTGATCGGTCTTGAGCCGCTGGCCGCCACCAACGCCAACGGTGATCCGGGCAAGCAATCCTCGGACGTCAAGAACCTGATTGCGGCGGGCGCCAACGCCCTGATCGTCAACCCGGCCGACAGCGAGGCCATCATTCCGGTCGTGAAATTCGCTAATGAGAAGAATGTTCCGGTCGTAATGATCGACATCGCTCCGTCGGGCGGAAAACTGGCAATGATCGTACGCGCAAACAACAAGGAATTCGGCCAGAAGGCCTGTGAGGCGCTCGGCAAGGCCATTGGCGGCAAGGGCAAGGTCCTCTCCTTGCTTGGCGATCAGGCCACCACCAACGGCCGCGATCGCACCACCGGCTTCAACGATTGCATGAAGGCGAATTTCCCGGCGGTCGAGATCATCGAGAAACCGACATACTGGAAGACCGACAAGGCGACGTCGGAAGCCCAGACCGTCGTAACCACTACGCCCGACCTTGCCGCGATCTATATGCAGAGTGACTCGGTCATGCTGGCCGGCGTGCTGAACGTGTTGAAGAGTGCCGGTAAACAGACCAAGGTCGGCGAGCCAGGTCATATCTTCCTCGCCACCATCGACGGTACACCCTATGCACTCAACAAAATCCGCGAAGGACTGGTCGACGTCACCATTTCGCAGCCCCTTGATCTCTATGCCAAGTACGGCGCCTATTATGCCAACGCCGCAATCGAGGGGAAGACGTTTCAGGTCGGCAAGACAGATCACGGTAGTGAGATCGTTGCGGCAGGCGAGAACCTGATGGACTATGTGCCGGCGACCGTCGTCACCGCTGAGAACGCCAGCGCCGAAACCCTTTGGGGCAACGCCAAGCAATAGGCGTGCCCGGCAAGCCTGTCTTCCCGCCCTCGCGGCGGGAAGACTGAATTTTAGCGAGAGGGCAGCAGGCGGCATGGCTTCAGGGATTTCCTACGCCGTTGAAGCGCGCGGCATTACCAAGAGCTTTGGCCGCAACGAAGTGTTGCACGGCGTGGACTTCTCCATTCCGGCAGGTGACTCGCGCGCCCTCGTCGGACGCAATGGCGCGGGAAAGTCAACGCTGGTCGGCATCATCACCGGCCTCTATCCGCAATCGGCGGGTCAGGTCTTTCTCGGCGGCAAGCCCGCACCTTCGACCAATGACCGCCGCGCCTGGCGCGAACGTGTTGCCTGCGTCTATCAGCGCTGGATGGTCATTCCGCAACTGACTGTCGGCGAGAACCTGTTCCTCAACAACCAACCTCTGAACAGGTCAGGATTAGTGGACTGGCGCACGCTGCGCCAACAGGCTGCCGATGTACTCAAGGACTGGGATCTCGATGTCTCCCCCGATCTGGAGGCCTGGCGGCTCACTGTCGAACAGCGCCAGATCGTCGAGATCGCGCGTGCCCTGCTGCAGGGCAGCCGCTTCATCATTCTCGACGAGCCCACGGCCGAACTGGAGCGTCGAGAGGTCACCCGCCTGTTCGATCGCATCCGTGCCCTGCAGCAGAGCGGTGTCACGTTTCTTTATATCTCGCACCATCTCGAAGAGATCTACGAGATCTGCAAGAGCGTGACGGTCATGCGCGACGGCCGCATCGTTGCCGATGCGCCGCTGAGCGAACTTCCGAAGTCCAAGCTTGTCGCCGCCATGGTGGGCGAACAGGTGGCCGCATTGGAACCCAAGGCCACAGCGCCCGCCAGGGCAGATGTCTTGCCCGCCGGACTCACCATTCGCGGCCTCAGGCTGAAGGGCGTCGTCGACGGGATTGACCTCGATGTCCGATCGGGTGAATGCGTCGGCCTTGCGGGACTCGCAGGCTCCGGCAAGGACGATGTCGCAGAGGCAGTTGCCGGTCTCGTCCAGCCGCTGACGGGAACGATTGAGATTTGCGGCAAGGCTGCTGCCACCGGTAACGTCGCCGCGATGCGCGAGATGGGCGTGGGCTTTGTGGCGCGTGACCGCCATGTACGCGGCCTGTTCCCGGTGATGGCGGTCGCGGATAACCTGACCATTACGGTACTCGACCGCCTGGGTTCGCTTGGCCTTGTTTCGCCATCGGCACAGGCCCGCATGGTGGACAGGCAAATCTCTGACATCGGCATCGTGACCTCTTCGCCCGCCCAAGCCATTGGTGAATTGAGCGGCGGCAACCAGCAAAAGACCATGGTTGGCCGCGCCCTCGCCTCCGATCCGAAGGTGCTGGTGGTGTGCGCGCCGACTCAAGGCGTCGATATTGCGTCGAAGCAGGCGCTCTACAAGATCATCGATGATGCGCGTGCGGACGGCATGGCGGTGCTGGTCGTCTCGGACGATCTCGACGAGCTGACAATATGTGACCGTGTTGAAGTTGTGTTCCGCGGCAAAATTACCAAGTCGTTCAAGAGGGGTTGGGGCGAGCACGAAGTGGTCGCCGCCATAGAGGGATTGTACTAAAATGGCCAACTCTTCAGGTGGACAGACACGCGTGGCCTCCTCGCCATTGGCACAGAGGCTCATGATGCGTGATCTCGCGCTCGTTCCCGTCATCATCGTCGTGCTGATCGTTGGCAGTTTCGTCAGTCCCGGCTTTCTGATGGCCGACAATCTGATGAACGTGATGCAGCAATCCTCCGAGCTTTCGATTCTGGTGATCGCCCAGTCGCTCATCCTCATCTGCGGCAAGATCGATCTTTCGCTTGAGTCCATCGTCGGCGTGGCTCCGATGTTTGCAGCCTGGCTCATCATCAGCGACACCATGATGGGCGGATCGGGCGTCGGCATCAGTGGCATCGCGGGCATTGCCGTGGTGCTCGGCCTCGGCATTCTGATCGGTACGGTCAATGCATTGCTGGTGGTCAAGCTACGGCTCAACGAGTTTATTACCACACTTGCCATGCTGATCCTGCTGCGCGGCACCACGCTCGGAATCACCAACGGACAGACGCTGTTCGATCTGCCTGATTCATTTCTCTATCTCGGAACGGCGAAGTGGCTGGGTGTTCCCGTTTCGATCTGGATTGCGGGTTTCCTGTTTCTGTTCGCTGGCCTGTTCATGCGCTATCACCGTATCGGCCGCGCCATCTATGCCATCGGCGGTAACGCCGAAGCCGCAAGGGTCGCGGGCATCCCGGTCGACCGCATCACCATGGGTGTCTATATTGCCGGCGGCTTTCTGGCATCCCTGGCGGGCGTGATGCTGACCGGCCGTATTGCATCGGTGGTGTCGAGCCAGGGCCAGAACATGATCTTCTATGTCTTTGCGGCTTCGGTGATCGGCGGCATCAGCCTCAATGGTGGACAGGGGCGCATCGTCGGCGCCCTTACCGGTGTTATCCTGCTTGGTCTGTTGCAGAACGTGCTGACATTGTCGCAAGTCGCAGCATTCTGGATCGATGCGGCCTATGGCGCCATCATTCTGATCGCGCTTGTCATCACCCGGCTGACGGGCGAGGCACCGCGGTCGAAGTAACAGGTGCGCGCAGGTGGCCACCGGGATGGAAGAAAGCAATGATCGAACTGAGGATGAACTGATGACACTGACTTGCCCCCGCCCGCTGCATCACATCGGCATTGGCGTGTCCGATATCGAAGCCGCGATCAAATGGTATGAAGAAGTCATGGGCTATCGCGTGTTCACCGGTCCCGTGTTGCTGACGCAGGAGACTGACACCCGCGGCCAGTTGCGAAATCTTTTTGGCCCCGGTTTCCGCAAGCTGAAGATTGCGCATCTTTCAACTGGCGGAGGCTGCGGGCTTGAACTGTTTCAGTCGATCGACCCACCGCACGAGCGCCGCACGGAGAATGCCGAATATTGGAAAAGCGGCACGTTCCACTTTTGCGTCACTGATCCTGACATCGAGGGCCTGGCCGCAAAGATCAAGGCAAATGGCGGCAAGCAATTGTCGGAGATCTGGGATGACCGGCCGCCGAAGAACTACCGCATGGTCTATTGTCAGGATCCCTTCGGTACGCTGATCGAAATCCACACCCATAGTTACGAAATCGTCCAGGGCTGGAGATAGGGCCTAAGCGCCCATGTTGATCAGAATTTTCAGATGGTCGTTGCCGCGTTGAGTGAGGGCATCGAAGCCCTTGCCCACTGCATCGGCGAGGCTGACGCGGCCGGTGATGATCTGTTCGACCGGAAATTTGCCACTGGCGATCAACGCCACAAGGCGGTTGCCGAGCGTGATGTCGTTTCCCCAGCAACCAATCAGCCTGATGCCTTTTTCGCAGAGCTTGAACATGTCGACTTGCGGCCGTTCGACGAAGAGACCCACTTGCGCGATCGTGCCGGTACGCTTCGTCGCCGTGATGCAGAGGTCCAGTGCCGCATGATGACCGGCGCATTCGATCGAGGCATCGACGCCGACCCCTGAGTCGGTCTCCGCCGCAATCGCCGCCAGCAAGTCTTCTGGCGAGTCTCCAAAGACGGAGAGGCCTTCAAACGCTTGCAACCGGGCGCGGCGGCCAGCATTTGGTTCGTAGACGAAAACCTTGGCGGCGCCGGCGGCGCGTGCGGCCAGGGCTGAAAGGGCGCCGATCGGGCCGGCGCCGGTGATCAGCACGGTGCTTCCGGCAATCACGCCTGCATTGTCGATGGCGTTCACCGCCACCGCCGATGGTTCGAGGCAGGCACCTTGTTCATCCGAGACGCTGTCCGGGAGCTTGACGGTATTCTGCTCCGGCACCATGGCATATTCACCCATTCCGCCCCAATGCCAGGTCAGACCGACGAGGCCGGTCGCAGCGCTGAACTGTCCGATGTTGCGTCGCGCGTAATAGTCGCCGGCCTTCATCAGATGCGGCAGGATGGCGACGCGATCGCCTGGCCTCACGGTCGTCACATCTGGCCCGACCGTCGTGACCACCGCCGAAAATTCATGACCAAGGATGATCGGAATCTTGGCGCCTGTTTCCGGATGCGGTTCAACCGGCAGGATGATCGGTCCGGCAACATATTCATGAAGATCGGTACCGCAGATTCCACAATGGGAGATCTTCAGAACGACTTGCTGGCCCACAGGCTTTTCAGGAGCCGGAACCTCCTCGAGCCTGAGGTCGCGGGCCTTGTGAAAACGCAGTGCCTTCATGATATGCCTCAATTGAGCAGGTGCTATGCGCGTGGTGCGCACGGCTGGATGCGAGTTGCGAACCGGTGTCGGTGCGGTCCGGATTGGTTTTACAATATTCCAAAACGCGCTGCCGCATTATGATTTGTCCAATGCGGACAAAAGCGTGGAAGCTAAATGCGCCAGACGACGCGCAAGCTGTCTCAGCCAACATCCGAACTGGACAAATGCCGCCTCGCTGCGGCAGGCTCTGATGTTAACAAAATGTCTGGGAACCAGAACAAGAAGAGGCTCGGCACATGGGAAGGCTCGATGGAAAGGTGGCTCTGGTCACCGGTGGAGCACAAGGAATTGGCCGCGCCGTGGCAGTGCTTTTCGCGCAGGAAGGCGCAATCGTGTATGCCGGCGATGTGAAGGCCGGAGCTGCGGCTAAAGGCATTGAGAACGTGACGCTCGATGTTTCGCAACAGGCGGACTGGACCCGCGTTGTCGATGCCATCGTCAAGACACATGGCAGGATCGACATTCTGGTCAACAATGCGGGCATCGTGAAATGTTATGGACCAGTACACGAGACCGATGCCGAAAGCTGGAACCGCGTTCTCGCCGTCAATCTCACTGGCAGTTTCATCGGAATGCAGAGTGTGCTGCCCGCCATGCGCAAGGCTGGCAAGGGCTCCATCATCAACTTCTCGTCCATCTGGGGCAATGTCGGCGTACCGGGTGCTGCCGCCTATAACGCGGCCAAGGGCGGCGTCCGCAACATGACGAAGAACGCGGCTGTCACCTATGCCAAGGAAAACATCCGGGTGAATTCCGTTCATCCGGGCCTCATCCGCACGCCGCTGGTCGAGGCTCAACCCGACGAGATGAATGCGGGCATCATCGCCCAGACACCGATGGGCCGCATGGGAACGCCGCAGGAAGTGGCGCGGGGCTGCCTTTTCCTCGCCAGTGACGAGTCCTCCTTCATGACCGGCAGCGAATTGGTCATCGATGGCGGCTATCTGGCTCAGTGACCGGCGCGATCAGGCAAATTACCGAAATGAGGTCGAAGATGAAGGCGATCAGGTTCCATGGCAAACATGATGTGAGGGTTGAACAGGCACCCGATCCTGGCGCTCTCCAGCATGGGCAGGTACTGATCAAACCGGTGCTCTGCGGGATCTGCGGGACAGACTTGCATGAATTCGAGTCTGGCCCGATTTTCACGCCGGTGAAGCCCAACCCCTATAGTGGCGCGGTGATGCCGCAAATCCTGGGGCATGAGTTTTCTGCCCGCGTAGAATCAATTGGCGAGGGCGTCGTCTCGGTAAAACCGGGTGACCGCATCTCGATCCAGCCGCAAATCGGTCCCCGGCATGACTATTTCGGTCGCCGCAACCTTTCCTATCTCGGACCGATGGCCTCTGTCATCGGTTTGAGCTGGCCGTGGGGCGGCATGGCCGAACTTGCCGTTGTCAACGACTACAATTGCGTGCCGATGCCGGACGATATCACTGACTGTCACGGCGCGCTGATCGAGCCCGCAGCAGTTGCAGTTCACGCAATGGACCGCAGCGGCATCGGACCAGGCGGCAGCGTGCTGATCACGGGAGCGGGTCCGATTGGCGCCCTCGCCGTTCTGGCGGCGAAGGCAGCAGGTGCCACCCGCATCATCGTGAGCGAGCCAAACGCCAGCCGTCGCAAGCGCATCGAGTCCATGGGCATTGTGGCTGCGGTCATTGATCCGGCGAGGGACAATGTGCCAGCTGCCGTCCGCATTCTCACCGAGGAAGGGGTGGGTGTGGACGCCGCTATTGAATGCGCCGGCAATGGCCGCGCCTTGCAAAGCTGTCTTGAAGCCGTGCGTCCTCAGGGAACCGTGGTGCAGGTGGGCCTGATGGGCGCACCTGTCGAGATCAGTCCATTCGATATGACCATGCGCGACGTGACGCTTCGCGGTTCCCTCAACTATCCGCTCACCGTGTGGCCGCGAATCTTTGCGATGATTCGAAGCGGACTCTATCCGGTCGACGATATCGTTGATGGCGTCATCGCGATGGACGATGTGGTCAAGGACGGCTTCCTGCCCCTCCTCGACAAAGCGGGTGCCAAGATGAAGATCCTGGTGTCGATGGAGCGCTGACCCAGATTGCTTTGCATTTCCGTTGCACTATCGTGCGGAAATATCCGGTTTGGACATTTGGTGGAGCGCACGGACAGGCCGGGTGTGTAGATTAATCGGAGAGACGTACTGTTGAGGCTGTTGTGATGAACCGGAAGATCGAGCTTCTTGCAAGCTATTGGACGCTGGCGGGCGACGCCTATGCCATGGGGCCAAGCGAGGTTGCCACCATCCCTTTGCGGGACCGTATCGAGGCGGCCGCCTGGGCTGGCTACACCGGCATGGGGTTTGCTCATCAGGATCTGCTGGCGACACGTGACGCCATCGGCTACGCCGCCATGAAGCGGATGCTGAATGACAATGGCATCGTGCATGTCGAGGTGGAGTTTCTCGGCGACTGGTTCACCGCCGGAGACAAGAAGCGGGCCTCGGATGCAATTCGCCGCGACCTGCTTGAGGCAGCGCATGAACTGGGCGCACGCAACATCAAGGCAGCGGGAGAGATGTGGACGGACGTCTGCGATGTGCCGCGCTACGCCGAGGCCTTTGCCGATGTCTGCGCTGATGCGGCGAAGATCGGCACGGCCATGGCCATCGAGATTCTGCCGATGACCAATATCCGCACGCTCGAAGCGGCAGCGGGAATTGTCGACCAGGCGGGCCATGAAAATGGCGGCTTGTGCATCGACATCTGGCACATGCTGCGCGGCGGCATCGACATCGAACGGCTGAGCAAACTGCCGCTGCAATATTTCAAGTCGGTCGAGATCGACGATGCGAAGGCGGAAATCGAGGGAACCATCTGGGAAGATACCCTGTTCCACCGGCTCTATCCGGGTGAGGGCGACTTCGACTGTCCGGCCTTCATCCGCGCCGTTGAGGCAGCGGGCTTCCGCGGCGTCTATGGCGTCGAGGTGATCAGCGAAACCTATCGCAAACTGCCGGTGCGCGAACAGGCCAAGCGGTCGTTCGACGGCACGATGGCACAATTCGCAAAGATCAGCTGAACAACAAACGTCGGGAGGACAACATGGAAACCAATCTCAGGGGCAAGACGGTTCTCATCACGGGTGCCGCCAAGGGAATTGGACGCGCTACCGCCTTGGGCTTTGCCAAGGAAGGCGCCCGTATCGCCGCCGTCGACATCGACAAGGGCGACCTCGCCAGTCTGGTCGCCGAAATCAAGGCCATGGGTGGCGAGGCCGCATCCGGGATCGGCGATCTCAGCACCGCGGACGGCGTACGCTCGAGCATCGCCGAAGCCCTGAAAGGCTATGGCTCGAACATTGATGTGCTTGTCAACAATGTGGGTTCAGGGGCGGTCCGCACTTTCGATCAGTTGTCCGATGAGGACTGGGACCAGACACTGCAGCTCAACTTCATGAGCTATGTGCGGTCCGTTCGTGCGGTCCTTCCGTCCATGCGCCAGCGCGGCTCCGGCGTCATCATCAACAATGCCTCGGACCTGGCGCGCCAGCCCGAACCAGTGCCGAACGACTATTCCGTGTCTAAAGCAGCAGTGCTGGCTTTCACCAAGGGCCTTGCCCGTTCGGAAGGCCCGAAGATCCGCGTGAATGCCGTAGCACCGGGTCCGGTATGGACACCCTTCTGGTCGAAGCCCGGTGGCTTTGCTGATACGTTCGCCACGTTCCACAAGATGCCGCCCAAGGAAGCCGTTGAGCATGAGTTGTCGCTGCGGCAATTGCCGATGAACCGGTTGGGAACGCCCGAAGAGGTCGCCAACGTCATTGTCTTCCTCGCCTCCGACCTGGCTTCTTTCGTGACCTCGGCGGTGTGGGGTGTCGATGGTGGTTCCATTCGCAGCATTGTCTGAGGTAAGGTCTTAGCGACGTGAGGCCGAAGCCGGACCCTTGGAGGCCGCGACCTGTGGGCCTCCATGGTGCCGCATGACGGAATATGAACTCTTACGCATCATCACGTTCCTGGAGAGGGTTCGCATGCCCTACCAGGAACTGGTGCCTATTGCGGAAGAGGATCCGTCGTGGAACATCCTGCTTTACCTGATCAAGCAAAACCTATCGGGCGCCACGGTCACAATCTCGACGTTAGCCTCCGCCGCCAGCATCCCATATGCCACGGCGATGCGCCGGATCCATGAACTGATAGGCGAGGGCTTCATCGTCAAGAAGCCAGCCAGCGATACCGGCAAGAGCTTCACGCTGGCCCCCAGCCCCGAACTGATCAAGTCCTTCGAACAATATGCCAGGCGTATCAAGTCGCTTCTGGCGGAGACCTTCGGCTTGCGCTCGAAACCGGAGGACGAAGAGGACTTCTATTTTGGCGGATCGTATTTCGCCGCCCAGATCATCCCGCCTCCACATCTCATCGAGAGCCTGTTCCGCGGCAAGCGGGAACTGCGCTTTCTGCTCAACTACGACAACTACTTCGCGTCAATGGTGAACATGTGGGCGGATTTCCGCAACAACATGTCCTCACGCAAGAACTTCGAATTGCTGAAGCTGCCCGAACTGCACGACCGGATGATTGCCAATGCGGCGCGCCGTGAGTCCGAATTCGATATCGTCGCCATCAACACGCCATGGCTGGGCGAGTCTGTGCAGAAGAGCCTCTTCCGGCCGTTGAATACGTTCATCGAGAACTCCTCGATCTCGCCGCTCGACTTCCATCCCTCGGTCTGGTCGATGGGAACCTGGCGCGGCCAGCAATATGGTGTGCCGATCTACTGCACCATCGAGCTGCTCGCCGCGCGCACCGATCTCTTCACCCGCGACCGCATCGAATTTCCGTCCACCTTCAACGAAACGGTAGCCGCGGCAAAACATTTCCACAAGCCATCGAAGGGGATATACGGGATTTCCTGGAACGGTGCGCGTGGCATGCCGATCGCGTCGACCTTCATGTTCCTGATGGGTTGCTGCGGAGAGTCGATCCTCAACCTGCCGAAGTCGCGCCTGTTCTTTACTGTGGACAAGGCCGTGGGCGAACAGTTGCGGCCACAGATATTGTCCGATGCTGGCCTCCACGTTCTCGACTACCTGCATCAGCTGATTCCCTATTCGACCCCGGACATTCTGGAAACCGATTGGGACCGCCGCACAACGGCGTTCCTTACCGGACAGACCGCCATGGCCTATTGCTGGACGGTCCGCGCGGCGCGCTTCGAATATGACATCAACTCCGCCGTACGCCACAAGGTGACATACCTGCAGCAGCCGCGGGGACCGGGCGGCGCCTCCAACAATCCCATTGGCGGCTTCTTGCTCTGCATTCCCAGCAACCTGCCGGAAGATCGAGTGGAACTGGCCTTCGAGGCGATCGCCTGGATGACATCGCCTGAGGCCATGAAGGCCAACGTGCAGAACGGTTTTCCCGTGGCGCCGCGTTTCAGCGTCAGCGCCGATCCGGAGGCCGCCGCCACATCGCCCATCGTCAGCGTTGTCGACAAGCTCGCCAAGCGCAATCTGCTGAAATCCTGGCCGCGTCCACCGGTCCCCGAATATCTCTCGCTCGAGGCAATTCTCGGCGAGGAAATACACCGGGCCTTGCGTGGCGAGGTCAGCGACCGCGATGCGCTTGCCAGCGCTCAGGATCAGGTGGACCGCCTGATGCAAGCTGCTGGCTACTATTGACCATGCCGCGCCCGGCGATATCCAAACTGAATATCTTGTGGACTCCCTCAAGTCTGCGCCGGTGTAGTTTTTGATCGATCAAGGAGATTTTCAGCATGCCGCCAACCCTGTCTTATCCGCTTCCCGAAATGGTCATCGTCACCGGCGCCGCATCAGGCCTCGGAACCGGAATTTGCCGTCATCTGCTGGAGGCTGGTGTCCAGACGGTGGGCGTGGATCTGGGCGTGCAACCCGATGGACTTGGTGGAAGCTCCTACACGCATTTGCGTGGCGATGTGACGTCTGACAGCTTGTGGAACGACGTCTCGGCCTTGATCAAGAGCAAGGCCCCGGCGACACTTGGCCTCGTCACCAGTGCGGCCATCCTCGAAGTCGGAACGATACTCGATTTCGACAAAGCCGCGGTGGAGCGAACGATGTCAGTCAACGTCACCGGCACGGCGCTCGCCTTTCGGGCGGTGCTTCCCTACATGATTGAACGCGGCAAGGGCGTCATCGTCGCCGTTGCCAGCATTGATGGCAGTTTCGCCGAGCAGCAACTGGCCGTCTATGCAGCGTCCAAGGGCGCGGTGCGGCAACTGACGCGCACGGTCGCTCTTGATCACGCCCGCCAGGGAATTCGCGCCAATGTGCTGAGCCCAGGACCCATGATGGCGGGACTTTTCGAACGCCACATGAAATCGGCGAGTGACCCGGCGAAGTTCAAGGCCACGCGTGCCGCACGTCAGCCTGGCGGCGAGATCCTGTCGCCGAATGACGTTGCCAAGGCAGCCCTCTTCCTCTTGTCGGACGCCTCGCTGGCGCTTAACGCTGCCGACGTGATTGCCGATGGTGGATTGACGGCTTCATTCGATTTCAGAACGGGCCAGGAGGGCTCATCCGTCTAGCGCATTGGGCGAGCAGGTGGAATCACTAGCGACGCACCCGTGCTCCAGTTTCAAAGTGATCGGTCAACTTGCCGGCGCTCAATTGGGCGCCGGTTGCGCTGGAGAGTCGTTGCGCTGTTTCCGGCATTGATCAGTCCCGTTCAAGCGCAATCGTGATGCCCTGGCCCACGCCGATGCACATGGTTGCGAGCGCCAACCGCAGCTTGCGATGGTTTAGTTCCATTGCCGCCATCCCGCTGCCGGAACCCGATGAGAACTCGCTAGCCTCGTCCTGACGCCACTCCTGCGCTGCAACGAGATGCTCGACGCAGATGTTTTCGCTGGTCACTGCTTGAACAATTGCGTATCCTAACAAACAAATGTTTGAATCCAGCCCAGTCGAACCTGGGGTGGCCCGCACGGCACATAAAATGGGAGCGCGTCAACAATGACACTGGTGATCGGTCTGAACAGCGGTTCGTCCTTTGATGGCATTGATGTCGTCCTGGTCGAAATAAACAATGGTCCTGATGGCTATCCGTCCCGGCCGAAGTTCATCATGGGTCGCAGCTATGACTGGCCCGAGGCCGTGGCTCAAATCGTGCTGCGTTCGTTTGAGAACAAGATTACCCTGTTCGAGTTCAACCGGCTCAACTATCTCGCCGGCGCGGTCTACGCCGAATGCGCCCGGAAATTGATGAAGGAAGCCAATCTCAATCCGGGCGACGTCGAGGTCATCGGCTATGATGGCCAGACCATCTATCAGGAACCGCCCGTCCATCATCTGCTGCGCAATTACGATGACAAGGATGATCTCGTGTCGCGCTGGCTGGAT
>CAUJIO010000104.1 GCA_963205315.1 Pseudomonadota bacterium | reverse complement strand
AGGTCAGTCACCACCTTGGTCTTCACCCGGCCCAGATCGTCGTAGGTGAGGGTGGTCTTCACCCCGCGCGCATCGGTCTGCGTGCTGAGGCGCGAGGCGTCGTCGAATGTATAGGTCCAGGTGCCGAGATCGGGGTCCTTGACCTGCTTGCGGCGGCCGAGATTGTCGTAATTATAGTCCCAGAGGTTGAGTGCCGGGTCGATCACCTGGGTGACTCGGCCCAACCGGTCGCGGCGATATTCGGTCAGAAGTTCCGGTGCACCGCTGGCTATTCCGTTCACCTTGATGCGCTTGGTCAGATTGCCATCCGCGTCGAGCGCAAAGATCTGCTGGCGCAATTCTTCATCCGTCGAGGTGACGCGGAGAATGTCGCTGGAACTGGTTGCGGCAAGCGAATAGCCAACCAGGCTCTGCGTGGCATCGGGATGGATAACTTTGGTCAGGCGGTTCAGCGCGTCATACTTGTATGACGTCCACTGGATGGCGCCACCCGGAAAATAGGGGGCCGAGGCACGCTCGACGCCGCCCCGGGCGTTGAACTCGGTTTGCGAGGTGATGACGTTGTTGGTTGCATCCGGTCCCTGGGACAGGGTCTTGAAAGTGCGGCCAAAGCCGTCGAGGTAGCTCTTCGACCAGAGCGTGGCATCGGCTGCAGTGGGTGCCCGGCGCAGTGTTTCGACATATTGGTCGGTTGGCGTGCCAACCGTATAGTTCATGATGGAATAGTCGCCGCCGGGCCGGTTGACCCGGCTGACGCGGCAGAAGCCATCGAGGACAGTGATCGTATCCTGGCCATTTCGGATTTGTCAGAGGCTCAGCGTTGTTCCCGTGGTTCGATTGAACGATTCTGACAGATGAAGACCTACTCCACAACGATCCCGTCCGTCTGGCACAGGTCGGTGTCAGGCCTGCTGCTGGTTGTGCCGGAGGCGAAGGCGAAGGTGACGTCGAAGACGCATTGGCCTTCGGCGAGGTCGATGGTGATGGCCAAAGGTTCACCGGCCGGGATGGGGGCGGCAAGCAGATTGGTCGGAGCTTCGACGGTCTCGCCCTTGGGCGTAGCAGTGATGGAGGTGATGGCTTCGCCCGACATGTTGGTGAAGGTCAGTGAGACCGGAGCGGCGATGGCTGCCGGCACACTTGCTGACAGAGGCATGACCAGAGCCAGGGCGAGTGTCGTTATCAGCTTCATAGTTGCACCTCCAGTGTGCGAGACAAGCTAACCAAGAGCCTGGCATGACGCAATGTCAACTGACGGCTTGGCGTCACTCTCCTGTGGATCATTTTCATGTCAAACATGTCATCGTGCCGCGCGCACCAGCACGATGGCCTCGGGCCAGCGGCGCCGGTCATCGGGCGCGAAGCCGATCGTCATGCGCACCGATGCTGGCAAGGCGTTGCGCGAAGTCCACTTGTTTTGCCAGACAATATTGCTGCCGGATCTGGCGGCCTCCGCGTATGCAAACTCCAGGGACGCAATTCCACGCAGTAGAACGACGGATGTCAGCGGACCTTCGGGTGCTGCATGTACAAGCTGGCGTTCGGCGATCAACTCCGACTGCTCGTTGCGGAACAGATACACCTGATAGAGCCCGCCGGTCTCGCGGGTTCCGTCCGAACTGGCAATATAGCGGAGGTGGCCTTCATCGCCATCGAAGATCAGGACCTGGCTGCCGTCGGTTTGGGTTTCGAACAGGACGCGGGCATCGCCAATGTCCTGGCGGAGGTGACGTAGAGCACTGTCCACCTCATCCTGTGCCGCGGCATAGCCGGCGATGCGGTTCAACTGGCGCAAGGTCGAGAAGGCAGTGAGCGCATAGGTGATCATCAAGGCGAGAAGAGCCAGCGAGACCAGGAGTTCGACAAGCGTGAAGCCATCTTCGCCGGGCGATGGCATGATACTTTGCGTCGATAGACTCATGGCGCCTTCCGCCGTGCCAGCAACACGGTTTCGAGAACGGGTTCGTCACCAGATTCACCACCGGCCACGATCACACGGAAGGTTGCATGGAACGGTCTCAAGGTCAGGCCTTGCGCGTCTTTGCCGGGGCCAAGTTCGGTCACCATGACCTGCCATTCAATGCCGCCGCTGCGGCCGCTGGTGATGCCGGGGTCGAGTGTGGATTGCAGGGCCAGCCGATCGAGTTCGGCGCGGGCCACGGCCATCAGATCTTTGCGCTGTTCGACGGCATCTTGCTGGCGAAGGCCTGCCGCGAAGATTTGCAATGAGACGATGATGGCGCCGGCGAGAATCGTGAAGGCCACCAGTGTTTCGACCAAGGTGAACCCAGATTGCCCGCTGTCGGCCTCGCTCATGGCTCTGTCGCATCGCTGATGACGATGGCGCCGGTCAACCAGTTGACGGCAATGCGCCGTGTCAGTTCACCATCGCGCAACTCCATCATTCCTCCGCTGGCACCGCCATCTGCGAAGAACGTGATACCGCCCTGATGCTCGGCAACCAGGTCGCCGGCGGTGGTCAGGCTGACGCCAATCGAGTCGGGCAAGGTGTAGAGCGGCTTGGCCCCGGCACGCGTCACGGTCCGGCTGTCGAGGTCGAGCGAGAGCAGCTGCGGCGCATTGACGGCGATGGCCCGGCTGCGGGTGTCGCGCAGGAGTGCGGCAAGTGTGTCGGCCGCGGCATCGAGGCGGCGAGCGGTGCCGGATGTCTGGGCATAAGGCAAGGACAGGGTGAGCGTCAGGGCGATGATGGCGATGACCACCAGCATCTCGGTGAGCGTGAGGCCATGTTCTCGTGCTGCTTCCGGGCAAGGACGGTTCATCGCACCGCCATGTCGTTCAGGGACAGGATGGCGCTCATGATCGACATGACGACGCCGCCCACCATGCCGCCGACCAAAATGGTGAGGAGCGGTGTGGCAATGGTCATCAGCCGTTCGACATAGCGCTCGCCGGCTTTCTGTTCGGCCTCGGCAATGTGGCTGAGCAGCGGTTCCAGCTGGTTGGTCTCTTCACCGATGGCGATCATCTCGATGGTTTCGGGCCTCAAGGCCCTGACATGCGACATCGCCTGCGCCAGCCTCTTGCCGCTGACAACCGCATCGCGCGCCATGGTGATCTGATTCCGGCTGTCAGTGGTCACGGCGACGCCAGCAACCGCGGCCAAGGCCGACTGTAGCGACGCCCCGCCTTTTAGCAATGCCGCCAGCGAGCGGCAGATGCGGGCCGCCTCGACATGCCGCGCGATGTTGCGGAAGATCGGCAACTTCAGCACCAGGCGTTGGGTTGTGGCGCGAGTCTCATCGCCACGCCAAGCCAGTGTTGCCAGCATCACCAGCAGCAGCGCCGCCGCCAGCCACAGCACGGCGCGTTCGTGCAGTTCTGTCGAGACGGCTGACAACAAGCGCAACACGAGCGGCATGCTGGCGTGGGAGCCTTCGAACAGGGGTTCGAGGCTCGGTATGAGAATGACGGAAATAATAGCCAGGGATAATGGCGCCAAGCCTAACAGAAATGCAGGATAGATCAGTGTCGAGATGATCCTGCCCCGCAGCTCCTGCCGTCTCTCCAGTGCTGCGCCAAGATCCACGAGCACTGGAACGAGAGAGCCGGTTTGTTCACCGGCTTTGACGAGTCCGGTCTCGTCCGGCTGGAAGCCGGCCTCACCAATGGCAAGAGCGGCCGACAGCGATTGACCGGCATTCACGGCATCGCGGATGTTGCCCAGCAGTCGCTTGCGATGGCCGGCAGGTGCTTGCGACTCGATGATACCGAGTGTCCGGTCGAGGGGAATGCCGGCGGCCAACAGAGTCGCACATTGTTGAATGAATTGCGCGCGCCAGGCCAGGCTTGTGCCTTTCGATGCCTGGCCAAGGCGCAGCCAGCCACCGGCGCGCTTGCTGTCCGCCGGCTGGGCCACAAACGGTATGACGCCCTGTCGCCGCAGCGCGTCGAGTGCCAGTGGCAAGGTCTCGGCATCGAGTATGCCGTGCATGACCTTGCCATCCTTGCCCAGCGCCTGATAGCGGATGCGCATCAGATATCTACGTGGCCTAGCGTCCGGCGGAGCTCTTCAATGGAGGTTTCACCCGATGCGATCTTGGCCATACCCGCGTGCGCCAACAAGGCAAGGCCTTCCTGTTGCGACAGCCGCTCGATCTCGGTTTCGGGCTGCCCTTTGAGAATGGCCTCGCGGATTGTCTCCGTCACTTCAAGCAATTCGTGGATAACCGTGCGGCCGCGATATCCGGTGCCATTGCATTGCGGGCAACCGGTGGGCCGCCAGGATCTGGACGACGGCAAGCCATCGGTGCAGCGCACCTCGATGGAATCAGGGGTCTTGCAGTGAGAACAGAGTTTGCGGACCAGGCGCTGGGCGAGTACGCCGCGCAGTGTCGCGCCGAGCAGAAAGCTGTCGACTCCGATGTCGCGCAAGCGCGTGATCGAAGCGGCAGCGGAGTTTGTATGGAGGGTCGACAACACAAGATGACCGGTCAAGGCTGCCTGGACCGCGATCTTGGCCGTTTCGCCGTCGCGGATTTCGCCGACCATGATGATGTCGGGGTCCTGGCGCAGGATCGAGCGCAGCACGGCTGCGAAGTCGAGTCCGATATGTGGACGTACCAAAATCTGGTTGACGCCCCTGAGATGGTATTCAATCGGATCCTCAACCGTAAACAGCTTGCTCTCAGGCTGATTGAGAATCGACAGGGCGGCATAGAGTGTTGTCGTCTTGCCGCTGCCTGTCGGTCCGGTGACCAGAAAAATGCCGTTCGGCGCGCTGATGAGGCGGCGAAGTTTGCTTTCCGCCTCGGCCGAAAAGCCGAGCGATGCGAAATTCAGCGCCAGTTCGCGCCGGTCGAGAATGCGCAGCACGATGCTCTCGCCATAGAGTGTCGGAGAGGTCGAAACCCGAAAGTCGACTTCCTTGCCCTTGACAGGAAACCGGATGCGGCCGTCCTGGGGCAGCCGCTGCTCGGCAATATTGAGGCGGGCAAGGATCTTGACCCGCGAGGTCAAACCCATTTGATGGACCTTGTCCAGCCGTTCCGCCAGTTGTAGTGCGCCATCGATGCGCAGCCGCACCTGAATGTGATCCAAGACCGGTTCGATATGAATGTCGGATGCCTCGCGCTCGACAGCAGCGGTGATGAGCCTGGTCAGCAACTTAATGATCGGTGCCTCGCTGGCAAGATCGCGCAGTCGCTCGGCATCGCCATCAAGAACCGTGTTGTCAAGGCCATTGGCCTCGCTCATGTGGGTCTCAGCTAGCCCCGCAGCATCAAGCGCATTCAACTGTTGGTGGATGTCATTGAGCGGTGCCAGTTTTAGGCTCAACTGCCGGTCCATCTCGTAAGCGACAGCGCGAGCCGCGTCGTCTGAAAGTGGGTGTGCTGTCGCCAGGGTAATGACGTCTTCCGTCAACTCGATTGGCAGCAAGCCAGATCGCTTCAAAAAGGCCAATGGCAAGGCAGCCAGATCAATGCCAGACCCCGCGGTCCGGAGATCGCCCACCCGCTCCAGGCCAAGGTAGCCGGCCAATGCGTCGAGCAAGTCGCACTCCTCGACCAAACCAAGTTCTTGCAAGATGAGTTCCAGGGGTTCCCGGCTCATTGACAGGGCCGAAAGTGCACGGCGGACGCCATTCTCATCCAGGTGGCCACTCTCACCAAGGTAGCTGATGAATCCTGGGGCATCGCCGCCTCGAGGCTTCCCGGCAATGGTCAATGATGGTTCGGCATTCGACATCTGGGGCTGCATAGAATGGGTTGTTCACATACGGGCAAAGCCACTTGCCGCAAAGTCAATGATATCCCAAACTGCTCGGCTGGAAAGCTGGAAATCGAAGTTGCAAACAATCATGAGCGCTGGTCTGACATGGACTTCCACCTGGATGTTGCAGCTGCGTGACGTGTTTGGCAGTTGGTTTGGCTATGAACCCCTGACTGAGCTGGAGTTTGCGAGCCGCACCGAGGTCGATCTGTCGCGCGATGGCTATGCCATTCGCTGGCCGTCGAACCGTTTGCGGCAGGCGGTGGAGACTGGTGGTGTGGCGGCTCGCGTCGCCAATCCGGCTGACCTCGCATTCCCGCCGCGCCGAAACATAATTCTCTGCATTGACAGCGATCTTTGTTTCCGGCGCATCGTCGAATTGCCGATGGGTCCACCGGCGGCGTTGGGCGAGGCGTTACGACTTGATCTGCTGCGGGTGACGCCCTTCGATCCAGCTTCGATCATCACTGCCCACCGAAAGAAAACTGGGCAGCAGGGTGCCCGCTCGGTACAGATCGAGCAACTGGTCCTCAAGCGGCGGCACCTCGAACCTCTGACCAGTGTGCTTGCATCAAAGCGGCTTGAACTCGAAGCGATCGTATTCCGGGATGAAGGTGGCGCAATATGGCCAACGGCTGTCGCCGCCGATGGAAGACCCTATGGGATTGACCGCCGAGCCCGCTGGTTCAAGGCTCTGATGGCAAGTGCCGCCGCCACCATCTTCGCAGGGGCCATGGCCTTGGCTGCGGCTCCACGAGTCTCGATGCAGCAAGACAAACAGGTGACCAGTGAGATCGAAAGCCTAAAACCGCGAGTTGACAAGATTCTCGCTGAGGTCGATGCGATCAAGAAATCGTCACTGGGGTTGCGGGAACTCTCGGACTGGAGGCAGGGGAGCCTCGGTCTTCCTGTCATTGTCGAGGAGATAAGCCGTCTCCTGCCGGACGAAGCATATCTCGAAACGCTGAGTTTTGACAGCGGTGTCATTGTCATCGAAGGCCAAGCGGCCACGCCCGAGTCGCTAATCTCAGCGCTGGAGGGCTCTGATCTCTTCGCGGAAGTCGCATTTGCCGCGCCGGTCTATCGCAATACCGGGGAAACACGGTCGCATTTTTCCATTCACATGAAAACGGCTCCAATCGCCAGGGACCCGTCAACTGCTCAGGTGACACCTTGATGGACGGCAGGATTCTGGCGCCTCTCGCGACAGCAGTTGGCGCCGTTGGAATCGCTTTGTTGTTTGCCACAATGGCTTGGTCAGAGCGCAACCATCCAAATCCAGAACTGGACGGAAAGTTGGCGCTTTATGATCGCTATCGCGCCATTGTCAGATTTGAATCGCGGCTCCCGTTGTATGCAGACGGTCAAGATCAGGATGGCTCGCCAGAACTATTCATGACTGGCGGTACCCCGGCGGAGTTGTCAGCTAAGCTCACGAGCTTGCTGAACCAAATCGCCCAGAATCATGGTGTGCAAGTGCTGCGAACCAGCGAGTTGACGGCACGCGAGAAGCAGGCAATCGTGCTGATCGGCTCCGAATTCGAAGTGGTCGGACAGATTGGGGCAATCTATGCTGTCCTCAAGAATATCGATGAATCCAGGCCGTTTCTGGTCGTCGATCGCTTTGCTGTGCGCTCCAACAGCACCTATCAATCTTCCGGCGCCGAAGAACCGCCGGTTTCAGCAACCTTGAGCGTCTATGCGGCGATCAGGAGAAGCCAGGACCAGACTATCCAGGCTTCGCCACCATGAGGACACGCCACCTGATCTTGCTTAGCGCGCTCAATGCGGGTCTCGCATTGACGCTCATCGGGCTCGGAGGAATAGCGTGGATCAGCAAACCGCCCTCGCTTGCGGCAAGGCCGATCGGGCAATGGGACCCAGCCGAAAGTCTGTCGTCAAAGTCGCCGGAAGTATTACAGGCGATGGCTACAATGACGGAAGCGCTTGCCCGGCCTTTGTTTCAAAGGAACCGGAGGCCCTTCGTTCCAGAAGCTCTGCCAAGTGAATTGCCCAACGCTCCTGAGCCCATCGCAGCAATCGCCCCACCTGCCGGCGTTGATGTGTCCGCATTGATGCTCAAGGGACTGTTGATCTTGCCTGGTCGCAAGCGCGCACTCATCGCAACAGCCGAAGCCCCTGATGGTATCTGGGTTGAACCGGGTACGATTGTTTCTGGTTGGACCGTCAAGTCCCTCGACCAGAAGGGAGTTCTCCTGGCCCTTGGGAAAACTGAAGCCATGCTCAAGCTTTATGTGGACAAACCTGCGAACTAGATAGGTTTCCGGGGCCTGTATTCCTAGTATCTCTCTCTAGGGAAGGATATGTTGCATGCGCAGGCTGTGCCCGAGCTGGGTTAAAATGACGGCGATTGCCGCCCTGGCATGTATCGTCGGTGCCTGTGCGCCCAGTATGACGGGTGAATCGCTTCTGGACAAACGACTGGAGGCGGCGCCGGCAACGAGTGCAACGCAGAAGCAGGCAAGGCTCAATGCGTTCATGCAGTCACAGTCTGCAAGTGCGGGCAAGTCTTCCTTTGAAGGATTTGTGCAGCCAGGAAACGATCGGTTGACAGGCAAGGCCATTTTGCAGGGAAGCCAGTCGTTCGATCAGGAGGGCGAAGACGTCACTCTCAATCTGCTCAACGTATCGGTCGCACAAGCGGCGAAGTCTGTTCTGGGCGACACACTCGGCCTAACTTACAGCGTCGATGCCCGCGTTCAGGGAACGGTGACGCTGCAGACCGCTCGGCCGATCACACGTACAAGACTGCTTGATCTTTTCGAGGCCACATTGCGAGACAATGGCGCGGTGATCGTCGCCGGCAATGGCAGCTACCGCATCGTGCCCCTGGTCGAGGCTGGACGCACGACCGCCTCGATCTCGACATCGCGCTCGGCCAGCGACGAACCCGGCATCAAACCGCAGCTGGTTCCGCTCCGCTATGTTTCGGCTGACAACATGCGGCAGGTTTTGGAGCCAATGTTACCCGCCGGCATGATCTTGAATGTCGATGCCGGGCGCAATGCCCTGATCCTGTCGGGCACGCCGCGCGAGATTGCTGCGATTCAGGAAACGATCTCGGTCTTCGACGTCGATTGGATGCAAGGGATGTCGTTTGCACTCGTTCCGGTGAAATCGTCCTCGCCCACGGCCATCGTGCAGGACCTCGAACAGATCTTCGAAACGCGCTCCGGCGCCTTGAAAGGCATTGTGAGGTTCGTGCCCAATGCCAGGCTCAAATCTGTCCTCGTCATCTCCAGCCGCTCCAAATATCTCAAGGAGGCGACGCGCTGGATCAAGAAGCTCGATGTGCTGGCCGAGAACAGTGAGGCGAGCCTGCATGTCTACAAAGTGCAGAACCGCAATGCCTCCGATCTCGCCAAAATCCTCGAGTCCGTCTATTCAAGCGAACAGGCCGCAACAACGGCAGCCCAGGGCAACGTTGCGCCGCGCTATGATGCGGCAACAGTCACTGCGCCTGCCATCACCGGAGGGCCGGAAACGCCGACAACCGGTATCGATGTACTGCCGCCCAATACAGACCCCGCGACCCTGTCGCAGACGACGGCCGATGGCCGCACCCGCATCGTTGCCGATGACAGCAACAATGCCCTGCTGGTGTTCACCTCCGACGTCGAATTCGAGCGAATGCGCGCTGTGCTGCTCGAACTCGACACCGTGCCCAATCAGGTTCTGCTCGAAGCTGTCATTGCCGAAGTGTCGCTCGATGATGACTTGAAGTTCGGAGTCCGCTGGTTTCTGGGCGAGAAGAACAACAGCGCGACCTTCTCGGACGCCGCCAGCGGTGCAGTCGCCTCTGCGTTTCCGGGTTTCTCGTATTTTCTGAAGTCCAACGATGTTGGCTTCACGCTCAACGCGATTTCAAGCGTAACCAATGTGCGGGTGCTCTCGGCGCCGTCGCTCGTGGTCCTCGACAACAAGATCGCAACCCTGCAGGTCGGCGATCAGGTTCCCGTCGTCACGCAGTCGGCAAAAGGCACAACGGCGGCGGACGCACCGCTCGTCTCGACTGTCGAGATGAAGGACACCGGCGTCATCCTCAATGTCACGCCGCGGGTGAATGATAGCGGTCTCGTGACTCTGGACATCGAGCAGGAGGTCAGCACAGTAACCCCCACCACGACCTCAGGGATCGACTCGCCCACCATCCGGCAGAGGAAGCTCAAGACCTCGGTGGTGGTCAGCGATGGCGAGTCGCTGGCGCTCGGGGGATTGATCCAGGAGCGTGAGACGACGGGCAAGAGCAAGGTCCCGGTGCTGGGTGACGTGCCGCTGCTCGGTGCCGCGTTTCGTACCAAGTCGCAAACCAGTGCCCGCACCGAACTCATCATCTTCATCCGGCCCCGGGTGATCCGCGATCTCCTGGAAGCGCGGCAGGTAACCGACGAGTTCCGCAAGCAGTTGAGTATCGAGGCGCCGCGCGTCCGCAGGACCGATCCGACACCGGGCGAGGAACTCGTCCGTATCCTCAATTGAGACAGGGCTGGGATGGTGAGGCGTCCGGCGCCTTGCGGTCTATCCAGTTGCGCTGCTGCCAGCCAAGAATGGCAAAGGGCCGGTCGGGCTGCCGTAGCAGCGCAATCAAGGCGTGGCGGGTGAAGCGGGAGCCATCCGTCAGTTCAGCGGCCGCATCGATGGCGAAGACGCGTTGCGGAGAGGGCGACGCGAGGGCCAGGGCTTCCGGGTCACTTGCACCGTCTATGCCGAGCAGCTGACGCAACTCCACTGGTGCGCGATCGACATCGATCCCCATCTGTTGTGACGAGACGGTGGTGACGCGCGCCAGGGTGGCGAAAGCCTGTTCGGTCATGCCGGGAATCTGGTCCAGTTCCTCAGGCGTCGAGAAGGGCCCGTTCTTGGGACCGGACTTGCGGCCGGGATAGGTCGTGGGCTCACTGCCGCCGGTCTGGGCATCGTAGTCGGGATCGCGATAATCGCGGATTGCTGCTTGCAAGGCTTCAGACTCAGGTTTGGCGAAACCCAGCCCTTCCAGCAAACTGTCGATGAGTGAGGGCGATGCGGTGTTGAGATCGACGAGGCCGCCCTGATCCTGGATGGTAACCGACACCGTGGCCGACGTAGACCATTGGCAGAGTTCTGCTACACCTGCCGCCACATGCGGCGAGCCGGGCAGATCTTCTGACGCCAGCTTGTAGGCTGCCAGCATCACCATACCATCGGCTATCGCCTGCGCCCGCTCCCCCTGAATGACATTGCGCCCCGCCAACGTGTAACTCCGAATTCCGATGGTGAACGCCGTCGCCATCACCGCCAGCAATCCGGCGATCCAGATCACGGAGACCAGCACGAAGCCCGGTTCATGTGTGGAGCTCTGTTTGATATTGAGGAGTAGATGACGCATTAGGCAGACCATAACACTATCATATGGAACTGTCTTGGCTTGGCGCCGGTACGCGTGACGCTCACTGGGCGGTTCCGGACGTTGTAGGTGGTGGTGTAGGTATCGCCACCCTTGACGTCGACGGTGATGTTGCCCGCCGCGTCATGCTTGAAGCTGCGGGTCAGCGTGCCGTTGGTTGTAACGTTGGCGATCTTGTTGGAAGTCGCCGGATAGTTCTGGATCTTCGTCGTCGTAGCCCCACCCGGAGGTGTCATGATCTCGTAGCTGCGGTCGCCAACGTATGTGTAGTAGTAGGTGGCGGCACCCGATGGGCCATTGGCATTGCGGGAAAGGGTGACGACGCGCCGAAGACCGATTGGAGACATCCGGAACATTGTCCGATTTCGTGCACTGTCGCCGGAACGTGTATCGCAATCCCTATAGCTCTCAAATGCGTTAGCACGTGTTCTCTTAAGTTAACCTATAGAGCTCATGTTCATTCGGGTCCCGGAGCATGACAAGCGCGCCTGCGTCCGTTCTCACTACGATTCCTTCACTGTATTGTTGCCAGGCAACCTTGGGAAACTCTTCGGTAAATTCTCCTGTATCTATCGATAAAACAACACTTCCGACGTCGTCATTAGCCAGACGAACTCTATCACCCAGTCGAACCAATTCTCCACTCATATACCGCATTGCTCATCTCCTTATGGTGTCAGAACCGGAAAGCCGCCGTTGAGATCAACCCAGGCTGGATCTGGTGGCAGTGGTGCAACATCACCGGGCTTTGTTCTTTTGTTCCAGCGACACTTGCAGTCATTTGGATTCTGATTCACTACAAAGAGATTAAGGTGCGGGCGGCCTACAGGCCAATGATCGTGATCATAGTGCGGTCCAATATAACCCACTGTCCCTGCCGGGTGTGGTGAACACGCTGGACAGCTTGTGCACCACTCATAGACGTCATATGCCACAGCTCCTGCTATGATACCTCCAGCAATTATGTCACCGACCGGCAGCGGACCATCCGCCACTGCGAAGCCACCAGCAACTGGCCCAACAGTTATAACTGCGCTTTCTCCAGTCCGATCGACATTCATATACGGGCTGCTCCCCACATAAGCATAGACACTCGGCCCGTCGACGAAGCGCAGCGGATCGGGCTGGGTATATCTGCCGGTTGAGGGATCGTAGTGGCGGTGCCAGTTGTAGGCTTGGGCCGTCTCGATCAGGAAGAACTGGCCGGGGAAGCGCAGGTTGTTCTCGATTGTGCCGGCGAGGCTGTAGGGCTCGCCCCAGGGATTGTAGAAGGCCTGCCAGACGGTGGCTCTGGATGCGTCGGTCATGCGGATGGGGCGGCCCAAGTGATCGGCATGCACCATCGACAGCACGGGGCTCGCGGTGTTGACGGCGGTGACCAGGGCCAGCGGCAGGTCGACCGGCGTGTTGTCATTGGAGGCCAGCCAGATGTATTCCCGGAGTGTCGCTCCCGTCGTGCCATCGGCTTCGGCGATCAGGTGGCCTTGCGTGTCATAGATATAATGCACGGTCCCCGCCGGGCCGCCCGGTGCGGTGGTGACCCGCGTCACCATCTGCTCCAGTGCGTTATAGGCATAGGTGGAGGT
>CAUJIO010000103.1 GCA_963205315.1 Pseudomonadota bacterium | reverse complement strand
CGCTCCGCTGGACTTTGAAACCAACACTTATTGGGCACGCGTGATGCTCACACGGACGTCATCGACCCAGACGGTTGTTTTCCATGCGCTGACGATCGAAGGTTTGCCGTTCTAGACCAGCGCTGACACGTTGCGGGCGATGGTCAGTTCCTCGTTGGCGGGAACAACATGCACATCGTTCACCCCTAGCCACTTGAGATGCGTGAGGATGCGGGCCCGCACCGGCCCGGCATTCTCGCCAACGCCGCCGGTAAAGACGATCGCGTCGAGGCCTCCCAGCGCGGGCACCAGCGAGGCGGCGTGGCGTGCGGCCGAATAGCAATAGTAGTCTACCGCTTCGATGGCCTCCGTTCGGTCTGACGCGAGCAGTACGCGCATATCCGGCGAGATGCCTGACAGGCCCAGCAGTCCGCTCTGGCGGTAGAGCAGGTCTTCCAGCTGATCGAGTGACAAGTGCTCATCGCGCATCAGCGCCACCAGTACACCGGGGTCGATCGATCCGGTGCGTGTCCCCATCACCAGGCCATCAGCGGTGGAAAATCCCATGGTGGTTGCGACGCTCTTGCCGTCGAAGATCGCACACATGGAAGCACCCGATCCAAGATGCGCGGCGAGGATACGGCGCGGCAAAGGCTTGCCGGTGAGGCGTGGAAGCGCCTCAACCACGTGCTCGTAGTTGAGGCCGTGAAAGCCATAGCGGCGATAACCCTTATCGAAATAAGCGCGAGGGATAGGAAGACGCGTGGCCAGTTCAGGCTGTGTGGCATGAAACGCGGTATCGAAGCATGCAACGTTGGGAACTTGCGGTGCGACACGCCGCATCTCGCGCAACACGCCAAGACCGAAGGGCAGATGCAGTGGAGCCAGCGCCCGCAGGTCTTCAAGCTCATGCTGGATCGCGTCATTGACGATTGTTGGCGTCACATAACGCGTGCCGCCGTGCACGATCCGGTGGCCGATCCCGTTGAAGTGCTCCGGCTCATGACCGTGATCGGCGAGCCATTCCAGTGCCACCAGCAAGCCCTCGCTGGGTGTGGTGACATCCGTGACGGGCCTGGACGCGTGACCATCGACTTCCAGCCGCGGCATCGAACCGATGCCGGACACCTGACCCTTGAGGACGAGCGCCAGGTTACGGTCATAGACCGCGAATTTGAGGGAAGACGATCCGGCATTGACGACGAGATACTGGGTCATGCCGCCATTGATAAACCGCTGCCCGGTTCAAGGCGAGTGCAAGTTGGGCATGCAGGCTTCCGCCAATCTCTCACCAGGTCTTGATCAACTTGCGGCTCATGCTGAAACCGTGCCCGCCGCGTTTGCAGACGAGGCCGGATTCGGATGAGACACAGCGGAAGCCGTCATATTTCCACACCTCGCCGTATTCGAAGACGTTGTCGCCACCGCAGCACGAAGCATCGCCGACATTGTTGAAGCGGCGTGCCTTTCCCGCAGGTCCCATGGTGACGCGGACATAGGACGGCTCGACACGGTCACAGGACAGCTCTGGTCCGCCGCCGGCAGGCTCATAGACATCCGTTCCGCCTTCCGGCGTATAGATGCAGCCGACATTGCCTGATGGCATGGTGAATTCGATCTGGCCTTGGGCAGTCTCGTCGAAATCCATGGCGAAAGCCGGCGCCGCGGCGGCAAGAAATCCCAGCGAGAGGAGGGTAGGGCGGATCATGGTCGAACCTCTTCACGTCATGCTCTGAACTTGCAGACACCCTAGCGCGCCGCTGATGAACCCTGCTTGAACGTCTATTTCAGCTCGATTTCAATAAAGGCATATTCGGAGTCGTTGGCATTGATGACGTCATGCTCGACTCCGGCCTGGCGGAAATAGGGGATGCCTTTCTTCATTTCGGCATGGGCCGGTCCGGTCGGTGTCTCGAGCCTCACCTTGCCGTCCATCAGCGGGACCACGACGTAATCGTGGCCATGCTTGTGCCAGCCGGTATTGGCGCCTGGAGCGAAGCGATATTCGGTGACGATGACCTTGTCGTTTTCGATAAAGACGGTGGCCTTGGCGGTTCCGGTCATGGGGGCAGACTCCTGGATTGAACGGGCATGGTGGATGGAACTGGAAGTTCCGGTAAGCATGTTATATTGTAACAGAATGTCTTTCCCCGAGCCGCATCACAACCACTCGAAATGCACGGCTGACCTGCTGTCGCGGGCAGAGCGGACGTGTGAACGGCGGGGCTCAAAACTGACCGGCCAGCGTCGCGATATCCTGAACTGCGTGGCCGCAAGCCATTCGGCTGTGGGCGCCTATGACATTATCGAACGCATGGCGGAGTTTGGTCCGAGGCCAGCACCCATCACCGTCTACCGCGCGTTGGACTTCCTTCTCGCGCATGGACTGGTCCACAAGATCGAGAGCCGCAATGCGTTTGTCGCTTGCTCGCATGCTCATGACGGCTTGCCCGCAGCACTTTTGATCTGCGAGACTTGCGGACTGGTGGCGGAACTGGATGCCCCTGACGCCTTTGCCGGGCTGAAGATCGCAGCCGCCGCTCAAGGCTTTGCCGAACATCGCACCATGGTCGAAATGACCGGGCTGTGTTCCGCTTGCGCGAGGGCGGCCTGATGCTGAAAGCCGTCAACGCCATCTTGAGTGCCCGGGATGCAACGCTTGTCGTCGGCGGACGCAGCATCCTCGACCATGTGAACATCGACGTGCGGCCCAATGAGATCGTCACCATCATTGGCCCCAACGGTGCAGGAAAATCCACGCTCGTGCGGTGCATGTTGGGCCTCCAGCCTCTGACCTCCGGCGAGATCGTGCGGCAGAAGTCGCTCCGCATTGGCTATGTGCCGCAACGCTTTCCGCTGCTGCCCAATGTGCCTCTCGATGTCCGCCGCCTGCTGTCCCTGACCCTTAAACCAACCGAAGACGAGATCGACGAAGCCCTGGCCGAGACCGGCATACCGCACCTCAAGGAAGCAAGTGTCTCGCGCCTCTCCGGCGGCGAATTGCAGCGCGCCCTTCTGGCCCGCGCCCTGCTGCGCAATCCGCAATTGCTGGTGCTCGACGAACCGGTGCAGGCCGTCGACTTCATGGGCGAGGCCCGCATGTATGAGCTGATCTCGGCCGTTCGGAAGCGCCACGGCTGCGGCATCCTGATGGTGAGCCACGATCTTCACATGGTCATGGCCGAGAGTGATCACGTGATCTGCCTCAACGGACATGTCTGCTGCGAGGGAGGGCCCACCAAGGTGCAGCAGGACCCGGAATTCGCCAAGCTCTTCGGCCCATCCGCGGCGCGCATGATTGCCGCCTACACGCATCATCACGATCATGACCACGAGAGCCATGACCATCATCACCATCATGACCACAAGCATTGATGGCGATGTTTGATATCTTCTACGAACCGTTTTTCCAGCGCGCCGTGATGGCAGGCCTCGGGATTGCGCTCGTCGCCGGGCCGGTCGGCTGCTTCATCGTCTGGCGCCGCATGGCCTATTTCGGCGAGACCCTGGCGCATTCGGGCCTCTTCGGCGTGGGCCTTGGCCTGCTGCTGGGATTCAGCCTCACGCTCGGCGCCGTGGCGACAGCGGTCGCGGTGGCCCTCATGCTGATGCTGATGAAGCGCCAGCGCGTTCTGGCGATGGATACGCTGCTCGGCATTCTCTCGCACAGCGCCCTGGCCTTGGGGCTGGTGACAGTCAGCCTGGTTGTCGGGGCAGCAGGCGATCACATGGATTTGCTATTTGGCGACATTCTCACCGTCTCCTCCCGGGATGTCATGATCGTTTGGGCCGGCGGTGCGGCGGTGCTGCTGGTTCTCGCATTCCTGTGGCGCGACCTCATTGCCATCTCGGTGCATGAGGAGCTCGCCCAGGCAGAGGGTGTCAACGTGCAGCGCGTCGAACTGGGCTTCATCCTGCTCATTGCCGTGATGACGGCGATCTCGATGAAAATCGTCGGCCTGTTGTTGATCACCGCACTCCTCGTCATCCCGGCGGCTGCGGCACGGCGGCTCGCGGCAACGCCCGAACGCATGGCAATGATTGCAGCAGGCATGGCCGCCCTGGCAGTGATGTCAGGCCTCGCACTCTCGGCTTATGCCAACGCCATCACCGGTCCGGCCATCGTACTTTCGGCGGCATTTCTCTTTGTCTTGACCTTGGCCATTCCTCAATCAGACTAGGCAACATGACGTATTCAGCGATCAAGTCCCGGCGCATTTCAGTTCCCGTGAAGGTGGGCCACGTCACCGTGGGCGGAGGCGCCCCCATCATGGTCCAGTCGATGACCAACACCGATACGGCGGATGCCGAAGCGACGGCAAAGCAAACCGCCGCGCTGGCGCGGGCCGGCTCGGAAGTAGTGCGCATCACTGTCGACCGCGACGAGTCGGCGAAAGCCGTGCCGCATATCCGCGAGAAGCTCGACCGGATGGGCGTCAACGTGCCCTTGGTGGGGGATTTCCACTATAACGGCCACACGCTCCTCAATGATCATCCGGCCTGTGCCGAGGCGCTGGCGAAATACCGCATCAATCCCGGCAATGTCGGCTTCAAGGAGAAGAAGGATCGCAATTTCTCGATGATGATCGAAACGGCGATGAAGTTCGACCGCCCGGTGCGCATCGGCGTCAACTGGGGCTCGCTCGATCAGGCCATGCTCACCGAGTTGATGGACCAGAATGCCAAGTCGTCGGAACCGCTGGACGTGCGCGAGGTGATGCACGAGGCGATCGTGCAGTCTGGCATCCTGTCAGCAGAGCGCGCCGTTGAACTGGGACTTGGCAAGGACAAGATCATCATTTCCGCCAAGTGCTCGGAAGTGCAGGATTTGATCGCCGTCTATCGCGCGCTTGCCGCGCGCTGTGACTACGCGCTACATCTTGGCCTGACCGAGGCCGGCATGGGCTCCAAGGGCATCGTCGCCTCGACCGCAGCGCTGGCGGTCCTCCTGCAGGAGGGCATTGGCGATACGATCCGTATCTCGCTGACGCCCGAGCCCGGCGGCGACCGCACCCGCGAGGTGATCGTGGCGCAGGAGATCCTGCAGACCATGGGCCTGCGCGCCTTCGCGCCGATGGTCATCGCCTGTCCCGGCTGTGGCCGCACCACCTCGACCACATTCCAGGAACTGGCGCAGGACATTCAGGGCTACGTCCGCGACCGCATGCCGGACTGGCGGAACAACTATCCGGGTTTCGAGACCCTGCAGCTCGCCGTCATGGGCTGCATCGTCAACGGCCCCGGTGAATCGAAGCACGCCGATATCGGCATATCGCTGCCCGGCACCGGCGAACTCCCGGCCGCCCCCATCTTCATCGACGGCAAGAAAGCGATGACGCTGCGTGGCGAGAATATTTCCGAGCAGTTCAAGGCCATCGTCGAGGGTTACGTGAAGGGCCGCTGGGGTTGAAACCGCCCCTGCGGCGGAAAGTGAGTTGAGGCCTAGCTGCGTCGTTGGACTATGAATCTTGCGGCATCGTTGAGAATCGCAGCGCGCGGACCGTAGATCGCCAGGGAGGCAACGGCTTCTTCCGTCAATGCGGTAGCTCTCGCCTTCGCGTCTTCCAGGCCCAGCAAGTCCACGAATGTCGCCTTGCCCATGGCCTTGTCCTTTTGCGTTGCCTTGCCGAGGGCTTGCGGCGTGGATTCGACATCGAGAATGTCATCGGCGATCTGGAAGGCCAGGCCGATTTTGTCAGCATACTGACGAAGTGGCGTTGGGTCTTGCCCTGCCAGCATGGCACCCGCCTCGCAGGCGAAGCGGAACAGTGCGCCAGTCTTCAGAGACTGGATCAGCGATATGTCGGAAAGGCTTGAAGTGACTCGGCTTTCCGCCTCGATGTCGAGCATCTGCCCGCCCACCATGCCGGCCATGCCGGCCGCCTTCGAAAGACCTGCAATGAGCCTCAGCCGCACTGCGGGATCGGGATGCGTGGCGTCAGCGCTCAGGATCTCGAAGGCATAGGTCAGCAGCGCGTCGCCGGCAAGAATGGCGGTGGCCTCGTCGAAGGCCTTGTGGGCGGTAGGCTTGCCGCGCCTCAGGTCGTCGTCGTCCATGGCGGGGAGATCGTCATGGACTAGCGAATAGCAATGTACGCATTCAAGTGCCGCGCCGGTGCGCAGGGCCTGTTCACGCGGCACGCCAAACAGTGCCGCCGATTCGACCACCAGAAAGGGCCGCAGCCGCTTGCCCTGGCCAAGAGCGGAATAGCGCATCGCCTCCACCACCCGCCGGGCGGGAAAGGCGTCCAAAGGCAACAACCGGTCGAGCAGGGCATCGGTGTCGGCGGCGCAGCGCGCCAGGGCATCCTGGAAGGACAAGGGCGTTTTCCTATGCTATTCCCGCCTTCTGTAGGGACATGAGCGACGAAACTCAACCAGCCGCATTTCCGGTTTTGCCGGACTCACCGCCGGTTTCCCCGGAAGGTCCAGCCAGCATCGGGCCGCTTCCGGTGAGCGGGCGCTCGCGCCTGCGCCGTTTTCTGAGATGGGCTGGCTATGCCGCCGCTTTCCTTGTTGCCTGGCCCGTGGTGCTGACGCTGCTCTATACGATCGTGCCGCCACCGGTATCGAATGTCATGCTGCTGCGGGCCTTGCACGGTGCTGGAATTACCAAGACCTGGGTTAGCCTCGACCAGATCTCGCCGCATCTGCCGCGCGCCGTCATCACCTCCGAGGATGCCCGCTTCTGCGAGCACTGGGGCGTCGACTGGCATGAATTTCAGGGGGTCATCGACGATGCCCTCGACGGCGATGAAGGCCCGATACGCGGCGCCTCGACGATTCCCATGCAGACTGCCAAGAATCTGTTCCTCTGGGACGGCCGGTTCGCCATCCGCAAGGCCATCGAATTGCCGGAAGCACTGTTCATGGACCTTGTCTGGTCGAAGCGGCGGATGATCGAAATCTACCTGAACATCGTCGAATGGGCGCCCGGCGTCTATGGCGCAGAAGCTGCCGCCCGGCACCATTTCAAGAAGTCTGCCAAGGACTTGACGAAAAGGGAGGCCGCCCTTCTGGCGGCCGTTCTCCCCAATCCCATCAAGCGCCAGGCGGGCAAGCCCTCCAGAGGCGTTAAATCCATCGCCAACCGGATTCTGCTGCGGATGACTGGAATGGGGCCCTATCTCACTTGCCTTGCCCGCTAAGCGAGGTTATAAGCCCCGCCAACTGAAGGGCGTGGGGCTTCCCCATCGCTCTTTTACTTATGGAGTTTCGACATGGCCGTTCCACGCAAAAAAATGTCCAAGAGCCGCATCGGCATGCGCCGTTCAGGCCACCAGGAGCAGACTGTAACCTGGGTTGAGGACAAGAAGTCGGGCGAACTGCGCCGCCCCCACCACATCGACCTGAAGACTGGCCTGTACAAGGGCCGCCAGGTTCTGACCGTCAAGACCGACGCCTGATTGGTCTTTTCCTGCCTGATGAAGCCAGCCTTTGGGCTGGCTTTTTCGTTTTGAAACAGGTGTTTGGCTGGCCTTAATCATCTTTGCGGCCGGCTCCCCTGCGTAAACCGTCTGGTCCGGCTCTTGCTGTAGGCAATGCATGCTCGTGCCAAACTGGTCTCTCATGAACGTCAGCCTCACCATTCCCGACGATGCCATCGGCGGCGAATGGCAGGACCTTGCGCGCCGGTCGCTGGTGACATCGGGACACAATGCACCGGAACTCATGATCCCGGCACTGAAAGTCTACCCGGACGCGATTCTTGCCACCGTACATGATAGCGAAGGCTTGCAACTGGCGCTCCCGTTGGAATGCCGCCGCAACCCGTTTGCGGTTCATGCCAGCGTTTCCACGCCCGTGAGCTTTTACGGGTTACCGCATCTTGGCCCCTATACGGCTGTCCCGGCGATGATGGCCTTGCTGCGCCGCCTCAATCGGCCAGTCCTCCTGCATTCGGTTCCGATGGACGGCGCAGTGTGGGACGTGCTGGCCGGCTCCACGCCACAGGTCAGAATTCTCGACAGTTGGGAGCGCGCCGTGCTCCGGCCGGATGGCGGCTTCGCAAGTTGGTTTGAAGCGAATTTCGACCGCAAGCGCCGCAAGGAGTATCGCCGTCTTCAGGCGCGGCTGGCCGAGACTGGCAAGCTGGAGACGCTGAGTTTTCATCACTCCGATGACGTTGCCGCATGGACGGCGGAATTCCTCGACCTTGAAGCCATGGGTTGGAAGGGCAGGCGCGGAACGGCGCTGAAATCCGATCCCCGCGTGGCCGCCGCGCTGGTGGAAGGTCTGGCTGGGCTGGCTGCCGCTGGCAAGCTGCGCTTCTGGAAGGTAGTTCTCGACGGCCAGCCCATCGCCATGCTGTTTGCCATCGTCGAGGGCCAACAGGCCTGGCTCGGCAAGATCGCCCATGATGAAACCCTGAACCGCTTCTCGCCGGGCGTGCAGGTGATCCTTCACGCCACGGAGCAGCTGTTTGCCGAGGGCATCGTGCAGGCCGATTCCTGTGCCGTGCCTGATCATCCGATGATCAACCATCAGTGGCGAGGCCGCTTGCGCGTCGCCGACGTGATGATTGCCGCACCCACTGTAAGCGCCCTGTCCTTCACGACGACCGTTCAGGCCGAGCGCCTGCGCCGCCGCCTGCGATCGATTGCCAAATCCACCTACCACCGCCTGACCGGGAGACACCGCTGATGACCCTCGTATCCGCCGATCCGGCGATTGCCCGGGCGCATTTTCTCAAAGCACCTTTCACGCTGAAACATGGATTGGCGGGGCATCCGCTGTTCAGCCTGCCGCGCCTGGTGGAACTGGCAAAATCCATGCCGCGCGACCGCATCGAGTACAACTCCGGCAAGGTGGCCATCGGAGTGAAGCCGGAGGATGTGCCGAAGATCGATCGCCCGGCCGAGGACGTGATTGCCGCCATCGAGACGGCCAATGCCTGGATGGTGATCAAGATGGTGGAGCACGATCCGGAGTATCGCGCGCTTCTCGAAGGCTTCGTCAGCGAAGCCAATCTGGTGGCGGGCCGCAAGGCCGACGACTATTCCGACCTGCAGGGATTCATTTTCGTATCCTCCGCCAATGCCACCACGCCTTTCCATGTCGACGCCGAGGAAAACATCCTCATCCAGATCCGCGGCGACAAGTTCGTCCGCACCTTCGACAATGCCGACCGCAGCCTGATCTCCGAGGAGCACATGGAGATTTCGCCCTCGAAACATCGCAACCAGAAATACGATCCGTCATTCGAGGCACGCGCCACTTTGCATGAACTGAAGCCCGGCGATGCGCTGCACATGCCCTATATGATCCCGCACTGGGTGAGCACCGGCAGCACCTATTCGGTGTCGATGGCGATGACCTGGAAAACCCCGGAGGTTTTGCGCCTCAACAAGATCCGGCTGATGAACGGCACGCTCCGTCGCTTCGGGCTTCCGCAGAAGCCGCCGGGCGTCTCGCCGCTGATGGATGCTGTGAAAGTCATGGCGCATGACCTCATGCGCGCGGTGATCGATCCGCTGCGCAAGTCCGAGGCCGCGCGGAAAATTCTCCGTGGACTGATCTACGGCCGCAAGGCGAACTACTATTACGAGACGAAGCCCAAGACGGGGATGTAGACCCAGACCGTCCGTCAGCCCAAAAAGAGATGGCCGGGACGAGCCCGGCCATGACGAAAATCGGTGAATGTGCTGACTATTCTCAGCCGGCGATGACCTTTTCGGCCGCCACATAGTCATAACCCAGATCGTCGGCCACGGCCTTGTAGGTGACCTTGCCATGCGCCACGTTGAGGCCGTTGCGCAGATGCGCGTCATCCGACAGCGCCTTCTTCCAGCCCTTGTTGGCGATGGCCAGGCCGAACGGAAGCGTGACGTTGTTGAGCGCATAGGTCGAGGTACGGGCCACACCGCCCGGCATGTTGGCGACGCAATAGTGGATCACGCCGTCGACCACATAAGTCGGATCGGCATGCGTGGTAGCCTTCGAGGTTTCCGCGCATCCACCCTGATCGATGGCGACGTCGACCAGCACCGAGCCGGTTTTCCAGTCCTTCAGCATCGCCTTGGTGACGAGCTTCGGCGCCGCCGCACCGGGGATCAGCACGCCGCCGATGACGAGGTCCGCCGTGGCGCATTCCTCTTCCACCGCGCCTTGCGTCGAATAGATGGTCTTGAGCTGCGTACCGAAGCGCGCGACCAGTTCTTCCATGCGGTCCGTGCTCTTCTCGAGAATGGTGACGTCAGCGCCCATGCCGAGCGCGATTGCCGCCGCATTGGTACCGACGACGCCGCCGCCGAGGATGACGACCTTGGCGGGAGCAACGCCGGGAACGCCGCCCAGCAGCACGCCGCGGCCGCCCTGCGCCTTCTCAAGGCAATGCGCGCCTGACTGCACCGACATGCGGCCGGCGACCTGGGACATCGGCGCCAGCAGCGGCAAGCCGCCGCGCGGAGACGTGACAGTTTCATAGGCGATGCAGATGGCGCCTGACTTGACGAGGTCCTTGGTCTGCTCCGGATCGGGGGCCAGATGCAGGTAGGTGTAAAGGATCTGTCCGTCGCGCAGCATCTTGCGCTCGGCCGCCTGCGGTTCCTTCACCTTGACGATCATGTCGGCCTTGGCGAAGATCTCGTCTGCCGTGGCGACGATAGCAGCTCCGGCCTGCGTATAGTCGGCGTCGCTGGCGCCGATGCCGGCACCGGCATTCGTCTGAACCCAGACCTTGTGGCCGTGGCGCACCGCTTCCTTGACAGAAGTCGGCGTCATGCCGACCCGATATTCGTGATTCTTGACTTCCTTCGGAACGCCGATGAGCATGTGAATTTCTCCCTGTATGTAAGCCAGAACCTAAACCATTCCGCCTCGAATGATTTTCCAAAGAGCTTTCCGGAGCACTGCAGCATTGAAATCACATTCGAAGAAATGTTAGAATGTTCGAATGAAAAGCCGGGATTTTGACAAGACGGACAAGATCATCCTGAGCGAACTGCAGAAAAACGCTCAGCGGCCGATTGCCGAACTTGCGGCGAAGGCTGGATTGTCGCCATCCTCCTGCCACCGCCGGGTGAAGCTGCTGGAGGAGGCGCACGTCATCACGTCCTACACTGCGAACCTCGATCGGAGTGCGCTCGGTTTCACCAACGAATTCTTCGTCGAGGTATCGCTCTCCGCCCAGACCGAAGAGGCATTCGAGAAGTTCGAAAAAGCGGTCCAGCGCGTACCGGAAATTCTTGAATGCCACCTGATGAGCGGCCAGTTCGACTATTTGCTGCGGGTTGCTGCCGCCGATGCGACCGACTACGAACGCATTCACCGCTCGCGAATCTCCAGGCTTCCGGGCGTTCAGCGCATCCAGTCCTCGCTCGCTCTTCGCACCGTCAAGGGCTGGGCCGGATATCCGATTTAGGAAAGTCTGATGTTGAAAGCACTTCCCGTTCACATGCTGTGGGTGTCCGGCGAGCTGTCCCGCCTGGCAAGGCTCAGTCTCGCGAGTTTCATGACCCAGGGCTATCGCGTCAGATTGTGGACCTATGATCCACAACACCTCGCGTCGTCAGGCGCCGAGGTCCACGATGCCCGAGACATCCTGCCGCTGCAGGAGGAATGCAACATGGCCTATCTCAGCAGCCTGTTCCGCTACCGTGTGCTGGCCGAGCATGGCGGCATCTGGTCCGACATGGACGTCGTGGCGCTGACGCCGGAACCGGACATCGCCGCCACTCCGTTTGTGGCTTCGGAGAAGCGCCGTCCCTTCCGCCACGCAGAACCCACGGCGACGGGCGAGAGCCTGACGCAGGTCACCAATTGCTTCATGTGCAATCCGGCGCAGCGCGATGGGGACCTGTTTCATCGCGCCGTCGATCAGGTCGCGAGTCTGAATGGCGAAGACCGCAGCTGGGAAAATGCCGGTCCGCACATGCTGTCGCGCCTGATGATGGATCGCCCCGATCACGGCGTGACCATTCTTCCGCCCGAAGCCGTTGATCCCGTCGCCTGGTGGAACGTGCCAGGCTATTTTCTCGAGGCGCGCGAGCCGCCGCCCTCGCCATTCATGCACATGTACGCCTCGATCTGGGCCAGGCGCGGTATCGATGCCGAAGCCCCTTACGCGCCTGACACGCTGGCGGGCCAGTTGTGGAAACGGTTTGGGCTCTGAGTCCATGACTGACACGATTCCCGCCTCGGCAAACACGGATTCCACAGTGGATATCCCGCGAATATTCACCGTCAGCGAAAGCGCCCACCGCATCCACAACCCGATCACGGCCGAAAAGCTCGCCACTCTCGGCGCGGCGCTGCGTCTGGACGTCGGGACGAGGGTGCTCGACCTCGGCAGCGGCTCTGGCGAAATGCTGTGTACCTGGGCGCGCGATCACGGCATCGTCGGCACAGGTGTCGACAAAAGCCAATTGTTTAACGCGCAAGCGAAGCGCCGCGCCGTGGAACTCGGCGTCGCCGCGCGGGTAAGTTTTATCCATGCCGATGCCACTGGTTATATTGCGGATGAGAAGGTGGGGGTGGCCGCTTGCCTGGGCGCCACCTGGATCGGCGGTGGAATGGCCGGCACCATCGAGCTTCTGGCGCGGAGTCTGATTTCCGGCGGAACGATCCTCATCGGCGAGCCCTATTGGCGGCAATTGCCACCGTCGGAGGAGGCCGCCAAAGGCTGCCTCGCCACGGCAATCTCCGATTTCCTCATGCTACCGGAATTAATCGCGTCATGTGGCAGCCTTGGATACGACGTCGTTGAAATGGTTCTCGCTGACCAGGACAGTTGGGATAGATATGAGGCCGCCAAATGGCTCAACATGCGCCAATGGCTCGATGCCAATCCCGGCGACGAATTCGCAGCGGATGTGCGAACCAAACTCACAACGGAACCCGAACGCTACGCCACTTACACGCGTGAATACCTGGGTTGGGGTGTGTTCGCCCTGATGAAGCGGTGAAGGATTGGACCAGCCGGCTGATCTTTGAGCCGCCAGATGCCCTAGACGACCGACCGGTCCAACTGCCGGTCACGCAGGATCATCAGGATGCCTGCCGTGATGACGATCGCCGCACCGGCCCACGTATAAGCGTCGGGGAAATCGCTGAACAGCACGAAGCCATATAGCAGTGCCCAGATCATGCCTGAGTATTCGAACGGGGCGACAAAATTTGTCTCGGCAAACTTGTAGGCATTGACGAACAGCAGCATGGCGATGGCCGCCAGTACGCCATGGCCGATGAGGAAGATCGAGTCGAAGGCCGTCGGCCAAGCGAATGGCCGCGACAGAAAGACCAGGCTCGGATGATGAAATTCGCCGAAGTCGATCAAATTGAACGCCAGTCCAAGCGCCGCAGCGATGGCAGTGTAAATGATGTTCTGCCACACGGCGATGATGATCGGTTGGACCTGATGTGAAATCGGCCGACCGAGCATCTGGCCGATGGCATAGCCGAAGGCCGACATCAGTGCCAGGACAGCGGCGGGCTCAAATACGCCAAATCCCGGGCGTACCATGATCAGTACACCGATGAACCCGGCGGCGATGGCTAGCCAGCGATGCACTCGGACATGCTCGCCCAGCAACGGGCCGGCGAGGCCTGCAACGAAGAACGGCATGGTAAAATAGATCGCCACCGCATTGGCAATCGGCATCGCGGCGATGGCAAGAACAAAGCACAGATACGCCGTGCCAAGGATAAGCCCACGGATGATCACGCGCGGCAGCAGCGGCGTCATGATGTTGAAGCCCTGGCCGCGATACCAGAGGATGAAGATCATGACGGGAACAGTGCCGATGCAGCGGAACAGCAACGTCTCATAGGCCGGATAGCCTGACGACATGAACTTGACCACTGCATCCTGCGCCGAGGCGAGGCCAATGCCGCCCAATATGCAGAGCGTCGCCAGTGGCCGGTTGTCCGTGTGTTGCGTCATGCCGGATGTTAGTACTCACTCCGGCATGCGGGAGCTATTCCAAACTAGCGGACCAGACGTGCGCCATAGCCGAAGTTCGCAACAATGCCGTCTCCGCCGGTCTTGCGCTTGTCGTCGCGGCGCAGGTCGATGACCGCATTGCCCTGTGCCCAGACCTTGTCGACAACGAGGACCATCGATGGCGACGATCCCTTGACGACCGCGTCCTGAGCCGTGCCGCTGACCCAGAATTGCTGTTCCGGCAGGTAGAGGACGCCGTCATAGTCGAGTTTGGCGCCACTGAGGATCGTGCACCACTCCTCCCCGAATTTTGAGTCGCTCAGATCGCCATCCGACATCATCTGGATGTTCTTGTAGGTTCCGGAGGTGGGCGAGGTGATGGTCATTGCCGCGTCGGATTTCATGTTGAGATAGGCGTTGGCGCCGACGAAGGCGAACATCACCTTGTCGCCGGTGACCATTGCACCTGAGTCGATGGCGAGCTGCCCATCCTTGATGATGTAGATGCCGGGATCGAGTGTGACCCTTGCGCCGGATTTGATGCTGATGCCACCGCAATACGTGCCTGGCCCAAGCGAAAATGAATTCGATTGCAGTTTGCCGCCGAGGTTGACGCAGTTCTCCGGTTCCGGAACGGGAAGTGCGGCATAGGGATCTTCGATAGGTTCGGAACCGGTAATCGGATCAGGCGTCCAGTTGTTGCTGTTTCCGCCATAGCCGCCGGTTACGCCAATCTGCTTTGCCGTCACTTCCGATGTCTTGCCGTCCATCTGAAGGGCCTGGCTGCTGGTACTGTTGGCTTGAATGGCGCAGTCCTTCACGTCGAGATCGGCGTTGCCATAAACGTAGATGGAGCTTGCCGCCGTCCGGTTGAGGCTCAGCACACACACCGGCTCGGATAACTGCTTCTCGGCGCGCGCTGAAGAATTGACGTTCATTGACGTGATGCCGAACGATGCGGCGAGCGTGTTTTTTACCACCGCGGTAGCAGTTCCGCTCACGTGTGATTTGCTGACCGTGAAGGCGGGTTTCAGCAACTGATCGGCAGAGAATTCGACGCCGCCGTCATTGAAAGTACCGCTCTTGGCATTGGCGTAGAATGCCTGCTCGGCCGTCTTGACGCGCTTTTCGGGCGCGACACCGTAGGCCAGCGATGTGCCAGCCAGCACGCCGGCATCAAGGGCGGCCTGCAGGGCGGTTTTCTGGCGGACGTTCTGACCCATCAGCAAGGCGATTCCGGCAGTGCCTGCCAGCACTGAAGCGGCAAGGGCCGTGATGATCGCGATGTTGCCGGAGGTATCTGATCGGAACGCGAAATGCCGAAAGCGATTCTGTGCCATCCTTGCAGCTCCATTTTGTGCAAGTATGGTCTGGGAGGGGTGGTCAGGCCGTTTCAAAAATATGTCAAATTGAAATGAACTTTAAGTTGAAGCTTTCATCAATTCATGTCCCGGGAAACAACTTTACAGTCTCGGCCAATAACCTGACTCCCGCCTCAATCTTCTTTTCGTCAATCGAGGAAAAGGCCAGCCGGTAGTAGTTGCGTGGTGCATCAGCGCCGCCGAACGCGATGCGTCCGGGTTCGATGAGGATGCCTTTGGCGGCCGCAACCTTACCCAGCGCGTCACTGTCAAGATGCGCCGGTCCCTTCACCCAGAAACTGGTGCCGCCGAAGCTCGGCACGCGGCTGGCATCCGGCATGAACTGTTTCAGCGCCTCGCCCATGATTTCCCACCGCGTGCGATAGGCGCGGTGCAGCCTGCGGATGAGGGTATCGTGATGGCCGAGCGAGAGGAACAGGGCTGCCGTGCGCTGGTTGTTGTTGGGCGCGTGGCGCACCATCAGCCGGCGCAGCGCCCGCGCCTCGGCCACCAGTTCCTTGGGCGCCACGAGGAAGCCCAGTCGCAACCCGGGGAACAGGGTCTTTGACAGCGATCCGACATAGATGACGCGGCCCTCGTCATCGAGTGACTTCAGTGCCGGGCAGGGTTCGTTGACGTAATTTGTCTCGAACTCATAATCGTCTTCAATGACGACGAAGTCGTGCTTGGCGGCCCGCTTCAGCAACTCCATGCGGCGCTCCAGCGGCATGGTGACGGTGGTCGGGAACTGGTGGCTGGGCGTCGTGAAGACCACATCGGCGGCGTTGATCTCGTCCGGCAATGTGAGGCCCTTCGAGTCGACGGGGATCAGCGATACATGCGGCGTCTTGAGGCTGAAGATGTTGCGGACATCCGGATAACCGGGCTCTTCCATCGCCACTTTCGTCTTTGGCCCCACCAGCAGGCTGGTGAGAATATAGAGCGCGTTCTGGGCGCCAAGCGTCACCAGAATCTCGTCGTCCGTGGCCATGATGCCGCGGCGAGGCAGGATGCGGCGGCGAATCTGCTCGACCAGCAGGGGATCGTCGAAGGCCCAGGTATCGTTTGTCCAGCTACCGAGCCACTTCTTCCCCAGTGCCTGCCGGGCACAATCGCGCCACTCGGCCAGCGGGAAGAGGTTGTGGTCCACCTGACCATAAATGAATGGATAGTCATAGGTCTGCCAATCGAGCGGCTTCGAGACATTGGCCTGTGCGGCCGGCCCCATCGTGAGGCGTTTCGACCAATCGAAACCGCTGCCCGCCACGCGTGGCTTGGCTTGCGGCTTTTGCGGCGTGACGGTCTCCAGCGCCTTTTCGGCGACATAATAGCCGGAGCGCTCGCGCGCCACGAGATAGCCGTCGTCCAGCAGGCCCTGATAGGCCAGAACCACCGTGTTGCGTGACACGCCGAGGCTTTTCGCCATCTTGCGGGTGGAGGGAATGGGTTCTTCCCGCGCCAGCTGTCCGTCGAGAATAGCCGACACCAGCGCCTCGCGGATCTGGGTCTGCAGGCTTGCATGTTCGTTCCGCCGGATATGGACGAGCCAGTCGCGCAATTTGGTTCCTGTGAATGATCGCTCTGGACCTATCATAGGGCCAAGGGAGCCGATAGAGTAGAGAGGATTCGACCCTTCACAGGCAGACCATGACCGAACCCGCCGTCAATACCTCCCCCAAGACCTGGGACGAGATCAAGACCACCACCTGCTACATGTGCGCCTGCCGTTGCGGCATTAAGGTGTACCTGAAGGACGGGACGGTCAAATACATCGACGGAAACCCGGATCATCCGGTGAACAAGGGCATCATCTGCGGAAAAGGCGCTGCCGGCATCAAGCAGCATTATTCTCCGGCCAGGTTGTCAAAGCCGCTGCTCCGTGTCGGCGAGCGCGGTTCAGGCGAGTTCCGCGAGATCGAGTGGGAGGAGGCGCTGCGCATCGCCACGCTGTGGCTATCGGAAGTGCGGAACACCGACCCGAAGAAACTCGCCTTCTTCACCGGCCGCGACCAGAGCCAGGGCCTCACCGGCTGGTGGGCGGCACAGTTTGGAACACCAAATTACGCTGCCCATGGCGGCTTCTGCTCTGTCAACATGGCGGCTGCCGGCCTCTATACGTTTGGCGGCTCTTTCTGGGAGTTCGGCGAGCCCGACTGGAAGCACACCAAGTATTTCATGCTGTTCGGTGTCGCCGAAGATCACGGTTCCAATCCGATCAAGAAGGCGCTGGGCAAGCTCAAGGCCAAGGGCGTCAAGATCGTGTCGATCAATCCGATCCGCACCGGCTATTCAGCCATTGCCGACGAATGGATCGGAATTCGTCCGGGTACGGACGGATTGTTCGTGGGCGCGCTGATCCACGAATTGATTTCGGCGCAGAAGATCGATGGCGAATATTTGCTGCGCTATACCAACTCGCCGTGGCTGGTGATCGAGAATCCGGGTGGCGCCGATGACGGGCTGTTCGCCCGCAATGCGCAGGGCTCGGCGCTGGTGTGGGACGGACATTCCGGAACGCCGATGCCGGCGCTGTCGCCCGATGCCGAACCCAAACTGATGGGCCGCTTCAAGCTGCCCGACGGCCGTCGCGTGGTGACCAGCTTCCAGCTGATCGCCGAGCGCTTTCTGACACCGGAGTGGGCGCCGGAAGCCGTATCCGAACGCTGCGGCGTGCCGGCCGGGACGATCAAACGCCTTGCCGCCGAATTGGCCCGCACCGCGTTCGAGGAACAGATCGAACTTGATATTCCGTGGACGGATCATCTTGGCCGTTATCACGAGAAGATGCTGGGCCGGCCGGTATCGATGCATGCGATGCGCGGCATCTCGGCCCACGCCAATGGCTTTCAGACCTGCCGCACCATTCATTTGCTGCAGATCCTGCTCGGCACCATCGATGTGCCGGGAGGCTTCCGCTACAAGCCGCCGTTCCCGAAGCCGCCGCCGCCCGGTGTCAAGCCGGCGGGCAAGCCGGGGCAGGTGAAGCCCAACACGCCGTTGCCCGGCCCGCCGCTGGGCTTCGTCACCTCGCCCGATGATCTGCTGATCGACGCAGAGGGTACGCCGCAGCGCATCGACAAGGCCTATAGCTGGGATGCGCCCTTGGCCGCGCACGGAATGATGCACATGGTCATCACCAATGCGGCAAAGAAGGACCCATACGGCATCGAGGTCCTGTTCATGTACATGGCCAACATGAGCTGGAACTCGGCCATGAATGTGCCGGACACCATCAAGTACCTGACGCAGAAGGAGCCGGACGGCTCCTATACCATTCCGAAGATCATCTATTCCGACGCCTATGCCTCCGAGATGGTGCATTACGCCGACTTGGTCCTTCCCGACACGACCTATCTCGAGCGCTGGGACTGCATCTCGATGCTCGACCGGCCGATCTCGGAAGCCGACGGGCCAGCGGATTCAATCCGCCAGCCAGTGGTGGAGCCTGACCGCGATGTGCGTCCGTTCCAGACCGTGCTGCTCGATCTCGGCAACCGGCTGGGTTTGCCCGGCATGACCCGCACCGACGGCAGCCCGCGCTATCCTGGTGGCTATGCCGATTATATCGTCCATCATGAACGCGCCCCCGGCATTGGCCCGCTCGCCGGGTTCCGCGGGCCCAACGGCAAGGCGCAGGGGCGCGGCGCTCCCAATCCCGAGCAGTTGCAGCACTATATCGACAACGGCTGCCACTGGTATTATGAACTGCCCGATCACATGAAATACTATCGCCATGTGAACTGGGCCTATCTCGACTGGGCGACGTTCTTCGGCTTCATGGGCAAGCCTGAACCGGTCATTCATCAGCTCTATTGCGAGCCGCTGCAGAAGTTCAGGCTGGCGGCGCAGGGATACGGCAAGGTTGTTCCGCCTGCGGAGCATCGCCGACGCATCCTCGATCACTTCGATCCAGTTCCGTTCTGGTATCCACCCTTCGAGGGTGAAATGGTGAGGCAAAGAGATTATCCGATGCATGCGGTAACGCAGCGGCCGATGGCCATGTATCACTCGTGGGGGTCGCAGAATTCCTGGCTGCGGCAGCTTCTCGGCCGTAACTGGCTCTATATGGCGCGCAGCATGGCGGCGAAGCTCGGCATCGCCGATGGCGACTGGGTGAGCGTCACGTCCAACCACGGGAAGATCAAAGCGCAGGCGCGATTGATGGATGGCGTCAACCCCGAGACGGTGTGGACCTGGAACGCCATCGGCAAGCGCTCTGGCGCCTGGAACCTCGAGAAGGGCGCGGACGAAGCCAAAAAGGGATTCCTTCTCAATCACTTGATATCGGAACTTCTACCGGAGCGTGAAGGCGGCTACCGCTATTCCAACAGCGATCCGGTGACCGGTCAGGCCGCGTGGTACGATCTCCGCGTGAGGGTCGAAAAAGCAACGGAGCAGAGCGCAGTGAGTGAGCCGCAGTTCCCCGCACTGAAAAAGATCAGGAGGGCGAAATGACGTCTTTGCCGCCGCCCTCCGCGAAAAAGCTCGGGCTCGTCATCGACCTCGACACCTGTGTCGGTTGCCAGGCTTGCGCCACCTCCTGCAAGGAATGGAACGCGCAGGGCTATTCGGCGCCATTGAACGACAGCAACCCTTATGGATCGGAGCCGACGGGCGTCTGGCTCAACCGTATTCATGGTTTTGAGGTGAAGGAAGAGGGACAAGCGCACTCGCGCATTGTCAACTTCCCGCGCTCCTGCCTGCATTGCGAGGAACCAGCCTGCGTCACCGTCTGCCCGACGGGTGCCTCCTATAAGCGCGCCGAGGATGGCATCGTGCTGGTGAACCCCGAGACCTGCATCGGCTGCAAGCTCTGTTCATGGGCGTGCCCCTATGGTGCGCGTGAATATGACCAGAGCGACGGCGTCATGAAGAAATGCACGCTCTGCGTCGATCGCATCTACAATGAGAATCTAGACGTCGAGGACCGCCAGCCAGCCTGCGTCAAGGCTTGCCCGACGGGTGCCCGTCACTTCGGCGATCTGGGCGATGCCTCGTCAAACGTGTCGAAGCTCGTGGCCGAACGCGGCGGTTACGATCTACTGCCGGAGATGGGATACAAGCCAGTGAACAAATACCTGCCGCCGCGCCCGCGCCGCGACGCGCACACGGCGAAGGCCGAAGCGTTGCCGAAGCCCGATGGCTCGGCCTTCGACCGCCTCTTCGTCTGGGCTGACAAGCTGCTATCCAGCAAGCGCGTGGTGGGCCGGGTTTCCGATATCGACAATTCCGGCAAGCTGGAAGGCTGAGCATGCATCCTGCCTATTCGGTCATTCTGTTCACGACAGCGTCGGGTGCCGGCTATGGCCTGTTGGCGCTGCTGGGTCTCGTCGGTTTCAATCATGGTCAGGCCTCAAGCGTGGCCTTCGCGTTGGTCTGCATGTTCATCGCACTGGGGCTGATCACCATCGGGCTGCTGTCTTCGACCTTCCACCTTGGGCATCCCGAACGCGCCTGGCGGGCCCTCTCACAGTGGCGCTCGTCCTGGCTGTCGCGTGAAGGTGTCGCGGCGGTGATCACCTATGTCCCGGCGCTGGCGTTCGGGCTCGTCTGGTCCGGTCTCATCGACGCGCCTCGGTTGATCGCGCCCTTGGGCGTGGTGACGGCTGTTATGGCGATGGTGACGGTCTTCACCACCGGTATGATCTATGCCTCGCTGAAAACCATCCGCGCCTGGAACCAGATGCTCACCGTGCCGGTCTATCTGGTGCTGGGGTTGGCCACCGGCTCAGCCTTGCTGGCCGGCATCGCATCACTGTTCGAACGCTTCCAGGTGTTTCAGGCCGTCCTGACCATTGCGCTGCTGTTGGCCGCGCTGATCCTCAAGTTTGCCTATTGGCGGATGATTGACGAGGCACCGCGCGACCACACCATGGAATCCGCCACCGGCTTGGGGTCCATCGGCACGGTCGGCCAGTGGGAAGTTCCGCATACGTCCGAGAACTACGTGCAGAAGGAGATGGGTTACGCTGTTGCCCGAAAGCATGCCAAAACGCTCCGGCGTTTTGTGCTTGTACTGCTCGCCCTCGCTCTCCTCGCCATGCTGGCCTCGCTTGCTCTGTCCTATTTTGCCATTTTGGCCGCAGCGCTGGCGCTGGCCGCTGCGGTGGTCGAACGCTGGCTGTTCTTCGCTGAGGCCCAGCATGTTGTGACCCTGTTCTATGGCGCGAAGTCCGCCTGATGCTGGCGCCCGGTGTCCGCTGGTTCGACGACTGGTTCGCTGTTGAAGACGTGGCGCCCGGGGTCATCGCCATCGGCGAACCGCGCTTCCACCAGATCAACTGGAACTACCTGATCCTCGGCAGCCGCCGCGCGCTGCTGTTCGATACCGGACCAGGGGTGCGGGATATATCGATTGCGGTCCGTGCACTGACGACTTTGCCGGTGACGGCTTTGTCTTCGCATATGCATTTCGACCACACCGGTGGCCTGGCGAAATTCCGCAACATCGCCATGGCCGACCTGCCTGAATTGCGGGCTTGCGAGCAGGGTGGCTGGTTTTGTGCCGCAGACGAACTTTACCGCGGGTTTCGCGAGGGCATGGTGTGGACACCGGTGAAGGTGAACCAGTGGCTGCCGATCGGATCGCGGATTGATCTCGGCGGACGGGTTATGGAACTCTTGCATACACCCGGCCATTCTACCGACTCGGTGTCGCTCTGGGATGCCGAAGCCAATCTGCTGCTGGCCGCTGACTATATTTATCCGGGATCGCTCTATGCCCAGATCCCCGGAGCCGATCTCGATGCATATCACGACACCGCCGAGAGACTCCTGCCAATGCTGCGCGAGGATACCGCGATCTATTGTGCACATGGCGATCCGGACGATCACAACACGCGCCGGGCGCCCCGCCTTTCCCGCCGCGATGTCTCCGATTTGGCGTCCAGCCTGACACGGCTGCGAGCCAGCAATGACCGCCCCACAACATGGCCGGTGAACGAGCGCATGTCGCTTCTGCTCTGGGACGCGGCGTTTGCCTCTTGGCAAAGACAGTGAAAATCATATAAAGACTTCTTTATATTGTTATCCGGAGAACGCCATGCCACGCCCGTCCTTCACCGAAGCCCTTAGCAGCCGCCCCTGGCTTCTGGCCGATGGCGCCACCGGGACCAATTATTTCCAGATGGGACTCGAATCCGGCGATGCGCCCGAAATGTGGAACCTTGAGCATCCCGAGCGCGTGCGCTCGCTGCACCGCCGCTTCATCGAGGCTGGCGCCGATATCGTGCTCACAAATTCTTTCGGCGGCAACCGCCACCGCCTCAAACTGCACAACGCCCAGGACCGCGTGCGCGAAATCAACATGGCGGCAGCGCAGAATGCCCGGGCCGAGGCCGATGCGGCGGGCCGTCCCGTCTACGTCGGCGGCTCCATCGGGCCTACCGGCGAGATCATGGAACCCGTTGGCGCCATGAGCCACGAGGAGGCCGTGAAGGCCTTTGCCGAGCAGGCGGCAGCCCTGAAAGAAGGTGGCGCCGATGTGCTGTGGATCGAGACCATGTCGTCTGAGGAAGAACTGAAGGCTGCCGTTGAAGGCGCCGCCACTGCCGGACTGCCGATCGTCACCACCATGAGTTTTGACACCAACGGCCGCACCATGATGGGCATCACGCCGAAGTCCTTCGGTGCCATCACCGCGGCGCTGCCAACCCAGCCCGTCGCTATCGGCGCCAATTGCGGCGTGGGCGCTTCCGAACTGGTCGCCACCGTGCTTGGCATCACCGAGGCCCGGCCCGATGCGGCGGTCGTTGCCAAGGGCAATTGCGGCATTCCGCAATATCAGGATGGCCACATCCACTATACCGGCACGCCGGAACTGATGGCTGACTATGCCCGAATCGCTTTCGATGCCGGCGCCAGGATCATCGGCGGCTGTTGCGGCACGAGCCCCGATCATCTCGCCGCCATGCGCAAGTCGCTCGAAGGCTACACGCGCGGCACGCGGCCGACGGTGGAGCTGATCGAGGAACGCCTGGGACCGGTGTCGCAACTGGCCAAGGGCGTCGATACCGCTGCCGCCGGTGCCGCTGCGCGCGGCAGCCGCCGCCGGGGCTGAAGCGTTTACTGCGTTCATCGCGCGCCGTTGCCCTATGGGCAACCCTGGCGATAGAACCGGGCGATGAAATCATACGAGGCAAAGCATTATCTGCTGCGGGCCGAAATGCTATGGGACCGCGTCGAGGACCGCGGGGTCTATCCCTTTGCGCTGCCCGCCATCGCCAGCTTTCACGAGATCGAATTTCATCCCAAGGTGACATTCATCATCGGCGAAAACGGTTCCGGCAAATCGACGCTGATCGAAGCGCTGGCCATCGCATGGGGTTTCAACGCCGAGGGTGGAACAAGAAATCACAGTGTCAACACCAGACCAACTCATTCGGAACTTCATAGGGCAATCAAACTGATAAGACCGCCTCGGCGTGCCAGGGACGGATTCTTTCTCCGCGCTGAATCTCTCTATAATGTAGCTACCCACATTGACGACATTGGCTATATCGACAGTTACGGCGGGCGTAGTCTCCACGTGCAGTCTCATGGCGAGGCCTTCTGGTCGCTTCTTGAGCATCGATTTGGTGGAAATGGCCTCTACATTCTCGACGAACCCGAAGCAGCTCTCTCACCGTCACGCCAGATGTCGATGCTGGTGCGCATGCACGATCTGATTGCGGCCAACAGCCAGTTCATCATTGCCACGCATTCGCCCATTCTGATGGCTTATCCCGATGCGTGGATTTACCAGATCGGTCGGCATGGGCTGGAGCGGGTTCACTACGAGGATACCGAGCATTTCGAAGTGACACGCAACTTCCTCAACCGCCACACAGAAATGGTCCGGCGATTGCTCGCTGACTGACGCCGCCAGTTTGATGCGCGTCAATGCGGGAACGGTCCTGGGTTTCTATTCTGCTGCCATCATGTTCGATCCGGCATTCCTGACAGGGGAGACCTGGGGCTTCGGCGGCGCGCCCGTGGAGCATGTTGAAACGCACGCGGCGCATGTCTTTCTCGTGGCCGACCGGGCCTTCAAAATCAAGAAGGACGTATCGCTGCCCTATCTTGATTTCTCGACGGTCGAAAAGCGCCGGGCTGTGCTTGAAGAAGAACTGGCCATCAACCGGTCTTTCGCACCCGATATCTACATTGATGTGATCGAGGTGCGCGGCGAACCGGTTTTGCGGATGCGGCGTTTCCCGGCACAGGCCTTGCTGTCACGGCAGATGGCGCAAGGCCGCATAGACGGCCAACTGGCGCGCCGTCTCGCGCGGATGATCGCTGAGGCCCATGCCGCAGCGCCCCGCCGCGAGACGCGCGGCGTTGACATCATGATGGGTCTCGGTGCTCAACTGTCCAATGCTTTCACCTCATCGGCAGATCTGTTCCAGCCGGCCGAGACGCTGGAATTCCATGCGCTCTATGAAGAGGCGCTGAAGCGCATGCGGCCGCTGCTGAATGATCGCAGCGCGCGAGGGCTCGTGCGGCGATGCCATGGCGACATGCATAGCGGCAACATCATCGTCGAAGACGGCGAGCCCAAGCTGTTCGATGCGATCGAGTTCAGCGAGAAAATTGCAACGGTCGATGTTCTCTATGACCTCGCCTTTCTGCTGATGGACCTGTGGTGGCATGGCGAGCACGCGACCGCCAATGCCGTGTTGAACCACTATTTGCATCTCAGGCGGTCGGAAGAAGACTTGTCCGGGCTGGCTTTGCTGCCTCTCTTCCTGTCGACGAGAGCTGGCGTCCGGGCACTCGTCACCGCCGATCTGGTACACGAACTTCCGGTGAGCGGGTCGTTGCGGCAGCGCGGCATGGCGCTCGACTGTTTCCGTGCCAGTATCGCGTTTCTGAAACCCCGGCCGCCCATCCTGATCTGCGTCGGAGGACTCTCGGGCACCGGAAAGTCGACGCTTGCAGCTGCCCTTGCCCCAATGGTCGGTGCCGCCCCGGGTGCTCTCCACATTCGCAGCGATATTGAGCGAAAGGTGCTTGCGGGCGTCGATGAATTCCAGCGTCTGCCAGCCGATTCCTATTCGCGCCAGGCATCTTTCGCTGTCTACGAGACCTGCATTGCGCGCGCCGCCAAGGCCCTGGCGGCTGGACATTCCGTTGTGCTTGACGCGGTCTTCTCCCGTGACAGCGAGCGCCAGCATGCCGCCGCTGTCGCGCGGCAACACAAGACGGGATTTCTGGGACTGTGGCTTGAGGCGCCAGCCGAAAGTCTCACCGCGCGCGTGGCGGCGCGCGGTGCTGATGCATCTGATGCGACACCCGGCGTGGTGGCACAACAAAGAACCTATGATCTCGGCCGTCTCGACTGGGAACGGATCGATGCATCCGGATCGCCAGCCGAGACGTTGTCACGCGTCAGACAAAGGCTTCCGTATCGACACGCCGCCCCAGCATGAAACAATCGGAGACGAGCTGCAGCGGCGCGCCATCGACGTGGCTCTGGCCTGACTTGAGCAGCTTGGCAAAGTGCACGTAAATGTCCTCGTACTCGGCCATCGGAGCGGCGACCTTGAGGTCATCATTCACATAAAGCTCGGTGCCACCCTTGCGCAGCTTGAGGCTGAGGCCATCCGAAGTTTCGACCGAAATGTCCCACGTCTGCTCGCCCGTCTGCCGCCAGTCGAGGTCGGCGGAGAGATCGGTCTTGCCGCTCCATGAAGGCTTGAAGCGGATCTGCGCAGCGATCGGCGTTGCCTTGTTTCTTGGCGTCTCCAGCACGCAGGCCTGCACGAAAATTGGTTGAGGCATGATCTTCGTAACGATCGAGAAGGCGTTGATGCCGGGATCGAAAACGCCGAAACCGCCCGGTTCCCAGATCCATTCCTGGCCCGGATGCCAGTGGCGGACGTCTTCCTTCCAATTCACATGCAGCTTGGTGACGATGCGCGACGACAACAGGTGCTTGGCCTCATCGACGGCGGCGTTGTATTGCGAGTGCCATGTCGAGAACAACACGCGGCCGGTCTTGGCCGCGTGTTCGGTGATGGCGTCGAGTTCGCCGACAGTGGGGAACGGCGGCTTCTCCATCAGCACATGCAGGCCGGAATCGAGCGCGTCGCGCGCGATGTCGAAGCGCGGCTCGGGCGGCATGCAAAGCGATACCGCATCGAACTTGAGGCCGCTGGCAAAGAGTGCCGCCGGCGTCTTGAACGTCGGAACGTCCTTGTAGGCGCCGCGCGACGATACCACTGCAGCCAGTTCGAAATCCGGGTTCTTCGCAACGACGGGAAGATGCTGGTCCTGGGCGATCTTGCCGAGGCCGATGATGGCGAGTTTGAAGGCCATGTTCTATGCGTTCCTGATCTGGCGTGTGAGTGAGGAGAGCAGGGCGTCGACCTCTGCCTCGGTGTTGTAATGCGCGAGCCCGACGCGAAGCACGCCGCCACTTTCCATCAGCCCCATGCGGCTGACGGGTTCGATGGCGTAGTTGTGGCCGGACCACACGAAGATGTTGTCCCTGGCGAAGGCCTTGGCCAGAGACTCGGGATGATGGCCATCGAGCGTGAATGACACGGTGGGCACACGCCGGTGCATGGCATTGTCGGACGTAATGCCGCGGATGGTGAGCCCCTTGAATGTTTTGAGTCCGGCAATCAGCTTCGCGGTTAACGCGTGCTCGTATTGCACCATCACCTTCCAGGCGGAGGCGATGCGTTTGGCGCGTGTCTCGCCCGTGCCGAACTGTTCGAGATATTCGATGGCGCCAAGCGTGCCCGCCATGCCCTCGTGGCTGAGCGTGCCAGTCTCGAACTTGTGCGGCAAATCTTCGCCTGCCGGCCGCACTTTGTAGCCGAAGGTGTCTCTGAGCAGGGCTTCGCGGCCCCACAGCACGCCCTGATGCGGGCCGAACCATTTGTAGGCAGACGACACCAGAATATCGGCACCAAGATCCTCGACGTCGATGGCATAATGTGGCGCGTATTGCACGGCATCCACATAGACGAGGGCGCCGGCGGCCTTCGCCTCGGCCGCAAAGTGCTTCACGTCATTCACCGTGCCGGTGCAGTTCGAAGCCAGCCCGAGAGAGACCAGCTTCGTCTTCTCCGACAGAACCCTGCGCAGCGAGTCTTCCGGGAATTCATAGGTCTCCGGATCGAAATCCATCCAGCGCACCACCAGGCCCTTGTCTTCAGCCAGCAGCAGCCACGGCGCCACATTGGCATCATGGTCCATGCGCGACAGGACAATCTCGTCCCCGGCCTTGAATTTGCGGCCAAGGCAGCGCGACATGTGGAAGGTCAGCGTCGTCATGTTCTGGCCGAACACGATCTCGGAAGCCGAGGCCGCGTTGTAGAAGTCGGCACAGGCCTGATGCGCCTGATCGACCAGTTCGCCAGCCGACACCGTCGTCGAAAAATAGCCGCCTAGATTGGCGTTTTTGGTCGCCAGGCACTCGACTGTCCGGTCGATCACCCGCTGCGGCACTTGCGTTCCAGCCGGATTGTCGAAGTAAATGCGGGGAACGCCGGCGTCGGTCAACGACAAGGCCGGAAACTGGGCGCGAACGGCATCGGCACTAAAGTCAAAACTCATGTTGAATATTCCGCAACTCAAAGAGGGAGACCACCCATAGCTGCCCTTTCTCCTTGCCTCAACCGTCGCTTTCCGGCATGTGGACGTCGCCCCGTGGCAGGGCATCTGCCCCGGGCTCATATAATGTGAATCCTTGACGATTTTCCGGTCTGGAGACCCCTGATGAGCGATGATGGCGAACTCGATCTGAACTCCCTCAACGACGAAGAGCTGGTTCAGCAGGTTCATGACGATCTCTACGACGGCCTCAAGGAAGAGGTCGAGGCGGCGGTGCATATCCTGCTTGGCCGCGGCTGGGCGCCCTACAAGGTGCTGACCGAGGCCCTGGTCGAAGGCATGCGAATCGTTGGTGTCGATTTCCGCGACGGCATTCTCTTTGTCCCGGAAGTGCTGTTGGCCGCCAACTCCATGAAGGCCGGCATGTTCATCCTCAGGCCGCTGCTCATCGCCACCGGCGCACCGCGCCAGGGCAAGATGGTCATCGGCACGGTGAAGGGTGACATTCACGACATCGGCAAGAACCTCGTCGGCATGATGATGGAAGGTGCCGGCTTCGAGGTGATCGACCTCGGCATCAACAACCCGGTTGAAAAATACCTGGGCGCCATCGAGGAACACAAGCCGGACATTCTCGGCATGTCGGCGCTCCTGACCACCACCATGCCCTACATGAAGGTCGTTATCGACACCATGAAGGAAAAGGGCATGCGCGATGACTACATCGTGCTGGTTGGCGGTGCGCCTCTCAATGAGGAATTCGCCAAGGCCGTCGGTGCCGATGCCTATTGCCGCGATGCGGCCGTGGCCGTCGAAACCGCCAAGTCCTTCATGGCGCGCAAGCACAACCAGATGGCTTCGAACTGAGGCAACGGTGGGTCACCCATGACCCTCGTCAATCTCACACCATCCGACGAATTCGAATTCAAGCCGGGCCAGGGGGATGTTCTCCTCCTGGCCTGTGGTGCTTTGGCGCGCGAGATCGTCGACCTGATCGAGCGCAACCGCTGGACCGCCTTCGATTTGCAGTGCCTGCCCGCCAAATGGCACAATACACCAGACAAGATTGTTCCGGCTATCCGCGAGAAAATCCGCGAGGCCAAGGGGCGCTACAAGTCGATCTTTGTACTCTATGGCGATTGTGGCACCGGCGGCGAGCTTGACAGGCTGCTGGCGGAGGAGGGCATCGAACGTATCGATGGCCCGCATTGCTATGCGTTCTTCTCCGGCAATGCCGAGTTTGAACGGCACGCCGATGACGATGTTACGTCCTTTTTCCTGACCGACTACCTCGCCAAGCATTTCGACAAGCTGATCTGGGCAGGCCTCGGTCTCGACCGCCATCCGGAACTGCTGCCGCTGTATTTCGGCAATTACACGAAGATCGTCTTTCTCGCGCAGACCCGCGATGAGGACCTCGCGAAAAAGGCCATGGCCGCCGCGGCAAGACTTGGCCTCGCCTATGAATATCGCTTCACCGGCTATGGCGAGGTACTCGCCCGCTTGCAGAACCACGCTGGTTGACGCCACAGTCAAACTGACAAATCGCTGACAGGGTCTCTCAGCAAGAACTCATTGATCTGGTGCCAATGTCAGAGCGTCCCGGCCGCGAGTCGGGATCTTCGTAAGCCTCTGCCCTGGCTTACCATCGGTCCAGCCGGTATGCCCCACCGGCGATTTCGTAATAGTCACCGGCGCTCTCGCAGAAGATATGCCCCTCGAGCGAAGCGCCGGTTGGGCCGTCGATGCTGCCAGCGGTGATTGACGTGTGGCTGCTGCCGTCCCTTTTCCACAACAACACCGAACCGCACTCGCCGCAGAACCCGCGCTGCGCCTCAGGGCTTGAGCGATACCATTTCAGTCCGCGGACTTCCGTGAATATCAGGTCAGCGTCGGATGCCGCCGTGGCAGACATATAGGTGCCGGTCTGCTTGCGGCACTGGATGCAATGACAGGCAATGACCGGACGGAGCGCACCGTGGATCTCGAATTTCACCGCCCCACACAAACAGGAGCCGGTCTTCACGGTCTGAGCTCTCGCGCCAGTGCATGAATGTGTTCGGGGCCAAGGCCACAGCAGCCACCGAAGGCCGTCACGCCCTTGGCATGCCATTCACGCGCCTTGGCTACGAGATCGTCAGGTTCGATAATGTCAACAAAGGTCCATTCCGGCATCTTGAAATAGCCGCTCTCCGGATAGGCGCCGAGGGGCCCGTTCCAGTACTTGCGCACGATGTCGATGGCCTCGCCTGTGTCGTTTGGCGAGGAATGCATGATGCTGATGAGTGCGGGATTGGTCTTGGCCAGCACCCGTGCTACGTCGTCGAGCAGCTGATCCTCGCGGCCGAAACCCGTAAGCTTGCCGTCCGCCCGTTTTTCCACCGAGATCCCGACCCACACGGGTAGCCGCGTCGCGATCGCCGCTTCTGTTGCCCACAGCGAATAATCGGTATCGCGCATCATCTCCATCATGATGAGATCGACATGGGCGGCCGCCAGATTGTCCGCCTTTCGCTTGAACAAGGCGCGCGCCTGGGCTTCCGGCCACTCGCGCTGCTTCGACGTCCGGTCGCTGCCGGTGACGACCGGCCGCATCGTCGACATGGAGCCTGCAACCGCCACCCGCTTTCCAGCGGCGGTTTCCTTGGCCAGCGCCACTGCGGCGCGGTCGATCTCCAGCATATCTTCATCGCGTCCCAGCGCGTTGAAGAGGAGTGGGCTGGTCGCGAAAGTGTTGGCGATGACGATGTCGGCGCCCGCATTGATGTAGTCGCGGTGGACTTCCCGGACGATGTCGGGATGGCTGAGGTTGGCCTCCGCACACCAGGTGCTACCGCTCATCGCCACGCCCCGCCGCTGGATATCGGTGCCGGTCCCGCCATCAAGAATGATGATTTCGCCGCGTGACAGCTTTCGCGCGATATGCTCGTACATAGAACCCCCCAGCTACTGACGTGCGACGAGAAATGCCCGCATGTGAAACTCTGCCTGCGCCGGCGCATAGCCCAATCCTTGTCCCACAGGACAGGCATGGCGCGCAAGGCAGCCTCGCGACATGCATGCCTCACCTCGCGACGTTTTCAGGTGCCCCGCGCAGGCCGGAACGTCATAGCCCGCCGGGCTGAAAGCATGCACCGGACAGGCGGAAAGGCAAGGCTTGGCTAGACAGCTGTCACACGGGTGGGCACCGGACCGGGGGACCGGCAGATCGAAGGCAACCGGGAACAGCAAGGCCGCCCGGTATGCATGCCAAAGTCCGTATGTCGGGTGGATGTTGAGGCCGAGCGGCGATACGTGGCCAGCTCCGCCGCGCCGCGCCCAGGTGAGAAAGGGATAGGGCGGGTCCATGTCGAAGGGATAGACGGCGCGCGCGTCAAGATCGCGGGCGAGAGCAGACACCACGTCACGCGTCCAATCGTCCATCGCATCACGCCGCGGGTCACGTTCACGGGCAAAGCGCCGAAACATGTCCGGACCTGCATTGCCGAGGAGGATGACGAACGCCGTCTCTCCGGGAACGCGATCTTCCGGCACTGGCGCAAACCATCCAAGCGGCGTGAAACTCGCCCGTCGAATAGCGCTCAGAACCGGATGCTCCATGATGTGGCGTCAGGCCCAGCGCGGGTCGCCGGGCTCCATCATCGTGCGCGGCAGCTTGATATCGTGATTCTGGCGGAGGATCTTGTCCATCTCCCAGGGCAGGTAATCCGGATAGTAGGTGGTGAGGATTTCCATCTTGCGGGCAGTGGCGCGCTCGATCAGATCCGGCTTGCCGGCCTCGGCCCATTCTTTCGGGCTCATGCGGTTGGCGATCTGCGGATAGACATATTCCTTCTGCATCAGCGTTAGCGTCTGCTCGTTTCCGAGATAGTGGCCCGGACCATTGACGCAGACGTCGGTGATGACGTCCAGCGACAGCGTCTCGTCATTGACCTCGATGCCGCGCACATTGCGGTTGATCGAGCCCAGCATGTCGTTGTCGATCAGCAGGCTCTCGAGGCAGAAGCCGAGCAGCGAGGCGTGCATGCCGGCCGATTCATACATCAGGTTGATGCCGGTCATCGCCGAAATGCCGGCAGTGACACCCTTCTCGTAACCCGCTTGCATGTCGGGCATTTTCGAGTCGCACATGCCGGCGGCAGAACCGACCGTGAGATTGTAGAAGTGGCCCATCTGGGCGCAGGCCGACGTAATGAGCGCCTGTTCGCCCGAGCCCCCCGACATAGCACCTGTGCGCAGATCCGAGACGAAGGGCCACGGACCCCAGATCGCAATGGCTCCCGGCACCACGCAGTTGATGTAGACCAATGCCGCAAGGCATTCCGCCACCGCCTGAACGACGGTGCCCGCCAGCGCCGCAGGAGAGGTGGCGCCCGCTTGTGCGGCCGACAGCAGCAGCACCGGCATGCCGCCGCGCGCCGCCGCCTCGAGGCAGCGGCAGGCATCCTCGGCAAATTTCATCGGCGGCACGACAAAGCAGTTCGATTGCGACACGAACGGCCGCTCGCGCCACTTGGCTTCGCCACCGGCGATGAAATGCAGCATCTGCAGGCACTCGTCGACATGCGCCGGATCGACCATGCTGGTGCCGACATGCTTCGACGTGCCGGCGAGGCAGGCATACATCGTGTTGATGTCGAGATCGTGCCCGGTGATCATGTCGCGCGCCGTCAGCGCCCGCTGGAAGAAGTGAATGTTGTCGCAGTTGTCGACGATGCGCGCCGCGTCATAGAGATCGGCGAGATAGGACTCGCGATAAGTCCTGGTTGCAGGCTCGACGATATGCACTGCCGCTCCAGCAGTGCCGAAGTAGACGCGGTTGCCTGACGGCTCCATGTCATGCTTGGGATCGCGTCCGTGCAGCACGAAATTGCGCGCACAGCTGGCGAGAATGTCCTCGACGAGGCTGCGCGGAATACACAGGCGGCCTTGCGCATTGAGCGAGCAGCCGCGCGCCGTCATCGCCTCGACGCAGGACGGAATGGCCTGGGCGAGCCCAACGGTTTCCAGCAGCTTCAGCGCCGTCTCGTGGATGCGCTGCATATCCATCTCGGTCAGCGGCTTGTACTGGCCGCCCACCATGCCGGGGCGGACGGCAGCCTCTGTCATGGGGATCGGACGGGACCGTAGCGCCCGGCGGGCTTCACGGCCACCGCGGCGGCGGGAAAGGTCTTCTACAGCGCTCATGATCGGACTCCTGATATAAGCCCTATATCCGCTGTTTTGCGGGCAGGTTTCAACGGCTTATCTTTCAGTACAAGACGTGAGATTATTTCACCACATTTTCGGCATGGTTTCATCATTCGCCTCTTAACCCATGGTTTTCAATGGTGATAGAACAGGGCATCAAAAGACGGGTGAGGAATCTTGGCCAGACGTGACCTGCCACCGCTGCGCGCACTGACCGCCTTCGAGGCTGCTGCCCGGCTGGGCAGTTTCCGCCTCGCCTCCGGTGAATTGGGTATCACCCGCTCGGCCGTGAGCCATCAGGTGAAATCCTTGGAACAGCGCCTCGGCGTGCAGCTTTTCCGGCGCGATGCCAGGCGCGCCGAACTGACGCAAGCCGGGCACACGTATTTTCCGCCGGTGCGCGAGGCCTTCGATATGATCGAGGCGCAGACCCGCGCGCTGAAGCCCTCGGCCGCCGATAATGAACTGACCGTGCAGGTGTATGTTACCGTCGCACTGAAATGGCTGATCCCGCGTCTGCACGATTTCGAACGCCGCTTTCCCGACATGAAGGTCAGACTTTCGACGTCCTATTTCGACTGGGACTTCGACGAGAAGAATGTCGATGTCGGATTGATCCTCGCCCGCAACCGTTCCCCCGATCACTACTACCGCACACTGTTCAACTCCCGCCTGACGCCGATCTGCTCGCCTGAACTGATGAAAGGCCCCAATGCGCTGAAGACGCCGGAAGACCTGAAAAAGCACAAGCTGCTTTATGTCTACACGGCAGAAGAAGACTGGCACATCTGGTTGGAGGCGGCCGGCGTGAAGGGTATCAAGCTGTCCGACCGGTTGGCCTTCGACAGTTACATCCTCGCACAGGAAGCGGCCATCGAAGGCCGCGGTGTTGCCATGACCATCGGCCCCTTCGCGACGGAAGAAATCAAGATGGGCCGCCTCGTACAGCCTTTCCCGCTGAAGGTGCAGCACCGGCACAACTGGCTGTTCGCCTGCAATGCGGAGCACCGCATGAAACCCAAGATCAAACGCTTCGAGGACTGGCTGGTGAAGCAGATTGCCGCCGATCCATCGCTCGAAGCCTACCGCGAAAAAGGAAAAGCATCTTGACCGATATCGAGACTTCCAGCCCGGAAACCTCACGGCGCTCTCGCCGCGAAGGCGGTGGCCGCCGTGCTACATCGGCCTCGGGCCGCGCGCCCGTGGCGCAATTGCCGCGCCGCAAGCTGGCCCGCGCCTTTCCGCCAATGCAGATCGTCTCGGATGACGAGATCGAGTCAATTCATCATGCCTCGCTGCGCGTGCTGTCCGAGATCGGCATGGACTTCACGCTGCCCGAAGCCCGCGACATGCTCAAGGCGGCGGGCGCCGATGTGCAAGGAGAGCGCGTACGATTCGATCTCGCCATGATCGAAGAACTGATGCGTTCGGTGCCGGCCGAGTTCACCTTCCACGCTCGCAACCCCGAGAACAGCCAGCGCATCGGCGGCAACAACATGGTGTTCGGCACCGTCGCCAGCCCGCCCAACAGTTCCGACATGGATGGCGGCAGGCGCAGCGGCAACCAGGCCGACTTCCGCAATTTCCTCAAGCTTGCACAATACTTCAATTGCATCGGATTCCTGTCGGGCTATCCGGTCGAGCCGATCGACATTCACGCCTCCGTCCGCCATCTCGAAGCACTGCGCGACATGGCGGTGATGACCGACAAGCCGTTCCACGCCTATTCGCTGGGATCCGAGCGCATTCTCGATGGCATCGAGATCGCCCGCATCGCCCGCGGCATCAGCCACGAGCAGCTGGAGCGCGAGCCCTCGCTGTTAACCATCGTCAACACAAACTCGCCGCTGAAGCTGGACACGCCGATGCTGCGCGGCATTCTCGAAATGTCGTCACGCAACCAGATCGTCTGCGTCACACCTTTCACCCTGGCCGGTGCCATGGCGCCGGTGACGGTGGCGGGCGCACTGGTGCAGCAGAATGCCGAAGCACTCGCTGGCATGGCCTTCACCCAACTGGTGCGCAAGGGTGCGCCGGTGATCTATGGCGGCTTCACTTCCAACGTCGACATGAAATCGGGCGCGCCCGCTTTTGGCACGCCCGAATATATGAAGGCCACCATTGTCGGCGGGCAGTTGGCGCGGCGCTACAAGGTGCCGTTCCGCACCTCAAATACCTGCGCCGCCAATACCGTCGATGCCCAGGCGGCGTATGAAAGCGTTTTCTCATTGTGGGGCCTCACCATGGGCGGCGGCAATCTGATCATGCATGGCGCCGGCTGGCTGGAAGGCGGACTGGTGGCCAGCTTCGAGAAATTCGTGCTCGACTGCGACTTGATACAGATGGTCATGGAGTTCATGCAACCTCTTGAAACAACTGAAGATGCTCTGGGCGTCGAGGCAATCCGCGAAGTTGGTCCGGGGGGGCATTTCTTTGGCGCGCAGCACACGCTGGGCCGCTACACCAACGCCTTCTATGCACCAATCGTCTCCGACTGGCGCAACAATCAGCAATGGCTGGCGGCGGGTAAGCCGGAAGCCTGGCAACGTGCCAACAGCGTGTGGAAACAGGCACTGGCCGATTATCAGGAACCGGCCATCGATGCCGCGGTGAAGGACGAACTCAATGCCTTCGTCGAGCGCCGCAAGGCCGAGGGTGGCGCGCCCACTGATTTCTGATTGACCATGTCAAAGGTCATCGTCATCGGAGGAGCCAACGTCGATATAAAGGGCCGCGTCAGCGGCGCCTTTGTCGGCGCGACGTCGAACCCCGGCGAAGTGACGGTGTCAGTCGGTGGTGTGGGCCGCAATATCGCCGAGAATCTGGCGCGCCTCGGAATGCAGGTATCACTGCTGACGGTGCTTGGTAACGACTCCAACGGCCGACTGGTGCGCGAAACGACGGAGGCCGCTGGTGTCGGCCTTGCCCTGACACTCACCGGACCTGCGTCGACGGGGACTTATCTCGTCATCCTCGATCGCAAGGGCGAACTGCAGAGTGCCGTCAATGACATGCACAACATCGAATGGCTGAAGCCGAAGCACCTTGAAGCCGTTGCGGGTCAGCTATCCTCAGCGGACATGCTGGTGGCCGACTGCAACATCGATGCCGCATGCCTCCATTGGCTCTGTGCTTTCTCGGCGCGAACCGGCGTGCGTCTGATAATCGAACCCGTCTCGGTGCCGAAGGCGAAGAAGCTGCTGAAATTCAAACGCACCAAGCCCGTCTTTGCCATCACGCCAAACCAGCAGCAGCTTGAAACCCTGACGCGTGAGAAAGACCTCGATCGTGCCATTGCCGCATTGCATGGGCTCGGTTTCGAGAACATCGTCGTTCATCGCGGGGCGAAGGGTGCGGTGGCGTCATCGCCAGCCGGTCGGTTCGATGTTGCTGCACCCGGCACACTGAACATTGCCGATGTGACAGGCGCCGGCGACGCCGCCGTTGCGGGTCTCGCCGCCGGCATTCTCGAAGGCCTGCCGCTGGCGCGGGCGGCAACCCTGGGCCAGGCCGCAGCCGCGATCAAATTGTCGTCTCGCGACTCGGTGTCAGCCGAACTCAGCCGTGATAGACTTAAACACATTGCTGGATTCTGAGGGGAACATGACGTGCCGCATGAGCTGATGATCACCAACGATGTGCGCGACGCCCTGGCGCGCGGTAGCGCTGTCGTCGCACTGGAATCGACCATCATTGCCCATGGCATGCCCTATCCAGACAATGTGCGGACGGCACGCGAGGTCGAACAGATCGTGCGTGAGGGCGGCGCCGTGCCGGCGACCATCGCCATTTTGCAGGGGTGCATTCACATAGGCCTGTCGCCTGACGAACTCGAATATCTTGGCTGCGAAGGCCGCAACATTGCCAAGGTGTCCGTGCGCGATCTTCCCTATGCTGTGGCGATGAAACGCGATGGCGCAACCACGGTGGCTTCCACCATGCGGCTTGCGGCGATGGCTGGCATCCACGTCTTCGCGACCGGTGGGATCGGTGGTGTTCACCGTGGCGCCGAGGACAGTTTCGATATTTCCGCAGACATGACCGAGTTTGCCGAAAGCAATGTCGCCGTGGTGACGGCGGGAGCCAAGGCCATTCTCGATCTCGCGCTGACACTCGAGACGCTTGAGACATTGGGTGTACCCGTGGTGGGCTACGGCACCGACGAATTCCCGGCCTTCTATTCGCGCCGCAGCGGCCACACGGTGCCGATGCGCTGCGATACGCCGGATGAACTCGCAGCCCTCATGAAGGCCAAGTGGGAGATGGGATTGCGTGGCGGCGTGGTCGTGGCTAATCCCATTCCTCAAGGTTCGGAAATTCCGGCGGATGAAATTGCACCCGTCATTGCGGCGGCGGTGAAGTCTGCCGACGAACGCGGCATCATCGGCAAGGACCTTACGCCCTTCCTCCTCGCCGAAATCGCTGGCGTGACCGGTGGACGTTCGCTGACGGCGAATATCGCGCTGGCGAAAAACAATGCTGAAGTTGGTGCGGCCATTGCCGTCGCATTTGCAGGAAAGACATCATGACCGCAATTCGCCGTGGCCGCCGCGCCGATGCCGCGCATACGCCGATCCAGCAATTGCCCTGGCATCAGCCGCAATTGACGCTCGAACCTTCGCGCATTCTCTCGGACGACCAGATCGAGGCCATCCACCGCCAGTCGATGAAGGTGCTGGAGGACATCGGAATGGATGTCCTACTACCCGAGGCGCGCGACATCCTGCAGAAGGCTGGTGCCCGCGTCAGCGGTGAGCGCGTGCGCATTGGCCGCGACATCATCGATGAGGCGCTGAAGACACCACCGAGCGAATTCACCTTTCACGCCCGCAATCCCGCGCACAATGTGCAGATCGGCGGCAAGTGGATCACCTTTGCTCCGGTTGGCGGGCCGCCGAACTGCTCCGACCTCGACCGCGGCAGGCGTCCGGGCACGCTGGAGGACGCCGGGAATTTTGTGAAGCTGTCGCAGTTCTTCAACACAGTACACACAGCGGGTGGCGCCTCGGTCGACGCGCTCGATGTCCATGCCTCGGTGCGGCATCTGCACATCACCGCCAACAAGATGCGCTATTCCGACAAGGTGCCGTTCATCTATTCGACCGGCCGGGCACGGCTCTTCGACGGACTGGAAATCATCCGCATCGCGCGCGGTGTCAGCCAGGAACAATTGTTGCGCGAACCCTCCGCCTATACCGTCATCAACACCAACTCGCCGCTCAAGCTCGATACGCCGATGGCGATGGGCATCATCGAGATGGCACGTCTCAATCAGGTCTGCGTGGTGACGCCCTTCACGTTGGCCGGCGCCATGGCACCGGTCACGATCATCGGTGCGCTTGTCGAACAGAACGCCGAGGCGTTGGCGGGGTTGGCGCTGTCGCAACTGACGAATCCCGGCGCGCCCTTTGTCTATGGCGGCTTCACGTCCAATGTCGACATGAAGTCGGGGGCTCCTGCGTTTGGCACGCCGGAATATATGAAGGCCTGCATCATCGGCGGCCAGCTGGCGAGGCGCTACAAGCTGCCCTACCGCACGTCGAACACCAACGCCGCCAACAGTGTGGATGCGCAGGCGGCCTATGAATCGGTATTCTCGCTGTGGGGCGCCATCATGGGCGGTGGCAATGTCATCCAGCACGCGGCGGGCTGGATGGAAGGCGGCCTTGTGGCTTCCTACGAAAAATTCGCGCTCGACATCGACCTGCTGCAGATGGTCCAGGAATATCTGAAGCCGATGATCGTCGACGACGATGCGATGGCTTTCTCGGCGATCCAGGAGGTGGGCCCCGGCGGGCATTTCTTCGGCGCGCAGCATACGCTGGAACGCTATTCCACCGCCTTCTATCAGCCGCTGATTTCAGACTGGCGCAATTTCCCGAGCTGGCAGGCCGCAGGATCGCCGACGGCGGAGAAGAAGGCCAATGCCCTGTGGAAGCAGGCATTGGCGGAATATTCGGAACCCTACATGGATCCAGCGATTGCTGAGGAAATCGTTGCCTTCGTCGCGCGCCGGGTAGAGGAGGGCGGCGAGAAGACCGATTTCTAGACAGTGTCAGTCGCGCGAGTAGATGAGGCGCAGGCGCGGTGGGGCAGGTTCATCGCCGCCCAAGGCCATCTCGTAGGAGAGCCGCAGCGCATGATGCTGTTCATCCCGCGGAAGTCCCGACAGAAAACTGGAAAGAGCTGACTCCAGTGATGTTGCGAGATCCTTGAAACCGTTGCGCGACGCTTCGTCGGCAACAAGAGATGCCATACAGTACATGCTGACGGCCCCGGTTTTGTTGGGTCGAGACAGTGTATCGATCTCAGTAATACTCACGCCGGCCCTCCCGCCACGATACAACCGACAAGCACGTCCCCCGCCCCGGTGCATCTTCGCATATACTCTGGCCTGAGCATCCCCCCTGTGCAATATGGGAGAACTGCCATATCAGTTGACTTAGCGTGAAGCAGGTTTTGTTAACCTTTTGCCGCAAGATGGACGCTATGCCGGTGCAGCAGATGATCCTTGCGTTATGGTAAGGTCGGACAGGACAACTGCGATCGGCTGTCCTCGACGCCGCAATGTCTTGACCCGTTGCCCGCGTCTTGCTGAAGGACAGGAATGACACCGGTCTTCTTTTATCACCTCGAGCGTCAGCCGCTCGAAAGCGTGCTTCCCAAGTTGCTGGCGGCGAGCCTCGAGCGAGGCTGGCGTGTCGTGGTGCAGACGGGATCGGACGAGCGCGCCGAAGCATTGGCGTCCCATCTCTGGGCATTTGATGACGAGAGCTTTCTGCCGCATGGCACCAGGTCCGATGGTGTGCCCGATCTGCAGCCCATCTGGCTGACCGCAGTAGATGAGAACCCCAATAGCGCAAATGTGCGCTTCTATGTCGATGGCGCGCCAGTTGGCGATCTAGACGGTTTGACGCGTGCCGTCATCCTGTTCGACGGCAGTGATGCGGAGGCCTTGGAACAAGCGCGGTCTGGTTGGAAGCGGTTCAGGGCCGAGGGCCGCGAAGTGACATATTGGCAGCAGGACGAGAACGGCCGCTGGCAGAACCGCGCAGCCTAGTTTCGCCTCGTTCCCGCCATGTAGAGAATGGCGACACCGAGGATGGCAGAAATGATCGATCCTACCACCACGCCCACGCGCACAGCGGTTTGCAGATCTGCAGACTCGAATGCTAGTCCGCCGATGAAGAGACTCATAGTGAAGCCGATTCCCGCGATAAACCCGACACCAACCATGTGAATGACGTTGCATCCCTCGGGCAATCTGGCCAGCCCTGTTTTGCAGGCGATCATCGTGGCGCAGAGAATGCCGATCGGCTTTCCGGCGACGAGGCCTGCAGCAATGCCGAGCGGTAGCGGTTCGATCAGTCTTGCCGCCGCAAATCCATCCAGCGGTATTCCCGCGTTGGCAAAAGCGAACAGCGGAAGGATGAAGAACTTCACGTAAGGGTGCAGAGACTCCTCGATGGCGTGTAGCAACGGTCTGCCGTCCTGGCGCGACATTGGAATCATGAAGGCCAGCGCCACGCCGGCCAGCGTCGCGTGAATGCCGGACTTCAGCACAAGCACCCACATGGCGACGCCGAGGCAGAGGTAGAGACCGATGCGATCGATCCTGAAGCGGTTGAGTACGAACAGCACAATCAGCACCAGCGTGGCGAGCGTGAGCGACAGCACCGAGAGTTTCGAGGTGTAGAACAACGCAATGATGACGATGGCGCCGAGGTCGTCGAGTGTGGCAAGCGTCAGCAGGAACACCTTGAGCGACAAGGGGACCCGCGAGCCGGCCAGCGACAGTGCGGCGAGCGCAAAGGCAATGTCGGTAGCTGCCGGAATGGCCCAGCCGCGCATCATGACAGGATCGTTCCAGTTGAACAGGCTATAAAAGAGAGCCGGCGCCGCCATGCCCCCCACGGCAGCCAGAGCCGGCAATACGATCTGGTCACGCGACGATAGATTGCCTTCCAGAACCTCGCGCTTGATCTCCAGGCCAACGAGAAAGAAAAATACAGCCATCAGGCCATCGTTGATCCACAGTACTAACGGTTTCGAAAGACCGAAGTCGCCAATGGCGATCGTCGTTTTCGCCTCAAGCAAGCCCTCATAAATGGGACGCAGAGCATCGATATTGAAAGCGAAGATCGCCGCGGCCGCCGCAACCACGAGGATGAGCCCGGCAGTCGTTTCGTGGTGGATGAAAGCCTGCAAGCGGCTCTGCGGACTATACATCGTGTGCTTCCAACCATTGCATTTCGAGGTTTTCGAGGTCGCTCGCGAGTTTGGCTCTCAGCCGCGTGAAGTCCGCAGCCTTCTTAGGTTCGTCGCGATACAGGCCGGCGTCGCTTAGCGCGCGGTCGAGGATATCGATCTTGTCCTTGATCTCGAGCATCTTGAGATCGAGTCTTTGGATGAGTTTTTGCGCCGCTGCGGCAGTAGGTCTGGGCGGCGGCGGGGGTGGAGCTGCCTTCATGGATGCCATGCGCTCGCTGCGGCGCCCCTCACGCGACTTGTCGAGCACGAGCCGCGTGTAATCATCCATGTCGCCGTCGAAGGGCTTCACGGTGCCGTCGTTGACCAGCCACAGCTGATCGACACAGGTCTCGATGATGTGACGATCATGGCTGATCAGAATGACCGCACCTTCATAGTCGTTGATGGCCATGATCAGAGCTTCGCGGCTATCCACATCGAGGTGGTTCGTCGGTTCGTCGAGAACCAGAATATGCGGCGCATGGAAAGATGCGAGGGCGAACAGCAGGCGTGCCTTTTCACCTCCAGACAGCGTATCGCAGCGCGAATCCGCCAACTGCGCACCGAAACCGTAGGCGCCGAGCTTGGCCCGGCGTCTAGATTCAGGCGCATCCGGCATTAGTTCGCGAAAATAGTCATAGGGCGTCCGCTCTGCCGAGACTTCATCCAGCTGGTGCTGGGCAAAGTAACCAACCGTGAGCCGGGCGGGGGTCTTCATCTCACCCGACAGCGGCGCCAGTTTACCGCACAGCAGCTTGGCGAATGTCGATTTGCCGTTGCCGTTGGACCCCAGAAGCGCAATGCGGTCGTCAGGGTCAAGTCGCAACGTGATGTTACGCAACACGGCCTTGTCCGCAGAGTAACCGACACTCACCTTGTCCCACTTCACCAGTGGCGGCGCAATGGCCTTTTCCGGGTTTGGAAAGAGGAACGGCGCAACACGATCTTCAACCAGCTCGGCAATCGGCTCGAGCTTCGACAACGCCTTGAGGCGGCTCTGTGCCTGCCGCGCTTTCGATGCCTTGTAGCGAAAGCGGTCGACGAATGCCTGCATGTGCTTGCGCTGGTCTTCCTGCTTCTTCTTGAGTTTGACGGTCAGGGCCTGCTTCTCGCGGCGCTGACGTTCGAAACTGTCGTAGTTGCCCTGGTAGAGTGTCAGCTTGCCGCGGTCGAGATGCAGGATGAAGCCGACTGCCTCGTTCAGCAGGTCGCGGTCGTGGCTGATCATCACGATGGTATGAGGATAGTCGCGGATGAAACTGTTGAGCCAGATCGTTCCTTCGAGGTCGAGGTAGTTGGTCGGTTCGTCGAGCAGCAACACGTCCGGGCGGGCAAAGAGGGCGGCGGCCAGCGCCACGCGCATGCGCCAGCCCCCGGACAACGCCGAGCACGGTCCGGCCTGCGTCTCTTCGGAAAAGCCGAGGCCGCTGAGTATGGTGGCAGCGCGCGACAGGGCGGAGTGCGCTTCGATGTCGGCCAGGCGGATCTGGATTTCGGCGATGCGATGTGGATCGGTGGCGGTGTCGGCCTCGCTGGTCAGTGCATTCAGTTCGGCATCCCCCGCCAGAACGGTGTCGAGCAGGCTTTCGGGTCCTCCAGGAGCCTCCTGGGCCACGGTGCCTATTTTCGCGTTTCGGGGCAGGGTCACGGTGCCGGATTCGGAGGGGATATTCCCCAGAATCAGGCTGAATAGAGTGGATTTTCCAGCGCCATTGCGACCGACGATGCCGATCTTGTGGCCCTCCGGTATGGCCACGCTGGCGTCCTCCAGCAAGAGCCGCCCGCCGATCCGGTATGTCAGTCCATTGATATGCAGCATGACGCGGTTTCTAGCTGCCGTGCAGCACGATGTCATCCGGAAGCTCAAGCTATTGACAATATCCGTGTTGCACCGCACAAATTGAGGGGGTTTGAGGAGCGTACATCAAAGTGAGAGACGTAAAAAAGGCATCTGCGGCTGCCTCGGGGCCTTCGGACGCCGCCTATCTGGATGAGATCACCATGATGATGCGCGACCAGTTGCGCCAGGTGATCAAGCTGCGCGAGCCGAAGGTTTTGGCCATCATCGATGAGCCCGCCAACGCGGTCGAGATTCCGCCGGATCTGGTCGAGCACGCGTTGCAGGTCATCGGTATATGGCTGCAGCTCCTGAACATTGCAGAAGAAAATGCGGCGATGCGCAATCGCCGCCAGATGGAAAACCGCAGCGGCCCCGATCAGGTGCCGGGGTCGTTCTCACATGCCTTTGCGCTGGTCGCCGCCGCCAACGTGTCGCCTGAGGCGGTGCAGCGCGCGCTTGACAGTGTCGACGTGCAACCCACCATCACTGCCCATCCGACGGAGGCAAAACGCGTCTCGGTGCTTGAAATCCACCGCCGCATCTATCTCAAGCTCTATGAACTCGAAAGTCCGCGCTGGACTCCGCGCGAGCGCGCCGCACTTCTCAAAGCGCTGCGCAACGAGATCGACCTGCTGTGGCTCACTGGTGAAATCCGCCTAACCAAACCCACGGTTCAGCAGGAAATCCACTGGGGATTGCATTTCTTCCGAGAAGCCCTATTCGATCGTACCGGCAGCATTTGCGATCTGCTCGAGGCCGCGTTGCAACGGCACTATCCTGAAACACCGCTCCGCATCCGCCCCCCGTTGAAATACTCGTCCTGGATTGGCGGTGATCGCGATGGCAATCCTTTCGTCACCGTTGATGTGACGCGATATGCCCTGCAAGAAAATCGGATCGCAGTGGTCAGCAAGCTGGATGATCGACTCTCTGAACTGGCGCAGCTGATTTCCATCAGCGCGCAGGAAGCGGTCATTCCAGCGGACTTCATTGAACGCCTCAATCGCCAAATATCGCTCACGGGGGATGCGGCACAATCCGTAAGAGATCGCAATGAACTTGAGCCGTTCCGGCAATTCTTCACGGCACTGCGCATAAGGCTCGCCGCCACCTTTGACGGGACAAGACCCGGCGAAGGCTTTGGCAACACCGCCGAATTGACCGATGAACTATTGGGTGCCGAACAGGCGCTGGCACAGATGCAGGCGATATCGATTGCCTCGACACTGGTTCGCCCGCTGCGCTGGGAAATCGAAACCTTCGGCTTCCGTTCTATGAGTCTCGACATCCGTCAGAACACCACGGTCATCAATCGGGTGCTGCAGGAGATTTGGCGGAAGCTCAATCCGCTTTCTGCCGAAGCTGCGCCGGCACCGGGTTCCACCGCGTGGGCCGACTGGATCAGTGCAGAATTGGCGAAACCACTGGGCTTCCTGCCGCAGTTTCGGGGAATGTCGGATGAAGGCCGTGAACTTCTTGACCTGTTGAAACTCATTCTTGAGACCATTGAGGGGCCCGACCCGCAGGCGATCGGCACGTTCATTCTTTCCATGACTCAGCATGCCAGCGATGTGCTGGGGCTCTATCTTCTGGCCAAGTTCGCTGGTCTCTTTGGCGATGAGACGGCGCGTGAGACCTGCCGCATTCGTATCGTGCCGCTTTTTGAAACCATCGACGACCTGCGGGCGGCTCCTGCCATCATGACGGATCTTCTGTCGACGCCGGTGGTCAAGGGTTCGATTGCCGCCAGTGGCGGCCGGCAGGAAGTGATGCTGGGATATTCCGACTCCAACAAGGACGGCGGATTTTTCTGTGCCAGTTTCGAACTCTTCGAAGCCCAGCGCCGCCTGATCCGCATCGGCCGTGAGGCGGGTGTCGAAATCAGCTTCTTCCATGGGCGAGGCGGATCGGTGAGCCGTGGCGGCGCACCGACCGGGCGTGCCATTGCCGCCCAACCGGCCGGGACCATCGGGGGCCGCATGCGTGTAACCGAGCAGGGCGAAGTCGTCTCGTCGAAGTTCGCTAACCGTGGCACGGCCCAGAATAATCTTGAGACCCTTGCCGCAAGCGTCTTCGTGCATACGCTCAAATCCATCGATGAACCGGAATTGAAGATCAACCCGGAACACCAGATGGCGGTGGAGTGGATCGCCCAGGCCTCGTTCCGCCACTATCGCAAACTGGCGGAAGATGGAGCGCTCCTTGATTATTTCCATCAGGCCTCGCCTGTTGAAGAACTCGCCAACCTGAAACTGGGCTCGCGCCCCGCCCGCCGCTTCGGTGCCAAGGGAATTGGTGATCTCCGCGCCATTCCATGGGTCTTTGCCTGGAGCCAGAACCGCCATTTGCTGACCGGGTGGTATGGTCTCGGCTACGCCTTCGATGATTTTCTGGTGCCGCGCGGCGGCGAAGGCATGAAGCTCTTGCGCGACATGTTCAAGCGATCGCGCGGTTTCAGGTTGGCCGTCGATGAAGTCGAGAAATCACTCTATCTCGCCGACATGAATGTGGCCGAACGATACGCTGCCTTGGTCACCGACCGGATCGCAGCTGAGCGGCTTTTCGCGCTCATCCGCCATGAACATGCCCGGACCTCGCGCACAATCCTTGAATTAACTGGCGAAACCAGACTGTGTGAACGTTTTGAAGGCTTGCAGCGGCGATTTGAACGGGTGCGCCCGATGGTCGATCAGTCAAATCTCTGGCAGGTGCAATTGCTGAAGGAAACGCGGCGTGGCGGAAGCCCCGAAAAGCTCATGATGCCATTGCTGATGACGATGAACTGCGTGGCCACGGGGCTGGGCTGGACGGGCTAGATAATCAGTCCCGGCCCTTGCTGAAGTGGGTCAAGTCTTGAACGTTTCGCACAAATGCTACGCGACGTTCGACCGGCGCGATCTGGACCGGCTTTCTTGCACCTGGGAAGGAGGTTGGACCGGCCGTGGCATGAGCCAAAGCCGGTCCCCCTGACCTGACGTCGCGGGATTCTGAGAGGGGGCCATACGGAACCCTGTGACCTCAGGCATTCAAATCAGTAGCAGACCAATTCTCTCGTGAAGAAAGTGACCTTCTTCGTATGCCACTTGTTCCACGTCGTGTGCTTGACCTTGACGAAGAAGCAGCCGTCATCGAAACCATGGCGTGGGGTTCCAATCAGGATTGTGCCGCCGCCAGAGCCAATTTTGACATTGAAATCGAAGTTGGCTTTGGCCATCGCGGCGGGACCCGTAGACACGCTGATTGCGGCAGCGGCGGTGAGGGCGATGAGAGTCGAGCGGTTCATGGATTTGCCTTCCTGCGTTTATCCAGCGGTGATGCATGCCGTTGATGAACACATATCTAAAGGCTGCGGGCTGAACTGTTACTGAGGTAACTGTTTAGCTCCCGTTCATAATTCCGCCTCAGTTGCAACACTATTCCGACTTGTCGTTCTCGCCGCCGGTGAGGCCATGACCCAGCGCGCCGCGCTCATCAAACACGAAACACTTGCCTTGCCACAGGCTCGACTCTGCAGGAATGGTCTCGAGGTATTTTAGAATTCCGCCCTGCAGGTGAAACACCTGCGAGAAACCTTCATCAACGAGAAAGCTCGTGGCCTTCTCGCATCTGATTCCACCTGTGCAGAACATCGCAATCTTCCGGTCCTTGTATCCCGCAAGATGTTCGCGGGCGTAGGCCGGAAATTCCCCAAAACTACGAGTCTTGGGGTCAATAGCTCCCTTGAATGTACCGGCCGTGAACTCAAAACTGTTGCGCGTGTCGATCAGCAGCACATCCGGATCAGCGATGAGATCGTTCCAGTCCTCTGGCGCAACGTATTTGCCGACACGTCGAAGGGGATCGATGCCCGGAATGCCAAGTGTGACGATCTCCTTCTTCAGCCTTATTTTGAGTCTTGCGAATGGCATGCTGGCTGAGGGCGACTGCTTGCTCTCAAGGTCTGCGAATGACTTGAAGCTCCTGATCGCCGCCATTGTTTCTGCGAGAGCGCCGGTCTCGCCAGCGATGGTGCCATTGATGCCTTCCTGCGCCAGCAAGATCGTCCCGCGAATCCCGTACGCGGTACAGATCTCTTTCAGGCTCTGCCGCAGCGCTGCAGTATCGGGCAAATTTACAAACTTGTAGAAGGCGCTGACTTCGATTTTCATGCGTGCACCGACCATCTCGAAATGTCGTTTGATTGACTGACAAGTGCCAGCCCCTTTGCGATCGACAGCAACTGCTCACCGCTATCAACTGGCGTCTCCGGGAACCGTTCATCAAACAGGCGGCGGACCGCTGGGACATAGGAGGTGCCTCCGGTGAGAAAAATCTGGTCGATGTCGCGAGGCTCCAATCCTGCTTTTGCCAGTGCGGCGTCCACCGTGATGCCGATTTTTGCGAGATCCTCGGATATCCAGTTCTCGAAGTCGGAGCGGGCGATAACCTTGTCGATATTCAGTCCCGACAGCTTGAACTGGAATTGAGCTTGTGGTGCGGCGGACAGCTCTGCCTTGAGCCGCGAAACCGCGCGGTAGAGTTCGTAGCTCACGCCGCCTTCGATGAGATCGATCAGAGCCTGCAATTGTGGGCGGTCATCACTGGCCCGCGCCAGTTCCCGCAGATCGTTCAGCACGTCGGGGCGCTGCATCAGGCACAACTCGTTCCAACGCGAAAAACTTGCAAAGTAGTGAACCGGAACAGGCAACCGCTTGCCCCAGCTGCGATATGTTGCATATTTTCCAAGCAACGGGGAAACTGCGTTGTCAATGATCCTGTAGTCGAAACTGTCGCCGGCGATGCCGATGCCGCTGTGGCTCAGGGCTTCGGCTGCCAATCCCGCGCCGGATGAACTGAATCGCAGAACCGAAAAGTCACTGGTGCCGCCGCCAAAATCACCGACGAGGACCGTAGCATCGCGTGTCAGGCTGCGCGCATAATAGAGCGCGGCCGCGACGGGTTCGAGAACGAAATGCGTGTCGGAGAATCCGAGAGACTCGAGGGCCGCAACATACCGCTTGTGGGCCAGAGCGTCGTCCGGGTTCTGGCCCGCAAATGTGACGGGACGCCCGATGACAAGCCGCTCGGGCAGAGCCGTCAAGCCGCCGCGCGCCATAATCCGGCGCAGAAAAATCCCCATCAGATCCTCAAAGGCATAGCGCCGGGTGAAGACGGCGGTGTCGCTGAACGAAGGGCTTGCAGCGAAGGATTTGAAAGATTGTAGAAATCGTGTCTCTTCGGGAGAGTCGATGAAATCCTGGATAGCCCATGGTCCGACGTCCGGCACCGGCGGATTGCCGCGAGTTGTGTCGCGGCGGAACGACAAGGCCGTCCTCACGGCGTCCTGCATTGCTCCGGAATGATGAAAGCCATGCGCATGAGCGATTCCCTCGGGCGACACGGAGGCCAGCACGGTATTTGTTGTTCCGAAGTCGATACCAAGGGCTGTCATAGGGGAATGCGACGTCTCATTGTTGCAGTGCGGCCGGTGTTTAGACGCCTGGTGCCGCCTTGTCTGCATCTCCGTGCGGAAGCCACTTGCTCTTGAGACGAATTTCCAGTGTATTCTTGCTGGACTGCGTTATTGAGGCATTGGAGGGCCATAATGAAATCCAGGAATATGCTGCTTGCCGCTGCTGTAGCCATGATGGCATTTGCCGCCCCGGCTACCGCGGCAAACATGATCGGCAACTGCGAGGTCACGGGTGAAAAGGGATCGATTCCCATCGCCAACCCTGCCAAGGCCGGGCAGTTGACCGTTGAAGTGTCGCTGCCTGCCCCCATTTGGTGGAACGGCGATACGCCGGAGTCGATCAAGGACGGGATGGAATATTGTATCGCTGCCGAGATTGCCTGGCGTGCCGGCTATGACAAGCTGGAAGTCGTCAATGTGGGCTGGGACGCACTGATCGCCGGCCAGACAGAGGGCTTTGATCTCGCCATGTCCGAGATTTCGATCACCGAAGAGCGCAAGAAGGTTCACGACTTCTCGGTCTCCTATTTCGCATCCGATATCGGCGTTCTGGCGCGAAGCGATGCACCTGTCGATGAAAAGACGATCAAGGGTGCGAAGGTTGGCGTTCAACAAGCCACGACCGGTGCTGCATTTGCGCAAGGCACACTTGGCCTGACCGATGTTCAGGTCTACCCTGATCAGGGCGACATGTTCACTGCCTTGCGCGCGGGGCAGATTGATGCCGCGATGACCGACACATCAATCGTTCTCGCTGAACAGGTTGCGAACCCTGATAAGGTTATTGTTGTCGGTCAATACAAGACTGGTGAAGCCTACGGAGCAATTTACCCCAAAGGCAACGCCAACAACGCGACGATCGACAAGATTTTCCAGGCGATCATGGATGATGGCACGATGGCGAAGCTCGGCGCGAAGTACCTCGCCGCGGCCTGGGGCAAGGATCCCGCCAGCGTTCCGTACTTCAATCCGTAAATCAAGATTGCTCTCCCTGCCTCGGGTAGGGAGAGCCCATTTCACGTGACAATTTCCGCAGATCAATCTGTGACGCAACGTGCAACTTCGCTCGCGGTTGCGGCGCTCGTATTTGCCTTGCTCTGTATCGTTGGCGCGTTCAGTGCAACACGGCTGGTGCGCGCGGCCCTGGAGGGCCTCGGCGTGATGTCGAATGCTTGGCAAGCAATGTTCTGGCTCGTCATTGTCGCGACGGCCGCGCTGCTGTGGCCCGCCCTTCGCGCCCTCAAGGCCGCAAGCCGCGCCCGTGCCGCACTTTCCGAAGGAGATATCGTCGAGGCCCGAATTCAAACCGCCGACTCCCGCGAACAAGGGTGGATAACCTTTGGGTGGGGTGCCTTCGCCATGATAGCGCTGGGCTTCGCCAGCTTCGTCATGATGAACGAGGTGGCCGTCGGCAAGACCTTCTTCCTGTTGCCGCTGATTCAGGACAAGTGGTTTCAGGTCACCCGGCAATTCTTCCTCATCAACATCTTCATCTTCGTGGTCGCTGAAATATTCGTGCTCATCTGGGGCCTTGCCGTTGCCATGGCGCGCCTCATGCCGGGTCCGGCGGGCAAGCCGATCCGTGCCCTGGCCATTCTCTACTGCGATATCTTCCGTGGCTTGCCGGCTGTCGTGACACTCTATCTCATCGGCTTCGGCATTCCGACCTCCGGACTCCCCGATCTGATCGTTCCGCATATCGTCGGATTGTTCGTTGATCTCTCCTCGATGTCGGTGGCTGAGGCGCGCGCCGCGACCCGCATCCCCGTCAGCTGGTGGTGCATTCTGGCACTCACGCTTACCTATGGCGCTTACGTGGCCGAAGTCTATCGCTCGGGGATCGAGAGCATACACTGGAGCCAGGTCTCGGCGGCGCGCTCGCTCGGTCTGTCCTACGTTCAGACCATGCGCTATGTCGTGATCCCGCAGGCCGTCCGCCGGATCCTGGCGCCATTGCTGAATGATTTTATCGGCCTGCAGAAGGACACGGCTTTGGTGCAGGTCGTAGGCGTCATCGACGCCTTCAACCAGTCACGCATCATCTCATCAAATGCCTTCAACCTCTCGGCTGTCACCATTGTCGCAATCCTTTTCGTGCTGATCACGATTCCCCAGGCACGGTTTGTCGACAAGCTGATCGAGCGCGATAACGCGCGCATGCGGGCTGGAGGCTGACTTGGCATTTCTCGAAATCAGGAATGTCGAAAAGGAATTCGGGCCGGTCAGGGTGCTGCGAGGCGTCAATCTCAATGTCGACGAGCATCAGGTCGTCTGCCTGATTGGCCCATCGGGTTGTGGAAAGTCGACATTACTCCGCTGTATCAATGGCCTTGAGAAGATACAGGGTGGAGAAATTCGCCTGATGAACGACAGAGTGTCCGGACCCGGTGTCGACGTCAATCGCTTGCGCCAGAATGTCGGCATCGTTTTCCAGAGCTTCAATCTGTTCCCGCATATGAGCGTCCTCGACAACGTCACGCTTGCCCCCACAAAGGTTCTCAACCTCGGCCGCGATGAGGCCGAGGAAAGAGCCATGACCCTGCTGAAGCGTATTGGCATGGAGGCCAAGGCACAGGAGTTCCCGGATCGCCTGTCGGGCGGCCAGCAGCAGCGCGTAGCCATCGTCCGGGCATTGGCCATGGAACCGAAAGTGATGTTGCTGGATGAGATCACCTCGGCGCTCGATCCGGAGCTCGTCTCAGAAGTGCTGAATATCGTCCGCGATCTGGCCGGGCAGGGCATGACGATGTTGTTGGCCACGCACGAAATGGGATTTGCCCGCGAAGTCGCGTCCAAAGTCTGCTTCCTGTATGAAGGCGTCGTTCATGAGGAAGGACCTCCGGCCCAGATATTCGGCGATCCGGTACACGAGCGGACCCGCATGTTCCTGAAGCGGATCATCGAGGCTGGCCGGCTCTAGGCTGTCTCACCGTGGAAACTCGCGACGCTATTCACTGTTGCGAAGCGAAATGCGGTTAGGGTTTGAGCATGGCCAATCCTTCGCGCATCGCTGTTCTCACCTGCCTCAGTCCTCACGCATGGATCATGATCAATGCTCTTGTCGAGCAATTTGGGCCGGTGACCATTCTCAACGAAAAGCGGCAGGACAAGTGGGCTCTGATCCGCAACCGGGCGAAGCGTCAGGGAGTGGTGACGGTCTTGGGACAAATCGGCTTTGTCACACTCCAGAAATTCATCGATCGGCGTCAGCAGGGCCGCGTGTCTCAGATCGTCGAGAAATCCCGTCTGAATGCGCGGCCGAATCCGGATTGTGAGGTCATTGAGATCGGCTCGGTGAATGACATGGCCTGCCGTGTGACACTCGCCGAGCGAAGACCCGATGTTGTCGTCGTCCTGGGAACACGCATCATCGGCCGCGAGACGCTGAAATCGATCACGGTTCCGGTCATCAATGCCCATGCCGGCTGGAATCCTGCCTACAGGGGGCAGGCCGGCGGATACTGGGCCTTGGCCAGGGGCGATCTTGCACATGCGGGCGTTACCATCCACTTGGTCGACGAAGGCGTCGACACTGGAGCAATCCTCTACCAGGAGCGGTTTGAACCGACGCCTGACGACAGTTTCGGAACTTATTTCTACTTACAGGCCGCAGTGGCCGGACCATTGCTGGTGAAGGCTGTTGAAGATGCAAAAAATGGCGACTTGCACCCGCATGCGAGCACCATGATCTCGCACCAGTATTTTCATCCAACACTGTGGGGCTATCTCTGGACGGCGCTGACGCGGGGTGTGTGGTGAAATCTGGAAATAGCACCGCCGTTCGGCAGGCCAGTGTGTCTGCATGTGGGAGTTTCGGAGGCGGAACAGGGCCACATGGTTGCCAGAAGACCTTCCAGCCCGCCACATCCTAACTGTTTGGTTTCATTGTCAGCTCCCGTTCAGACTTGTGGCGGACCCATCGTCACAGCCCCTTAATTCCGCCATTCTGGGCCACCATACGAAGCGTCAGAACGAGGCCGGCGGTCATATCGGCTGGCGGTGAAGACAGAAAACGGAGTGTGGGAATAATGAAGCTTCTGCCCTTGAAGACGAGCCTGCTGGCGCTTGCACTGTTTGCAGCTGCAACGCCAGGAATTGCCATGGCCGCAGGCAAGGCCGAATCAGGCACCTTGGTTGTGGCGCAGGCAGAGGATGGGAGCGCGGCCGGAACGGATCGAATTGAGGCCATCCGCAAGTTCATCAAGGGCGGCCGCAACCTGTCGAAGCTTGACGATGCCAAGTTGCAGCAGCGGCTGAAACGGGCCGAGAAACTCAAGAATACACCAGATCTTCCGGACGATGTGGCCCAAGGCCTGGATCAGGAAATCTCCGAGATGAATGCCGAATTGGAGCGGCGCCAATCTGCGGGTGGACAGAGCAGCGAGACTCAAGTCTCCGACAGTGACAGTGACAGTGACAGTGGCGCCGGCGATGACGGCCAGTCCGCTGATGAGCCGGCGGGTTCTGCGCAGTCCAGTGCCAAGGCCCCGGATTCCGCAGCCAGTTCTTCGGATGTTGCCGACTTCCTGAGCTCGGTGCGCCCGGCCGGCGAACTCGACAAGAAATCTCTCCGCGCCCAGATGCGCAAAGCAGCGCAATTGTCGAGGGCCAGCGGCGTTTCGGCTGACGACCGGCAGAAGCTGAAGCAGGTCGTTCGCGACGGACGCGCGGCACTTGGCAAGGGCAAATCCAACGATAACGGCACGAGCGGAGCCAGCGCCAATAACACCCAGGTGGAAAGCGGCAACGCACCGGCGTCCGGTTCGGAAGCAGATGATGGCGAGGTCCAGCAGCCGGCAAAAAAAGCCGGCAGCGGAGAGGCTGCTCCGGCTTCGCCCAAAGTGGTTGTCGACGTTGCCTCCGAACAGCGGGCGCGTGACATCCTGAACGACAAGTCGGATGCCCGGACGATGAACAAGGCTGATCTGCGCAAGCGGCTCGCCTCGATGCGCGATCTGCTCAGCGCCAACAAGCTGTCGCCCGAAACCAACAAGGCGCTGCGCCAGCGGCTGGCGACGGAACGCGCCTTCCTGCGTCAGGAGGTCGGCCGCGAGGCTGGCGGAGCGGACAAGGGCACCGTGCAGGCCGAGACGAAGGGCACCGGCAACAACATCACCATCAACAATGACGTCACCATCAACCAGAACGTCGTGAAGGTCGTGCTGAAAGACCAGCGTCCGTCCGCCGATCTCAAGGATGACGAACTGCGCGCCCGCATCAACGTCTACCGCAAGGTCGTCGTCGATGTGAACTACTCCGAGCCCGAGCGGCTGAAGTGGCGGACCATGATGGAGCGCGACCGCGTCATCCTGCGCCAGCGCATGCTTGACGCCCGCCGCGACCGCGCCGCGAAACTGAAATCCGGCGCCAAGGACATCGACATCAACCTCAGCGTCGAGTTCAAGCCCGGCCGCCCGGTGGCGCCGCGCTCGGTCTTCGCTGCCGAGGCCGACGACAAGGAACTGACCGACGTGCTGGCCGCCCCGCCGCGCCGCAAGCTCGAGCGCAAGTACACGGTCGAAGAGGTCGAATCCGATCCGCAGCTGCGCGATGCCGTGGCCCGTATCGAGATCGACACCGTGCACTTCGGCTTCGGCGAGGGCTTCCTGCGTGAGGAAGAAATCGACAATCTCGACCGCATCGCCGAGATCATGGAACAGATCCTGGCGGTCAATCCGGGCGAAGTCTTCATGATCGAGGGCCATACGGACGCCGTGGGTTCCGATCCCTCGAACCTCGAGCTGTCGCGCGAACGCGCCAAGGCGGTCAAGCAGGCGCTGACGACCTACTACGTCATCCCTGGCGAGAACCTCAAGACGGTGGGCTTTGGCGAACGCTATCTCAAGATCCCGACCTCCGAGCCCGAGGCCGAGAACCGCCGCGTCTCCATCGCCCGCATCACCGCACTGGTCGGCGCGCTGGACGAATAATCCGCCAAGGGTCTCGACCCTTGCCACAGGACCGGGCCGCCGCTATACGGCGGCCCGATCCATTTCATTTGCAACACGAGGACTTCATGGCCATCGAACGTACTTTCTCGATCATCAAGCCGGACGCCACCCGCCGCAACCTGACGGGCGCCATCAATGCCAAGATCGAGGCCTCCGGCCTCCGCATCGTCGCCCAGAAGCGCGTCAAGTGGAGCAAGGCCGAGGCCGAAGCCTTCTACGGCGTCCACAAGGCCCGTCCCTTCTTCAACGATCTCGTCGGCTTCATGATCTCCGGCCCCATCGTCGTGCAGGTGCTGGAAGGCGAGAACGCCGTCGCCAAGTACCGCGATGTCATGGGCGCCACCAACCCGGCCAACGCCGCGCCCGGCACCATCCGCAAGGACTTCGCCGAGTCGATCGAAGCCAACTCGGTGCACGGCTCCGACAGCCTCGAGAACGCCGGCATCGAGATCGGCCAGAACTTCAAGCCCGCCGAAATCGTAGGATAAGCCGCCATGTGGACCGCCGCCTACATCATCTCCATCGTTGTGGTGAACTGGCTGTTTGTGGTGGTCCAGCCTCTGGCGACGCCGTTCGGCGATCTCTACCTGGCGACGCTCGTCGTCGGCGCCGTCTTCGTGCTGCGCGATTATGCGCAGCGCGAAATCGGCCACAAGGTTCTGCTGGCGACGCTCGCCGCCGGCGCCATCACCTGGTACATGACCACCCCGGCGCTGGCACTCGCCTCGATCACCGCCTTCGCCATTTCCGAAATGGCCGACTGGGCCGTTTTCTCCTTCACCGGCAAGCCGCTGCAACAGCGCATCCTGATTTCCAGCCTGATTTCCGTGCCGCTCGACAGCCTCGCCTTCCTCTATCTCTCGGGCTACCTGACGCCCCTGTCCTTCTCGACCGAAACGCTGAGCAAGGCGGTGGGTGTCGCCATCGTCTGGATGCTGCTGAAGCTGCGCGCCGACGCCCGCCTCGCCGGCGCCTGACCGCTCAGCAATCGACCGGGATGAGCTTCTGCGGCGGCCCCTTTGCGGGCTCGCCCTTGCTGCACACCCACAACGCCTCATAGTCCAGCGGATGCGCCAGGCATTGCTCTTCGGCGATGCGCTTGTGGTCGAGGCAATGCAGCTCGGTATCGAAGGGGCGCGGGGCCCAGCCATCGACATCGCTGCCCGGCACCCAGTGCCCGTTGACGAGAAAGAATACCGACAGCCACCACTTCATGCATCACGACTCCGCGAGACGCCCAGCACACCACAGCGCAGGCACGGCGGCAAGCGGGCGCCCGCGTCACCGCCCCGGGCGACGCGCCACCCGGACCGCCGGGACGCGGCCCTCGGATTGCATCGCTGAGGCCATGGCCGCGCTGTCGGCGTCATGCAGAAGCTCCTTGAGATATTTCAGCGCCAGCTCGAGGTCATCGCCGCTGCGTGGCGCGCGGACCTCGCCGCCCGTGAGCTCAAGCCGGATGGCATCGAGCTTCAAGGCCAGCGCCAGGCGCACGCTGTCGAGGTCCTCATGCGTGCGGAGGCAGGGATGCGGGCAGCGGGGTTCCGTTACCGCCCGGCAGGCATGGGCGCGCCGGCAGCGGGCGTCCGGGCAGACGGCCAGCACCTTCTCGCGTGCGATATATTCGGTGTGAAACATGGCGGGTGGTTCCTGCAGGATCGGGGGCGGCGCGCGGGCGCAGACGGCCTCGTGTTGAAGCCATGAAAGAGGAGGGGAGTGCCGGGTCTGGCGCTCGCGCTGGTTGAAAGGGAGGAATGGCGCAAGCGCCCGTCTCGCATGGGGCAGGCTTGCCGCCTGCCCGTCCGCCCGCTGTCGCGGCGGCGCGGCGTTATCGTCTTGGGGCCCGCACTTCGGCCACGCCTTGCGGCTGCCTAACTGCCATGCGGCGCGAGGATCGTAGTATCCCCGGGGCCAGGCCCGGACGCCCGGAGTGGCGGGTGCGTGACGCCCCCCACCGCAGGAGCCGCCGGCCATTCCGCAATCTCGAGACGCTGTCGACATCGTCCCCTCCTTTGGAACAGCCTGAGAGGACTATTAGCAGAAAATAGGAAAAAAGTCAACAACCATATCGCCATCTATGCGCTTCGATCGGTTGGAAGACCGATAGACTCGTAAGTCACACCCAAGTTTTCGAACTGTCCTTGCAGATTCGGCTCTATCAACCTACCATCCGTTGGGTAAAGTTTTTTTGGGGGCTTCATGTACGCGAAGTTCAAGTTCGAGAGTATACCGCTTGATAAAATCATGTTGGATACGAATAATCCGCGTATCGTAACGCAACAAAAACTCGCAACTCAGGCGGAAATTGTGAAGTACTTGTTCGAGTTCGAGAATCTCGATGCATTTATTAGAAAAATCGCAAATGAGGGCAAGAACACGGGCGCAGAGCGTCCATATGTAGTGAAGAATGGAAAGCAATATACTGTTGTAGAGGGCAATACTCGTATTGCCGCTTACAAGATATTGACGGGAATGATTTCGCTTCCAGAGGGCATAAAGTTTAATGTGCCCTCGATTTCTATCTCTCAAAAGTCTGCCATGACTGATGTGGACTGCAGCGTCGCGCCTGACCGTGACTCGCTTCTCCCCATCATGGCTCAGGCTCACTTTGGAACAGGCGACAAATCCAAGTGGGGCTATCTTGGAAGCAGAAAAGCAGTGTTCGACGAGTACAAAAACGGACGCAAGATAAAGGAGATTGCCAGAGCATTTGACAAGCCAGAGAGCGATATTCGCGATCTGCTGTTGGAGTACCAATTGTATTTGGAGGCACTCAAATTAAAATGGAGTCCGGAAGAGAGAGCGGCCTTGGTCGCCCCCTCGGTCGAGTTCAACCCGCCTGTCCGTTTCCTACAGACTGGAGGGCACAAAGGAAAGGTCGGCATCGAATACGACAAAGTAAATATTGAGATCCTGTTCACATCGAAAGATGCCAAGAAGAAGTTTCAACACCTCATCAAGAAGCTGGTCCTTCGACAAGGGAAAGGCTTGAGCGCCACATCGCTCTATGATGACGTATTTAAGGACTACAGTGAATCCGCAAAAAGTGAATCCAATAGTTCCGAAAAAAAGAGCGCTGGAAAGTCTTCGAAGTCTTCACAAATGGATGAGGATGAAGACAAATCGGAAGAAAAAAAGCAGCCCAAAAAACCAAAAGATGCTCTGTTTCCTTATGCGGCCAAAAAGAATAACGCCTTGCTCAAGCAATTGATGATTGAGGCGCAAACAATAAACATTGTTAGACATCCTGCTTCGTCAACTTTGCTCCTGCGGATGATCGTAGAAATTACACTGAAAGAACTCATTGTAGAAGCCAACGCGAACAAGGACAAGAAGTCACTCGATCTAGAAGGTGCATTGAACCTATGTATGTCAAACGTTGTAAAGCTGAGTAAAGATGAACTGAAGGTATTGAAGGAGTTCAAAACACAACACCTGGATCACATCAATCTCGCTACTCATGTTAACGTCAAGCCGAATGAAAGTCGACTCAAGATGGCTAGAGATTGTGTGGATCAATTTATTAAGAGTCACATATAGTGACAGTTTCTCCGCTTCGATACCCCGGGGGAAAGGCAAAATTATTCCCATTCTTCTCTCAACTTATCAATTCGAATAGTCTATTCGGTTGCCACTATTGTGAACCATATGCTGGGGGTGCGGGGCTTGCACTCAAACTACTCGTAGATGGATTTGTCGATAGTGCTGCAATTAACGACATTGATTGTGGCATCTTTTCATTTTGGAAATCGGTGTTCCATACCCCGGATGAACTCTGTTCTCGAATTGAGAGGCTTCCGATAACGATAGAGGAATGGAAAAGGCAGAAGCGTATATGGTCAAGAAATGACGTATCAAAACCATTGGAGCTGGGCCTTGCAACCTACTTCTTAAACCGCACGAATAGGTCTGGAATAATTAGTGGTGCAGGACCAATCGGTGGCTTCGATCAATGTGGAAAATGGAAGATCGATGCACGTTTCAATAAGACAAATCTCATTTCAAATATTCTGTCTATTTCTAAGCTATCTAACAAAATTACAATAACTAACTTAGACGCGCTTGTTTTCATAAAGGAGAATTTGAATAGGAAAAAAACATTGATATATTTAGATCCTCCCTACTATGAAAAGGGGCAAAAGCTATATACAAACTTCTATAATCACAACGATCATTTAGTAATTGCCAGCTCTTTGAAGAGAGTGCCCTCTTCTAACTGGGTGGTGTCGTATGATCAGGCTCCCGAGATACGGGATGCGTACTCAGATTTTAGATGCATAGAGTATAACCTTAACTACAGCGCCGCCACAAAAACTGTTGGATCAGAGTATATTTTTCTGAGCGACACGCTTGAACTGCCTAACGTTCAGGGATTTAGATTAGCTGCTTAGAATTGAAGGTGGGCGCGGGCCTACACAGGTAACAGCCAACCAACCTATACTACTCCGGCCTTACACTTCGAATTGAAGACGGCTATTCATCGCTGTCGTCGACACTGCGGCCATCGGCCGCCTCGTTATCGAGCGCCCTCCCAAAAAGACAAACGGTGCCGCTAAAGCACCGTCCAAATCGCCGTTCGTATCACCCTCTACAGCGCACCCTCATCCGTCTCCGACATCACCCCGGCCACCTTGCCGTCCTTGACCAGGCACTTCCACGGGGCGCGGTCGGGACTGACGCCGATAGTGATGTCATTGTTGGCTTCGGAAGTTTCCATACCGAGCACCGTCACGCTGTACCGCGATCAACCAAGGCGCGGCGGCCGCCGTCAATTCCACGCAAAGGCGAAGCTGGCAGTCCGTTGCGGTGGCGCAATGGATCCCGGCTTTCGCCGGGATGACGGAAAGAAAGTGATTAAGGACGTGTTCGGGCCTTAGCCCACCTTCACTGACCGCATCAAAAACGCCGGCATGTTGCCATCGTGGAAGCTGTGGGAGTCCGGCGCGTCGGAGACGTCGCGCTGCGGGTGGCGGTCGCTGCGCTTCTGTGGCGCGTGGCGCTCGGGGCGCGGGCTGCGCTGGTCTTCGGCGCGGGCCTGAACCGGAGCGGCGGGCTTCGGCTGCTCAGGTCTCGGTTCGCGCGGCGCCTTGGGCGCGCGCGGTGCGGCTTCGGCCTTCGGCTTTTCCGCCCGCGGTTCGCGCGGCTTCGACTCGCGGCGCGGCTTGCGCTCAGAGCGGGCCGGGGCTTCGTCCGTTGCCTCATCGGCTCCGGTACCTTCGCCGAGATCGAAATACGGGATCTCTTTCTTGATCAGGGACTCGATGCCCTTCCAGTATTTGCCTTCTTCCTTCGTCACCAGCGTGAAGGCCTGGCCTTCGCGGCCGGCGCGACCGGTGCGGCCGATGCGATGGACGTAATCCTCCGCATGCGTCGGCACATCGAAATTGAAGACGTGGGAAACTTCCGGAATGTCGAGGCCGCGAGCCGCGACGTCCGACGCGATCAGATAGGTGATCTCGTTGTTGCGAAAGCCCTGCAGGGTTTTCATGCGCGCCGACTGGTCCATGTCACCATGTAGCGCGCCGGCGTTGAAGCCGTGCACCTTGAGCGACTTTTCCAGCAGCGCCACCGTGGTCTTGCGGTTGGCGAAGATGATGCCGTTCTTGACGTTCGTCTGTGTGCGGAGCAGCTGGCGCAGCGTGTCGCGCTTGGCCTTGGCCTCATGCGGCGCTTTCACCAGCATCTGGGTGATGGTCTCGGCCGTCGACGAGCGGTTGGAGACTTCGACGCGCACCGGGTTCGACAGGAACTGCGCGGTGAGGCGCTGGATTTCCGGCGGCATGGTGGCCGAGAAGAACAGCGTCTGCCGCGTGAAGGGCAGGAGCTTGCAGATCTTCTCGATGTCCGGGATGAAGCCCATGTCGAGCATGCGGTCGGCTTCGTCGATGACCAGCATGTCGATGCCGGTGAGCAGCAGCTTGCCGCGCTCGAAATGATCCATCAGCCGGCCCGGCGTGGCGATGACCACATCGGCACCACGGTCGATCTTCAGCGCCTGCGGTTCGAAGGCGACGCCGCCGATCAGCAGCGCGACGTTCAGGTTATGCATCTTGCCAAGCGTCTCGAAAGCCTCGCGCACCTGGTCGGCCAGTTCGCGCGTCGGCTCGAGGATGAGAGTGCGCGGCATGCGCGCCCGGGCGCGGCCCTTTTCCAGAAGCGACAGCATGGGGAGGACGAAGGCGGCGGTCTTGCCCGATCCGGTCTGGGCGAGGCCCATCACGTCGCGCCGGGCGAGTGCGGGCGGAATGGCTTCCGCCTGGATCGGCGTCGGCGTGGTATAGCCTGCGGCGGTGACCGCTTCGAGGGTCTTGGGGCTCAGTCCGAGCTCGGAAAACATCATGGGGTGGTGGTAAACCGTTCTGGCGACAGGTGAGATGAAGCAGCCATCGGGGGCGATTTCGCCATGGGGCCCCGCGGCATCACTGGCCTGCACATAGGAAGTCTGGAGGCGAAAGTCAATTCGCCTTGGCGTCCGGAGGTTAAGGAATTGCAGGGAGGGGTTGCGGCGGAATAGCCTGTGCTACCGGTGATTCTCGAGATCCCGGTCTATTCAATGGGGGATGACAACATGAAAAAACTTGGCGCCGAATTCTTCGGCACCTTCTGGCTGGTGCTGGGCGGCTGCGGCTCGGCCGTGCTGGCCGCGGCCTTTCCGGGCGTCGGCATCGGCTTTGCCGGCGTGGCGCTGGCCTTCGGCCTGACCGTGCTGACCATGGCCTATGCGGTGGGCGGCATCTCGGGCGGCCACTTCAACCCGGCCGTCTCGGTCGGCCTCGCCACCGCCGGCCGCTTCTCGTGGAGCGAATTGCCGGGCTACGTGATTGCCCAGGTGCTGGGTGGTGCAGCGGGAGCCCTGGTGCTCTATCTCATCGCCAGCGGCAAGGCGGATTTCTCCGTGTCCGGAGGATTTGCCTCGAACGGCTTTGGCGAGCATTCGCCCGGCGGTTATTCGATCGGAGCGGCGCTGATCTGCGAGGTGGTGTTGACTGCCTTCTTCCTGATCGTCATCCTCGGCGCCACCGGCAAGAAGGCTCCGGCCGGCTTCGCGCCGATCGCCATCGGCCTGTGCCTCACGCTGATCCACCTGATCTCGATTCCGGTGACCAATACCTCGGTCAACCCGGCGCGCTCGACCGCCGTCGCCATCTTCACCGGCGGCTGGGCCATCCAGCAGCTCTGGCTGTTCTGGCTGGCACCCATCGTTGGCGCGGTGATCGGCGCCATCATCCACAAGGCCTTGCTGTCTGACGATTGACAAGAAGACGTCTCCGTTGGCCAGCCACCGGCGGAGACGTTTCATTTGACGCAGAGTTAGCCGTGGCACATCATCCCGCGTGGAAACGGGAGTGGAACCATGTCAGACATCGAAGTCATTGCGCACTTCGCTATCCGGAATTTCAAGGACGACATCATCCGCGCGATGATGGACGTCTGGGACGATCACACGGACGTTGAGGCTACGGCGACGGCGATCAGGCTTACTGACACCGGCGGCGATCAAGTGCTGATCCTGAAGGGAAGCGGGTTCGAGGTGGACGCGCAAGGTCACATGACCGGCGGCACGATCACCGGCATTACCATGAAGATCGGCAACCAGTCCGTTCTCGGCATCGCCGGCATCGCTATTCCGCTCGCCCAGTTTGCCGATACGCTTGATGAGCAGCGGCGGACCGAGGTGGCAGATCTCTTCACGGCCATGGATTTCACCGGCAGCAGCGGCGACGACAGCATCGTCGGCACCGGCGGCAGCGATGTGTTCGAGGGCCGCAACGGCGATGATCTGTTTACGGGCAGGGGCGGCGGCGATGCCTTTGTTGGCGGCAATGGCCTGGATGTCGTGTCCTATCTGCTTCAGAACAGTGCGGTCACCGTCAACCTGCACGACCCGTCGCAGAACCGCGGTGCGGCTGCCGGTGACAGCTATGACGGAATCGAGGGAATTTTCGGTTCAGCTCACGATGATATGCTGATGGGCAATGGCCTGCGCAACGGCATCATCGGCATGAGTGGCGATGATGTCATGTACGGCAATCGCGGAAATGATTTCATCGCCGCCATCCGCGGCGATGACACGCTGATCGGCGGACAGGGCAGAGACGAACTGCTCGGCGGAGCAGGCCGCGACACGTTCGTTTACACCGGCGTCGAAGATTCGACGGTCGCCCGGGGCGGCCGCGACAATATCGGCTTCTTCAATGAAAAGAATGAAGATACCATCGACGTGAGCCAGATCGATGCAATTGCCGGCGGCAGCGACGATGCCTTCGTCTTTATTGGCGCAGGCGAGTTCGCCGGCCTTGGCCAGATTCGCGCCATCAAGGCTGGATTCAATACGCTGATCGAGTTCAACATCTCAGGCAATAACGACGCCGACATGGCAATCATGCTCGAGGGTAACCACCTGAAGGCACTGGGTGCGGGAGATTTCATTCTGTAACGGCAGGCCGGCCGGGCCATGCCCTGACCCAGCTCTTCCGGGCTGCGGTCAATTCAACAGCCGCACACCAATCATCATTCCATCCCCCCCGCTATTGACGGGGACATGCAATGTTATGAATTGATCCCATCTACTGCTTGGGGAAATAGTCCTGGCATTTGCCTTCGCGGTAAACGTCCGTGGTGGCGCAATGCAGCGCGCCGCCGAAGGGATAGGCATCGCGGAAGGGAATCGGGATGACTTCCAGGCCGAGCTTGTCGAACTGCTCCATCTGGTAGACTTCCGAGGCTTCAACACAGACGGTCTTCTCGTCGAGCATCAGCACGTTCATCGACAGCCAGACGGAAGAATAGCAGAGCGGCGGCGGCTGGTTGTGGGCGGGCTGTGCCGCGTCGATGATTTCCCAGCCGTTCTTGTTGAACAGCTTGCGCTGCTCGTCCGGCAGGCGGCGCACCGGATTGTTGATGATGAGGCCGGGGCGGATCGGCGTGAAGGTCGCGTCGATGTGGATGGGGTAGGGGTCTCCGGGGAAGTTCACCGCATGCACGCGGTGATCGGGGTAATGGCGCTGCAGCCAGTTGATGCCCTTGAGGTTGGTGGTGAAGCCGTGCTGCACGATCAGGTCCTTGCCGAAGCGCAGCACGTCGGCGGCATCGAACAGCGGTTCCTCGTCGGTAGTGACGAAATATTTCGCGGCCGTCCATTCGAGACGCTTGGCATCGCCGATCTTCTCCGAGAGATAATCCGGACGGTAGTCGGCATCGGTGAGGCGTGGCTTGGGCGCCGACTCGTGCCGCATGTTCGGATCTTCGTCATAGTATTTCTGCAGCAGTGGCCGGTAGCAGAGATACTCGAACCAGCGGCAGCGGTAGCTCATCGTCGCTTCGAGCATCTCGTTGCCGACGGTGAGGATCACGTCGCGCGGCGGCATGCAGCCAAACATCGAGTCGGCCTTCCAGTCGGGCGTCGATACTGGTTGGTTGAAGTTGAGCGGCGTCGGGCGATCGACACGGATGCCGCGCTTCTTCATCACCTCAACGAAGTAATCGAGTTGCGCGTTGGCGGCATCCACCGTGTGTTGCGGCCTGGGACCCCACATACCCTTCATGTCGGAATCTTCCGGCACCTTGGCGTCGAGCGCTGGCTCCGAATTGGGAATGCAGCAGCCATCGGCAACCCCGACGATCACATGCTTGAGGGGATCCCATTCGTTCCACGAATTGACTTGCGTTTTATCAGGAGACCAGGTCACGGCTTGTCCTTGGCTATGGTTGAGGATGCCGTTGTTTTAGGTCGAAAGGTTCGATGACCGCAGGCGAAATCTACTTGTGGCTGACAGGTGAAAAACTCATGCCGTGCAACCTTACTGCGTATCGATCAGCGGATGGGTGAGGAGCAGATCCGTGAAGGCCGTGTCGGCAATCGACAGCACATAGGAGACGAGCGGATTGCCTTCGACGCTGGAATACCACGACACTGCAAAGACCGTGCGCGGATAACTGTCGATCACCCGCCGCACCAAGGTGCGCGAGTCCCAGGAGGCTGCATTGGCGCCAGTTCCCTTATTACCGTAGGATTGGCCGAATTCCGCCAGGCCGAAGGGCTTGCCGGTACCGACCAGTGCGGCGTAGTGCTGAAGCCCGCGCGCTGATCCGCCCATGTCGAGCTCCTCGTCATAGACATCAATCGACACCGCATCGGCCCATTTGCCGCCGGGATAGTAGGTGAGCGGCGGTGCGACGCCATCATAGTTCACCTGATTGGTGCCGAAGACGAAGATGACATTGCTGAGGCCCTTGTCGACTGTCAGGTGTTTGACCATGTGCCGCCACATGAGCGACCAGGCTCGCTGCCGCGCCGCCAGACTGGCGCCGCTCTGGCCGCCATGCCCCCACCAGAAGAAATCACCGTTCTGCTCATGCAGGGGCCGGAACAGCACCGGCACGTTCGCATCCTCGAATTTTTGCAGGACGGCAGCGGCCCGGTCGAGCTGCACGAGCCAACGGGCGCCGGTGGCGTTGCCGCCATCGGTCATGCGGCGCAGTTCATCGGTGGCGATGGGCGTGCTGAAATCGCCGCCCGCGACCGGATTGTCCGGATGCCACACCAGCGTCACCATATGCCCGGACTTGCCATGCCGGATCAACTCGGCCAGTGCATCCGTATTGGGTGAGAACCCCGGATAGGTCATCAGGTCGCTGGTTTCACCGCCCATGAGTTCCGGCAACGGCAGCCCCGCTTGCTTGAGCTGCAGCCAGTCGCCGTACCAGCCACCGGGCTTGGACTTTGCTCCATATTTCCAGGTGATCAGCTGCTGGCCGATGGCCACGCGGTCTTGGGCAAGTCCGGCCCGCTTGTGCAAATTCGAAAGCAAATTTCTTGCGGCAGTGGAGAGCCCCGCGTTCACCGGCCGCGTCAACCCGGCCTCGTCGCGGATCAGAACGCGATAGTTGCGATAGTCCGCGACATAGATGGAGCCGTTGCGGTCGGCGGCCACGCCCAGCGGTTCGAGGCCGATATGATCGGCGAATGCCGATTGCGGCGCTGCGGCCGAGGGCCCCGAGATCGCATCGTCGTATCGCGCAATGCGGCGGTTTTGCTGATCCGTCACCAGCAGCGCACCATTGGGGTGAACTGCCACGTCGACGGGATGGATGGTCCCGCGGAACTCGCCGGTTGCCGCATAGACCTTGTCGGGCGTGACAAAGGGACCGGTGAACCGCAGCACGCGATTGTTGTCGAAGTCCGCCACAAACAGGGTCTGACCCGACATCGCCAATCCCTTCGGGCTGGCAAAACCGCCATTGGCGCTGGCGCTGATGCTGTCGACAGCACTTTCGCCGTTGCTGAAGGGGGCATCGAAAATCAGCACGCGCCTGTTGAAGTCATCGGCGACGAACAGCCGTCCATTGGCATCGACCGCCAGACCGCGCGGGAACTTGAAGCGGTTGAAGGCCGTGCCCGAGACGCCGGACTTGCCGAGGGTCACGAATTTGATCCACCCGCCGCCCGCCGCCTGTTTGTACCCAATGACCGTGTGGGACAGCGTGCTGGCGACGAACAGTGTGCCATTGCGCGGATCGAAGGCGACCGACTCCGGACCGTTCAACTCCGCTGCACCGATAACGGCATCAGCCGGCTGGCAACTGGTGAGACTGGACATGTTGGGCCAGGTAAGGACCCGGTTGCCGCCATAATCGGTGACATACAGCCGCCCGCGTGGATCGGCGGCGATCCCCGAAGGTCCGTGCATGTCGAAGCCGCCGGCATTGCTGAACGTGAAGCGCGCATCGGCATTGGCGCAACGGGTGGCGAGCGTGTCTGATGCCAGATCTGGCTGGCCCAGCGTGCGATATGCGGCGGCTGCGAAGCCTTGCGTCTGCGCCATCGCGGCAGCGAGCAGGGCGATCATCAATGAAGTGGCAAAGGCACGGAAGCGCATGAAACATACTCCAGCCCGGTAACCGGACGGGAGGTTCGCGCATTGTCCTCAGGATTGCAAGCGCCGCAAGATCAGCCTGTGCGTAATGCGCCAAGACGGAATCGTCTTGGCGATCAGGTTACGCACAAGAACATAAACGGCGATTAGCTTCATGACTTTTGGTGGTTCCACCAAAAGTCATGCTGATCTCACGTGCCGCAGCATATCCTTGGCCGCCATGACAGCGGTCGAGAAGCACGCCTGCAGCAGATAGCCGCCGGTGGGGGCTTCCCAGTCCAGCATTTCACCAACGGCATAGCAGCCGGATATCTTCTTCAGCTGGAAATTTGCGTCCAGTTCATTGCGGTCGATGCCGCCGGCCGATGATATGGCGCGCGAAATGCCGGCGGGACGCAGCAATTTCAGTGGCATCGCCTTGATGCCCGCGGCATCGGGCGCCGTACCAGTCTCACGCAGCAGATTGATTGCAACGGGCGAGAGGCCAGCGACCTTGCGCAGGTAGTTCGATTGTGAATCCTTGCCGCGCGGCCGGGTGAGGCGCTGCGCCAGTGCCTCTACGGTGAGATCAGGACGGAAATCGATGATCAGCGGATGGCCGGGCTTTTCGCGCAGGCCCTTCGACAATGCGTAGATGGCACCGCCTTCGATGCCCTCCTGGCTGATCATCAACTCGCCGCGCACCCGGTGGCCGGCATAGGTGAGGCCGACGTTCTTGACCGGCGTTCCGGCGAACTTGTCGCGGAAGATCTTCGACCAGTCGACAAGGAAGCGGCTGTTGGCCGGCTTGAAGGCATTGACGCGAATGCCTGCCGCTTCGAGCACCGGCACCCACTTGGCGTCCGAGCCCAGATGCGGCCACGAGGCGCCGCCGAGTGCTAGAATGGTCGGCGTGCCGTCGAAACCTTCCCAGCGCGAGCGGGTGACGAGCTTGACGCCGAGCGCGTCGAGCCGCCTCAGCCAGGAGCGCAGCAGCGGCGAGGCTTTCATCTGCTTGGGGAAGACGCGGCCCGACGAGCCAACGAAGGTCTCGATGCCGAGCCCGTTGGCCCATTCAATAAGCGCTTGCGGCGGGAAGGCGCGGATAGCGGGTTCGAGAAAGGCCTTGGCCTCGCCATAGCGCTCGAGAAATTGCTCGAGCGGTTCCGAATGCGTGAGATTCAAACCGCCGCGCCCGGCCAGCAGGAACTTACGGGCAGGGGCCGGCATCTGGTCGTGAATGGTGACGGCGGCGCCGCCTTGCGCGAGAACTTCCGCCGCCATGAGGCCCGCCGGGCCGGCGCCGATGATGTTGATATGTGTCATGGCCTTGGCGTTTACACATACGGCGGCTTAACCGCCAGTGTGCACGTGACGCTGGCCACTGTCGCGTTACGCCGGTTCGCCGCCGAGTACGTCCCAGAAATCGGCGCGGAGGTTGTGGTGCGGAAATGCCGTCGATGGCACGGCGACACCCAGAAACCGGCACAGCGGCTCCCAGCCTTCGGCGACATTGAACACCAGCAGCCGGTCGGCAGGGATCGTATCGCGGACCCGCTGGTTGTTGTGCTTGTAGGCCGCGATACATGTATCGCGGTCGAGCGCCTTGCCACTGAACACCGTGTCGCCGACCATTTTGCCCCATGCATCGAGCATGGCGGAGATATGCGGCGGCAGGGGAATGTTCTTGTAGTTGAGCATCAGTTTCCCGATGGTCTTCGAATAGCTGTTCCACCATGCGTCAGGATCGCGTTCGGTGTGCACCACCTTGGCCGATGGAAAGGCAACGGACAGTTCGCGCCAGACATGGGCGCCGGGCCAGTCGACCTGTGATGTGTATCCGGCAAAGACGTCGTTCCAGTTGACCGGCTTCCCCGCCGCAACCGCCTGCCAGTGCGCCACCTGTTCGGGGTGCGTGACGATCTCGTGCATGTGATGGCACGGCGCCATTCCCAGGGTCTCGAGCGCCTCCTTGAGTGACTTCGTGCCGGTTCGCCCGAAGCCCGATCCTATGACTGCCAGTGCCATCGCCGTTCCTCCCTCGTATTTTCCACCCGTGATGGGTGGGCGCTGTCATGAGGGACCTTGCGCCAGCAAGAGGAAGACAGCAATGGCGGCCGGAAACTCTGGCGAAAGATTTGATGACTGCCGGGCCGATGCAGGACTTGCGACCTTCAATGCAGTCGTGGCGCGTCAGAAGTCCTGGCGGCAGACATTGCCGTTGCCCGACATTCTCATGCAGGTGAATCGGAAGATCTTTTCCGGAAAGGAATTCGCTTCGAGGATAAACACCTGGATCACACTGCCTTCGGCACAGAACGTCGCCTGCAGCGTGGTTCCGATGCTGAATGAGAAGCGGTGGGGATTGGACATGGTGCCATTGCCGCCAGCGCTGCCGGTGCCGGTGCAGGCTGTAGGCGATACAAATCCTAACGTGACGAAGCCGGCCGTGGTCGTTCGCAGCTGCAAAGTGGCGGCGGTGGGCGCTTCCAGAACCCAACCACTGCCGGTATGATGCGTGAACGGTCCTGTACCGAACACCGCGCGGGTTGTTGTCGGCAACTGGAATGTGCCGGTGGGGCCTTGCGGTCCTTGCGGGCCGGTCGCGCCCGTTGCACCCGTATCGCCCTTTGGGCCTGGGTCCCCCTGCGGCCCCTGTGCGCCCTGGTCACCCTTGGCGCCATCGGCCCCGGCAGGACCGGTCGCGCCTTGAATGCCCTGCGGCCCGGGGGCACCGCGCTTGGCGAGGATTTCCCAGTCGGCTTTGCTGGTGCCGGGCTGCACGTTGAGGCTGGCGCGCTTGGCGCGGAAGCTCGAACCGCCAAGCGTTGTCACGTCGTCCTTCTGGTAGGTCTTGGCACTGTCCCAGCCGCCTTGCGGGTTCAGGCCCTTTGGCCCGCAATTGGCGATGACCGCCGTCGCGCTATCATTCAGTCCGCCGATTTCCTTGAGATCGACGATGCAGTCCGGCGGCAAGTAGTCGAGGCTGAAGGCGAAGGCGCCCGCGCCATTCACGCCATCGTTGAACTGATCATCAAGCCGGACTGTCCCGGCGCCGCCTGTGCGGGTTCCTTCGACCACGAGTTTCCCCGCCGCGATCTCGGCCCTGGAGATCGTGATGGCGGCGGAAGCCGAAGCCGCATTGAGGGCCAAGCCCATGGTGAGACCAGTGGCTGCCGCAATCAAATTCCGTGATGTCCGATTCATGATGACGCCGTTCCCGCGAGGTTGCATGATCGGAGCGACGCTAACCACAGCCCCGGCGCCTGACAAGTCCCTACAGTTTTAATGATGAACAGCAGCAGCGCATGCCGTGAGGTGAAGGTGCCGCCTCACGCCGCCTCGCGCCGGAGCGGCTGGCACATGCAGTGTACGCCGCCACCGGCCTGCAGGAACATCGTCATGTCGGGATCGTAGACCTGGAAGCCGGCGGCGCGCATGTTGGCGTTGAGGTCTTTCGCAGCCGTCGTCGACAGCACGCGGTCATTGCCGAGCGATACGACGTTGCAGCCGAGCGCCATGGTTTCCTTGAAGCTCGCGGGAATGATCTCGATCTTCTTCGACTTCAGCCAGGCAATGACGTCATCCTCGGTGGTTTCGAGGCACACGGCGGCGCAATGATCGTTCAGCATACAGACCATCAGGTCGATGTGGACGTAGAACTGGTCGATGGGCGCGAACTTGATCTCCCAGCCTTCCTTGATGAACCACTGCGCCACCTGGCTTGCCGCCACTTCCTCGGAGCGATGATCCGTGTACCCCACAAGGGCCAGGCCATCGCGGATGATGTTGAAGTCGCCGCCTTCGAAATTGCCCGCCGACACCATGTCGTAGATCGGAATGCCGTTCTCGAGATAGAAGCGCAGCACGGCGGCATATTCGCCGCGCCGCCTGGGGCTGGCGAGCTGGCAGACGACCGCGCCATAGGGCGACATGAAGGACGAGTCACGCGCATAGACCTGGTAGGGGATCGCCATGTCGAGCGGCAGGAAATGCGTGGTGACGCCCGCTTGATGATAGGCGTCGACCATCTCGCGGTGCTGGCGCATCGCCACCTGCTTGTCGAACTTGTAGCCCTTGCGCATCGTGTCGCGAACCAGCGACGACCACGCGGCGTTTTCCAGCCCCAGCCAGCGGAAGCTTTCGGCCGGCCCCAGCAGCACGTCCTTCAGCGGCCCGGTCTCGGACTTGATTTCCCAGCGGCCTTGCATCTTCGGCGTGCCGCCGCCTTCAATGCGGGCGCGGAGGGGGGATGTGGACATGGGAGTAGGCTCCTGTGGATTTCTTGCGAAACTAGCTCAAGGCCACCAGGGACGCCAGTGTGGTCATGCGCTGCAAGAGAGGCGGGCGGGCCCCAGAGGACCCACCTTCCCGTCTGGATGTAACGCCTAGTTCACAAGCGTGGCAGATACATAACCCCAGTCGTTATTGTTCCATGACGACGCAGCCGGCCCACTTGATGCCGCTCCGCACATCCCGAAGTTATAGGTGCCGGCAGCCAGGCCGGTAAAGTTCCAGGACACCGTAAATGTCACCCGCCCGTTCAGAGGAACGGCGAGACCGGCCATGTTGCTTCCCTGCGTGAAGATCTGCCCGCCTGGTGATACCTGGTAACAGGGCCAGAGCGTAAGACCGCTTCCGCCACCGGCCATCGTCGAGCCAAAAGCCTTCGTTGCAACCATGCTGACCTTCTGTCCGGCTACAACGGTGAAGCTGACCGGGCCGGTGAGGAGCGCTGTCGTCGTGGTCGGATTGAAGCCCGGGCTCGAATTGTTTGCAACGTTTACCACGCCACTCGTACCCTGGGGGCCCGTGGCACCGGTCGCACCAGCAGGTCCAGTTGGGCCGGTTGCTCCTGTTGGTCCCGCAGGACCCGGGGGCCCCGCTTCCCCTGTGGCGCCAGTTTCACCGACAGCGCCAGGCTCGCCTTGCGGCCCGGTCGCACCCTGTATACCGGGTGCGCCCTTTTTGGCCAGCACCTCCCAGTCGGCGCCACTCGTGCCTGGCGTGACATTCAGGTTGGCGCGTTTGGCGCGGAAGCTCGAGCCGCCAAAGGCGACGACATCGTTCGCGACATAGTTGGTGGTGTTCTTCCATCCACCCTTTGCATTGAGGCCCTTCGGCCCGCAATTGCCGATGACTGCGGTGGCCGTCGCATTGAGGCCGCCAATCTCCTTGAGATCGACGATGCAGTCCGGCGGCAGATAGTCGAGGCTGAAGGCGAAAGCCCCGGCGCCATTGACGCCGTCGTTGAACTGGTCGTCGAGCCGGATGGTCGCGGCGCCGCCGGTGCGTGTGCCTTCAACCACCAGCTTGCCGCCGGTGATTTCCGCCGTGGTGACGGTGATCGCCGCCGAAGCCGCAACCGATGCCGCGGCAAAAGCAAGTATTGATGCTGCTGCCATCAGCGGCAGCCGGTTCAAGTCTGTGGTCATTGTCGCCGTCCTTCTCAGTGTGAAAGTCGTAGTGCCGGGTTGCGATGCTAAGGAAGGTCTGAAATTCGGATGAGTTGAGTGATCCGAATAAGTGATCGTCCACGATCCGGCTGGTCACCTTGCCGATGCCGGAACAAGTAGGGCTGGACCCGGAGGACCCGCCCTCTGTTGAGGTTCGCGTCAGGTGTCAGGGCTGCGCTGCCGTGCGGCAACAGGTGCGCGACGAACGAATGGTGGCAGAACTCGCACTGTTGTTCTGTGCCGAACACGTGCCGTCCCTGAAATACACGAAAGGCATCTGCCAGGTGCTAGCCTCGCAATTCGTCGCCGTCTGCGTGTATCCGGTTGGACAACTGGGGGCTAGCGAATTCGCAATTGCGCCAGCTCCCACTGCCGTCTGGGTCGTTCCCGAGTTGACGCATTCCAGCGCCTTTGCATTGACGACGCCGGCAGGGCCTTGTGGACCCTGCGGGCCGATCGGTCCGGTTGCGCCCGTGGCTCCCGTTGCACCAGTCGCGCCTACGGGGCCGGCGGGGCCCGTGGCACCGGTCGCACCAGCAGGTCCAGTTGGGCCGGTTGCTCCTGTTGGTCCCGCAGGACCCGGTGGCCCCGCTTCCCCTGTGGCGCCAGTTTCACCTGTGGCTCCCGTTGCGCCAACAGCACCAGGCTCGCCCTGCGGCCCGGTTGCCCCCTGTATGCCGGGCGCGCCCTTTTTGGCCAGCACCTCCCAGTCGGCGCCACTCGTGCCTGGCGTGATATTCAGGTTGGCGCGTTTGGCGCGGAAGCTCGAGCCGCCAAAGGTGACGACATCGTCCGCGACATAATTGCTCGTGCCCTTCCATGCGCCTTGCGCATTGAGGCCCTTGGGACCGCAGTTGGCGATGACAGCCGTGGTCGAGCCGCCTGTGCCGCCGACCGCCTTGAGATCGACAACACAGTCATCGGGAAGATAGTTGTTGATGCTGAACGCGAATGAACCAGCGCTGGTGACACCTGTCGTCGGGCCACTATCGAGTTCCATGTTGCCCGCCGTCCCGGTGCGTGATCCCTCGACAACCAGCTTTCCGCCCACGATCTCTGCCTTGGTGATGATGACGGCTGCGGATGCGATTGAGGCAAAGCCCACAGTCACGAAGAAGGTTGCCGCGGCCAACAGTGGCAGCCGGCCCGAATAACAAGTCATTGTCGCTTCACTCCCGATGATTTGTACCGTGTTCCCGGCTGGTTACGCTAAATCAAATTCAAACCGCCACAAGGGTCAATCTTAAGAGATTGTTAATGCAGGCCTTAAGGAAAGGCGTCACAACCGGGATTTGTGCACGCTGGAAATCCCGTTTATCCTGCATGCGTTGATTTGCCAGAGAGACCTCCATGCTGCAGCGTTGCATCCGATGTGTGATTGCCGTGCTCGTTCTCGCCGCCTGGTTGCCGGCCGGTTTGGCTGTCGCCCGGCCACCGTCTCCCGCCCGTACCGCCATCCCCTTGCCGAATGCATCAACACCGGCGGGAACGCTTCTGAATTACGACCGCATTCAGCTTCCGTCGCTCTATCGCGCCAAGGCCTGGCGGATCATCTACATGACGCGCGACTTTCGCCTGCGGCCCATCGTTTCGACCGGCATGGTCGTGCTCCCCGACCGTGCGGCGAAGGTGCCGATGAACCGCCGCTTCGTCGCATGGGCGCACCCGACCACAGGCATCGCGCGGAAATGCGCGCCGTCACTGCGGGCGAGCCCGGTGAAAGCAATCTCCGGCCTCAACGATCTGGTGGCGGCTGGCGTCGTTGTGACCGCCACCGACTACCCCGGCCTCGGAACCGAAGGACCCATGGGCTATCTGGTCGGCAAGGGACAGGCCTATGCGGTGATCGACTCGGTGCGAGCGGCGCGTCAGATCCCCGGCGTCGGTGGCGGCCGCGACTATGCGCTGTGGGGCTACTCGCAGGGTGGTCATGCGGCCCTGTTTGCGGCCGATCTGAGCGCCCGCTACGCGCCCGAGCTCAATCTCAAGGCGGTGGCAGCCGTCGCTCCACCCACCGATCTGGCCCGCCTGTTGCGCGCCAACATCGGCAGCGTGCCGGGCCGCATTCTCGCCGCCTTCACCCTTGCCTCGTGGAATGCCAAATATGGCGCGCCGCTGCAAATGCTGGTCGATGCTGCCGCTGCTGCGGTAATCTCCGAGGTCGGCCGCAGCTGCGTCGACGATCTCGGCGGCAAGCTCGACGCAGCTGCGGCGCAGAAGGCGCTCACCGCGAATTTCCTCAAGACCGATCCGGCGCGCCTGGCGCCGTGGAGCGGATTGCTCGCTGAGAATTCCAGATTTGCTCAGGCCGTACGGCTGCCGACGCTGATCATCCAGGGTGACTCCGACGATTTGGTGCGGCCTGCGGTCACCACGGCTTTCGTCAAGTCCAGTTGCCGGGCCGGTGTTCCGGTGCAATACAACGTGCTCAAGGGCAAGGGCCACGGCGCCGCCATCGACGCTTCGGCGCGCGACGGCGTCAACTGGCTGGTGTCGCGCCTGAACAACATCCCCACCCGCGGCAATTGCAGGTGAGGGAGCGCGTCAGTAGGTGAGGTCGAAGTAGTCTTCCACGGCCATGGTGTAGAACTCGACCGGCGTGTGCCGGCCGTGGCCGGCCTGATAGTCCGGATGTGACCTGAGGTGCTTCATGCCGATGCGGCGGGCGAGCCTTGCCGACGCGGAGTTTGGCACCATCACCTTGCACCACACGCGCTCGGCCCTCAGCCGTTCGAAGGCAAGGCCAAGCAGGGCGCGGCCGATTTCGGTGCCCAGCCCCATCCGCCACATGGCCGGATGTAGGCCCCAGCCGATTTCCACTGTGCCGGGGCGCTGCGCGATCAGGAACCCGTCGCCGATCGCCTCGCCGCTCAGCTTTTCCTCGGCGGCGAGATGAAACACATTGCGCCGTTCGTCACCCTGGCGCGACACCGAGCGGTTGACGAAGGCCTTGACCTCGGCTTCGTTCGACAGCCGCATGGCGATGTGGCGCTGATACGTATCCTGCATCATGAACCCGCAAAACGCGTCTGCATCGCGTGATTCGATCTCGCGCAGGATGAGGGAATGGGTCTCGACAGCCGGTAGCCGCGTCAGAAGTGTCATGCTGCTGTCTCCTTCAATCCGCGTGCGCGCGCGGTGCAATGTGGCAGAAAGTCATGAAACCATGACCCAAATGCGGCGGCAAATTCGAGACAATCCTGATTTTCATTTGCCGCGTCCCGGTTGCCTTTCGTGAGGCCCATCACCCGAATCTCCCCAGTTCCCAAGCATCGGCGGAACGCCTCTGATTAACCCAGACCGCAGGCCAGCGGAAGACGCCGCATGTGTGGACGTGCATCCCGATCCAATTGATGCCATAATGGCACATTAAATTTTTGCCACGAATGCCTGTACCGGACCCCCAAGTTGCAATGAAACATGCTGCCATCATTCTGCTGATCTGCTTTTCCACCGCTGCCGCCGTGAGTCCGGCCGAAGCCCGGGGTAAGGCGTTCTGCAAGCGTTATGCCGAGGACGTGGCAAATCGCCGGGCAAATGCTGGCGACGTCATTGCCGGAACGATCGTCGGTGCGGTTGGTGGCGCCATTCTGGGCGGTGTGATCGACGGCAAGAGTGGTGCCGGCAAGGGTGCGCTCATCGGCGGTGTCGGCGGCACCATGGTGGGCGCCGCCGGTACAAGCGAACATTGGCGCCGCGTCTATCGCCGCGCCTATGCCAATTGCCGCGCCTCCTGAGGCAGACCGCGGGTCAATCTAGAGCCGCTTGTGCCGCCTGAGGAATTCAAGAACGGGCGGCGCTACCTTGTCAGCAGCCTCGAGCAGGATGGCGTGACGCAGCACCGGCAGGATCACCAGTTCTGAATCCGGCAGCGCCTCGGCAATAAGCCTGTTGAGGCGCGGATTGCAGCCGCCGTCGTTTTCGCCAGTGAGCACCAGGCAGGGATGCGTCACCTCATGCAGCCACGGTGCCATTTCGGTTTCCGCATAGATATCGAAGACCGACAGGAAGACGTCCGGGTCGGTGTCGATGACCTGCTGCATGCGCCGCGCGATGACCTCGGGTTTCACCGCCGCGAATTCCGGCGTGAACCAGCGGTCCTTCAAGGCCTCGAGAACCTGCGGGATGCCTTTCGTCCGCATTGCGGCGACGACACCCTTGACCTTGGCGCTGTCGTCCTCGGTGCGGAAGGCGGCGGTGGAATAGAGCCCGAGTGTCAGCACGTGCTGCGGATATTTCCGCGCGTAGGCCGGGCCGATCATGCCACCCAGCGAATGACCGGCGAAATGCGCTTTGCCGATGCCAAGTTCCTTGCGCAGCGCTTCCAGATCCTCGACCAGATCGTCGAGCGTATAGGGCGGTGCCTGCTTCGGCGACACACCGTGGCCGCGCAGGTCGTATGAGATGCAGCGGAAGTCGTTCCGGAGAAACGGCACGAGCCCGGCAAACGACGCACGCGACGCGCCGATGCCGTGAATGAGGAACAAGGGCTCGCCCTCACCCTCCACCGAGAAGGCCGAACGGATGGGCGTGGTCATGTCACTTGTCCGGATATTTTTCGTTCATCATGTCATAGCCAACCGCCCAGTCCTGCTTGTCGACATCGACAAACACGATGTTGAAGGATTCGGGCTTGCCGCCGCCGGCGCCGCGGATGAACCCGTCGACCAGTTCCTTCGCGATCTTCTTCTTCTGCTCGGCGCTGCGGCCCTTGAACATTTCAACCCGGATGATGGGCATGCCTGTGATTCCTCTTGCGTTGTCGTGACTGTTTGGGCCGGCGCTAGGCGGCCTTCCTGTAGCCGGTGAGATGCGGCATGACCTCTTCGGCGAATTGACTCATCATGTCGAGGGTCATCGACTCTGCCTGGCCGAAGTTCGACGTCGTCAGCACCTCGTCGATGCCGAGGTCGGCATAGACCGACAGCCGGTCGATCATTTCGGTCTTGCCGCAGAGCAGCAGGTTCGAGGCAAGCTCGTCCACCGTCTGCGCGCGGGGCAGGGGACGTATGATGCCCTTGTCGACGATGCCCGCGCCGCCGAACACATTGTCAAAGCTCTTGTAGTAGGTGTGTGCCAATTGGGCGATGTGTTGGCGGTCCTTGTCATTGTTCACGAGGAACATGCCGCGTTGCAGGCTGAGCCGCGTGTCGTGCGCATTGTCCGCCGCCGACTTGCCGCGCCGGAAGGCATTGACCTGATCCAGCAGCTGCTGGTGGCTGCCGCCAAGCGGCGTCGTCTGCACGTGATAGCCGGCCCTGGCCGCGGCCTCGATGCCGACGGGATTCATCACCGCCGCCATCAGCGGAATCGGATCTTCCGGGCGCGGCATGATGGTCAGCGGTTCGAACCTGTAGCGCGGCGAATTCCACGAGACTTCCTCCTGCGTGAGCAGGGCTTGGAGCAGCTTCAGGTCTTCCTCGAACAGAACCTTGGTGTCCTCGATGGCAACGCCGATCCGCCCCGTCTCAAATCCAAAGGCACCCTTGCCGACGCCCAGCATCAGGCGGCCGTCGCACAGCGCCTGGGCCTGGACCACTTCGCCGGCAAACACCCGCATGTCGCGGATGGGCAGCTGGCAGACCGACGTAATCAGCTTGATGTGGCTGGTATGGGCGGCAATCTTGACCGCCATCTGCAGCGGCGAGGGGATGAGCAGGATGTTGAGCAGATGGTGCTCGGGAATGGCGACACCGCGATAGCCGAGCTTCTCCGCATGCAGCGCCTGCGCCACCACGCTTTTGTACAGGCGCTTGCCGCCGATGCCCGGATCCAGCATGTGGCTGGACAGGAAGTGGACGAAATCCATGGTGCATTCCCCGTGTCTGAAAGAGCGGGCAGACTGGCAGAGCATATTGCATTTGAATATCGAAAGTTTTTTGGCATTATGTTCGAATTATTCGAATTGAGAACAGATGAATCTCGATGAGCTGCGCACGTTTCTGGAAGTGGTCGACAGCGGCAGCCTGGTGACAGCGGCGCGCCGCCTGAACGTCACGCCATCGACCGTCACCGCCCGCATCAATGGTCTCGAGGACGAGATTGGTCAGAAATTGTTGCATCGTCACAAGTCGGGCGCCGAGCTGACCTCGCCCGGTTTCAAGTTCAAGCGTTATGCCGAACTGATGGTGCAGCTCTGGGGGCAGGCGCGTTCGGAAGTCTCGCTGCCCAAGGGCTTCGACGGCGTCTGCAACGTCGGGCTCGATTTTGACCTGTGGCAGGGACTGGGCCAGCGCTTTCTGGACCACGTACGGCGCGAATGCCCGGGCGTGGCGTTGGCCTTCTGGCCGGGCGAGCAGCGCATGATCGATCGCTGGCTGGCCATAGGCCTGGTCGACATCGCCTTCTGCTTTGCGCCGCAGGGCGGCGACAAATTCGCCAGCCGCGTGCTCTGCGATGACGATCTCATTCTCGTGTCGCCCGACCTTATGTCATCGCCGCTGCTCGACAGCACCTATGTCTATGTCGATCACGGCGAAGAGTTCCGAAGGCAGCACGCCGCTGCTTACCCCGGCGATGTGACATCTGCCCTCGTGATCGCGTCATCCGACTGGGCGCGCGATCACATCCTGCGCAACGGCGGTTCGGGCTACTTGCCGCGCCGCCATGTGTTGCAACATCTGCAGACGGGCGCGTTGCACGCCGTTCCCGATGCGCCCGTATTCAAACGGCGCGTGCATGTGGTCGAGAATGCCCAGACGGTAAAGGCCTGGGACTGGTATGAGGATGCTCTCGCTGCCCTCGCATGAATGGCCCATGAACACCGGCTTCAGGCGGCGCTCATAAATTACCTGACATGATTTCGTCATACTTATTGCGGTTCGGGAAAGGGCGGTGTCATGGCGTTGCGCGACACATCAGCATTCGGTTCATTCGGCACCACCGACACAATGGCGCGCAAGGACGTGGTGATCCCGGTAATCTTTCTCGGCACGCCGGGCGATGACTATCTGGTATTCTTCGACGGCACGATACCGACTTATTCCGCGGGCACCGACTATCTCGGTGCGGTCTATAGCGCCGGAGACGGCAATGACATGCTGTCTGGAAGCTTTGGACCAGACGCTATGAATGGCGGCAATGGCAATGATTTTATCAAGGGATACTACGGAGACGACAAGATCAATGGTGGCGATGGCATCGATACGGTGGACTATCGCTACTACGGCAATCACTTGCTGTCGCCGCGCCCCGGCGGTGGCTGGAGTTCGCGTTTCGAGGGTGTGACAATCGATCTGGGGAATGGCTATTCCGAAGGTCATCGCGATGGCGTCATCGACAATGACACGCTGATCTCGATCGAGAATGCCACTGGCAGTGAGTACAAGGATATCATTCACGGCAGCGGCGTGGACAACACGCTCGAAGGCCGCAATGGCAACGACTATCTTTTTGGCTGGGACGGCTTCGACACGCTGTATGGCGGCGGTGGCCGGGATATCATGGCTGGCGGCGAAGGCGACGACACGCTGATCGGCGGCGAGGGCGATGATCATGTGGTGGGCGGTGCCGGCACCGACACTGTGTCCTACCTTTATGCGGTGCGTGGCCTCACAATCAGCCTGGCGGGCGGCACTGCAACCGATGGCCTCTACGACAACGACACGCTGATCGATATCGAGACTGTCACCGGCAGCAATTTCAATGACAGCATCGAAGGGAACGACGCTGCAAACCGCTTGGAAGGCCGCGGTGGCAACGACTGGCTGCAGGGCAATGGCGGCGATGATCGCTTGTATGGCGGCTATGACGATGATGCATTGAGCGGTGGAGCGGGTGCGGACTTTCTCGATGGCGGCTCCGGCCGCGACACGGCGGAATTCGCGGACTCAGGCGTGGGTGTCGATATCGACCTCGATACCGGCGTCGGCCTGTTCGGCGATGCCCAGGGCGACGTCCTGGAGTCGATCGAGAATGCCGTCGGCAGCGCGTTCGTTGACAATCTGCGTGGTTCGACTGCCGCCAATCACCTCTTCGGCATGAATGGCGCCGATTTTCTCTTTGGCGAAGGCAACAACGACCAGCTGTTCGGCGGCAATGGCCGCGACACGCTGATGGGTGGCGACGATCATGACTCGCTGATCGGCGAGGCCGGAGCCGACATCCTCGACGGTGGCGCGGGGATCGACACTGCGAGCTACGGTGACTCCTTCGAGGGCGTGACCGTCAGCCTGGTGACTGGCATCGGCAGCGGCGGCGACGCCGAGGGCGATACACTGTTCGGCGTCGAGAACCTCTTCGGCTCTGCCAACGACGACGTGCTGACCGGCGATGGCGGCAACAATCTGATCAATGCCGGGGTAGGCAACGACCTCGTCGATGGTGGTGCCGGCCACGATTATCTGGCGGACGAAGACGGCAATGACACGATGCTGGGCCGCGGTGGCAACGACATGATCCTCGCGGGCTGGGGCAATGACGATGTGAGCGGCGCGGCCGGTGACGACTATATCTTCGGTGACCGGGGCCGCGATCAGCTGACCGGTGGCAATGGTGCTGACAGTTTCGTCTATCGGATGATCCAGGATTCAACCGTGACGGCCGCGGGCCGCGACACGATCGGTGATTTCGAGATCGGCACGGATAAGATCGACCTCTCGGGTATCGATGCTTTTGCCGACGGCATCTTCAATGATGCGTTCAGCTTCGTCGGCGAGGCCGCGCTGACGGGCGCTGGACAGGTGCATATTCGCTTCGACAACGGCAGCACGATCATCGAGGGTGATGTCGACGGCCTGCCTGGCGCCGACTTTGCCATTGTGCTGGTGGGAACACGCGCGCTGACAGCGGCGGACTTCGTCCTTTAGCCGGCCTTCCGCTGGCGCTGCCAGTCGGTGAGGATGTGGATCAGCAGGGCTGCGAAGACGATGGCGCCGCCGATGATGGTGCGCGAGCCCGGCACTTCCGCGTGAATGAGCCAGACCCAGATGGGGCCGAGCACCGGTTCGAGCGTGCTGACCAGAGCGGCCAATGCCGCGGGAACCAGCCGGGCACCAGTGACGAACATCGCCAGTCCCATCCCGAGGTTGATGGCGCCAAACAGGAACAACCAGCCAAGGTCCGCCGCGCTGACGGCATAGGATGCGGCGAGTTGTGAGGCGGCGATGGCAGAAACGGCGGTGCCGAGACAGACGGCGGGCGTCATCCGCACCTGCGGCGAATGCCTTGTGATCACGATGGCAATCGAGAACATCACGGTGATCAGCAGCGCCAGGCCATCGCCCAGGGGCGAGACCTTTCCGGAGAAGGACGACGACACCATGATCCCGACACCGCAGATCACGGCGGCAATGGCGATCCATGTCGCAGCATTCACCCGCTCACGGAACACGATCCACGCCAGGATGGCGGCGAACAGCGGGGCCGCCGCTTGCGTCAGCAGGATATTGGCCACCGTCGTGTATTGCAGCGCCACGACGAAGGCCGACGAGGCGACGCAGAAACACGCCGCAACGCCCAAACCTGGCAGGCCCATGTTGCGGAACAGTGTCACGGTGCCCTTTGGCCCGTCACGCCACAGCATGAAAAGCAGCAGGAACGCGGCCGAGAAACTGGCCCGCCAGAACACCACCGTCCATGGATCGGTGACGGAGAGAAAGCGGGCGATTGTTCCGCCGAAGCTCCAGGTGAGAGCAGCACCCGCCACCAGCGCGATGCCGAGGCGGAAGTCGGCATGAGGATGAGTGGGAGCGGAGATGGCGGACACTTGCGTCATGATGCTCTTGCTCTAGCCGCGGCGCGAAATCGGCACAAGCGGCGGCGCCGCATGGACCTTATGCTTGTTGAAATCTGGCGCTCTGGTTAGGCTCTGGACATGGAGTGCAGGCGATAGGACCGGCCGACAGGATGAACGTGGAATACCGGCTGGAAGATCCCGGAGGCAGCGCCGCGCGCGGCTGCCTCGACGCGTATTATCGCGAACTGGACCAGCGGTTCGATGGTGGCTTCGATCCCCATGCGGCTGCCTATTCTGGTTCTGCCGAAGGCGTGCCGCTGCAGGTGAAATGCGTCGTGGCCTGGCTGGGCGGAGTACCCGCAGGATGCGGATTTCTGCAGTGGGCGGACCAATCCGTGGGCGAGCTCAAGCGCATGTGGGTGGCACCCCACGCCCGTGGCCGGGGAATTGCCAGGGGAATCCTGCAAGTACTCGAACAGGCGGCGCGCGACGCAGGACTGACGGCTGTCCGCCTCGACACCAACCGCGTCCTGACCGAGGCCCATGCGCTCTATCGCAGTGCGGGATATGCCGAGATTGCGCGCTACAGCGACAACCCCTACGCTCATCACTGGTTTGGAAAACAGCTTCAGGAGACGCCGGATGTTGAAGCAGGTTGATGCGGTCAATGCCATCGCAATCATCGGCAACGGGCTGATGGGTCAGGGCATCTCCCAGGTCTTTGCCCGGGCCGGAAAATCCGTGACGCTGATTGGCCGCAATCCGGCAAGCCTCGAGAAGGCGATGGCCACCATCCGCCGCAACATCGATGCCTTTGTTGAGCGCGGCCTGTCATCACAAGCCGAAGCTGATGCAACGTTCGCCCGCATTCGCACCAGTCTCGACATCGCCGACGCGGCCAAGTCAGATCATGTGATCGAGGCGGTGCCGGCGGTGCGCGCGTTGCAGATCGAGATCTTTGGCAAGCTCGACTCGATCTGTGCCCCCGGCATCGTGTTGGGCTCGACGAGTGGACAGCCGATCAGCCTCATGACGGGTGCGATGAAGCACCCCGAGCGCGCCGTGGCGATGCACTTCATCTATCCGGCCCAGCTCATTCCCATCGTCGAGGTTTGCGGCGGTCCCGATACGGCGCCTGAGGTTGTCAGATGGGCCTGCGATATCATGACGGCAGTGGGGCAGACACCGGCCCTGATGAACAAGGAGGTCGATGGTTTCATCATCAACCGGCTGCAATTTGCCCTGCTGCGCGAAGCGTGGTCGATGTGGGCCAACGGCATCGCCTCGGCCGAGGCCATCGACCAGTCGTTCAAGTTGTCACTGGGCCGCCGCTATTCGATCACCGGGCCGATCGAAAGTGCCGAACTCGGCGGCCTCGACATCATGCACAAGTTTGCCGAATTCCTGTTGCCCGACCTCGACACGGCCAAGGCTCCGCCCGATGCCGTGGCCGAACTGGTCAAGTCCGGAAACTTCGGTCTGAAGACCGGCAAGGGCGTCTATGACTGGTCCTCGCGTGACGGCAAGGCCTTGCTGGCGGCCCGCGCCGACCGCCTGTTCCGCCACCGCGCCGAGGACGACGGCTCACAGCGCTGAGATCAGCGCGGCGTGACCCGAAAAACATTGAAGTAGCGCCTATGCTTTTCCACAGTGATTGCTAGCGGGAGCGGAAAGACATGCCGTTGAAAGTGATCGGCGCAGGTTTCGGGCGCACCGGAACGGACTCAATGCGCGAGGCCTTGACCATTCTCGGGTTCGGGCCGTGCCACCACATGTTCCAGGTCATTCAGAACGAAACGCAGAAGCAGCGCTGGCGGGCTTTGGTGCAAGGGGCAGCGCCGGATTGGGAAAGCCTGTTCGAGGGCTATAACTCATGCGTTGACTGGCCCTCGGCCTATTATTGGCGGGAACTTGCAGCCGCCTATCCGCAGGCACCGGTCATTCTCACATATCGCTCGCCTGAAAGCTGGTGGGAGAGTTTCGAAAAGACCCTGCTGCCCGGCATTGCCAACAGCACGGATCCGCAGTCACTGGGACTGGCGCTCATTGCCGCCAAGGTCTTTGGCGGAGGCATGGCGGATCGCGCCAAGGCCATCGCGGCGTACGAAGAGAATGCGCGCAATGTGATTGCCGCGATCCCCGCTTCGCGCCTGCTGGTTTTTCGCTTGGGCGATGGTTGGGAGCCGCTCTGCCACCATCTCGGTGTCGCTGTTCCGGAGCAGCCCTATCCCAGCCGCAACAGCACCAGTGAGTTTCAGGTGCATATCAAGTCGTGACCCGATTCCCAGAGCAACCGGCGCTCAATTGAGCGCTGGCAGGTTGCTCGATCACTTTGCGTCTGGCGCATTTTTTCGCGTCGCAAGTGTTTCCACTTGCTCACCCAATGCCCTAGCGGCCCTCGCCGATGACGACGAAGGGAGCCCAAGAGGCGGGTACGGCCCTGGCTCCTCCGGCGTTGATCTGTTGCAGCATGGCCTGACGCAAGGCTTCGGCGCGGCCAAGATCCAGCCGGTCGACGGCACTGGTGGTGAGTTCGACTGCCACTGCCGAATTCACCGGCCAGTGCGAGACGAGAAGCGCACGCGCGCCGGCATAGAAGAAGGATCGCGCCAGACCGGAAAGGGCTTCGGCGTTTCCCTTGTCGCCCGCCGCCGTGTTGCAGGCCGATAGAATGACCCACGCCGCATCGAGGTGCAGGCCTGAGACTTCGGAAGCCGTCAGCAACCCGTCGTCGCCGGTACTCGCCTCGGAGGGCGGCGTCAGCACCAGGGCCGGCTCCGCCAATCCGCCGAGTTCGCCTGTAACCAGGCCATGCGTGGCGAAATGCACGATGCGGGCCTGCGCCAGATCCCCCGACTGATCCATCGCCCGCAAACGTCCTTCGGAGGCATCGGCCCCCAGCAGAAGATTGTCAGGCCCGGCGTTCAGGCGTCGCGCCACGGTGCAGAGTTCCTGCGTCGTTTCGGGCAGCGGCGGCAGGCTGGCCACCCGCGCCACATCGGCATATTTCCCCCTGAAGAAACTGGCGGCCGGTTGAAGCGTGGGGGCAGCGGCGACTTGTACCGGTGCGCTGGCGCAGCTTTGCGCCGCAAAGGCGCGCCGGTCCTGTCCATCATTGCCGGAGAGCAGGGGATTGCCGATGCCCAGATAGGGACGCCCCGCGGCACTCGGGCGTGCGTCGCGCCTGAGGCTCAGAAGAGCCGTGGCCGAAGGCAGGTATGAGGTGGCGAAGTCCTTCACCAGCCAGCGCGCGGCGGCATAGTCCGGCGAGACCGGCGCCTCGCTCACCAGCAAATGGAAGGGGAGTGCCGAGACGGCGCGCGACGGCACGATGATCAGCGCGTGTCCTGAAATCGTTTTGGCAGCCGGTGCGACGAGGCTCAGGTAGAGCGCATGCGCGGCGGCAAGATCGAAATCCTGGCCGTCCGCTTCGCTCTCTGCGGCGACTGCGCCGCGTTCGATGCCGCCCACTCCCAGCAGGCTGCGAAGATGGCCAACACGCTGCGCGATGTCGGCGGGTGAGTCCGCAAGCCTGATCCACTGCGTGTCCTTGCGGGTGATGACGAAGAGATGCAGTTCGCCGGGATCGGCCGCGGTTGGCTCCGTTTCGGCATAGATGAGCGCGGCCTCGTCGGGCTGCAGCGCCGCCTGCATCTGGGCGATGCCCGCGGGCTTCGGATTGGCCAGTTCCATGTAGCCCGGGAACTTCTCCAGAAGTGCTGCGTCGATTGCAGTGACCCGGGTCTCGATCTCTCTTTGCCGGTTCTGCAGCGCGGTTGTTTCATTGCCGTCGCGCTGTTCGATCGGCAGGCTGATGATGGCAAGCATGCGGTCGTCTGCGGCGCGCCATTCGGCGGTGATGTCCTGACGCTCCCGCACCAGGCTGGTGAGGGCGGGATCCTTCTGCGATTGCCGCGCCGCCATCTGCGACAATGATCCGCCTGCGGACGATGTCGCCATGGCCTGCGCCGCCGCGAAGGCTTTCGGCAGCGCTGCGTCGCGCTCGTCTTGGGGCAGCCTGTCGTAAGCGCGGAGCGCGCCTGCGTAGGGCGAGGCCTGCAACACGGCGCTTGCCGCCTTGCCGCCCAATTCGCCACCCAGAACGCCGGCGGCCGTGGCAGTGCGCCGCGACAGGATATCCATGGCGATTTCGAAATGACGCGCTGCGGCCCGCCAGTCCTGCTGGGCGAAATGCACGTAGCCGAGATTGGATTCGCCATCGGCGATGCCCGGATGGTCCGGTCCATAGGCTTGAGCCAAGAGGGCGATCGACTCGGTGAGGTGCCTGTCTGCGCCGGAGAAATCCTTGAGCTGCAACTCGGCAGCCGCGAGATTTCCAATCGTCTTGGCGATGGAAGGATGCGAGGGCGCCAGCACCTTTTTGCGGATCGACAGAGCACGGTTCAGGATGCTGACGGCTTCCGCGCCTTGGCCCTGCGCCACGGCGAGCAGGCCAAGGCTGTTGAGGGAGTCCGCCACATCCGGATGCTCGGGCCCGAACACGGTCTCGCGGATGGCGAGCGCCTCGCGGTATAGCGGAAAGGCAAGATCGGGCTTGCCCCACAGCCGGTAGAGCCCGGCGAGATTGTTCTTGGCCGTCGCGACTTCGGGATGAGCGACTCCCCGTGTCTTGAGCAGCACCTCGATGGCGCGTTTCGAATAGGCTTCGGCATCCTCGAAATGCCCGCCATTTGCCAGCAGCGATGCAAAATTGGCATAGGTGATGGCCAGTTCCGCCCCGTCGCCGCCAATGCCGAGCATGCGCTGGGCGATGGCGCGGTTGTAGGTTTTCTCCGCTGCGGCGTAGTCGCCCATGTCTTCCTGGGCAAGCGCCAGGTTGTTTTGCGCCGCCCCCAGCAGCTTGAACCCCTCAGGCCCGATAAGGCCGGCGGCACCCGCAGCCCCCTCGGCACTTGCCGGGTCGCTGTGAATGGCCGTGGCCCGCTCCAGCACGGCGACCGCTTCATCGTAGCGCGCCATGTCGCGGTACAGGCTGCCCAGATTGTTGAGCACCCGGCCGGCATCGCGGCTGGCAGGGCCTTTCAACGTCTCCCACAGGGCAAGCGAGCGTTTCAAAAGCTGCTCCGCCTCCCGGAACTCACCCGTATCGATCAGAAGGCTGCCGAGGCTGTTCAGCCGGTTGGCGGCCGACTCGCTGTCGGGCCCCTTGCTGCTCTCGGCGATGGCGAGCGCGCGGCGCAGAAGCGGCTCCGCAGCAGCGTAGTTGCCCAATGCCTCATGCGCCATGCCGAGATTATGCAGGATGTTGCCATAGGCGAAATGGCTGGACGGACCGACGGTGAGGAACAGTTCGGCCGCCTGCTGTCCGGCTTCGGCTGCCCTTGCAAAATCACCGGTTTCGAACGCCGTGCTGGCCTCGGCATTGAGCGCGATGATCCGCTGTATGGTCTCCTCGCCTGTTGCAGCGCGCGCCGGCGCTCCGAAACACAGCACCACAAGAAAAGTAAGCGACAGGAACAGGCGGACCATGGGTAATTTTGACAAGGATAGGCGGCTGTTTCAATGCCGCCTCAAGACTTTTTGACGGCGGAGGACGGATGGAACAAATTGGCGGCTTCGGAATTTAATGCAACGGCAAGTATCAGGTTGCATGGGACCCTGATTTCAGCGCGATTTGAGGCCGTTAAGGATAATGCTCTGATCTGTTAGGGATAATGTGTAAAATTCACACAGACCGCCTGTCCCAAAACGGTCGATAAAGGGCCGGATTGGCTTGACCATGCGCGGCGGGGTTGATAAAAATCGAACAGATCTTGAAAGAATCGCTTTAGGGTGCGGGAGCGGTTCCTGAGAGGTTTGAGACAGCTTTAATAAATCAAGACTGGGAATGAGCATGAAACGCATCTTTCTGACAGCGGCAATATTGCTGGGGTCGGTAACCGCTGCATCAGCGGCAACCGTGTCCGTATCGCCAGGCGATTGGGTAAATCTCGAAGCGGGATCGGATTATCAGGGCGGCCAGGCGGTCGTTCCGAAGTCGAATTCCAGCGGCTCCAAGCGGCCGTTCAATTTCTCTCATTCGTATGGGTTCAGTTCGACGATCACCGATCTGCTCTTCAGCGGCGACTTGTCGTCGATGGCGTCGGGCCGGGGGTCGATCAAGAACCTGGTGTTCACGTGGAAGGATCGCGCCACCAAGGAAATCGTCGCCTCGATCAAGGTGACGGACGGCCGTGGTGTGGTGATCAATGGCGGAATTAATACCGTCGCTCTGCTCGCTGGGCATGATTACAAGCTGAATGTGAAGGGCTTCGCCAAGAAGCCGGGTGGCAAGTATAGCTTCGCGGCAGAGCCGCAGCGTTATGTTGAACCGGCACCGGTTCCTGTTCCCGGAGCGCTGATGCTGCTGGCACCTGCTCTGATGGGGCTTGCCGTGCTCGGCCGCCGCAAGCGCAGCCCGGTCGCCTGATCAGGCACCATCGCGGAACATGACGATTATGAAAGAGCCCGGGTTTTCCCGGGCTCTTTTCATTTGGGCCGGCCATGGCGGCTGCCGGATGGGGTTCGTCGTGGCGCGGTCCGAGGTGCACGTTCCGGGCACGCTGATGATGCTGGCCCCGGTGCTGCTAATCATGGCCGCGCTGCCGGTTTTCCGAGTTCTGGCTCCACGATGTAATTCAACATCGATTGCGACAAGGACGTCGGACTGACCATTCACGTCCAGAGCGCCGACCATTTCAAGAGCACCGAGCCAACCGGTTGGTTCGTGCTTTAGCCTCAGGCAGCAAGATCCCCGGTGGCCACACCGGGTCTGTCTGTTTGCTCGAAGCCGGGGGACCCGCCGGAGGAAATTGCCGGGTCGCTCGTTCAAGAGTTCGGCTGGTTGACGTCTCGATGTGATCAGACCGCCGCCGGAGTTGCACGCTTCTCGACGGTCTCGAGCACTCCGTCGCGGAGGTAGAAAATGCGGTGGAAGCGATTGAAGATCTTCTCATCGTGGCTGACAACGATAATTGCCGCCTGCTGCTCTTTCGCGACCTGGCTCATCAGATCCATGACGATTCCCGCGCGCTGCGAATCCAACGCCGCGGTCGGTTCGTCCGCCAGGATTATGCGGGGCCGGTTGGCGATTGCGCGCGCAATCGCGACGCGCTGTGCTTCGCCTCCCGATATGGTGGATGGCATCGCTGTCTTGCGGTGCCCGACACCGAGGTAGTCGAGAAGTTCGATAGCGCGATGCCGTGCCTCAGAAGTGGACGCTCCAGCCAGTTCGCGGACCATGGCGACGTTTTCTGTAGCATTGAGAAATGGCAGGAGATTGTGGAACTGAAAAATAAAGCCGATCTTTTCCAGCCGCAGCTGGCGCAGGTTGCCTTTAAGCCAGCGGTTCTCGAAGATGAGATCGCCATCCAGCACCATCTTGCCGGCAGAGGGCTCGAGAATGCAGGCGATCACATTGAGCAACGTCGACTTGCCCGAGCCGCTTGGCCCGACAAGGCCCACGATCTCGCCCGGCATCACCGACATCGACACGTCTCGCAAGGCATCGACGCGCGTGTCGCCCTCGCCGAAGTGCTTGGAAATTCCAGTGAGCACGACCAGCGCTGCCGCCCCTTCGCTCATATCAACCCCCGAGCGCCTTTGCCGGATCGACCCGCAGAGCCAGGCGCACGCCAAGCCCACTCGAAATCAGGCAGACGATCATCACCACCGTGGCCAGTGCCAGCCCGTCCTGCGGTTGCAGCAGCACGCGTCGCGGAAAATAGTCCTTGACTGTCGAAATCAGGATGGCGCCCAGCAGGAAGCCGGTTCCGCCGAGAGCAAAGGCCTGCTGTACGATCATCGCGACGATGGTGCGGTCGGGGGCCCCGATGAGTTTGAGCGTGGCGATCTCGCGAATCTTGTCCATGGTCATTGTATATATGATGAGCGCGATGATGACCGCCGACACCACCATGAGGATCGACGTGAACAGCCCGATCTGTTGCCGCGCCCGCTGCACCACCGAACGGGTGAGGATGGTCTCCTGTTCCTCCTGGCTAATGGCGGCGAGATGCTTCCAGCGCGATACGCTGCGCGCGACATCGGTCGCGGAAGCGGTGGGCAAGAGCCTGGCGACAACAGCGTTTACTGTGTCTTTGCCGCCTCCTGGCGTGCCCCGTGCCAATTCTACGCGCGCCGCCGGAGGTGCAAGTTCAAATTGCAGCTTCTGGCTGTCCAGCAGGCTGATATAGGCAACCGGATCGCCGCCCGACGTGACTTGCCCGGCCGTGAGGCCAGTCACAGTGAACCGGTTGCGGCCGAGCATGAGCGTGTCGCCGACTTGGAGGCCAGTCGACCGGTCTGCTACCAACTCGAAGTGGCTGCGCGCCAAAGGCCGCCCGGCAATCAAAGCCGCTGGCCCGCCGGGGCGCCCTTGTTCATAGCCGATCAACTGGAAGCGCAGGCGGCCGCCTTGCGTACGTTCGACATCGGTCGTCATGTATGTAACGGATCCCGCAGCTTCGACACCGTGAATGCGCTCCACCGCTTCGCGCGTGTCTCCGGGGATGCGCGATGATTCCGCGAACGGCCCGCGCCGGTCCGCCTCGACGATCCACAGATCTGCCTGCGGCGCGCGCGCCAGTGCCAGCGCCTCGCTGACCAAGCCCCGGTAGATGCCGATCATTGCCAATACGACGCCGAGCAGCATGCCGAGTCCGATGCAGGTCAGAACAAAACGCCCAAGGTTATGGCGGATATCGCGGTAAGCGAGATTCATGGCGCGGCGCCGGAGATCGACACCTTGCGCCCGTCGCGCAGGCCCGGCGGTGGCGAGACGATGATGTCTATCCCGGCGGGCTTCTCGCCGTCGAGCGCCCATCTGCCATCGAGCGTGCGATGGCTGAATGCCAGCGTCATCGGATGCGCCGCTTCATTTTCAATCACCCAGACCTGGCCGCGGTAACCATCGAAGCCGGTGATTGCGTTCTCCGGAACCAGCAGAGCCTGAGGCAACACGGCAGTGGTGATGATTACCTCCGCTTGCTCCCCGAGATGAAAGGCGGGAGGGCATTGCTCGCATTTCACCCAGACGCGGCGCTCCTCGCTGACGCGGTCGCTTTCGATGCCGATGCGAACGACCCGCGCGGCGGTCCCAGGACCTGGCCGCGAGCGCAAGTGAACCACCGCAGGCTGGCCTTCCGCAATGCGGCCGGACTGCGATTCCTCGACATAGGCCAATGCCCATACGCTTGCCGGGTCGACCAGCGTGAAAACAGGCTCGCCTGCCTTGACGGCGGTGCCGGTTTCGAGATGACGGCGCACCACTACGGCGTCGAAAGGCGCTTTCAGCTGGTGCTTGTCAACCAGAACCCGCTCACGCAGGAGGTCTGCCTCGGCCGTCTCGAGCGCCGCGCGTGCCACCGTCACGTCGGCCAGGGCCAGCGCATGATCGGCCTCCGCGACCTTGAGCTCCTTCGCCGCTTCTTCGGCCTTTTCAACCGAAACAACGTTTTTCTTGACCAGCTCCTGTTGGCGCCGGTTAACCTCATCCTTCTGCGCCAACACCGCGGCTTGCCGCACCACCATGGTCTCTGAACGCGCCAGTGCCGCTTCGCTTGCGTGGACGCCGGCTTCGGCTCTGGTCACGCGGGCGTCCTGTTCGGCGGAGTCGAGACGCGCCAGCACCATGCCGCGTTTCACCGCGTCGCCATGGTCGGCGTTGAGTTCCACGAGTTTCGCGCCGACCTCGAAGCCGACGTTCGACAGGATTCGCGCTTCGACCGTTCCGAGGCCGAACACCTGAATGGCCACATCCTTCTCTGGCCTTGCAATTGCAACAGTGAGGGGGCGGTTGTCACGTATGTAAATCGCCGCGCCGGCCCCGCCGACAATGACGGCAAGGCTTGTCACGAGGTAGATCAAGGATTTCAATCGCATACTAGGCAGATTGGGCGAAAATAGCCGCCGGAGCCTTGATCATGATCAAATTGGCAGTACCGCCTCAGGGATTGACAAAAAACCCCGGTGTTTCCACCGGGGCCTTTGCCGTCTGGGAGGACGTTGGTTTTAGCAGCTGTAATACATGTCGAACTCGACCGGGTGCGGGGTCATCCGGTAGCGGTCCTGTTCTTCCTGCTTGAGCTCGAGGTAGCTCTCGATCTGGTCCTTGGTGAACACGCCGCCCTTCAACAGGAAGTCGTGATCGGCCTTGAGGCTGTCGATGGCTTCCTGAAGGCTGCCGCAGACGGTCGGCACCTGGGCGAGCTCTGCCGGCGGCAGGTCGTAGAGGTTCTTGTCCATCGCCGGGCCCGGATGGATCTTGTTGATGATACCGTCGATGCCGGCCATGACGATCGCCGAGAAGCACAGGTAGGGATTGGCGGTCGGATCGGGGAAGCGCACTTCGACGCGCTTGGCCTTGGGGTTCGCCGTGAACGGAATGCGGCACGAGGCAGACCGGTTGCGCGACGAGTAGGCCAGCAGCACCGGCGCCTCATAGCCCGGCACCAGGCGCTTGTAGGAGTTGGTCGTCGGGTTGGTGAAAGCGTTCAGCGCCTTGGCATGCTTGATGTCGCCGCCGATGTATTTGAGGCACAGATCCGAGTGATCGGCATTCTGGTTGCCGGCC
>CAUJIO010000102.1 GCA_963205315.1 Pseudomonadota bacterium | reverse complement strand
TATATCATCGTGGCACCGCCGGTGATGCCGAAGGGGTAATCGATCCACCCTGCGGAACTGCGAGGCGCGGGAGATTGCTCCTGCGCCTTTTTGTTTCTGGCAACGGCATTCGCTCCGGCTTTGACAGCCCTGCGAGGCCGTGGCTAATTCGCGGCCATGACCAGGGCCATTCCTCTGCGGATGAAGGCGGTCGTGACCACCGGCCATGGCGGTTATGACAAGCTGTTCTATGGCGACGTGGATGTGCCGCATCCGGGGCCTGACGAGGTGCTGATCCAGGTGCTCGCGGCGGGCATCAACAACACCGACATCAACACGCGGCTCGGCTGGTATTCGTCCTCGGTTACGGAGGGCACAGACGATCTGACGGCGGCACAGGCGCGAGGCCCGATTGCCGATGGCGGCTGGAACGGAGCCTCGCCGTTTCCGCTGATCCAGGGGACGGATTGCTGCGGACTGGTTGCCGCTGCGGGCTCCCCTGATCATGACCGGCTGACGGGCCGCCGCGTTCTGGTGCGGCCCTGCATGCGGCCCCATGGGTTCGACCGCCACGACATGGTCTGGATGGCGTCCAACTTCGATGGTGCCTTCGCGCAGTTCGTGAAGGTTCCTGCCGCGGAGGTGTTTCCCATCGCCAGCGACTGGAGCGACGCCGAACTGGCGACGATCCCCTGCGCCTATGGCACCGCCGAGAACATGCTGCATCGCGCTCGGGTGACATCGGGAGACCGGGTGTTCGTGACGGGGGCCTCAGGCGGCGTTGGCTCGGCAGCAGTCCAGTTGGCGAGGCGAAGAGGCGCACATGTCATCGCCTCTACCAGCCCGGCGAAGACCGAAGCCGTGCGGGCGATCGGCGCCCATCAGGTTTTGGGCCGTGGCGCGGAGGTTCTTTCGCTGCTGGGCGAATCGTCCTTGGACGCCGTCATCGACAATGTCGCGGGTCCTGATTTCGGACTGTGGTTGAAACTGCTGCGGCCCGGCGGGCGGTATGCGTCGTCGGGCGCCATCGCCGGTCCCATGGTGCAAATGGATTGGCGCGATGCCTATCTCAAGGACATCACGCTGTTCGGCTGCACGGCATGGGATGAGCCGGTGTTTCCCAATCTCATTACCTACATCGAGCGCGACGAGATCCGTCCGTTGCTCGCGCAATCCTTTGCGCTGAGCGATATTGCCGAAGCGCAGCGCGTGTTCCTGAAGAAGGAACATGTCGGCAACTTCGTTTTGATCCCATCATCCATTTGAGGAACCGGAGAGTTGCCGGCACAGACTCGATGGTCTGCGCCGGCGTGCCGTCACTTCTCTGGCAACATCACGCTATCAATCACGTGGATGATGCCATTGTCAGTCGTGATGTCAGCCTTGACGACGCTGGCATTGTCGACAGTGACGCCGCCCGGACCCTTACGGATCGCCAATGTGCGATCTCCAGCCGCCTTCAGCGTGCGTACATGGAAAGGCCCAGCGAGCATCTGGTTGGAAGCCAGTTGGCGCGGCAGAACGTGGTACAGAAGGATGGCAGCAAGCTGATCCTTGTTCTCGGGTTTCAACAGATTCTCGACTGTACCGGCCGGTAATTTGGCGAAGGCTTCATCAGTAGGCGCAAAGACGGTGAGGTTCTTTCCTGTTGCCAGGGCATCGGCAAGACCCGCAGCCTGGGCAGCGGCGATCAGCGTCTTGAAGGTGCCGGCACCCTGTGCGGTCTCGACGATGTTGGCGGCCGAGGCCGCAGTGAAGGACAGGCAAAATGCTGCCGAGGCAGCAAGGACAAGCTTGTGCATGAACAACTCCGGTATCTGGCATTCGGTTGACTTGAAGCGCCGTCGCAAACTCTTCGTGTGCGCATCAGGCAGCGGTGAAACGAAAGACGCGCGCTTGCGGATTTCTGACGCTGTTCACGATCGCGTCAGATCTGCGTGATGACAGTCACCGGAGTGTTTTTGATCCGTTCGGCTCCAGCTGGCCATCCGCGGCCCAAAGCTGGTTTCATTGCACCGATAGCAGCGGTCTCAAGCCACGGCTCTGTGCGTAGGCAAGACACTCCGCCCACGGACGAATTGAGGCGCTGGTGGTCGGGGAATGCAGCGAGGTGGCGGCGGCGGCATTGCCGAGGTCGAGACACTTGTCGAGCGGCCAATCTTCGTGAATGCCAAACAGCATGCCGGCATAGAAGGCATCGCCAGCGCCGACCGAACCGGCGATTTCCGACTGGGCGACGTTGACCGACGGGCGCCGCGAGATTTCGCCGTTGCGCTTGACAGCGACGGCGCCATCAGGATGGTGGACGCCCGCGAGTTCCGATACGCCCATGTCGAGCAGCTTGCGGCAGGCAGCTTCCGCTGCATTCCAGTCCAGCCGCTTGCCGTTGGCAATCTCGATGCCGGTGATGGTGCTGGCCTCGTAATCATTGACGACAAAATAGTCGCAGAAGGGAAGGCAAGGCGGCACATGGGCGCGCAGCACATCGGCGGGCACCGGGCAGAGTTCGAGACAGGTTTTCATGCCCTGTTCGCGCGCCGTCTCGAGGAGAACCTGCCAGCCGCCGCTGGCATCAAGCCCGCGGGCAACGCCAGGACTGCCGAGGTAATAGAGCTTGGCGGTCGTGTCCTTCGGAGGAAGCAGATGCTCCACGGCCATGAGATTGTTGACACCGAGCTGGGCGAAGAATGTCCGCCGGCCGGTGTCGGCGCAGGTCATGACATGGGTGTGGCTGGTGACGGCGCCCGGAACAATCGTGACATGCGAGGTGTCGAGGCCATAGGAGCGGGCGCTGGCGAGCATGAGTTCGCCATAGGTATCGTCACCGGAGGTCGCCAGCAGCGTGACAGGGAACGGGGCCCCGAGTTTGAGGAGCCCCGCGCCTGCGTTATGCGGCGGGCCGCCGGCGGCGTATTCAGTGCGGTCGATGAATGCGAGCGTTTCCTCGGCCGGCCAGTGGTCGATGATATTGACGATATCGAGGACCACGATGCCGGCAAGGACAATCCCGCGTCTCGTCACTTTCCGTAGCCCTCGAGAACGGACTCGGTGATGGCCATGTCATCGCTGAGCGAACGCTTCGGGGCCAGATTCTTCTTGGCCAGTGTGGCGTGATAGGATTTCACGGCATCGGCAGCCGTGATGTCGCCCTGGAGTACGGGGCGGAACAGGGCCACGAGGTCGAGCGGGCTTTCAGCGAGATTGATCTTGCGGCCGAAGAGAGCGACGCGGGCACCGGCCTTTTCGCCTTGAGCCAAGAGCTCGAAGCAGTCGCGCGTCGTTCCGGCCGAGCCGCCGAGAATGCCGATGATGAGTGAGGGATCATGCGATGCGAGTTCTTCCATCGCCTTGCGGCCGTTGAAGGGCATCTTGAGGAAGGACGGACGCTCTGCCTTCGACACGCCAGCCAAAACGCGGATGATCATGTCGTTGACGAAGAATGGCATGACTGCCGGATCGAGATTCTGCGGGGCGTTGGGATTGAACACTTCGAGGAAGTGGCGGAACTTGTTCTTCACCGCATCGGCACGGAACTCGGCGTAGGCTTCAACCGTCGCATAGTCGCGGTCCAGGATGTTGTTGAAGGTCACCGAATAGAGGCCGAGATCGGCGAACTTGCGGGCATGTGCCAGATTGGCGGTGCGCCAGGGGCGCGACGGTTCCGTGGAGTAGCTGGCGCCGCGCGGCAGCCAGATGTCGGTTGTGTCATTGGCGCGGATGGCGGGGGTGACGTCCGACTTCTCGAATACACCTTCGGCTACGAGCTTCTCGATATTCGAGACCGAACCCAGCATGATATCCATCTGCTTCTGCTTGACGATGGCGCGGATCGAGTCGAGGAACTGCGGAATGGAGCGGTGCGGGCCCGACTGGTCGCGATAGTCGAGAGCGCCGTTGCCGCGCGCGCCGAATGCGTAATCCGGGTCCTTGGCATCGGCCAGAATGAAATCAGCCGGCTTGTACTTGCCGGCGGCAATCGTCTTGAGCTTCTTGTCGAGGGTTTTCACGGGTTCAGCTGCCTTTGTGTGGGTGGTATGATGAGGTGATGTCGTGGCCCCTATCTACCAGCCGCTGCGGCAAGCGCAACGGTGAAGTGGGCGCGTTCACCTCATTCCTGCAATGAAGAATCGGGGTGCAGCACCGTACTTGGTCATGCCGGCATTCTGCCGGCCTTCGGTGAGGTCCGACACGCGCACGGTGACGGCCTCCTCGAGTTCCGGAATCGACAGGCGTCCGTCATCACCATAGACCTTTGCGTCATCAAGAATGGACAGCAGGGCCTCAGTGAAGGCGCCGTTCTCCCAGTCAAGGCTTTCGAGCGAATCCTCGCGGCCCTGAGACGACGCGAACATGACGATGCCCGCAGTATCCTGCGCCATGTCATTGGCGGTGCGCGTCATATCGACGGCGCTTTCGATGCCGGCGCCGGAGCGGCAGGTGTCCATCATCAGCACCACACGGCCGGGCAGGCTGCCGAGAATCTGGCGGATCAGCCGGCCATCGACGGCGGTGGCTTCGAGCAGGTCGGCATCCATTTCTGAATCCGCCGCGAGATAGTAGAAGTCGTAGGCGGCAGTGGTCATGCCGTGGCCGGCAAAGAACACCAGCACAGTGTCCTCCGGCGTGGCGCGCTTCTTCAACAGGGCGAGCTGCCTTTCGATGGCGGATTTGGTGGCGGCGCCATCAGCCAGGGTTTCGACATTCACCTTTTCGTAGAAGCGGCCTTCCTGACTCTTCAGCTTTTCGGCGAGGTCGCCCGCATCCTTTGCGGCATAGGCAAGCTTCATCCGCGGATTGTTGTAGGCGCTGACGCCGATCAGCAGGGCGTGGAGATTGTGACGCCGGCCATCATCGCCTGCACCGGCCCAGGTGACCGGGATGGTTGCGGCGCGCCCCGGCTGCTCGCCAATATATGCGATGAGGCTCACCTCGCTGGCGCGCGGCGGCACGGTAATGGTGATGGCGAGGTCTTCGTCGAGTGGATACTCGGCCTCGGCCTGCGCGGCGCCACGGGTTGCCACTGGCCTGCCATCGACGCGGACGTCGAGTCTTGTTACGGCGCGGCCGGTGGGCGAGGCGAGGCGGTAAGGAATGGTGATCTCGCGCGTTTTGGCGACGATGCTGCGGCCGTCAAGCAGCGGCTCGACGGTGGCTGGCAACAGGTCGGCGATGGTGCCGGTTTCGGCCTTGCGGCCGGCTTCGGCATCGGCCGCCGACACGGCTTTGGCCTCATCGCGCAAAGCCAGTATCTTCTGCACCACATCGGGCCGGTAGAAGCGATCGCGGAAACGCGAGGCGGGATAGAACTGCGGCGTCTCCTCCCAGCTTTTGCCGTTGACGTGCCAGCCGATCAGTTCCTCGGCGCCGGGCGATGCGGTGTAGTAGCCAGACGGCGTCCAGGCAATCCAGCGCTTCGTGGGCACATGAATGAAGAGGGCGAGCAATTCGGCGCCATCGGATTTGCGGTACCAGCGCAGGGTGCCGTCGTCGAAGGCCGCAATGACGAGTTCGCCGCCGGCGGAAACATTCACGCCCCAGCACGTACCGTAGGTTCGGGCCTGCCAGATCATGCCGCCGTTCGCATCGAAGCGGCTCACATCCCAGCCGCTACCGATGACGAAACTCTTGCGGTCCGGAAACACGGCGGCGGCGTGGGACACATCGTCCTGCCGCAAGCCGATGGGGTTGCCCGCCAATGTGGGTACCGCGGTATCTTCCCAGTCCGCCAGCGGCAGCGATGTTGTGTCGGGGCGAACGAAGCCTTCAGGTGCTTGTGGTGCCGGCTTCAGTGTCATGGCCTCGAGGTCGAACAGATATGGGTCTTTTGCACCAGCATCGAGCCCGAACCAAACGGCGTGGCCGTCCGCCTTGAGCCTGAAATTGTCACCAAGCTTTACCGTCATATTGGCAATGACAGAGCCGAAGAGCGTGCTGGTCTGGCCCAGCGTTCCGGCGGACGGCAAAGCAGTCGCATAAGCAACGCCAGCCCCGGGGAGTGTGACGGCATCCAGCAGATTGCCCATGGTTTCGCCAATCACCGTGGGCTTGCCCTTCCCCTGATCCGGAATGGCGAGGATGAGAAACGGGTCGGGATCGTTGATGAAATAGCTGCCGCTGGCATAGAGCGTCTCGCCGTCGGACGACCAAGCGACGATGCCGAGATTGCCGCGCGAGACGAAGCCGGTATCGACGTGATGTATCAGTTCGAAGCCCGGAAGCGATATGAGGTCGATGCCAGCCCGATTGCGATAGCCAAGCGCCAGCCGCGTGCCATCAGATGTTATGGCGATGCTGCGTGCGATGTCGCCGCCGGGAAGTTGAAGCTGCGCCACAGGCTTGAGGCCGGGGTCATAGATGAGGAACTGCCCGTCGGCTGTCGCGACATGCAGCGCGCCGTCGGGATCATACTCAAGATCGAGCACGTCTGCGTGGTAGGCGGTGGCGCGCAACATGGGACCGGAAAATGGTGATTGCCATTGCGCCACGCCGCCGGTTCCTTCGAGGCCTGCGGCGAGACTCTGGCCGTCGCTCGAGAAGTCGAGGTCGTAGACGACGGCCGGCAATGGCCCGAGGCGCTGGGTCATGCGGCCGGTGATGGTGTCAAAGAGATAGACGTAGCCACCCTGATTGTTGAGCTCGCCATCGGCATCGAGACCTCCCGCTGCGAGCATCCGGCCGTCAGGCGAGAGTGCGACCGCATAGGCGCGCCCGCCTTCACCTTCTGACCTCGGCAGGCGGAAGGTCCCGAGCAGGCGCTTCTCTAGAATACTCCACAGGCGCACTGTCTTGTCCTCGGAGGCGGTGGCGATCAGTGTGCCGTCGGCACTGGCGTCGATCTTGCGGATGACGCCGGTGTGCATGCCCGGATCGATAACGAGGAATGGCTGCTGCGGCGGCCCTGCGGCGAACACCGGAGTTGCGACGAACAGCAGGACAAGCAGCAGGAGATGGCGCATGGCGATAGTCTAGCTTGCCCTGCGGCGCGTGCAACTGGCGGTATGCGTGGAGCCCGCGTTGACAGCACGAACGAAGGCAGGGAAAGTGCTATAAATGTTTCTGCCGGGTCATCCGCCTGGCCAATCACCATCATTCGTGGAGTCTTGTTACATGCTGAAACGCTTTTGCCTGCTCGTTGCGGGGTTGATGGGATTGGCTGTGCCCGGCGGGGCGGTGGTGCCTTCGGTACCGTTTTACATCCTGCAACCGCCGGCGGGCCAGATCGACAATCTCTTCGAGGCGATCGCCACGCCGACTGGCTTTCTGGTCACCTTCGCCCGGTCGACGGGAAGCGTTCCGCCCTTCACGCTCTATACGCAGCGCTTCAGCAAGACCGGCGCGAAGCAGGGCAAAGCAGTGAAGTTCGACGGACCGGGAACGGTGGGCGATCATGCCGAGATGGTAATGCTCAACTCGACGACGGCGGCAGCCGTGTGGTTCGCGAGCGTCAACGGTGCTCCCAGCCTGAAGATCGGCAAGCTCAATCTCGAAACGGGTGCAGTGACCAACATCAAGGACCTGGGCGAAAGCGACGATCACATTCACGACGTGGTGCGCCTGTCGAACGGCAATCTGGCGGTCATTACTGCGCAGGTCGATGCCCAGGGCATGCGCTACGCCAACAAGATCAAGATTGTTTCGAGCAACTTCGCGACTGTGAAGAACTGGTTCTCCGTACACGGCAACGGGTTCCCGCTCGACGCCTGGGCCTATATCGACCAGACGGTCGTTGAAAAGGATACGGGTGGCATCGCGCTCTACCGCGATCACGTCACCAACAAGATCGTCGGGCGCAACTTCACCAATGCGGGTCAGCTGGGAACAAACATCAATGTCAGTACGACGGCGATGCAGGCCTTCGCGGTAAGTGACATTGCATATCTCGAGGTCAAGGCGGCGCGGTTGTCGAACGGCAAGATCGCCGTGTGCTGGGTACATAACGGGACCACGGGTGCCGATCGCTACGACGTGCGTTGCCGGGTCCTTACCGCATCCGGGACGGCGGCCGGCGACGACTTTCTGGTGCATGCCGACAAGACAGGAGGCCAGGTGGCGCCGGAAGTGATCGCACTTCCGGGCGGACTGTTCAGCGTCACCTGGGTGCAGATCGACAATACCTTTCCCGCGGCGATCAAGTATCGGACTTTCGACAGCAGCGGCAAGCCGAAATTCGGCGAGCGCGTTGCCTCGACCTTGACGGACCTGGCATTCACGCCGTTCAATACTGAAGCGGTGCTGCTGGCCGATGGTTCGATTGCCCAGGTGATGGGACCTTCCGCTTTCGTGCCGGGACTTCGCGGTGCGGGTATCGCTTCGCCGCACAAGTGATAGATTGTGTACTCATGAAAGAGTGGCGGGCAACAGTCGCATGACAAACCTCATCATGATTCCGGCCCTTGGTTGCGATGCCAGGCTCTATTCCGGAATTGCTCCGCTTCTGCCTGCGAACGTGTTGTCTTCGAGCATCATTGCCGATGAAGTCAGTTTCGAGGCTTGCGTGGCGCAGGTTCTCAAGCAGGCACCGGAGCGTTTCGTCATCCTCGGTACGTCGTTCGGCGGGCGGGTGGCGATGGAGCTGACGCTGGCCGCGCCTGAGCGCGTTTCAGGGCTCGTCGTGATTGGCGCAGGGCCGGGGCCGGTGGCGGATGCGCGCGCGGGCGTTCGGCGCTCCGAGCGTTTGCGCGGCGGCGAGTTCGAGCAGGTGATCACCGAGATGGGGGATATCATCTCACATCTGCCGGGGCCGCATGGACCGCAAACACGCGACGCCTTCATCAGCATGTGCCGGACACAGGGTCCGGATCTCATGGCACGGCAATCCGATGCGCTGGCAAAGCGGATCGACCTCTGGCCGCGGCTCAAGGAGATCTCGTGCCCGGCGCTGATGCTGTGGGGGGTGCACGACCAGTTTTCGCCGGCGCGCGATGGATTGCGGCTGTCTGCCTCGGTGCAGCGCGGACGCTATGCCGAACTGGCCGAGTGCGGGCATTTCCCGACGCTGGAATATCCGGAAGAGGCGGCATCGGCCATCCATCACTGGATGGCCGACAACGGACTGTCAGCTACTTGAGGCTGGCGATATATTCGCCGATTGCCTGAATATCGGCTTCTGGAAGTTTCGAGATGTTGGTCTGAACCTGGCCCATACCGCCGGACGAGACCTTGTCGTAACCCATCATCTCGCCATACTGCAGCGCCGAGGCGATGTCCTTGGCATCCTTGTAACGGCCCCGCTCGATCAAGCTGCGCAGGCTTGGCACCTTGCCGACACCTTCGGGATGGGGCCCGCCCTGGAAAGCTTTCGCATTGTCACGCGCCATGGCGATGTTGCGCGGAGTGTGGCACTCGGCACAATGGCCGGGGCCGTTGACCAAATAGGATCCGCGATTCCAGGTTTCAGATTGCGCCGGGTCGGGCTGCCATTTGGCCGTATCGAGGCCGATCCATTTCCACAGGCCGATGCCGCGGCGGACGACAAAGGCCAGCGGCAGGTCAGCCGAACGTTCCGGTGATTTCACTGCGGGCAGTGTCGCCAGATAGGCGCGGATGTCGAGAATGTCCTCGGTCCGCATCGCGGCATAGGAGGTGAAGGGCAGGGCCGGGATCAGGTGCTCGCCTTCGGGAGAGATGCCACGCTGCACGGCGTTGACGAATTCGAGATCGCTCCAGTTGCCGATGCCGGTTTCGGCGTCCGGTGTGAGATTGAGCGGATAGAAGGTGCCGACCGGCGTCTTCAGCGGTGCGCCGCCAGCGGGGAGGTTGGCGTCGACATCCTTGAGGTCGGGCGATGGCTTGTGGCAGGAGCGGCAGCCGGCGGCATTGTAGAGTTTCTCGCCATTGGCGAGGTCAGCCGTGTGCTGCGGAATGTCCGCGGCGCTCAGCGGGCGGGGCGCACTCAGCAGCCAGAAAGCGCCGAGCCCCAGCGCTGCGAGCAGCGCCAGGACCGACAGATTGCGTTTTGAAAAGAGTTTCAGGATTTCAGCCCTTCGGACGGCGGAATTTCTCGTGGCAGCCCTTGCAGGATTCGCCAAGAGCGGGGAAAGCAGCCTTGAAGGATGCTTCGTCGGTTGTTGCCTTGATCGTCTGGTAGGCCTTGTACCAGACGCCGCCTGCGGCTTCGAAGCCGGCCGCATCGGTCCAGATTTCCGGCTTGGCGAAGGTCTCGATCGTCTCGCCCTTCTGGGTATCGGCGCCCCACCACTTGGCCCAATCGGCGCAAGCGGCTTCCTCGGCCGCGAAGCTGGCCTGGATCGCTGCGTTGTCATAAGGCTTCTCGCCCTTGATCATCGGCACCATGACACCCATCGAGGCGCCATGCGCTTTCATGCATTCCTGCCGGGCCTTGATCGAGTCATCAGCCGAGGCAAAAGCAAGCGAGGCGCTGAAGCCAACTGCACTCACACCGGCCAACACAGCAAGCTTCCAGGTATTCTTCACCAACATATTCCAATTCCTCCACATTAAGCAAAACGGGAACACTCCCGAAGTGAGTTACGCCCACCGATTGTATCTTCTTCCATCACACTTTCGTGTCGGTCAAGCCACATAAGAATTCTTAATGTTCTGCCGCAATGAAGCCCGAAGAGGGCCTCAACCCAGACGCAGCCCAACCGCAGGACCGGCACAGTCGACGCGCATGAATGGCGGATGAACGCGGCATTCCAAACCAGTTCACGGAGGCGCGTTTAGGGTGTCCTTAAGTTCAACGCATTAAGATGACGAACATGACCAAGGTGGATGACATGGCTCAGGCTCAAATGGCCCAACCGGCCCAAACCGATAAGAGAAAAGTTCGTCTCAGCCCGGAGCTCAACGAGTTCCTGCACATGATGAAGGCGCTCGAAACGGAATATGGTCCCGATCAGCAGAAGCGCTGAACGGACCGGCAGACGGCTACGGCGAATGGGGCGGGGTTTTCCCGCCCTTTGCTATTTCAAGGACGCCTAATTGCGGAAAGCAGAGAGTGTGGCGCGTGCGGTGGCAAGCAGCATCGCGAGAGCCTCTTCGCGAAGCTCTTCGGTCGGCGCAGCCTGCAGCGACTGGGCAGCGGCGGCAAGACGCGGAGCTGCAAAGGTGCGGCCGAGACTTGCGAGTTTTGCGGCATAGATCAGCACGGCGCTGTGATGCGGACCGGCGCCGATATGCTCAAGCTGATTGATGCAGACGTCGATGTCGCGGCAGGTCATGTCCAGCAACTGATTCCAGACGCTGCCGGCGATGCCGGCGCGAAGTGCGGCCAGGGCTTCGGTGTCGAGGACCGGCGGCATTGCGGACGTCATCGCCTCACGTGGTTCGGGAACCTGGAACAGCAACGCGGCCTTGACCGCCCCATGAAGCTCATTGCGGTTGGCAGGCTTCGGCAACGCAATGTCGAACGTGTCCCGCCAATGGCCACTGCGCACAGAGTCAGCGAGAAAGGCCGACAAGGCCATCAGCGGCGTATTGCTGGACACTCCGCCAAGGCGCCGGATCGATCGCGCGGCGGTGATGCCGTCCATGATCGGCATTTCGATATCGAGCACGATGACATCGAATTGGCTTTCGCTGGCGCATCTGACGGCATGCTCGCCATGCACCACCGCCTCGACATCGCAGCCCATGCCCTTCAGCATGGCGGCGGTGACGATGCGCACGGGATCGGAGTCTTCGGCCAGCAGCAGGCGCGGCCTGCCGCCGCCCGGTGCCTGCAATTGCAGGGACCTGCGTCCAGCGTCTGTTGCTGCAGCAAGCTGCTGTGCCATCATCCGTTCCACATTCCGTCTCGTCGATCTCGACAATAGGAGTGAAAAGGTTTGCGATTCGTACACGATAACCAGACGATGCGGGTATGGTTAACGCTTGCTGACCAGCGCTGCTACTTGGTGCCGAACATGCGATCCCCGGCATCGCCCAGACCCGGCACGATGTAGCCGTGGCTGTTGAGGTGGCTGTCGACCGCGGCGGTGATGATGGGAACGTCCGGGTGATCTGCCGCCACCTGGCGGATGCCTTCGGGAGCCGACAGCAGGCAGACGAGGCGGATGTCCTTCGCACCTTTCTCCTTCAACCGCTTGATGGCGTAGGAGACGGAATTGCCGGTGGCCAGCATGGGGTCGACGACGATGACCGGGCGTTCGGAAATATCCTCCGGCACCTTCATGTAATATTCGACCGGCTTCAGAGTTGCCGGATCACGATAGAGCCCGATGTGGCCGACGCGGGCCGAGGGCATAAGATCGAGCATGCCTTCGAGCAGGCCGTTGCCGGCGCGCAGGATCGAGACGATGACGAGTTTCTTGCCCTTCAGAATGGGCGCTTCCATTTCAGCGAGCGGGGTTTCGATGGTCAGCGTGGTCATCGGCAGGTCGCGCGCCACCTCATAGGCGAGCAGCAGGCTGATCTCGCGCAGCAGCTGGCGGAACACCGCGGATGGCGTGTGCTTGTCACGCATCAGGGTGAGTTTGTGAAGGACCAGGGGATGGTTCACCACATGGAGGGTGTTTGGCAACGCGGTCTCGGCCATGGTCAGTTCTCCTCTTCGAAACTTGTTTTGCGGAAAGGCCCGGGGGAATTCAAGGCTTGGCCGCCGTCGTCCACGGAATTGCGAGGGTTGCGACGAAAGGGCACTTGCGAAAGGACCGTGCCCCCACTATATCGGTAATTGAATCAGTTACAGTAAAGGTCTGTCATGTCTGCCGCAACCCCTGCCATTGCCGCTGGAACCCGCATCGGCCATGTGCATCTCAAGGTGTCGAACATTCAGCAGTCTCTCGATTTCTACGTCGGTGTGCTGGGCTTCGAGTTGCAGCAGATGTACGGCAAGCAGGCCGCCTTCATTTCGGCGGGCGGCTATCATCATCACATCGGGCTCAACACCTGGGAGAGCGAGGGCGGATCACCGCCGCCGCCCGGCACGACGGGACTTTTCCACGTGGCGATTCTCTACCCGACCCGTGCCGATCTGGCGGATGCCCTGAAGCGATTGTCCGCACACGGCCTGCAACTCGACGGCGCGTCCGACCATGGCGTTTCGGAAGCACTATATCTTCGCGATCCCGACGAAAACGGCATCGAACTCTACTGGGACAAACCGGAAGCCCAGTGGCCCCGTAATCCGGACGGCAGCATCGCAATGTACACGCGCCGTCTCGATCTCAACGACCTCATCAACACCAAACACTGAAGGATAGCGACCATGACGAAAGTTCTCGTTCTGTATTATTCCGCCTGGGGCCACATGGAACAGATGGCCTATGCCGCCGCCGAAGGCGCCAAGGAAGCCGGCGCCACCGTCGATGTGAAGCGCGTTCCCGAGCTGGTTCCGGAAGATGTGGCGAAGGCCGCATGGTACAAGTTGGACCAGAAGGCACCGATTGCCAAGCCGGAGGAACTCGCCAACTACGACGCCATCATCTTCGCCTGCGGCACGCGCTATGGCACGATGGCCGCGCAGATGCGCAACTTCATCGACCAGACCGGCGGCCTGTGGGCAAAGCAGGCGCTGGCCGGCAAGGTCGGTTCGGCGATGACCTCTTCCGCCACCCAGCACGGCGGCCAGGAATCAACGCTGCTCGGCTTCATCCCAACCATGATGCATCACGGCATGGTCGTCGTCGGCCTGCCTTATACTTATGCCGGCCAGTCGGGCGTTGACGAGATCCGTGGCGGCTCTCCCTATGGCGCCTCAACGATCACACATTCCGATGGCAGCCGCCAGCCGGCCCAGCACGAACTGGACGGCGCCAAGTATCAGGGCAAGCACGTCGCCACGATCGCGGCGAAGCTGGCGAAGTAAATCGGCGGCCAAAGTGTCCGCATCTGTCATGCCCGGCCTCGTGCCGGGCATTTCTCATTCTGCCGCCCGCAGCGCCTTTGGCAATTCCTCGTCGAAGATTGCCAGATCCTTCGCCGTTCCCGCCGTGACGCGGATGCAGCGGTTGAGCGGGGCCACGCCCGGCATGCGGACGAAGACGCCGCTGGCCACCAGCGTATCGAGAATCCTCTTCGCATAGGCGCCGTCGCGGCCGCAATCGATGGCGACGAAATTGGTGGCTGACGGCAAAGGCTCGAGGCCGTTGGCGCGGGCGATGGCTGCAATGTCCTGCCGCGCGCCGGCAACGTTCGCCACGACCTCTTGCAGGTGCGGTTGATCGGCCAATGCGGCGAGGCCCGCGGCCTGGCCAACGCGGGTGACGCCAAAGTGGTTCCTGATCTTGTCGAAGGCGGTGATGAGATCGGCGTGGCCGATGGCGTATCCAAGCCGCATGCCGGCCATGCCGTAGGCTTTCGAGAAGGTGCGGAAGCGCAGCACATTCGGATTCGACACATCGAGCGGCGGCAAGGTGCCTTGAGGGGCAAATTCGCCGTAGGCTTCGTCCAGCATCAGCAGGGAGGCTGGCGGCAGGTTAGCGATGAAATCCTCGACGTCCTTTGCCGGCCAATGGCTGCCCATCGGGTTGTCCGGATTTGCAAAGTAGATGAGCCGGGCCTTCTCCCGCGTGGCGAGACCGAGCAGCGACGCAGGGTCTTCGCGGTCCTTCACATAGGGTGTGGTGACGAGCCTGCCGCCAAAGCCATGGACATGAAAGTTGAATGTTGGATAGGCGCCAAACGAGGTTGCTACCGTGACGCCGGGTTCGACGAAAAGGCGGACGGCATAACCGAAGAGCCCGTCGATGCCCTCACCGACCATGACGTTCTCCGGCTTCACGCCGAGATGAGCGGCAAGGGCACGCTTCAAGTCATGGTTTTCGGGATCGCAATATTGCCAGACATCTGCCGCCGCCGCCGCAATGGCCGCGATGACCTTCGGTGACGGACCGAAGACGCTCTCGTTGGCGCCGATCCGTGTACGGAACATCGTTCCCGTCCGGCGCTCCAGTGCCTCGGGACCTACGAAGGGCACCGAAGACGGAAGTGAGTCAACAAGCGGCGTGAAAGGCAGCGGCATGGATGAGCCTCAGATATACTTGCGCCAGTCGTGTTCTTCCTTGAAGCCCAGGATTTCGCGGATCTTGCGGTTGGAGAGCGGCGCTTCGTTGCCCTTCATCTCGCGCTTCAGCGGAATCTGCGGCACGTATTTCTTCAGGAATTCGGCGGTCGGCTCTTTCGTGGTGATGGTGTCGTTGACGGCGTTGAAGACCTGGAAGCCCAGTCCGTTCTTCTGCAGGCAGAGATGCACGATCTGGCCCAGGTCGCGGGCATCGATATAGCTCCAGGCATTGCGCTTGCGGGTCATCGGCTTTTCGATGAACCCCTTGAACATCGGATATTCATGCGGCTCGATGACATTGCCGATGCGGAGTGCATAGACATCGATGCCGTAGCGCATGGCGAAGGCCTTGGCGGTTTTCTCGTTGATGAGCTTCGACAGGCCGTAGGAGTCCATCGGGTCGATGTCGTAGTCCTCCTCGAGCGGAAAGTGATGATAGTCCTTGTCGCCCTCGGCAAAGCAGACGCCATAGGTCGTTTCGCTCGAAGCGATGATCACCTTGCGGATGCCGAGCTTGGCCGCGGCCTCGATGACATTGTAGGTCGACATGACGTTGGCCTGATAGGTCGTGTTGTCCGGATTGATCAGCACGCGCGGCACGGCGGCGAAGTGGACGACGGCGTCGACCTTGGCCGGACCCTTGCCGGTCTCGTAGCCTTCGAAACCGAAATGCATCGACAGCGCGTTGAAGACCTGGCCCGAATCGGTGACGTCAGTGATCAACGTGTTGACGCCGGCGCAGTCGAGCGGTTTCAGGTCGAGATTGAGAATGTCATAGCCCTTGGCCTTGAGCCACGGCACGACGTGCTTGCCGGCCTTGCCGGAGCCGCCGGTGAAAACGATGCGTTGCGTCATGGTAATAATCCGTTCCTTGGGTGTGGGGTCTGGCCCCGTTGTTAGGTGACGGAGCGCGGCGTTGGCAAGCGTGAAGTCGCGACGCGCCCCCTTGCCCGCTGGTTAACCGGGACCTGCCCGGACGCGGAAAAGCCAAGCGGATTCGGGAACACCCTCGCAACCGTCTTCCTTAAGCCGATCGTGAGCTTCTCGGCGCAGATTGTGTGCACGGGCCGATGATGCCGGCGTTGCCGGTTGAGGTTGGCCTCGTGTGCTGCGTTCTCCTGCGTTGCACCACGGGATGGTGGCGGACCGAACATCCGCCTGTCCTCTGGGCCGCTGGTGGCGGCATCTCAATCTGCTAGTCTCATGCGGTTCGCAGGGGGGAGAGCAGATGGTCTGGGATGTGGCATGCCTTGGAGATCTGGTCATCGATATGGTGCCACAGCAGCTGGCCGATGGGCATTGGCTCTATGCGCCCCATCCCGGCGGCGCTCCCGGCAATGTGGCGGTTGGGCTGGCGCGTCTCGGCGCACGGGCCATCATGCTGGCGAAACTGGGCGACGAGGCTTTCGGGCGGATGATCGCCGCCGCGCTGCAGTCGCATGGTGTCGATCCGTCTGGCCTCAGCTTTGTGGCGGGGCACAATACGCGCCTGTCCGTGGTGACGCTTGGTTCTGGCGGTGAGCGCGGATTCATTTTCTATGGCGATGATCCAGCGGACCTACAGGTCGCGGCTGATGACATCGATCCCGGGGTAATCGAAGGGTCTTCCATCCTGCATCTTGGCGGCTTGCTGTTGGCTGGACCGATATCCGCCATGGCGCAGGCGAAGGCCATCGCGCTCGCGCGCGGGGCCGGACGGTTGATTTCGGCCGATCCGAATTTCCGGCCCGCGCTGTGGGCTGATCACGCGGCCATGCAGGCGGCGGGCCGGCAGCTTGTGGCGGCGGCAGACATCGTCAAGCTGAGCGAGGACGAGTTGCTCGCACTGGCACCCGGCCACGGCTCGTTGGAAGCGGCGGCACGCGCGCTCTGGCATGGCGGGCTGAAGGTCATGGCCGTCACCTCCGGCGCAAGAGGGGCACATCTTCTGACCGCCGACCATAGGCTTGTGCATGGCGGCTTCAGGGTCGACGCGATTGACACCACGGCAGCGGGCGATGCCTTCATGGCTTCGCTGTTGCGCGGCTTGCTCGACATCCGCATGGACCTTGGGGAGAAGGAGGCCCTGCAGGCCTTGCTTCGCACCTGCTGCGCGGCGGGAGCGCTGGCCGCT
>CAUJIO010000101.1 GCA_963205315.1 Pseudomonadota bacterium | reverse complement strand
TCTGCGCTTCATCCTCGAGGAAATCCGCCCGGAGATGCGGCAGTACTTCTTCGAGGATGAGAAGAGCGGTACGCCATTTGCCCGCGATGCCCGCGCCGTCGTCTACCAGCGCGCCAAGAGGGTTCTCGACAAGCGCCCCTTCGGTACACAGTACGATGTCTATGACAGCCGCTTTGAATGGCTCCATCACTCGATGGCGCCGAAGCCGGTAGCAAAAGAAGAATTCCGCGTTGTGATTGGCGGACCGCGCTGCACCAGGCCCTATTCGGCGTCACTGTTCAATATTTCCGCCATGAGCTACGGCTCGCTCTCCGCCAACGCGATCCGCTCACTCAACAAGGGCGCCAGGATCGGAGGCTTCGCCCATGATACCGGTGAAGGCTCGATAAGCCCCTATCACAAGGAGGCCGGTGGCGACATCGTCTGGGAGATCGGCTCGGGCTATTTCGGCTGCCGGAACCCCGACGGAACCTTTTCAGCCGAACAGTTTGCAGCGACGGCCGCCGACCCCCAGGTCAAGATGATCGAGATCAAGCTCAGCCAGGGGGCCAAACCCGGCCATGGCGGCGTATTGCCGAAAGCCAAGGTGACGGCTGAAATTGCCGCCATCCGGGGCGTCGCCATGGACGAGGATTGCATCTCGCCTGCCGCACATTCGGCGTTTTCGACTCCGCTCGAATTGCTGGGCTTCGTTGACAGGTTGCGGCACCTGTCGGGCGGCAAGCCCACCGGTTTCAAGCTTTGCATCGGCCACCCGTGGGAATTTCTGGGGGTGGTCAAGGCCATGCTGGAGTCCGGAATCACACCGGACTTCATCGTCGTCGATGGCAAGGAGGGCGGCACCGGGGCCGCTCCACTCGAATTCATGGACCACCTTGGCATGCCATTGCGCGATGCGCTGGCCTTCGTCCATTCGGCGCTCACCGGCGCCAATCTGCGCGATCAGATCAAACTGGGCTGCTCCGGCAAGATCATCTCCGCGTTCGACATGGCTCGCGTCATGGCGCTGGGGGCGGACTGGTGCAATGCGGCGCGCGGCTTCATGTTTGCCGTTGGCTGCATCCAGGCGCAGAAGTGTCACACCGGCCTTTGTCCCACCGGCGTTGCCACGCAGGATGCGCTTCGCCAGCGGGCCATCAATGTGCCTGACAAGGCCGAGCGCGTGGCAAGCTTTCACCGCGAAACCGTCAAGGCGCTGGCTGAACTGGTGGCCGCCGCCGGCCTCGATCATCCGAAACAGCTCGGGCCTCATCATTTCATGTGCAGGGGTCCGGACGGCAGGATCATCACCTTTGCCGAGCAATATCACTTGCTGAAGCCGGGCGAGTTGCTCGCGGGCGCGCCTGGCACCAGCTTTGCCGTGCCCTGGATCATGGCGAGGAGTGACGGATTTTCACCTCTCGACCCCCTCAAACTTGCCGCCGATCCGGTATAGTAAGCACCGGCAACACAGGAGTTTTGTCATGCGCGCACTGGTGAAGTCTGAAAGGGTGGAAGGTCTTGTCCTGCGTGACGAACCTGTGCCGCAGATCGGACCGGATGATATTCTGATCAAGGTCGCCAAGACTGGTATCTGCGGCACGGACCTTCACATCTGGAAGTGGGATGAGTGGGCGCAGAAGACCATTCCCGTGCCCATGGTGGTCGGCCACGAATTTGCCGGTGTCGTCTGCGACGTCGGCACCCATGTCCGCACCGTGAAAGTGGGCGACCGTGTCTCGGGCGAAGGTCATCTGATTGGCATGAAGAGCCGCATGGCGAGGGCCGGGCATTTTCATCTCGATCCCGAGACGCGTGGCGTCGGCGTCAATGTGCCTGGCGCCTTTGCCGAATATCTGAAGATCCCGGCATTCAACGCAATACATCTTCCAGAAGAGGTGGACGACGAAATCGGCGCCATCCTCGATCCTCTCGGCAATGCCGTTCACACGGCCTTGTCATTTGATCTGGTCGGCGAGGATGTCCTGATCACTGGCGCGGGACCGATCGGCATCATGGCCGCCGCCGTCTGCCGGCATGTCGGAGCGCGCCACATCGTGGTGACGGACGTCAACGACTACCGCCTCGACCTCTGCAACCAGGTGGCCGATGCCGTCACTGTCAATGTCTCGAAAGAAGACCTGAAGTCGGTGATGCAGCGCATCGGCATGCGCGAGGGCTTCGATATCGGACTTGAAATGTCAGGCGCACCCAAGGCCTTCGACCAGATGGTGGACCAGATGATCATGGGCGGCAAGATCGCCATGCTGGGCATTCCGTCCGGGCCGACAACCGTCGACTGGAACCGTGTGATCTTCAAGGCCCTCACGATCAAGGGCATCTACGGCCGCGAGATGTTCGAGACCTGGTACAAGATGATTGCCATGCTGCAGTCCGGCCTCGACGTGCGCAAGGTGATAACCCATCGTATGAAGGCCGCCGAATTTGCCAAGGGTTTCGCGCTGATGAAGCAGGGTTCCTGCGGCAAGGTCGTGCTCGACTGGGCGTGACTCCGGCTGGTGCGCTCCCGGTTATTCGGCGTGCAAGGTAACATTCTGTTCAGCATCCGGTCACTCGAAGCTCTGTGCGCAAAGTCTTTTTAAGGGCCAATGTGCCAAAGACTTCGCGAACGTGCCTGACCGGAGCGGACTATGCCGAATTCAGCCTATTCGAAGTTGCGGAACACCCTGGGTCGTTGGTCGTCGGCCAGCCAAGGCAACGTGACCATCATGTTCGGCGTCGTGCTGGTTGCAATGGTGGGAACTGCCGGGGCCGCAATCGACTACATTCGGCTCATCGAGCAACGGACTGTGTTTTCCGCCGCCGCCGACTCGGCCGTGCTCGCCGCAATTTCATCGGCGCGGGAAGCGGAAAAGAACGGTCTGGCTTCCATCCCGAAGCGCGCCAAGGATGCCGCACTCAATGCCTGGAAAATCAACATTGCGACGTCCAGCTTCGAGGCGAAGGCCGAACCCAATATCATTGTCTCAAAGACCGGGAGCGCATGGACGGCCAAAGTCAGTTATGACGAAGTCTCTCCGACCGCCTTCATGAGTTTGCTCGGCGTCAAGGCGATGCCGCTGAAAGGCGAAGCCTCGGCGTCGACCACAATCAGCAAGGTTGTGACCTATTGGGATTTCCACGTCGTTGTGGATGACTCGTCCTCGATGGGCATTGGCGCAACCCAGGCCGACATGGATGCCCTGAAGGCCGATCCGTCGATCAACTGTGCCTTTGCGTGTCATTGGGCGAATTACTCTGCGGGCGAGACCGACAGTGCCAGCATCGCCAAGTCCAAGGGCATCAAGTTGCGGATCGACGTCGTCGATGACGCCGTCGATTCCATGGTCAATGAAATGATCTCTTCGAAGCAGGGCAACAACGTCCGCGCCAAGCTCTGGGGCCTCAACGACACGGCGAAGACGCTTGTCGATTTGACGACGAAACTCGCCGACGTGAAGGACTACAATATCGAACTCTACAAGACGCCGGTGTCGGTGGGGAACACCAACTACGAAACCGCGATGGCAAAATTGCTGGCGGACGTTGGCAAGGCGGGCGACGGAAAATCTGCCGTCGATCCAAAGAAAGCCGTGTTTATCGTCACGGACGGCATTCACGATACGGGCTTCTGGACCGGCAACGCGACGTTCGAATGGTACAGCGACCACATCATGGGAACGATCGATCCTGCCGCGTGCACGGCCATGAAGAACAATGGAGTGCTGGTCGGCGTTCTCTATATCGACTACATTACGCCAAACGGTTACGAAGGAGCGATGGATCCCGTCAAACCGGGCGTATTGCCGAGCCTTCAGTCCTGCTCGTCCGAAGGGCTGTTCTTCAATGCCACTTCACCCGCTGAAATCACCAAATCCATGAAGGAGATGCTGGCCGCTGCCATGGGCATGGGGGCAGTTCATCTCACGGAATAGGTGCAAAGCCTTGTGCCCCTTGAGGGCGCAGGTGGAGCAGTGCGCAACCAATCCGTAAAATCCTATCCATTTGGCGAAGGCTCTGCCCACTATCTTGACGTGTATCATTCTGAGTTCGCACCAATGTGATGTAATGTTCTTGAAAATCTTTCAGGTGGCTTCATGCGGACGGCTTCTCTCAAATGTCAGCTGGGCAATTTCTGGCGTGCGGCCTCAGGAAATGTCACCACGCTCTTTGCCTTGTCCAGCACCATGCTGTTTATCGTCTCCGGGGCGGCGATTGACTATGGCCGCCTGACCAACATCAAGAATGCGTATACCTCCGCCGCCGACAGCGCCGTGCTGGGTGCAATCGCCTCTGCCGTGACGGCTGAAAAAGCGGCCGGTGGCAAGAGTGACAGCGATGCGGTGAAGAAAATCGTCGCCGACGCCGAGAAGGCGGGAATTAGCATCTGGACATCCAATATCGCGAATCTCGGCCTTGAGGCTGGCAGCGAACCGAAGATCTCCGTCACCAAGACCGGCAATGTCTGGCACGCCCAGCTCTCGGTTGACGAAACGGTAAAGACCTCGTTCATGGGCGCCGTCGGCATTACGTCCAACAACATTCACATTGTTTCGGATTCGAGTTCCGAAGTCGGCAAGACCAGGGAATTCTGGGACTACTCGATCGTCGTCGACGATTCATCCTCGATGGGTCTGGGAGCCACTCCTGCCGTGATGTCGGCCATGATGGCAAATTCCAAGATCAAGTGTTCGTTTGCCTGCCATTATGACTCCTCCGGCAAGTCCGACACATTCGCCACGGCACGTGCGGCAGGCTACAAGCTGCGTATCGATCTCGTCGACGAGGCTGTCGACGGCATGGTGAACACCATGAAGGACGCGGAAGTTGATGAAAACATTACCGGCGCTCTCTATGGCATGAACAACAACATCGACAAGCTTGTGATGCCGACGACCGATCTGCAGTCGATTGCCGACCATGACATCAAGATCGCGCTGACGCCGTCAAGTTCCGGCAACACCAACTACCGTGCCTCAATGAATGCCCTCACCGGCATGGTCGGCAAGGCCGGTGACGGTTCATCAAGTGTGAAGCCGTTGAAGGCCGTCTTCATTGTCACCGATGGCGTTCACGACACCGTCGCGCCGGAGAGCAACGCCACGAAGCTCATCAGCAAGGATCATTATGACGGTCCGATGGATCCGGCCTTCTGTTCCAAGATGAAGGAAAACGGCGTCCTGGTCGGCGTGCTCTACATCGACTACTATGTTCAGGCAGGCTACGAGGGCTATATCAGCGGTTTCAAGTCCCAGATGCTGCCCAACTTGCAGGGCTGCGCTTCGGAAGGACTGTTCTTCAATGCCACCAGTCCCGAGGGCATCACCGCCGCCATGCAGGACATGCTCGTGGCAACCCTGAAGGCTTCCGCCGTTCGTCTGACGCAGTAGCGGTTTCGCCCTTGCGGGCCGGAGAAACTTGGGCCTAAACAGGCCCATGCTCAATGCCTACGGAACTGCCAACGGCTGCCTGACGGAGTTTGCGTCGTCCACGTCGCCCGTGGTGCCGCCGGATTCCGTCTGGCTCGATCTGGTGGAACCGACGGCTGAGGAAGAGGCCGCTGTCGAAAGCTTTCTCGGCATCGACATTCCGACCCGCGAAGAACTGGCCGAGATCGAAGCGTCGAGCCGGCTATACCAGGATGATGGCGCCGCCTTCATGACGGCGAACCTCATCCGCCGCGGCGACAATGATCAGCCGGAATCCTCGCCTGTTACCTTCATTATCAAAGGTAACATATTGATTACAATCAGGTATCATCACCCACAAGCCTTTCCGGCCTATGTCAAGCGGGCGATGAAGCCACAAACCACCGCCATGACGGGCTGGGGCGTCCTGATCAGCCTCCTCGAAGCTGTGGTCGACCGCGCCGCCGACCATCTCGAGCGCGCTGGCCAGATCGTCGACGAGACCTCCAAGAAGACCTTTGGCGCCAAGCGCGGCCTGAGCGGTGTGCACAAGGCCAATCCGCGCAAGACTGTGAACCTGCAGGAGTTGATCGAGAACATTGGCGAGGAGGGCGACTTTGTCTCCAAGATGCGCGAAAGCCTCGTCTCGATTGGCCGCGTCGTCGCCTTCATGCAGGCCATCATCGACCAGATGCGCGAGTCCAAGGCGATGAAGGAGAACCGCGCGCGCATCAAGATCCTGCAGCGCGACATCGTCTCGCTCACCGATCACGCAACGTTTCTCAATGGCAAGATCAGCTTTCTGCTCGATGCCGTTCTGGGCCTCATCTCGATCGAGCAGAATGGCATCATCAAGATCTTCTCCGTGGCCGCCGTGGTCTTCCTGCCGCCGACTCTCGTCGCCTCGATCTACGGTATGAACTACAAGCACATGCCGGAACTTGAATGGACCTATGGCTATCCCTTTGCCATCGCCCTGATGATCCTCTCGGCGATACTGCCGTTCCTCTATTTCAAGCAGCGGGGCTGGCTGTGACCCGGCCGCCAAGTTTTTGAGAGGTTGAGGTGACCATTCTCTGGGTAGCCCTTGGTGGCGCCTTAGGTTCAGCGGCGCGCTATGGCGTCAATGTTTGGTCGGGACGCCTGCTGGGCACCGGCTTTCCCTGGCACACGCTGTCCGTCAACATCCTCGGCTGCTTCACCATGGGTGTCGTGATCGAACTCATGGCACTGAAGCTCAATGTCTCGAACGACACGCGCGCGTTTCTGACCACCGGCATCCTCGGCGGGTTTACAACCTTCTCCGCCTTCTCGCTGGATTTCGCCTTGCTGGTCGAACGCAAGGCTTACGGGCTGGCGGGCAGCTATGCACTGGCGTCCGTCATCCTCTCGCTGGCGGCTGTATTTGCCGGGCTTTATCTGGTACGTGCGCTGGCACAATGACTGAAGTGAAACGCCACGTCGTGTCGGCCGAGGAGGCGGGCATGCGCTTGGACCGCTGGTTCAAGCTGCATTTCCCGCAGGTTACCTTTGCGTACCTGAACAAGCTCACGCGCACCGGCCAGGTGCGCGTCGGTGCCGGCCGCTGCAAGACCAACACGCGTCTTGAAGCCGATCAGGAAATCCGGGTGCCACCGCTCGCCTTTGATACGCGCCCCGCCGATACGCCCAAGGCCGATGTGCCGCCACTCACTCCCACTGAGCGCCGTCTCTTCGACTCGATGGTCATGCACGAGGACCGGGACATCTTCGTGCTCAACAAGCCATCAGGCTTTGCGGTACAAGGCGGCAGCAAGACCCATCATCATCTCGATGGCCTGCTGATGGGCCTGGGTGTGGAGCTTGGCGAGCGCCCCTTGCTGGTGCACCGGCTCGACCGCGATACATCTGGCGTCATCGTCATTGCCAAGCGCCGCTCGGTGGCAGCAGCGCTCGGCAAGCTCTTTGCCACGCGCGCCGTGAAGAAGACCTATTGGGCCATCGTCAAGGGCGTGCCCAAACCGGCGCAAGGCCGCATCGAAGTAGCACTTGTCAAGGCCAAGGGGCCGGACGGCGACCGCATGCGCGCCAGCCTTGAAGGCGAGGAGGACGATGAGCAGCGCGCGGTGACGCACTATTCCGTAATCGACAAGGCGTCTGACATTGCGGCATGGGTGTCGTTGAAACCCGTTACCGGCCGCCAGCATCAGCTACGCGCCCATATGGCGCATATCGGCACGCCGATCATGGGCGACGAGAAATATGGCGGCCTCGACGGCATGCCGGAGGGCATGCCGCGAAGGCTGCATCTCCATGCCCGCCGCATCGTTTTCCCGCATCCCCGGGACGGCATCATCGATATCTCCGCGCCGATGCCCGACCACATGTTGACCAGCTTTGCGCTCTTCGGCTTCGATGCCACGCGCTTTGACGGGGAAGCGTCATGAAGCTGGCGATCTTCGATCTCGACGGCACACTGATCGACAGCCGCGCCATGATCACCGCCTCGCTTGATGCGGCTTTCGCGGCGGCCGGCGTCACTCCGCCGGAGCGCAAGCATTTCATGTCCTACGTCGGGCTGTCGCTGCGCGATGTCATGCGGTCACTGGCGCCGCACGAGGAGGCGCATCAGCATGACCGGCTGGTCGAGGCTTACAAGCAGGCATTTCAGGACTTCCGTGCCACCAACCGCCACCCTGAAGACCTGTTTGCCGGGGCCCACGACCTGCTGGTGAATCTTCGCGCCCGCGATGATGTGCTGCTCGGCATTGCCACCGGAAAGTCGCGAAGGGGTGTAACCCACCTGATCGAAAAGCACGGCTACGACGGCTGGTTCACCACCATTCAGACCGCAGACGATCATCCCTCGAAACCGCATCCTTCGATGATCGTGGCGGCTCTCGCCGAGACCGGTCTCGAGCCGCAGGCCGCAGTGATGATCGGCGATACCAGCTTCGACATTGAAATGGCCCGCGCCGCCGGGGCAGGGGCTGCGGGTGTTTCCTGGGGCAACCATCAGGTGGCTGAACTGCAGCGCGCCGGCGCACACACCATTGCAAATGATTTCAACGAATTGGAACAGCACATTGAATCGTTGTGGCAGGAGAGGATGCGATGACGGCCCGCCGCCGCTTCTACAAGACGGTGACCACAACCAATGACTTCGGCATCGCGCTTGATGGCCGGACTGTGAAGACTCCGTCCAAAGCACCGCTGCTGCTGCCCACCCGGGCCCTGGCCGAAGCCGTGGCTGCGGAGTGGGACGCCCAGGGCGAGAAGATCGATCCCGCTTCCATGCTGTTCACCAAGCTCGCCAACACAGCCATCGATCGCGTGCGGCCCCTCCGCGCCAACATCGTGGCCGAAGTGCTTGACTACGCCAACAGCGATCTCGTCTGCTATCGTGCCGACAGTCCGGACGATCTCGTGAAGCGCCATGCTGCCGCCTGGGACCCCGTTGTCGACTGGGCGCGCACTGCCCTTGATGCGCCATTCGCGGTCACCACCGGCATCATCCACAAGCCGCAGCCTGAAGCAGCACTCAGGGCCTATGAGGTTGCGATGGCGGGTCTCAATGATTTCGAGTTGTCCGCCCATCACACGCTGATGTCGCTCTCAGGCTCGGCGCTCATCGCCATGATGCTGGCGCGGAGGGCGATTTCAGCCGAGGCCGCATGGACTGCCGTCCATGTCGATGAGGACTTCCAGATCGAGCAATGGGGTGAGGACGAAGAAGCCTCCGTTCGCCGCGCCGCGCGCCACACCGAATTCCTTGGCGCCAGCCGCTTTCTGGCGCTCTGCAGGGATTAACCGCGCCGCATCGCCAGTTCGATGCCCAGCCCCACGAGGATGGTTCCTCCGGCCCGCCGCAGCCACGTCTGGATCGAACCTGAAGACCGCAGGCGGGTCATCACCAGCCCGGCCAGCAACACGGCGAACACGTCGCCCGCGGTGAACATGATGTTGACGATCGCGCCGAGGATGAGGAATTGCACAGGTGCCGATATCCCGGCATCCGGCGTGATGAACTGCGGCAGGAAGGCCACATAGAACATCGCCGTCTTGGGATTGAGCATTTCAACCGTGATGCTCTGCAGAAAACTCTGCTTTGCCAGCGGAGCATGCGCGGCGTCGACGGCATCGATGGCGGGGTTGCTGCGGAACAGCGAGATGCCCAGCCAGACGAGGTAGGCAGCGCCACAGAGATTCACCGCCGCATAGAGCACCGGCACGGCAGCCAGCAGAATCGTCAGGCCAAAGGCAGCGGCGATGATATGGGCATAGCCGCCGACATGCAGTCCAAGCGACGCCATCAGGCCCGATCTCCGGCCGCGCGCCAACGTCTGCGCGGCAGCATAGAGCATGCCTGGACCGGGAATGAAGGCGAAGATGGCCGACGTGGCGAGGAAGGTGAGAAACAGGGGAAGGGTAGTCATGACTGTTTGTCCAACATGAGTGATGCAATGGCCCGGTCAGCTTCGGCCGGGCTAGCCTGAAGCCCGGCGATGACGCCTTCGCGGTCGGCCTCGTTGCGATTCTGGCTGAGCTTGCGCTTGCCTTCGAGCCGGGTGATCGTCAGCTCGAGGCCGACGATGCCCTTCAACTGCGAGCGAATATAGTCATCGGGCGCATCGCTGACTTTCCATGGCGCGCTCCGCACGTCCTCGTGATGACTGGTAAGGCGGGTCACAATGTCCAGGAGGTGCTTCGGGTCATCGAAGAAGCGCACATGGCCATAGGCATGGACCGTTGCGTAATTCCACGTCGGCACCACCTTGCCGGTATCCCGCTTGGTCTCGTACCAGGACGGCGTCACATAGGCGTCAGGCCCCATGAAGATTGCCAGGGCCTCGCCTTCGACAGCGGCAGACCATTGCGGATTGGCGCGCGCGACGTGGCCGATCAGCACGCCATGTTCGCCTTGTTCCGGGTCGAGCAGCAGCGGCAGCGGTGTTGCCATGAGCCCCTGCGCGCTGCTGGTCACCAGATTGGCGAGCCGCGCCGCAGCGATCGCGGCATGCAGGCTAGCCTTGTCGTCATTGCGGAAGGCGGGAGGAATATACATGTCAGGTCCTGATTGCCGCCGCTACATGCGCTTGCCGTGGTTTGCTTTAAATGGCCGGTCTGGACACTCCCCGCCATACCACTTTCTCGCCACCCCGCCTTTTGGCTGATTTGACGGACGCGCGGGCGCCGCCTAACACTCGGTGCTGAAACACAGGTTCGCTGAGGGTGCACGATGCAGGATATTCTGGAGAAGCTTGAAGCCCGCCGGGTGCAGGCGCGGGCTGGCGGCGGCGAACGCCGCGTGTCGGCCCAGCATGCCAAGGGCAAGCTGACGGCGCGCGAGCGCATCGAGTTGCTGCTCGACCAGGGCTCCTTCGAGGAGTTCGACATGTTTGTCGAGCATCGCTGCACCGACTTCGGCATGGAAGACCAGAGACTGCCCGGCGATGGCGTCGTCACCGGCTGGGGCACGGTCAATGGCCGCGTCGTCTATGTTTTCGCCAAGGACTTCACCGTCTTCGGCGGCTCGCTGTCTGAGACTCATGCCCGCAAGATCACCAAGATCCAGGACATGGCGCTGCAGAACCGCGCGCCGATCGTCGGTCTCTTCGATGCCGGCGGCGCCCGCATCCAAGAAGGCGTCAACGCGCTCGGCGGTTATGGCGAGGTGTTCCAGCGCAACGTGCTGGCGTCCGGCGTCATTCCGCAGATTTCCGTCATCATGGGACCCTGCGCCGGCGGCGACGTCTATTCGCCCGCCATGACCGATTTCATCTTCATGGTGCGCGACACGAGCTACATGTTCGTCACGGGACCGGACGTGGTGAAGACCGTCACCAATGAAACGGTGACGGCAGAAGAACTCGGCGGCGCCTCGGTCCACACGACGAAATCCTCGATTGCAGACAAGGGCTTCGACAATGATGTTGAAGCTCTTCTGCAGATGCGGCGTCTCATCGATTTCCTGCCGTCTTCGAATACGTCACCGGTCCCTGAACTTCCGGCCTTCGATTCTGCCGACCGAATCGATGCCTCGCTCGACACCCTGATCCCGACCAATCCCAATCAGCCTTATGACATGAAGGAATTGATCCTCAAGATTGCCGACGAGGGTGACTTCTTCGAGATTCAGGACCAGCACGCCCGCAACATCATCACCGGACTGGCCCGCATCAATGGCCGCACCGTGGGCATCGTCGCCAATCAGCCAATGGTCCTGGCGGGCGTGTTGGACTCGGATGCTGGCCGCAAGGGCGCCCGCTTTGTCAGGTTCTGCGACTGCTTCAACATTCCGATCGTGACGCTGGTCGATGTGCCGGGCTTCCTGCCCGGCACGGCGCAGGAATATGGCGGCCTCATCAAGCATGGCGCGAAGTTGCTCTTCGCTTATGCCGAAGCGACAGTGCCGAAGATCACCGTCATTACCCGCAAGGCCTATGGCGGCGCTTATGTCGTCATGGCGTCGAAACATCTGCGCGGCGACGTCAACTATGCCTGGCCCACCGCAGAGATCGCGGTGATGGGCTCGAAAGGTGCCGCTGAGATACTCTATCGAGCCGATTTGTCCGACCCGCAGAAGATCCAGGCCCGCATCAAGGAGTATGAGGCACAATTTGCCAATCCCTTCGTCGCCGCCGAGCGTGGCTTCCTCGATGAAGTGATCATGCCGCATGGCACGCGGAAACGCATTGCCCGCGCCCTCAATATGCTGCGCAACAAGGAACTGGCCAACCCCTGGAAGAAGCACGACAACATACCGCTGTGAGGCCCGGGGACAGTCATCGGCAATTGGACTAGACTGAGGTCATGGAACTCCGGGAACTGTCGATGCGGCTGGGGCTGGCGCTGGCCATCGGTTTCGTCATTGGCCTCGAACGCGGCTGGAAGGAGCGTGACGAGCGCGAGGGGCATCGGACGGCGGGGTTGCGCACCTTCTCGCTGATCGGTCTCCTCGGTGGTATCTTTGGTGCACTCTCGCTTGGCGGCGACCGGCTGCTGCTTGCGGCTGGCTTCGTCACCACGGGGGCGTGTGTTGCCGCCTTCATGTGGCGGGAAGGCCAGCGTAACAAGGACCTGAGCGCCACCAGTCTGATTGCCGCACTATTGACCTTCATGCTTGGCGCGACGGCGCTGCTTGGCGACATGGCTATAACCGCCGGTGCCGGAATTGCCATGGCGTTGCTGCTGGCCATGAAAGCGCAGTTGCACGGCTGGATGGAGCGCATCACCTGGGCCGAACTGCGCTCCGGCTTGCTGCTGGGCGCCATGACCTTCATCGCCCTGCCGTTGCTGCCCAACCGGACCATTGACCCCTGGGGTGCCATCAACCCCTACGAACTCTGGCTGATGACCATCATGATCGCTGGCATCTCGTTTGCCGGCTACGCCGCTGTAAAGATTGCAGGTCCAGCGCGCGGAATCTATATCGCGGCAGCTCTTGGCGGGCTCTTTGCGTCGACCGCCATAACGCTGTCGCTTGCCCGCCTGGCGCGGTCGGGCCGCGCGCATCTCTCTCTTCTGGCGGGGGGCATCCTTGCGGCCGGCTGCGTGATGATGCTGCGCGTTCTTGTCATCACCGGGCTGATCAACATCGATCTGGCCATGGCCATGTCTCCGGTGCTGGTCGCCGCGGCAGCCGTCACCGGAATCTCTTCGCTGCTGCTACTATGGCATAGCCGCCGCGACGCCAAGGCCACGCGCCGCCAGGAGATCTACAAGAATCCCTTTGAACTGCCGGAGGTCCTGCGCTTCGGCGCCATCCTCGCAGTTGTAGGTCTGGCTGTCGTGCTCGCCCGGCAATATTTCGGTGACCAGGGATTGCTGGCGGTAGCAGCCCTTTCGGGCGTGGCGGACGTCGACGCGCTGACCCTATCGGTGGCGCGCATGCGAGATGCCGGAAACGTTGCCGCCAGCGCGATTCTGCTGACGGTTGCCGTCAACACGGTGGCGAAATCGATTTATGCGGGCGTTGCAGGCGGCTTTAAACTCGGCGCTCTGCTGCTTGCCCAGAATGCGGCGATGATCGCTGTGGCACTCGGTGTCCGCCACCTGCTAGGATAGTCCGATCCTCAACACCAAGAAGTTCGTCTCGCATGGCTGATCCCATTGTCCGCAAGCTTCCTCCGATGACGGCGCTGGAATTCGCCATCGCCAGTACGTTTCGTCACTTTTTCTTCGGACTGTGGCTCGCCGTACTGTGGGTCATCCTGCTTCTTCCATTCATGGCGGCTGTCTATTTTACCGCATTCCGGAGCGGCATGCCGGATTTCAAGGCCCTGCCACCCGCAGCGCTGGCCGCCTTTGCGGCGCTGGGCGTTGCCGCACTGCTCGCCAGCTTTTCGATCATGGTCAACTGGCACCGCCGAATCCTGCTGAACGAAAAGCCCCGCCGTCTGGGCTGGGTCCGCCTCAACGGCGTAGTGTGGAAGTATTTCTTCGGCTTCCTGCTGATCGTCATCATCCTCGGAGTTTTCGCCGGGGTCATATTCGGATTGATGACCTATGGCGTTCCAGCCCTTGAGCCGCATCTCAACACGATGGCCAAACCGGTAAGCACCGTAGTCGCCGTGCTCCTTGGCTTGTCCGGACTTTTCACTTGGTACCGCCTGTCGACCTGGCTACCCGCGCTCGCCACCGGCGACAAGGACTATTCGCTTGGCAAGGCCTGGCGCACGACGCGCAAGAACCGCATCCGCTTCCTGAGCTTCACGTTCTGGCTGCTGTTCTCTCTGGCGATTACGGGAGCCGTAGGCGCGGGCGCGTTCTTTGCGCAGAAGGCGCTCGCCAACGGCTATGCAACGGCTGGTGCCTATGCCCTGATCGGTATCCTCGGGTGGCTGGCGCTTTTCCTTTTCGCCACCGTCGCCACCAGCCACTACGCTCATTTCACCGGCAAGTCGGAGCCGACGGAATAGCCGTTAGCGCATTGGGCGAGCAAGTGGCAACACTTGCGACGCGAAAAATACGCCAGTTTGAACATGATAGAGCAACTTGCCGGCGCTCGATTGAGCGCGGGTTGCTCTAGACGCGCTCGCCCACCAGATCGTACTCCTCCGCCTCGACGATCCGTACGCGGACCATATCGCCGGGCTTCAGGTCCGTCTCGCCGGGCAGGAAGACATTGCCGTCGATTTCTGGCGCATCCCAAGGCGAGCGGGCGATGGCTTCCTCATTCTCATCGTCGATGTTGTCGACCAGAACGTCGACCTCGCGGCCGACCTTGCCCTGGAAGATTTCGGCGGAGATCTCTTGCTGCGCTTCCATGAAGCGCTCCCAGCGTTCCTGCTTCACCTCTTCCGGCACCTGCGGCAGGCCGAGATCGTTGGCCTTTGCGCCCGACACCGGCTCATATTTGAAACAGCCGGCCCGCTCGATGCGGGCTTCCTTCATCCATTGCAGGAAATACTCGAAGTCTGCATCCGTCTCGCCGGGGAAACCGACGATGAAGGTTGAGCGGATGGCGATGTCCGGGCAGATTTTCCGCCACGACGCCAGCCGGTCGAGAACCTTCTCCTGGTTCGCCGGCCGCTTCATGGCTTTGAGCACATTGGGGGCTGCGTGCTGGAAGGGGATGTCGAGATAGGGCAGGATCTTGCCTTCCGCCATAAGCGGAATCACATCGTCGACGTGCGGGTAGGGGTAGACATAATGCATCCGGACCCAGGCGCCCAGGTCGCCCAGCTCCTTTGCCATGTCATAGAACTTCGCCCGCACCTCGCGGCCATGGAACTTGCTTGATCCATACTTGATGTCGACGCCATAAGCGCTCGTGTCTTGTGAAATGACCAGCAGTTCCTTGACGCCCGCCTTCACCAGCCGCTCCGCTTCATACAGCACCGAGGCGACCGGCCGCGACACGAGATCGCCGCGGATCGACGGGATGATGCAGAACGAGCAGCGGTTGTTGCATCCTTCGGAAATCTTGAGATAGGCATAGTGCTTCGGCGTCAGATGCAATCCTTGCGGCGGCACCAGATCATATTTCGGGTCATGCACCGGCGGCAAGGCAGTGTGGACAGCACCAACCACCGCCTCATACTGATGCGGCCCGGTGACAGCCAGAACGCCCGGGTGCGCCTTCATGATCGTCTCGGCCTCGACGCCCATGCAGCCGGTGACGATCACGCGGCCGTTTTCCTCCATCGCCTCGCCGATGGCGGCGAGCGACTCCGCCTTGGCGGAATCAAGGAAGCCGCAGGTATTGACGATGACGACATCGGCGCCGTCATAGCCGGACGACATGACATAGCCTTCGGCCCGGAGCTGCGTGATGATGCGTTCGGAATCGACCAGCGCCTTGGGGCAGCCAAGCGAGACCAAACCGATCTTGGGGACATGTGTGTTCATGGGAGCGTCCATAGCGGAGTGGGACCTCAGGTGCAAATCCGCCGCAGTCGCGCCGGACGCTCATCCATGTGATAACGAAGCCAACTGCAGGAGTCAGCCATGTCGCGTCTTCATCTCGAAACTCACAAGGCCCACCGCATCGGCTGGCTGCGGGCCGCCGTGCTCGGCGCCAATGATGGCATCGTCTCGACCGCCAGCCTGATTGTCGGCGTCGCGGCCTCGGCCGCCGGGCAGGCGGAAATTATGACGGCTGGCATTGCAGGGCTTGTCGCCGGCGCCATGTCGATGGCGGCGGGTGAGTATGTTTCGGTGAGTTCGCAGGCCGATACCGAAAAGGCCGACACTGCACGTGAACGCCAGGAACTCATCGAGCAACCCGAGTTTGAACTGAATGAGCTGGCGGCAATTTATGAGCAGCGCGGCGTTGCGCCCGATCTTGCCCGCGAAGTTGCCCGGCAGATGATGGCCAAGGATGCACTCGGCGCTCACTCCCGCGATGAATTGGGCATCACCGAGGCGACCGAGGCCCAGCCCATTACCGCGGCCCTCACTTCCGCGCTGACCTTTGCCATCGGTGCGGCCATGCCGTTGCTGGCTGCAATATTGACCCCGTTTCTGGCCCCCCAGGCCAACGCCAGCGTCATTGTCGCCGTAGCCTCGTTGATCTTCCTCATGATCCTCGGCGCCGTGGGAGCTCAGGCTGGCGGGGCCGGCGTCTGGCGGGGCACCTTGCGTGTCACGTTCTGGGGGGCGCTGGCGATGGCCATCACCTATGGAATTGGCAGCCTGTTCGGGACCACGATTGCGTGATTGCGGTGTAAAGTGTAATCACTGCCCTTCCCGATTGCAGATGAATGCGCCAATATCCCGGCGACTCATCGCATCACCTTCTGGAGAGTTTCTCTGTCATGACCACCCGGCGTCACCTGCTTCTGGCCCTTGCCGGCCTTGCCTCCGCAACGTCCGCCGAAGCGGCAGTGTCGAAATCGGCTGACAAGCCCGCAGCCAAGGCGACCGCCAAGGCGAAGAAGCCGGCGGCAAAGGCCAAGCCGAAGGTAGCAGCAAAGAAACGGTTGATCGTCTCGATCAACAAGGTGAGCCAGAAGATGACTGTGTCGCTCGATGGCGACACGAAATACGTCTGGCCGGTCTCGACCGGCGCCAAGGGCTATGACACGCCGAGCGGCAATTTCCGGCCCTTTCGCATGGAGAAGGAGCACTTCTCCAAGGAATGGGACGACGCGCCCATGCCGTATTCGATTTTCTTCACCGCCCGCGGCCATGCCGTGCACGGCAGCTATCATGTGAAGAGCCTCGGCCGCCGCGCCTCGCACGGCTGCGTCCGCCTGCATCCTGACAACGCCGCCAAGTTGTTCGCGCTGGTCGGCAAGACCGGCATGAGCAACACGGCGGTCATCGTCAAGGGTGGCTTCTTCGACCGTGGCGAAGACGGAATGCCATCAGGCGGCAAGCGCAAGTCCATCTTCCCGTGGGAGAATCGCACCTGAGGCCTGCGCGGCAGCTCCTCCATTGATCTGGGTCATGGTCCGATGCCCCCGCAACGGGCAAGAAGAACTGACCGGGGTAATAACTCAGATCGAGGAGAATGCTCATGTCGCTTCGGACCAATCCGGCACTGCTTCCAGCCTTCATGTTGTTGTTGGCAGCCACTCCAGCACTTGCGGCCGATGACCTGGCTGCCGGCCGCGCCGAATTCCAGAATTCCTGCCTGGCCTGTCATGGGGAATCCGGCAAGGGCGATGGTCCGTTGTCGAAGTTCCTGACTGTGAAGGTTGCGGATCTGACTCAGCTGTCCAAGAACAACAATGGCCAATATCCCTTCCTCAAGGTTTTCCAGACCATCGACGGCCGCGCCGTCGTGAAGACTCACGGCGATGGCCCCATGCCGATCTGGGGTGACCGTTACACGGTTCAGAGCGGGGCGGCCGGAGCCGAGCCTTACAAGTCCTATACATCGGAAGCCTTTGTCCGCGCCCGCGTCCTTGAACTCACCTACTACATCCAGAGCCTGCAACAGTAAAACGCGCACCGGCTCGCTGCCTGCGCGGCGGGCCGGTTTGCGCCGGTGACGGAGTCTGAAGCCGCGGCCCGAGTGCGCGCGGGCGGGGCAGGCGCACCTCTTTCTTGACAAATCGCCCCCTGCATGCGCTCTAGCGCGCGAAATCCGTCGTTTTCTGTGAGGTTCCATGCACGCCTATCGCAGCCACACCTGTGGCCAGCTTCGAGCTGACCATGCCGGTCAGGACATCCGCATTTCCGGCTGGGTCCACCGTGTCCGCGATCATGGTGGCGTGCTGTTCATCGACCTCCGCGATCACTATGGCATGACCCAGGTCGTGGCCGATCCTGATTCACCGGCATTCAAGGTGGCCGAAAAAGTCCGCTCCGAATGGGTGGTCCGGATCGACGGCAAGGTCCGTGCGCGTCCCGTCGGCACCGAGAACGCCGACATGCCGACAGGTCTTATCGAAGTTTATGCCACCGGCATCGAAGTGCTGGGGCAGGCCGCCGAACTGCCGCTGCCGGTATTTGGCGAACCAGACTACCCGGAAGACATCCGGCTCAAGTATCGCTTCCTCGATCTCCGCCGCGAGACCCTGCACAAGAACATCATGACGCGCACCCGCATCGTCGCGTCGCTCCGCAACCGGATGAACGAGATCGGCTTCAACGAATTCTCGACGCCGATCCTCACGGCTTCCTCGCCTGAGGGCGCGCGCGACTTCCTCGTGCCGAGCCGCATCCACCCCGGCAAGTTCTTTGCTCTCCCGCAGGCACCGCAGCAGTACAAGCAGCTCCTCATGGTGGCGGGCTTCGACCGCTATTTCCAGATTGCACCCTGCTTCCGCGACGAAGATCCGCGCGCCGACCGCCTGCCGGGCGAGTTCTACCAGCTCGATCTCGAAATGAGCTTCGTCACGCAGGATGACCTCTTCGCCACCATGGAGCCGGTGATCCTCGACACCTTCGAGAGCTTCGCCAATGGCAAGACCGTTCGCCGCGAGGTGCCGCGCATTCCCTATGACGTGTCGATGCGCAAATACGGCACCGACAAGCCGGACCTCCGCAACCCCATCGAGATGCAGGCGGTGACGCAGCATTTCGCAGGCTCGGGCTTCAAGGTCTTCGCCGGCATGATCGCCAACGATCCGAAGGTCGAAGTCTGGGCCGTGCCCGCGCCGAAGGGCGGCTCCCGCGCCTTCTGCGACCGCATGAACTCATGGGCGCAGGGCGAGGGCCAGCCGGGACTAGGCTATGTGTTCTGGCGCGAAGGCGAGGAGGGCGGTGCAGGCCCCATCGCCAAGAACATCGGACCGGAACGCACCGAGGCGATCCGCACGCAACTGGGGTTGGGCGTCGGTGATGCCTGCTTCTTCGTCGCCGGGCGGCCTGAGAAATTCGTGAAGTTCGCAGGCGACGCCCGCACGCGCGTCGGCAAGGAACTCGGCCACACCAATGAGAACGAATTCGCACTCGCCTGGATCGTCGACTTCCCCTTCTACGAATGGGACGACGAGGAAAAGCAGGTCGCGTTCTGTCACAACCCCTTCTCGATGCCACAAGGCGGCATGCAGGCACTCACCAGCCAGGACCCGCTGACCATCAAGGCCTTCCAGTACGACATGGTCTGTAACGGCTTCGAGATCGCCAGTGGATCGATCCGCAACCACTCACCCGAAACCATGGTCAAGGCCTTCGAGATCGCCGGCATGGGCAAGGACGTGGTTGAGGAGAAGTTCGGCGGCATGTATCGTGCCTTCCAGTATGGCGCACCGCCCCACGGCGGCATGGCCTTCGGCGTGGACCGCATTGTGATGTTGCTGGTGGGGGCCACGAACCTCCGCGAGATCACGCTGTTCCCGATGAACCAGCAGGCCCAGGACCTGCTGATGGGCGCGCCGTCCGAAGCAACGCCCAGGCAGTTGCGCGAACTGCACATCCGTTTGAACTTGCCGGAAGCGTAAGCGTCAACTGATTGTGCGGATTGCCCCCGTGTGCATCGGCGCGCACGCGGGGCTGCGGCCGTGGATTTTCATCTCCAGGCATTGCCGATGTTGACTGAGGTCAACACGCCAGAAATTGAATCAATTATTCTTTCTCATTAGGGGAAATGACTCTCTGGCACGGATCGGTGTTTCCGGAGTGCTGGCGGGAATTCATGACGAGCGACGCGTTGATTGAACGTTTTGGAGTTCTCGCATGCACTTCGGTACGAATAGAATTCATCAAGACCTGCGCCGCTTGATAGCGGTCTTGACGATCGGAATTGTTGCAACGATCGTCTCGATATTGTCGGTTTCAGCGACGGCCTTGGCGGCAAAGGCCATTGAGGTCTGGCCGGCAGCCGTAACGTCAATCGGCCTCAAGGCCAATGGCCTTGACCCGAAAAGCACGGTCAATGACATCTCGATCAAAGGTGTTCAGGCCAAGGTTTCAAATGGTGTGTTGAATGTCCTTGTTCTGAAGGACCCCGGCTCCGACAAGCGCTTCGTCATCTCTCTGCGCGACCGGAACGGGCTTGTTGTGAAGGTCTCTGCGGTGGTGGTTTCGACCTTGCCGACAGCCATTGATGCCTGGTCAGACGAGAAAATTCCGCCCCTCCGCATTTCGGGCTTGGGCGAACAGAACGCGCTGACGGGTTCTGCCTTGGTCTTTGGCGTTCCCGGTGTCGGGGAACTCAGCAAACCCTTGTCGCGCCTGACGTTCAACTTCTACAATGGCACAACGATCGACCTGTCATCGCAATGGACTTACGACGTCGCGACCAACAAGCTTGTCCTGAGTGCCGGCGCGATCAATCTGATCTGGAATTCGATCCCGACCGGCGCGTTTGATGTCATTGTCGACATTGCCACGTCTGATGCATCGTTTGCCGGCAACTATCATTTCAAGGCGGTCAAGCCGCAAGCGGTGATCAATGGCACGCTGGTAGACGGACTGGGTGCGGCCGTCACCACCCTCGGCGGCAAGTATGTCGGCCTCGTCGGCGCTCGCACGGGCGTCAGGAGAACGGCCAAGCTCAACGCTGATGGCACCTTTGTATTTCCGAACGTCGTGAGCGATTCCTACAAGCTTGATCTGCTCGATCTCAAGTTTCCGGGCCTGACAAGCAGTTCGGTCGCCGTCTTCACCTTCGATACCACCGTGACCGCCAAACTCGTCTATGTCGCGCCACCGGCCGCGAAGCTCTTGCTGAACGACGGTGAAACCACAATGAAGCTCGGGATCGGCGGCTCTTTCAGCGGCAATGGCAAGGGTCCGGTCCAGCGCCGGAAGCAGCAGATGCTCCCGGCTCCGAAGTTGCCGTCCACCTGCAACGCGACGTCATCCACGATGGGGGTGACGCAGACCTGCCAGCTCAACTTCACGGTGCCCAAAGGGACCCAGTTCGTCAGCATGAAGATCGCCGTCACGACGGCGGAGTATCCCTACTACACGGGCTCGCAGAGCCAGTTCGATGACACCTGGTCATATGTTGTAAGTGGCATACCCGGGCAAGTGGTCCAGGCCTCTGGCAATGTCAACCTGACGCACCGCAACATCGGAACAATCACCAAGGATGGCTGCTTCGATGTCAAGCAAGCAGCCAGCGCGTCTGCATTTCAGGTCACGGCCATCGGCCGGGCGACAAATATTGGCGACGGTGCTTACCCGACGACCGTGAGCATCACACTGGACAGTTCATGCAATGAGTTGCTGGTGACCAAGGCCACGCTGAGTTCGCCCAATGCCAAGGGCTATGGCGTCATGTACACGCATCCCGAACATGGCGGACTGATCAGCATCCCGACCAATACGGCATACTCCAACTGGGGCATTCCGCTCAGTGTCCAGTATGCACCGCCCACGGCCAAGATCACCGGCGCCACGCTGCGGGTCATCGTTGCCGGAACGGCGGTCGCAACGGCTGATATTGACGTGCCAGCGGACGCCGGCAACGGCATCGTCAACTTCAAGGATTTGATCGTTCCAAAACTTCCGCAGGCGTGGAGCCGCAACGCCATTAGCCTGAATGTTCAGCTCAAGGGCAAGCTCAATGCCGTTGATGTGACGAGTCAGGCGACGTCTCCCAACATCGACCGCAATGGCCGCCTGACGTTTCTGCCCTTGTGGTTGGGCAACGACGATCCGGCACTGGCCCTGAACCGCTACGGAATCCGCGACGCGGGCGGAGATTCCTGGGCGAACAAGGACATGATCGACTGGCTGAAGGGACGGACATTCAACACCAAGTCCTACCGTTTCGACGATACCACGGCACTGCACGCCGCGCGCGACGGCAAGCGCTCGGTGCTCGACCATGCGACCCACTTTGAAGGTTTGAGCGGTGATCTGCGCTACGCCGATGGCGCCGGTGGTTTCACCGATACTCTGGGTGGCCAGAGCGTGGGTGGTGAGCCTGGTTATTACATCCACAAGCTCATCAACGATGCCTATGACGAACTCGTCAGCGGCGCCACGAAGACTCCCAAGCAGACGAAACTGCGCAAGTGGATCGCCGAGAACCGGGCCTTGATGACCCAACTCGATACCGATCAGAATGTCAGTCTCGTCTATATCGGGCCGACGTGGATGACGCAGGCTCTGGTTCTGGGCAAATATCCAACCGGAGATGACATTCAGGGTGTTGCAGCCTGGACCAAGCCAGGCAAGATTGCCATCTCAACGGCTGATCACCACAGTCACTGGCATGTCCTGCTGTTTGAAAAGGCTTATGTCCCATAGACATGGCAAGCCGGCCTGAGACCGGCGATGTCCAGACAAGGCAATCGGGAGGGATGGTGAAAGTTGCCATCCCTCCCGATGGTTTCGGTATCTGGATTATCCGGCGCAATGTTGAACGCCGACAAGCTGCTCGATCACTTTAGAGTCGGGCTCGGGCGCGACTCCACTTGCTCGCCCAAGGCGTTAGTCGTTCGCTGACACCGACACGCCGAGCTTGGTGATGGCTTCGCCCGGTGCGTTGGGGTTCAGCGTCATCAAGTCCGACACCTTGACGGGAGCGGCAGGCTTGGCGGCGATGGTGAGCGACTTCGGATCAGCCAGATAGCTGTTGACTGCCGCCGCCGTCTGTTCGGCAAAGGCTTGGTTCTGCAGCTGCATCAGGCCCATTTGCATCATCGGACCGACGGATGCGATCAGCGTCTTTTCGTCCATGCCCTGCATGGCAGCGATCATCGGCAGCACCTTCTTGGTGATCGACTGGTCCTCGAAACGCACCGACGCTCCCGACAGCGAAATTGCCTGGATCTGCGGCATCAGAGCCGTGAAGTCCGGCTGCTTGCCGCCGTCCTGCATCTTCTGCAATTCGGAATAAACGGCCATCGGAATATCGGCGGCGGCCAGCGCCAGCTTGATGGTGGCGATGTCGCGGCCGGTGAGGCCGACATCAAACGCATAGTCGAGATTGTCGCCCTTGATGCTCATCTTGCCCGTGCTGGCGATATCGAAGCTCAGGTTCGAGTACCCAAGCTGCTTCAGCATGCCGCCCTGGTCCATCATGGCAATCAGGCTCTCGGGGATTGCGATGTTGGAGATCTTGCTGGTGAAGTCTCCAGCGCCCGTCTTGGGGTCGCCGTCCCATGTCGTGCTGAAACCGTCGATGGTGACCGACTGACCCTGCGCCGCAATGGTCATCTTGCCGGCTTCCAGCTTGCGGGCGATGGTTGAGGCTGCACGCATCGCTTCGGCGGGCGAGGGAGAATCGCCAAGGTCGGTCACGTACCAGCCTTCAGCAGACGCTTCTGGAATTGTCGCGGTGAACGACATCTCCGGACCCTTCAGTTCAGCGGTGGTGTTGGAGAAGGTGGCGCTGCCGATCTGGAAGAGGCCATCGCCTTCATCCGAGAGGTCCTCGAAGGTGGCTTCGGCGACCTTCATGGTCATGCCAGGTTCACCGGCCGCACCTTCCTTGCTGATGGAAAGGTTGGCGATGGTCACGTTGCCGTCGCCATCAGTCTCGAGCGATTCGAAGGTCGGCTTGACCTTGGTCTGGCGTTCGATGTTGTCGAGGAAGGCCTGCACGGCCGGCGGCGCTTCTGAATCCTGGGCCAGCGCCGGCAGGCTGAGCGCCGTGCTGGCAAGGCAGAGAATCGTAAACAATTTTGCGGAATAATTCATGGAGGGGGTCCTTGGCTCGTGGTGGGCAGGGGGATCTTTTGACTGGAAAATTGTGAATACGCCATGAACAGCCGGTGTTCGGTTTATGGCCATTGATGACTCACAGGCGGCGGGCTAACTTCCGCGCCGGATGAAGACAAGGGGAATTTGATGCGGAAGATGTTGATGGTTCTGATGCTGGCGGCCGCGCCTGCCCTGGCGCTTCCGGCACATGGCGTGCTGGCGGCGACCGGGGCATCGGCGCAAAGCGAGCAGGAACTGCTGGTGATCAAGAAGAAGAAGGCCGAAGCCGCTCGCAAGGCCCTGGCTGCCAAAAAGGCCGCAATGCGCAAAGCCGCCGAGCAGAAGAAGTCGGCATCGGCGCCACGCATGCGCGTGATCAAGTCCTCGTCGACCGCGCAGGGCGCTTCGATGCAGCGCCGCAAGGTGGTGAGTGGCCGCCAATGCGGCGATTTCCTCTCCTGCCTGTTTGAGCGCAAGCCGCGTCCGAACGTGCGGCCGTCCTCGACCGCTCCCACCGGCGGCGAGAATTCGGGCGTGGATGTCTCGACATCGCAAGTCGTGTCCTGGGGCCAGGGCGATAAATATGCACCTGGCTCGCTCGTGGTGCGCACACCTGAGCGCGCACTCTATCTTGTAATGGGCGATGGCAAGGCCCGCCGCTACAAGGTTGGCGTCGGCCGCGAAGGTTTCCAGTGGTCGGGCAATTCGCGCATCGTGAACAAGGCCGAATGGCCGACATGGCGTCCACCGCAGGTGATGATCGATCGCGAAGCTGCCAAGGGCCACTTCCTGCCGACAGAGATGGAGGGCGGTCCGGAGAACCCGCTGGGTGCCCGCGCGCTCTATATTGGCGGCACCATGTTTCGCATTCACGGCACCAACAATGCCGCATCGATCGGTGGTGCGGTCTCGTCAGGCTGCATCCGCATGATGAATACGGATGTCATCGATCTCTATGATCGCGTGAAGGTCGGCGCCAAGGTCTACGTCTACCAGTAGGCGCGTGTCATGATCGGGTGGCGGGTGGAGGAAGCTCTGCCCGCCATTTCATTTGAACGGACCCCACAAAAGAACTGACCCCGGAGGCGGTGCCGTCCGAGGTCCAGTCCTGTATCGAAATGCAAAAAGGCTTAGGCCTTCTTGGCAGCCTTCTTAGCCGGCTTCTTGGCGGCCTTCTTGGCGACCTTCTTGGCAGGCTTCTTAGCGGCCTTCTTGGCAGCCGGCTTCTTGGCGGCCTTCTTGGCGGCCTTCTTGGCAGGCTTCTTCGCAGCTTTCTTCGCAGCAGCCATCGCTGTCTCTCCTTGAGTGTTTAGTAGTGCCCCACAACGCAGGTAAGCCTCACACCGACGGACCAGCAGGCATGTTGTGTGCGCATTGGTTCGTCATTGATTTGTTTAGTGCACCCGCTTGTGTGATTCGGCAATATGCCGACTACATGTAGTATGATGTGGAAATCTCTCTAACAATCGGTAAACGCTACAGAAAAGGGCAAATCTGTCCTTGCACGGATCAAATCCGCCGGATACCCAAAAAAGCCAATGAAATTGCGGCTTTTCCGCATTGTTCCGTGTGCTGACGACAGGCCGTTTTTCCAACATCTCCACCGCCATCGTCTTGTCAAGGGTCTGACGTGTCCCTGTGAAGAACCTGTGGAAAAATATTTGCGAAGGTCTGCGCGGAGCACGCAGATGGCACGTTGATGAACACCAGTGAAGCCATGCCGCGCGATCATTCGCTAACGGCTTTCAAGTGATGACGCGATATCCAGAATGAAAAAGGCCGGAGCTTCCTCCGGCCTCTTTCATTCAATCGGCGTGTCGTGCTTAAGAGCAGCCGCTCGTCGAGCCGCAGGTGTCGCATTTGAGGCACGTGCCGTTGCGCACCATGGTGAAGTTGCCGCACTCCGAGCAGCTGTCGCCTTCATAGCCCTTCATGCGGGCCTCGGCCCGGCGGTTGGCCGCCGTCATCGCCGCGGGCTCCACATGCAAGTGCACTTCATGATGCACATGCGATTCCACCTTCGGCGCTTCCATCAAGGCCAGCGCACCGAGTGACTCGGCCCTGATCTGCAAGGCTTGCACCGATGCGGGAACAACCGGAGAAGCCATCGGCGCCGGGGCCATCACCACCACGTTCGAGGTGGCGAGGTTCGGCTTGCGGACGAAGCCCGACGACAGCACGCGAGAAGCGGGCAGACGCGGTGTCTCTTCGTTGCTCTCGCCCTTGCCCAGCGCATCGAAGCCCATCTCCGAGGCTTCCACATGTGCAAGGTCGTTGCGGCCGAGATAGGAAACAGCCAGCTCGCGGAACACATAGTCGAGGATCGACGTGGCGTTCTTGATCGAGTCATTGCCCTGCACCATGCCGGCCGGCTCGAACTTGGTGAAGGTGAAGGCATCGACGAACTCGTCGAGCGGCACGCCGTATTGCAGGCCCACCGACACGGCGATGGCGAAGTTGTTCATCATCGCCCGGAGGGCAGCGCCCTCCTTGTGCATGTCGATGAAGATTTCGCCGAGCTTGCCGTCGTCGTATTCGCCGGTGCGGAGATAGACCTTGTGGCCGCCGACAACCGCCTTCTGTGTATAGCCCTTGCGGCGGTGCGGCAGCTTCTCGCGCGAACGCTCGCGCTCGATCACCCGCTCGACGATCTTTTCGACGATGGTTTCGACGCGTGCGGCCTGCGGCTTGGCGAGCAACGTCTCTGCCACATCATCGGCCTCCTCGTCGTCATCCGACAGGAGCTGCGAGGACAGCGGCTGCGACAGCTTGGAGCCGTCGCGATAGAGCGCGTTGGCCTTGAGCGCCAGTTTCCATGACAGCATGTAGGCGGCAGCGCATTCTTCGACCGCCGCTTCGTTCGGCATGTTGATGGTCTTGGAGATGGCGCCCGAGATGAAGGGCTGGCTCGCCGCCATCATGCGGATGTGGCTCTCGACCGAGAGATAGCGCTTGCCCAGACGGCCGCAGGCATTGGCGCAGTCGAACACCGGCAGGTGCTCGTCCTTGAGGCCGGGTGCGCCCTCGAGCGTCATGGCACCGCAGACATGGATGTTGGCCTTGTCGATGTCGGCCTTGGAGAAGCCAAGGAAGGCCAGCATGTCGAAGCCGAAATCATTCAGCTGCGCATCCGAAATCTTCAGCACGTTGCGGCAGAAGTCCTCGCCCAGTGTCCACTTGTTGAACACGAACTTGATGTCGAAGGCCGACGCCAGGCTAGATTCGATCTTGGCGATCTGCTCCTCGCCCAGGCCCTTGGCCCTCAGTGCCGCATGATTGAGGGCAGGGGCCTCGGCCAGCGAGCCATGCCCCACGGCATAGGCGATGATCTTCTCGATCTGCTCCGGGCCGTATCCCATGGTGCGGAGCGCTTCCGGCACCGCCTGATTGATGATCTTGAAGTAGCCGCCGCCGGCCAGCTTCTTGAACTTCACCAGCGCAAAGTCGGGCTCGATGCCGGTCGTGTCGCAATCCATGACCAGGCCGATCGTGCCGGTCGGCGCGATGACCGTCGCCTGCGCATTGCGATAGCCGTGCTGTTCGCCCAGCGTGACCGCGAGATCCCATGCGCGGCGGGCGGCAACGGCCAGGTCCTTGTCCTTGAGGCTGCTCTCGTCGAGCGCCACCGGGGCTGTGCGCACCGCTTCGTAACCCACGGCTGCGCCATAGGCGGCGCGGCGATGGTTGCGCATGACGCGCAGCATGTGCTCGCGGTTCTTGGCAAAGCCGGCGAAGGGTCCAAGCTCCTTGGCCATCTCGGCCGAGGTCGCATAGGAAATGCCGGTCATGATTGCCGAGATGGCAGCGCAGATCGAGCGGCCCTCATGGCTGTCATAGGGAATGCCGGCCGTCATCAACAAGCCGCCGATGTTGGCGAAGCCTAAGCCCAGCGTGCGGAAGTCATAGGAGAGACGGGCGATTTCCTTCGACGGGAACTGCGCCATCATCACCGAGACTTCGAGCACCACCGTCCACAGACGCACCGCGTGTTCGAACGAGGCGATGTCGAACTTGCCTGTCGCCGGGTCGCGGAACTGCAGCAGGTTGAGAGAGGCGAGGTTGCAGGCCGTGTCGTCGAGGAACATATACTCCGAGCAGGGGTTCGAAGCCCTGATCTCGCCGCTGGCCGGGCAGGTGTGCCAATCGTTGATGGTCGAATGATACTGGATGCCCGGATCGGCCGAGGCCCAGGCCGCCATGCCGATCTTGTCCCACAGCGCGGAGGCTTTGACGGTCTTGGTCACCTTGCCGCTGATGCGCGACGTGAGCTTCCAGTCACTGTCGGTCTCGACGGCGCGCAGGAACTCATCGGTGACGCGCACCGAATTGTTGGAGTTCTGGCCCGACACCGTGCGGTAGGCTTCGCCATCCCAGTCGGTGTCATAGGTATCGAACTGAATGTCGTCATAGCCCTGCTTGGCGAACTGGATGACGCGCTTGATGAGGTTGTCGGACACCATGGCCTTGCGGCCGTCCTTCACGGCGCGCTTCAGCGCCGGATTCTTTTCGATCTCGAAACAGTCGTTGCCCGGGCCCTCGCAGTTGAGGCAAGCCTTCATGATCGCCTGCAGGTGCTTCTTCACCGTCTTGGAACCGGTGACGAGAGCCGCGACCTTCTGCTCTTCCTTGACCTTCCACTCGATGAAGTCCTCGACATCGGGATGATCGACATCGACGATCACCATCTTGGCCGCGCGCCTGGTCGTGCCGCCTGACTTGATGGCGCCAGCCGCCCGGTCGCCGATCTTGAGGAAGCTCATCAGGCCCGACGACTTGCCGCCGCCCGCCAGTTTCTCGTTCTCGCCGCGGACGTGAGAGAAGTTGGAACCGGTGCCGGAACCATACTTGAACAGACGCGCCTCGCGCACCCACAGGTCCATGATGCCGCCTTCGTTGACGAGATCGTCGGCGACAGACTGGATGAAACAGGCGTGCGGCTGCGGATGTTCATAGGCCGACTTGGAGCGGGTCAGGCGGCCGGTTTCGTGGTCGACATAATAATGACCCTGTCCCGGACCATCGATGCCATAGGCCCAATGCAGGCCGGTGTTGAACCATTGCGGCGAATTCGGCGCACACTTCTGTGTCGCCAGCATGAAGCACATTTCATCGTAGAAGGCGCGCGCGTCGTCTTCCGTATCGAAATACTTGCCCTTCCAGCCCCAATAGGTCCAAGTGCCGGCCAGCCTGTTGAACACGTCGGTGGAGCTGCGCTCGCCGGTGTAGCGCTCCTTCTCCGGCAAGGCGGCAAGTGCCTCCTCGTCGGCAACCGAGCGCCAGAGCCATGACGGAACGGTTTCCTCCTCGACGCGCTTCAGCGCCTTGGGAACACCCGCCTTGCGGAAGTACTTCTGCGCCAGAATGTCGGTCGCAACCTGGCTCCACGATGCCGGCACGTCGATATTCTCGAGCCGGAACACGATCGAACCGTCGGGATTCTTGATTTCGCTGGTGGCGCGGCGGAAGTCGAGACCGCCATATGGTCCCTGGCCCTGCGTGGTGTAGCGGCGTTCAATGCGCATTTTATTCCGTTCCTCTGTCCATTATTGCCACGAGCGTGCAAATTCGCCCCGTGGTGCCTCGTCCACCCAGTTTGCCGTCACTCACCCAGTGCCCTGAAAACCAACGGTCTCCAGGGGTCGATTTTGGCTCTTGTTCTTGAGATTATTTTCGTGGAGGAGGCCAACCCCTACCTCGTCCCCAACCCCTCAGCCTTCATCTTCAAGATAGTACCGAAGGCGTTTGGGCGTCAATGGTTAGTGTATTAACGAAAGACTAACACAACATCTTGTGTCCACAGCTAGGACCGCTCTGTGGATAACGGCAATCCACACGATTCTCATCAGAAGCTCAAGAGTTCTCAGGGCTTATCCGCGCTATGCACAGGCGAGGGTGGGCCGAGCCACCGGTTAACGCCCCGTTGTCAAGCCTGGAGTGCCGCGCATTTTGTCATCTGCGGGCCTCCCTTGTCACCGCTATCCACAGGCCGAATGGCATAACCAAGCGTCAGGATTAAGAAGAATCCGGACGCGTTTCCATGGAATCGGCTGCTCGAATCGGTCCCATCCTCCAGATGAGCAGCAGGGCGATGATGGTGACGCCCGCCAGCATCAGCCAGGCCTCGTTGGCGGCAAGCGTCAGGCTTGCCTCCTGGATTGCATCCATCACGCCCAGAACCCCCATCGGATCCTCGGGGTCCGGCATATCATCCGCGCTGAGGCCAAGTTTTAAGGCCGCTGCCCCGGCATCGGTTTTCATCAGCTCGGTGAGCTGGTCGGCATAGTCCGCACTTCGCGTGAATATGACCGTGTCTATGAGCGCTATTCCGATGGCGCCGCCAAGGTTGCGGCTGAGATTGTAAAGGCCCGAGGCATCGCTCACCCGCGACAGCGGCAACAGTCCCAGTGCGAATCGGGTCACCGGCAGAATGCACAGCGCTACGGCGCCGCCCCGGACGATCTGCGCCCAGAAGAGGTCGTCATAGTCCGATGACGGGGTCTCGAAACCGGTCATGGCGAGCCCCAGAGCAAACCCGGTGAATCCCACCACACTGAGCAGGCGAGGATTGACCAACCGGTCGAGGATCACGGAGATGGGCGCGGCCACAAGTTGCGCCAACCCGGTCACCAGCAGGGTCATGCCGATCTCGATCGGGCCCAGATGCTTCACGAACGCCAGGAACAGGGGCAGCAGATAGACCGAACCATAGAGTCCGAGCCCGAGTATGAAGCTGATGCCGCAGCCATATCGCAGGTGGCGTTCTTTGAGCAGGCTGAAATCGACGACTGGCGAACGCCGCCGCATTGCCAGACCCATGCCCACAGCCGCGCCAACAAATAGCAACGATGATGTGGGCGAGAGCCAGCCCTGGTCCGGCGCCTCCTTGAGCCCGATCTCGAGGGCGCCCAGCGCCACAGCGATCAATGCCAGCGACACCCAGTCAAGATCCGCCAGAAGCGCCAGTTGCATCCGCCCGCGCGGCAGGAAGGCGAACGCGAGGAGAGCCGTCAGAACTCCGGGAATGACATTGATGAGGAACAGCCAGTGCCACGACAGGTGCTCGGTGACGAGGCCTCCAGTGATTGGACCGAGTGCTGGTGCGAGAACCACAAGTACACCGCCCATGGTGGTGGCGATCGTCTGTTCGGTGCCGGGCCTGAACAGCAGGAAGATGGCCGAGAACACGACGGGGATGAGCACGCCTCCGGCCAGACCCTGGAGGACCCTGAAGGCAATGAGCGAACTGAAGCCGATACTGAAGGCACAGCCGATCGAGGCCAGGGTAAAGATCATGACCGCACCGGTGACCAGCCAGCGCAATGTGAACACGCGCATCAGCAGCCCGGTGAGGGGAATGGCAATGATTTCGGCGATGAGGTAGGCCGTCTGCACCCAACTCATACGGTCGGCACCGATTTTCAGCGCCTGTTCGATGACCGACAACGAGGTGACGACGATCTGGATATCAAGCACCGCCATGAACATGCCGGCGCAGAGGGCAGAAAATCCCAGCCACTTGCCGATTCTATTTCCTGCAGTACCGGAGGCTTCGTCCATTGCCGCCACTATGGCCGACCCGCTCCGCCGCGCCAACGTCTATACGTCTGTTGTCAGCCTTGTAATTGCCGCAGGCCGGGTCCTATCTTCACGATCATGAGATTAAGAGCGTTTGCGGCCCTCATCGTGCTCTGGCCCGTCCCGGCCCTCGCCATGAACTGGGAGGGTCATGACGACTGGATGCTCGGCTTTGCGCCCGCCTACACGCTGGAGGCCTTCGCTCCGGACGCGAAGCCGCTGCCAAGCCGCAATTGTCCGGTATCGTTGGAAGCGTCGACGAAAAACCGCTACGAACAAATCCCCCTGCCTCGGCACAAGTGCGCCGGATCACACGAGAAAGATGCACCTCAGCGTTAACGCGCCTGTAGTTTCCCAACGCTAATTCTGCGCCGTGTTGCAACCAGCCGGCCCCGCAGACCTTGAAGGAACCGACCCGCCGTGATGGACTATATCCAGCCCTATCTGGACTACTTCTCCGCCCACCCGGGATGGGCCATTGCCATCATCTTCCTGATCGCCATGGGCGAGGCGCTGCTGATCATTGGCCTGTTCGTACCGTCAACCGCCGTGCTGGTCGGCGCAGGCATCCTTGTCGGGACCGGCCATCTGGCCTTTTGGCCGGTGTTTCTGGCCACTGCCGTGGGCGCCATCGTCGGTGACCAGTTCTCCTATTGGGCCGGCCGCCTCTTTGGCGAGAGGCTGAAGACCTTATGGCCTCTCAACCGCTATCCGCAGCTAGTCGCCAAGGGCGAGGATTTTGTCCGGCTGCATGGCGGCAAGAGCATCGCCATCGGCCGCTTTGTGCCCGGCGTCAAAGCCGTCGTGCCGGGCATCGTCGGCATGTTCAACATGAACCAGCTCTTCTTCCTCTTTGTGAACGTCACATCGGGAACCATCTGGGCACTGGCACATGTCGTTCCGGGCATCCTCATTGGTGAAGGCCTGGCCTTTGCGGGCGAACTGAGCGGCCGGCTGGTTGTCGTGCTGCTGGTGCTGCTGGTTCTGATCGCCGTCGCGGGCTATGCGATCCGGCTGCTGGCCGCCGGTGTCTCGCCCCACCTCAACCGGCTGCTGTCCCGGATTTCGGACTGGGCACGCCGCCGCAAGGGCCGCTCGTGGCATCGCTTTGCCCGGGCGGTCTCGCCCGACAATCCCCGCTCAGTGCTGATCGTGCTGTTTGCCGCCGTCATCGTCGCGTGCCTCGTGGCGCTCGCTAACCTTGGCATCCGCGCTGCCTCGAACTCCGCCATCTCCAACATCGATGTCTCGATTTTCACCCTGATGCGCGAGATGCGCAACGCGCCGGCCGACGAGATCATGATCGTCATCACCATGCTGGGCGACACTCTTGTCATGGCGATCCTCGCCGTCACCATCGTTGCCTGGCTGGTCTGGCGCAAGGCCTATCGCGCCGCCATGGCCGGCGGCATCGCCATTATAGCGGCCAAGCTGTTCGAAATCATGATCAAGGTGGCCATTCAGAGGCCGAGGCCCATAGACTTGTCCTACGCCCACGGCGAATCTTTCAGTTTCCCCTCTGGCCATGCCACCATGGCCGCAGTGATCTTCGGCATTCTCGCGGTCCTTGTCAGTCATTCGATGGGCCGCTGGGGCAGAGCGCTCGTCTATGGGGCCTGTGCCTCGCTGGTGGTGGCGATAGGCTATTCCCGCATCTATCTTGGCGCCCATTGGTTGTCGGACGTGCTCGCCGGCCTGTTGTTCGGAACGGTCATCGTGGCCGCCTTCGGCGTTGCCATCGAGGCAATTCCGCCGCGCCGCATAAAGCCCGTCAGCCTGTTCGGTGCTTCCCTCATCGTCTTCATGCTCGCCGGTGCGGCCCACGTGACGACCGGGTTCAAGCGGGCTGAGAACGTCTATGCGATGCCGCAAACGCAGCTCCTCGTTCCGGTGGCCGATTGGGTGGCGAAGGACTGGGAGCGCCTGCCGCCCCGCCGCATCGATCTTGCCGGCAAGCCCGAGGAAGTGTTCATCGCCCAATATGCGGGGGAACTTGGCCCTTTGTCGCAATATCTGCAATCCGCCGGCTGGACTGAAAGCCCGCGCTGGACCTGGCGGGAGAGTTTGCCCTACCTCAATCCCAATGCGACGTTGACCGAACTTGCGCCAAGGCCTGCGCTGCATGAGGGCCTCAAAGCCAAGCTCACCATGATCCACATGCCGTCTGATTCGTCAGGACAGCGCGAAGTCCTGCGCGTCTACAAGACCGGCCTGGCCACCGCCGAAGGTCAGGCCTACAAGCCTGTCTATCTGCTGAGCCTGACGCGCGAAGTCCGCAGCAACGGCTTCCATCTCTATGCCATCCCGTCCTTGGCGGCCGCCTTGCCCACGGATATTGCCGGGCTGCGTGATGTTCTTGTCCAATCCAAGGGCCTCAGCCGGTTGGCCGAGCATGATCGTGCCGGTGACACACAGGATCTGATCACCGCCATTCCATGATGCGTCATGCACCGGGTTTTTCATCTGCCGCGCCCAAATTCGCCTCTGGACGGCGCAAGGCGCTTCCGCCATAGTCCGGCGCGATTTTCGAGGGGGCCCTGCCTCCGCAACACGGATGAGTCTCATGTTGTTTCTGAAACAGCTTTTCACCTGGTGGAACGGTCAGACGCTCAACACCCGCTTCTATACGTGGCGCAAGGGCGAGCTTGTCGGAACCGATCAGGCAGGCAACCGCTATTATCGCGCCAAGTCCGCCCTGCCTGAGTCGATTCCGGAGCGGCGCTGGGTTGTCTACAACGGTTATTCGGAAGCCTCGGCGGTACCTCCCGGCTGGCATGGCTGGATGCACCACCGCGTCGACCAGCCACCGAAGGAAGGCGACTACAAGCCGCGCGAATGGGAAAAGCCGCACCACGTAAACCAGACCGGCACGGCCAAGGCCTATCGTCCGCCCGGTTCGATCGTGTCGGGTGGCAAGCCCGCTGCACGTGCCGCTGATTATTCGGCCTGGAAGCCGGAATAGTCTGCCATATTTTGGCGCCGCTCTTGGCTGTAACTGCCGGCGCGACAGAACTGTGAGGAGCCGTGCATGAAGAACTCGACAGTTGAGACCCTGATCGGGGCGGCCGTCGTGCTGATTGCCGCGGGCTTCTTATTCTTTGCCTATCAGGCATCGGGCAAGGGGTCGGCCAGCGGCGCCTATCGCGTCTCGGCCGAATTCGACAATGCCGAGGGCATCAACGTCGGCACCGATGTGCGCGCTGCCGGCGTCAAGATTGGGTCCGTCGTCGGCTTCTCGCTTAATCCCGAGAACTTTCAGGCCAAGGTGGTGATGGAACTGGACCCGGCACTCAAGATCACTGAAGACGCCACCGCCAAGGTCACGGCGGAAGGTTTGCTCGGCTCCAAGTTCATTTCGCTGGAGCAGGGTGGGGCCGAGACCATGCTGGCAGAGGGCGGAGTCATTTCGAACACGCAAGGTGCTGTCGACATCTGGTCGCTCATCAGCCAGGCGATGTTCGAGCGCAAGGATGGCGGTGGAACGCCTGAACCGCAGGCACAGTGATGACGAGCAGCATTGACGATGCCCGCCGCCAGACCTGGTCGGCCGGCACTTATGATACGCATGCGCGCTTCGTTTCCGATCTCGCCGGAGGCGTCGTCGAATGGCTGGCGCTGAAGCCGGGTGAACGCATTCTCGACGTGGGCTGCGGCGATGGCGTGTTGACGGCCGAACTGAAAGCGGCCGGGGCCGATGTCGTCGGCGTCGACAGCAGCCCGGATTTTGTTGCCGCCTGTGTCGCGAAGGGTCTCGATGTCCGTTTGATGGATGGCCAGTCTCTGAGCTTTGGGCCGGAGTTCGACGCCGTGTTCTCCAACGCGGCGCTGCACTGGATGCAAGATGCGGAAGCCGTAGCCAAGGGCGTATCCAATGCCCTGAAGCCGGGTGGCCGTTTCGTCGCCGAGTTTGGCGGCCATGGCAATGTCGCAGCGATCGTGACCGCGATGCGTGCCATTGCCATGAAGCGCGGCGGCGACCTTTCGCTCGCCCATCCCTGGTATTTTCCGGCACCCGAAGTCTATCGCGAACTGCTGGAAGCCAATGGCCTTGCGGTGAAGCGTATCGCTTTGATTCCCCGCCCTGTGGTGCTCAAGACCGGGATTGAAGGGTGGCTCATGTTATTTCGCAAACCATTCTTTCAACAATTTGAAAACGAAGCTGAATCTGCACTCGCCGAGACCATCGAATTGTTGCGTCCGGCGCTGTGTGATGCGCAAGGCAACTGGACGGCGGACTATGTGCGGCTGCGCGTCGAGGCCGTTAGGACATGAGGCGTTTACTGCTGTCAGGCGTTTTGGTGCTGGCGGTTTCGCCAGCCCATGCCGAACGCGTCTCCAATCCGATTGCTGTCTTCGCAGGCTTGGACAAGATCACCGGCATCACCACCACGTTCGAGATCCCCATCAACGAAGAGCGGCGGTTCGGTGGCCTCGTCGTCAAGCCACATGCCTGCATGTCGAGTCCCATCACCGAGGAACCGAAGACCACAAGTTTCGTCACCGTCGATCAGGTCGAATCCGACAGCACGCGGAAGACGATTTTCTCCGGCTGGATGTTCGCCGAAAGCCCCGGCCTCAATGCCGTGGAGCATGCCATCTATGATGTCTGGTTGACCGGCTGCCGCGATCCCAACGCGCCGCCGCCGGTGATCGAGGCGACGCCTGATCTCTCGACCTTGCAGGACCAGATCGAAGAAGGCGAGCCTGAGGACTAGGAGCTCCACCGCATTGGGCGAGCAACGTGTTTGCGCTCGATCGGGCGCCGGTAGCTCTATAGCCAGTTGCCCATCAGAATGAATGCCGACCAGTAATAGGGATGCGACAACGGCATGCGCGCGGCCGGGGCCGTATCGATTTCGCCTTCGGCCTTCACGCCGCGCGAGACTGTGTTGGGCGCACCCATCGCCACGGCGCCATCACGCGCATGGATCATTGCGACTTGCGCCTGCTGCAGGGCCACGGCCTTGTCAAGCTGCTGGTCGAGAAGCGCGCGATAGAAATCCGCCATGAGCGTGGCGGTGGATTCATCTGCAATAGGCCATAGCGTTGCCATCACCGAGGATGCACCGCTGGCCTGCGCGAGTGTGGCAAAGCTTTCGACTTCCTTGCCGTCGGACCCCACTTCGCCGGCCGTCTCGCAGGCCGAGAGTGTGAGCAGGTCGACATCCATGAACTGGAAACGCTCATCCGTGCGCAAGGCCTCGAGCGTCAGTTCATCACCCGTGCCGAGCAGCAGAAAGGATTTGCTCTCGTCCCCGGGTTCAAGTTTGAAGTGGCTGGCGATGTGAACGAATTGCGGGCGGTTCTCGAGGGCCGTGGCGAAGTCGTCAGCGTTGAAGTCACGGTTGAGGCGCGGCACACCGCCCAGTACGCCGGCATTGTCGCTGCCGTCGAAGATGGTCTCCAGTTCCTTGGCGACTCCCGGAAGGCCGGCGAAATCCTGAAGGGCATCGGTCACGCCAAATCCTACGGCACGGGCCCGGTCGCGGCCGCCAGTCATGTATTGAGTGTCGGCGGCAGGCGTCTGGATGGTCAATGCAAAGTCTTCGATGAAATAGCGCTCGCTGCCTTTGAGAGCCGCAAATGGAATGTAGCGCAGGAAGCCTTCGAGGTTCAGCATCACCACCACGGCACCTGAATCCTTGAGGTCTTGCTCGACCGGACCGATCAGCACGTCATAAAGCGCCCGCAACTTCTGATCGGCGTCCGGACTTGCGTGGGCCGTCGCACTCCACCCTTCGAATGCCATGCGTGCCAGCCGGCCGCGCGGCACCGGCGAGGTGCGGTGCGATTGCGCATTGGCGCCGGTTACGAAGAGATGCACCTCGTCCTTAAGGCTCGCGATCTGCAACAGGACGGCGCGCCCCTTGAAGGGCTTCAGCTTGCGCCGGGCTTGGCCAAGCATGTCGAGATGCAACTGCGCCACTTCGTTCTGGATTGTCGCTTCCTGTTCGTCGAGCGCATCGATGAGCGCCTTGGCCTCGGTCTGGAAGGCCTTGAAGTTCTCATGGAAGGCAGCCTTCAGCGCATCGAGATCGGCCTGCTCCCGCGCCGTGAGTTGTCCCGCTTTGGATTTCGCCACCAGCCGTTCGAGGTCATCTGCCACGGCGAAGGGCTGCTTCAACAACGTGTCGATGGCCGCAAGCGTCTTCGTCTCCGTTTTGGTAAGCGGCGCGCGGCTGTCGATGGACAGCAGCTTGGGTCTGCCGCCGCGCACGAAGTCGATGATCTCCTGATCCTTGATCATGTCGATGACACGCTGGGCTTCTTCCATGCGCCCCTGTTCGATCAGCAGATCGGCGAGCGACAGATAAAGGTCCCGGTAGCGCTGGGCCAGTGACGTGCTGAGCTCAGGTGACAGATCGCGGTTGGCAGCACGGATCTCCTGCTGGGTGTTGACCGCCTTCTTGGCAAAGAGAATGGCCCCATTGACATTGCCGGCCTGCCTCAGCATCTCGGCCATCTGCTTCAGGCTCTCGCGCAGTTCATCGGGCACATTCTCGTTCTGCAGGCTGCGGATTGAACCGAGCAGTGTGAAAATGGCCTCCTTGCGCAAACCTTTCCGGGCCTGCACCGAAGCCAGTTCGCGCGCCACGATGGCGGAACGCACGTTCTCTGGCCCCAATAACTCATCGAAAATTCCGATGGCCGTGCGGAAGTTCACGTCTGCCGCAAGCAGGTTTCCACCGTCACGGGCATAGGTGCCGAGCCGGGTTTCGGCATCGGCGACGCTGACGTGCAGCGGCCCATACTGGTCGATGAGGCGCTGACGCGCGGCAGTTTCATAACCGGTTGCCTCGCTGAAACACGACAGGCGTCCCATGCTGCGTGCGGTTTCATCGAGCGCCTCGGCGGCGCGGCGGTTGTTGCCCTGCGTGTCGTAGATGGAATAGGCCTCGGCCAGAGCTTCGAAGCTCGCGGTCATGTCGCCGTTGCTGCGGTTGGCAATGGCAAGGTTGTGCAGTGCGCGTGCCGTGGTCCAGTGATAGGGGCCGAGTTTGGCGCGGGACAGCTCCACGGCGCGGCGGATCACGGGCAGGGCCCCGGTCTTGTCGTCGAGCCTGGTGAGGACGGTGTAACTGTCAATCAGCACCTCGGCGAGGTTGCCGGCATTGGCGTCGGGATTGCGGTCATAGATGGCGCGCGCCCGGTCCAAGGCCTTGAGGGATGCATCGAAACGGCTGAGGCCGCGAAGCACCTGAGCCAATGTGAGGCTATTCAGGGCTTCCAGCGAGGAATCCTGTGCCGGACCCTGCGCGTGAAGGGCAATCGCGGCTTCAAGGGCCGCAACTGCTGCTTCCCGGCGGCGCATGTTGGAATAGGTGATGCCACGCTCCCTCAGCAGCATCGCCATGGCACGGCCTTGCGGATCGAGGGTTTTCAGGATGCCCTCAGCCGCTGCCAGTTCTTCAAGAGCGGGTTGGAAGCGGGCAGCGCGGCGCAGCAACTGCGCCAGCGTGATATGGGCACCGGCGGCATCGTCACTGATCTCTCCAAAGGCAGCCTTCACGTCATTCAGCCGCTGCCGTTGCGCCGAAATCGTCTCATCCAGATTGCGGGCCTGGTCTTCGGGTGTTTCAGACTTTGGATTGGCATCCGGGCGCGGCGCCGCCTTCGCATAGGTTTTGTAAGCCGTGTCGAAGATCGACGCGGCCGCGCTGCAGGACAGTGCGGCGTGTGCGGGCGCGGCAACGCCGGCCAGGATCAGGCTTACAATACCCAGTACGATGCCCCTTGCGTGTGACATGGGCCACATTACTAGCATGGAAGTTGCGCTGCGAAAACGAGCCGGCCTTTGACAGGCGCAAGAGGCCATGGCAGGTCTCATCGTCATGAATACCACCTCCGTATCAGCCAATGCCCTGCATCATCGGCCCTTCGTTTTCTACTGGTTGGCACTCTGGGCCGCCAATTTCGGGGTGCAGATCATCTCGATCTCAGTCGGCTGGCAGGTCTACGACATCACTCGCAATCCGTTGCATCTGGGCTTCGTCGGACTGGCGCAATTTCTCCCGCCGCTGCTGTTGGTGCTGGTAACGGGCTTGGTGGCGGATACGTTCAACCGCCGCCTGATCATGGGGCTCTGCATGGTGCTCGAGGCGGTCTGCGCCCTGGCGCTGATCGTCTTCACTTGGTCAAGCCCAACAGTGGTCTGGCCGGTTTTCGGTATTCTCTTGCTGTTCGGCATGGCGCGGGCCTTCCTCAATCCGGCCTCGGATGCGCTGGCACCCAACCTCTTGCCGCAAGAAGCCATTGCCCATGGAATATCGCTGAATTCCATGTCGTGGCAGATCGCCAGCATTGTCGGGCCCGTGGCCGGCGGCCTTCTCTACGGCATCTCCGGCAGTGTTGCATATGGCGTGGCAATGGCCCTCATTCTGCTGGCGCTGACGTTTGTCGTGTTGATCGGCCGAGTGCCGCAGGCCAACCATGCCGAACAGACGTCGCTTGAAACGCTCTTTGCAGGCTTCGCTTTCATCCGCCGGGAGAAGATCGTGCTTGGCGCCGTCTCTCTCGATCTTTTTGCCGTGCTGCTGGGCGGCGCCGTGGCGTTGCTGCCGGTCTATGCCCGCGATATCCTCGAGGTCGGACCCTGGGGGCTGGGGCTGCTGCGCGCCGCGCCGGGCGTGGGCGCGGTGATCATGGCGCTCTATCTTGCCAAGTTCGGCATCAAGGACCGGGCGGGAATCATCCTCTTCATCTTCGTCGCGGCCTTCGGTTTCTTCACGATGGTTTTCGGGCTCTCGACCTGGGTGCCTCTGTCGATCGCTGCGCTGGCGCTGATGGGAGCCTCCGACATGATCAGCGTCTATGTGCGCGAGACGCTGCTGCAGCTGTGGACGCCGGATGAAGTGCGCGGCCGCGTCAACGCGGTGAACCGCGTGTTCATTGGCGCCTCCAACGAACTGGGCGAATTCCGCGCCGGTGTGGTTGCCGCCTGGATCGGAGCGGTGGCCGCCGTGGCATTGGGCGGCGCGGGCACCATGGCCGTTGCCTACTTCTGGTCGCGCTGGTTCCCCGAGTTGCGCACTGCGCGAAAGCTCGACGCGAGGGGCTAGCGCCCGAAAGCCCTGTCGGCTAATTGGCGATATATGTCAGGCACCGACAAGACCCGCAATCAAACCCTCCAGCCCGCGCCGTCGGTCGTGCTGGTTAACCCCCAGCTGGGCGAGAATATCGGAACGGCGGCGCGGGCCATGGCGAATTTCGGCCTGCACGACATGCGTCTCGTCGAGCCGCGTGACGGCTGGCCGAACGAAAAGGCGGTGACCGCCTCATCCGGCGCCCACTGGATCATCGACAAGGCCACGGTCCACGAGACACTGGCTGACGCGGTAAAGGACTCGCATTACGTCTACGCCACCACGGCAAGGCCGCGCGGCATGATCAAGGAAGTGATCACCCCGGAGCAGGCGGGCGAAGACATGCGCATTCGCATGGCGCGCGGTGAGAAGCTCGCCATCCTGTTCGGCCGCGAGCGCTGGGGGCTCAGCAACGACGAGGTGTCGATGGCCGATGTCATCATCACCGCACCCGTCAATCCGGCCTTCGCCTCGATCAACATCGCCCAGGCTGTGCTGCTGGTCGGCTATGAATGGTTCAAGGACCAGGCACAGACGCTGGGCCAGCAGACGCCGGAGCTGGCGGCGCTTGAAGGCCCCGGATTGCAGACACCTGACACACGGCCTGCGACCAAGGAAGAACTGGAAGGCTTTATCGGCCATCTCGAGCGCGAGCTCGATACCGCCGGGTTCTTCAAGACCGATGACAAGAAGCCCGGCATGCTGCGCAACATCCGCAACCTGTTCGCGCGGGCCGAACTGACTGAGCAGGAGGTGCGGAGCTTGCGCGGCATCGTCTCGTCGTTGACGCGCGCGCATGAACGGAGGCGGGAGGCCAAGGGATGACGGCTCCGCGCATTCTGCTGTTCGACTCCGGCATGGGCGGCCTCACCGTGGCGCGTGCCGTGCGCACGCAGTTGCCACATGCGCATCTTGTCTACGCCGCTGACAATGCTGCGTTTCCCTATGGCGCGTGGAAAGAAGATGCGCTGGTCAAGCGCATCGTCGCAGTCATCGGTGCGCTGATCGACAAGGTTGAACCGCATATCGTGGTCATCGCCTGCAACACCGCGTCGACCATCGCGCTCGCACAATTGCGCGAGGCCTACAAGCTGCCCTTCGTGGGCACGGTGCCGGCCATCAAGCCGGCGGCGGCGCAAACCAAGTCGGGCATTATTGGTGTGCTGGCAACGCCTGGCACCGTCAGCCGCGAATATACACACGCCCTCATTCACACCTATGCCTATCACTGCAAGGTCTTCCTGCACGGCGCGAAGCGTCTGGCCGAGATGGCCGAGCAGAAACTGAAGGGCACGCCCGTCGATCTCGACCAGTTGCGCCAGGAGATCACGCCAGCCTTTCGTCAGCGCGAAGGCAAGAAGACCGATGTTGTTGTGCTGGGTTGCACTCATTATCCGCTCTTGCTGGACGATATGCTGAAGGTCCAGCCGTGGCTCGTCAAATACATCGATCCGGCACCGGCCATCGCCCGCCGCGTGGCCGATGTTCTGGATGAAACGCCGATTACCGAGTCCTCGAAACCGGTGCCGCCGCACAATTCGGTACTGCTCACCTCAGCACGCGAGGATGCGGCCGATTCGCTGGCGGCTTATTCGGCAATGGGTTTCGACAAGCCGGAATTTTTGGAGTTGCCAGTCTGATCCGGACTGTGCGCCAGTCCTAGCTGCAGGAGAAAAGCCATGCTGGTGAGTGGAGGATGCCTGTGCTGCGCGGTCAGCTTCACGGTCGAAGGATCTCCGCTTGCGGCGCGTGTATGCTGGTGCCGGCTTTGCCAGTATCTCGGCGCCGGCAATGGAATGACCAGTGTGTGTTTCAAATCGGAGGGGCTGCAGATTCGCGGGTCGCCCGGCTGGTACGAGAGTGTTGCCGACAGCGGCAACGTCATGCAGCGGGGATTTTGCACAAGCTGCGGAACCCCGTTGTTCAGCCGGGCGCTGGTCCGGGCACATTTGATCTTCATTCGTGCCGGGGCGTTGGAGGATCCGGAACTTCTTCCCCCACAGATGACGATCTGGACATCAGAAGCTCCGGCATGGGCCGTATTCGATCCAGCACTTTCGCAATATGACGGGCAGCCGCCGCCCGTCGCCTGATGAGCGGACGTCACGAAGGTGTCAGCCCTTGGTCAATCCCATCGTCAGTCCACGGACGAGGTGCTTCTGCACCAGAAGGATGAAGATGAATCCGGGAATGATGCTGGCGGTGCTGAGCGCCGCGGTGAAGCCCCAGGTCTGTGTAACGACGAGCGCCAGCTGCACGGGCAGCAGGCGGATAGTGTCGGTGAGGAACAGCGCCATGAAGAATTCCGTCCACGAGAAGACGAAGCAGAGCACCGCGGTGGCAGCGATGCCGCCGCGTACCAGCGGTACATAGATCCGGGTGAAGAGTTGCGACGGTGTCGCGCCATCGATCATGGCTGCTTCGCCGACGTCGCGCGGCACGTCGTCGAAGAAGGATTTCAGCAGCAGGATAGCGAAGGGCAGGTTCACCGTTGCGTGGGCGAGGATCACGCCTGTGCGGGTGTCGCGCAGGCCAACCTCGTGATAGAGAAAGAACAGCGGAAGAATGATGGCGACTGGCGGAGCCATGCGCTGGAAGACGATCCACAGGAAAAATCGGCGCTTGGCGGAAAAATCCCTCAGCGACAGCACGTAGGCGGCGGGGAGGGCGGCTGTCAGTGTCAGGGCCGTTGCGCCCAGGGCCACGACAAGCGTGTCGATGATCGACTGATTGGAGGAAAAGAAATCTGGACCTGCGCCGAGCAGCACCACCGCGTAATTGTCGAGCATCGGCGTGAAACCGAACCAGACGACCTGATCCTTGTCGAAGATTGCCGAGGCTGGTTTGACCGACGTGAGGCCCCACCAGAACAGCGGAAACATGAAGGCCAGAACCACGGCGGCGGAGGCAGCATCGCGCAGGGTTCGGGGAAGTATGGATGGCGTCATGCCACCTATTTCGCCGAGTGGCGCTGCTCCGACAAGCGCGAAAGCGGAGGGCGAAGAGATCACGATGGCATGGCTGTGGACATTGGGGCGCGCTGCTGAGAAGTTGGGCGCTTCACGCCAGTCCGCCGACGGGGAACGTTCCGATGACCGAGACCTACGAAATTCTCGCCATAAAATATGCCCGCCATGCCGAACGCACGCGGGCTGCAAATTTCCTCTGGCCGGACGATCACGCCAGCCCGCAGCCTTTGGATTTCTATGTATGGGTAGTCCGCAATGCCAATCGGACGATCCTTGTCGATACGGGCTATGACGCTGCAGAAGGCGTCCGGCGCGACCGGCCAATCGAGATCGAGTCGGTCGACGCATTGCGCCGCCTCGGCATCGATCCGGACACGCTCGACACGGTCATCCTCACGCATCTGCATTTCGACCACGCCGGAACCCTCGACCGTTTTCCAGCGGCACATTTTCACATTCAGGAGCGGGAAGTGGCATACGCCACTGGCCCTTGCATGTGCGAGGCGACGCTGCAGAAGCCTTATCATCCCGATCACGTCTGCAGTCTGGTGAGGAAGATCTATTCGGGACGGGTGAGGTTCTACGATGGTGACGGCGAAGTCGCTCCCGGAATTACGGTGCACGCGGTTCCGGGCCACACGCAAGGGCTTCAGTGTGTGCGGGTACAGACGCATTCGGGTCCCGTCGTCCTGGCCTCGGATGCCACGCATTACTACGAAAACTTCGAGCGGCGGCAGCCGTTCTCGGTCACCGTCGATGTGGCGCAGACACTGCGCAGTTACACGCGGCTGGAAGAGCTGGCGGCGTCCCGCGCGCATATCATCCCCGGTCATGATCCGCTGGTCCTCGCGCGCTATCCGGCACTCACTGCCGCAACAAGCGGGCAGGTTCACCGCGTTGATCTGCCGAGGCTCAGGTAGGCACTGACTAGAACCGCAAACAGACCTTGAAGGCCTCGGCGGCGAAGAAGCAGAGTTCCGCGTCGAGCGCGCGCTTGATGTTGGCTGCCTGGCGGAAGCCGTGCTGCTCGCCTTCAAACAGCAGGTAGCTGACGGCTATGCCCTTGGCATGCAAGGCATCGACCATCAGTTCCGTCTGGTTCGGCGGCACGACCATGTCTTCGGTCCCCTGGAAGAAGGCGACCGGGACTGAAAGGTTGACGCAGGCATGTACGGGAGATCGTTGGCGGTAAACTTGTCGGTACTGGGCTTCCACTCGCGGATCGGCATCGGAGTAAGGTGCAATGAGCCAGTCGAGATACCGCGACTCGAACTTGTGGGTGTCCTGTGCGAGTGCCGCGACATCACTGACGCCATAGTGGCTGGCGCCGGATACGAAGCAGTTGCGGATTTCGTCACGGCTGGATGTGAGACAGGCGAGAACAGTGAATCCGCCCGCGCTGCCGCCGGTGATCACAGCGCGATGCGGATCGACGAGAGCCCGGCCAGCCAGATACTTCACAGCTGCGGCGCAATCTTCGACGTCAACCACGCCCCACTGGCTGTGCAACAGGTCCCGATAGGCGCGGCCATAGCCGGTGCTGCCGCCATAGTTTACATCGACGACAGCGATGCCGCGGCTTGTCCAGAACTGGATTCCGAGGTCGAGCGAGCTAGAGGCGGCAGCAGTGGGCCCGCCGTGGCACTTTACCACCAGTGGCGGCAACTCGCCCTTGGGCGCTTCAAAGTCCGGGTTCTTTGGCGGATAGAAGAGCGCATGGGCAATGCGGCCGGAAGCAGACGGAAAGTCGATGGCCTGAGGCGCGCTGTAATAAGGCCTTAAGGTCGGATCGTCCGCCATAGCCGTGCGGAGGATCTCGAATTTGCCGGTTGCCGCATCAAGCAGGACGATCGCCGAGGGAGCAGATGGCGATCCGCCACGGAACGCAACCCTGCCGCCGTCCGACCGGACGGACTCATATTCGGTGAAGGGCAGATTGAAGGCCGAGACCGTGCCGGTCTCGACATCAAGCCGCGCCAGCGTACCGGTTCCCTTGGAGAAGGCACAGACGATCTCGCGGTTCGAGAGAAAGCCGTAGGTCGATTGGCCGAAGACCCATTGCGGCTGACCGAATTCGGCCGCCATGGGACACAGATTGCGGGCGTTGCCATCGCCTTCAAGCCGGTAGAGGTTCCACCAGCCGCTCTGGTCTGACACAAAATACAGCCGGCCATCCGGCGACCATTCCGGCTGGAAGACGGATACGGCATTGCCGCCCGCAACTTTCCGCTGCTCAACGAGGTGGCCGTCGGCTGCAACCTCGGCGATCCAGAGTTCGGTTTCAACCCATGGCATGTTGGGATGGTTCCAGCACAGCCAGGCCAGGCGCCGGCCATCCGGACTGAGGCGGGGGTTGGAATAAAAGTCGTATCCCTCGGCCAGCACCACGCCCGCGCCGCCCGCCGCCAGGTCGATTGCGACGATGCTGTTGACCGGTTCGTGGAGATTGGTCAGGTGATCCTGCCGCACGCCGATCCAGCGATGTCGTGAACCATCGATCCGGCCGTCGGCATAGCGCAGCGATTGGTCCGGACTGGCGGGGGCGGGAGTCAGGGGTTGCGGTTCACCGCCAGGCGCGATGCGATAAAGCTGCTGGTCGGAATAGTTGCTGAAATACGCGGCGCCATGGTGAACAAGGGCTGCAGCCCCGCCATATTCATGCACCCGGGTGCGGGCATTCAGCGGAGGTGGATTGACGTCGGTGGATGAACCGGCAGCCGCGCGATGCACCAGCACATGACGACCCCCTTCCTGTGGCCGGGCCTCGACCCAGTACACGTTGTTGCCATCAAGCAGCACATCATCCAGGCCGATGGCCTCGGCGACAATCAGATCGGATGTGACGGGAGACTTCCAGGCGCCAAAACGCGCAGTCAATCGATCGGACATCTTCAATCTCCGTGGACGTTCCGGCCTGAGCAAATCTGCTTGCAGATGCTCCGTCAATGGTTTCCGGCAAACGCGATCAAGCGTGTTTGACACGGGAACCCGCTTCGCCTATAGGCAGCCTCACTCACGGGGTCATCTGGCCCCGTGTTTGCTTACCCGTGCTTCATTTGGAGCTGTCGGCCGGGAGACCGGTGCAAGGAGGGTGGGTTCTCTCAAACGTCTTGAAGGAGACCGTAAATGACGAAGCGTGCCAACGCCAAATACAAGATCGACCGCCGCCTGGGCGAGAATATCTGGGGCCGTCCCAAGAGCCCGGTGAACAAGCGCGAATATGGCCCCGGCCAGCATGGACAGCGCCGCAAGGGCAAGATGTCCAACTACGGCACGCAGCTGCGCGCCAAGCAGAAGCTCAAGGGCTACTACGCCAACCTGTCCGAGCGCCAGTTCAGCAAAGTCTACGAGGAAGCCGTCCGTCTGACGGGCGACTCGTCCGAAAACCTCATCGGCCTGCTGGAGCGCCGTCTCGACGCGATCATCTATCGCGCCAAGTTCGTGCCGACGATGTTCGCGGCTCGCCAGTTCTGCAGCCATGGCCACGTCAAGGTCAACGGCCGCCGCGTCACCATCGCCTCGATCCGCATCAAGGTCGGCGATGTGATCGAGCTGACCGAGAAGGCCAAGGGCCTCGCCGTCGTCCTCGAGGCCGTGCAGCTCGCCGAGCGTGACACGCCGGACTACATCGAGGTCGACCACAAGGGCATGGTCGCCAAGCTCATCCGCATTCCCGGCCTGTCGGACGTTCCCTATCCGGTCCAGATGGAACCGAACCTCGTCGTCGAATACTATTCGCGCTAAACCAGGCGCAAACTGTTGAAGTCAAAGGTCCGCTGCGCCGTGCAGCGGACCTTTCTGTTTGCGCGTGGCTTTCACCGCATAGGCCGGGGTGCGGGGTGCTGTTTCACCATCCGGTACTCATGCCAAACCAGAACCATCACGGCGGCATCGAAGATCGTCAGGATGATCAGCCCAAACCCATGTGTATAGCTGTAGCGGTAGATCTGGTAGGCCATGAACAGTCCAAGCGCTGCGAGCGAGGCGGGATAGGCCCAGAGCTTGCCCCGCAACAGGCCGATCACCAGCAGCAGCTTCACCACACCATGACTGAGCAGATAGAACGCATAAAAGTGCTGCGTGCCGACCGAGAATTGCTGGGCGAAATCGAGCAGCGCATTGGCGATCAGGTCTTTCGGGTCCTCGACCAACTCAAATTGGGTGAGCGTGCCGACAAGGGAATGGATCCAGGCGTTGCCGATCACCGCCAGTAACACACCGCCAATACATTCGATCACCGCATGCGCACCCTTCAAGAGAATGCTGATTTCGAAGATCTCGTGGATGCGGCGCTCGTTCATGCGTATGACCTGAAGTCCCGGCAGCAAGCACGATAGGCCAGGATCGACGATCAAACTATCTTCCTGACCGTCAACGGCTTCACCGGCGAACATGCGATAGCGCATGGCCTGGCGGCGGCTGCATCCAAGGCCCGCATATCCGAAGCTGATCTGCTGTCGCAGGCCCGAACGGAAGCGTATTCCGGGATCTGGACTCTAGTGCAGCTGCCACTCGCTGCCGACGTGGCGGATGGCCAGCGGCCGCAGCAATCCAGCATGGGCGACGCGAACTTCGGCCAATGGTCCGTCGAGATTGTGCGACCAGAAATCCAGGAACTTGATCAGCTTGGGAAACTTCGGGGCCAGATCGTAGTCCTGCCAGATGTAGGTTTGCAGGATGTCGCGGAAATCCGGCATGCGGTACATGATTTCCGCTGTGGTCAGACTCCAGCCCTGTAGCTGATGCTCAAAGTCCCGGTCGCCCATGTCGTTCCTCCGTGGTGATTGAGGCATTCCGAAGCTATCCAGAACCATATCTTCGGGTCAACCACATGAATGAAGAATTAACGTGAAAAAACAAAGCATTGTCAGTCTTGTCTCAAGAGTGCTGCTAACTGTCTAGCGCTGGCCCATCCAGCGGGCCGGGCAGTGGTGGTATTGGCCACTTTGGCTATAGTTCCAGTGACGAGACGACATCCGGAGACCGTTCATGACGCCCAAGCACCAACCCTACCGAAGCAGCGGCGCGGCGTTCCAGATCGGTCTGCAACCGATGGAAATGGCATCTTGGCTCGACACCGGGCCCGACCATGCCAGTTTCATGGCGGAAAAACGCCAGCGGATGACGGGACGCCCGCCGGTCTTCTACCGCTCGACAGACGGGTCCGGAGAGGCGCAGGCCGAACTCCGGGATGCCGTCGTGGCCCAGCTTCTCACAACTCATTCCGCCAGCTTCCGCATGGATCAGGGGCATATCCACGATCTGATCGACGGCAGCCGACATGATCTCGAGGCGGATGATCTGGAGCCCCTTGAAATCATAAGCAATGTGGTTGAGGAGGACTTCATCCTGTTCGAGCGCCGTGATGATGCGAATATCATGACTGCGGCATCGAATGCCTATACGAGTTCCGGCCGCATCGTATCCTGCGTTGGCCGCGACATGCGCTACGCCCATGACCCGGTGCCCGGCCTGAACGAGCAGCTTGGTGCACGTGTTGACCGGGTGATGGCAAACGTGAAGGCAGGGGTGCCCGTCGTTCGCTTCAACTGGTTTGTCACGGCAATTGCCAGCCGTCTGTTTCCACAGGGCTGGCACCACGCCAACGTCACGGCGGCGGAAGATCTCTCGCGAGCGCTGGTTGCCAATCCGGAAGCGGCGGGTGATAAGTTGTGGCTGCGGGTCGAGCGGCAGACCTTCGTCAGGTTGCCCCACACCCAGGCCCTGGTCTTTGGCATCCACACCTATTCTGATCCGCTGTCATCGATTGCCGGGGATCAGGATAGCCTTCAGGCAATTCACCGGCTGATCGGCGAATATAGCGAGGAACGCCTGGGTTATTCTGGCCTGCTCACCATCAAGGCGCCGCTCCTGCAGTGGATTGAGCGGCGGCTCTCCTGACTGGACATCATTGCAGAAGGTTCGCCATCTTGGCATCGGCGAATGCGAAACAGCCGGCAATCGTCGGGCTGATCGGCAGATTGCGGTAGGCGCCGATGGCGCCTTGATCGGCCAGCCTTCCCGCCAGCCCCGGCTCGTCGCCTGCGACAACCCAGATGAAACCAAATGCCGAAGGCTTGACGATCCGCGCCTCCGCCCGCGACAGTCGGGCGAAGATATCAGGCTCCGGCGTTCCCGGTTCGAAGACCGCCAGCATCGGTCCCGAGGCCTCGCGCGGCAGCGCCGCCTGCCGCATCACCATGGCCATGACGGCGATCCAGATCGTCAGGACACTGACGAATAATCCCGCTGCCAGCTTGTGACCAGGCCACCGCATGTCTCAGGCGGTGACGAAGCGCTCGTCGCGCTGCTCGCGGATCGGCAGATGCACGACCGCCGCAAAAAGTCCCAGTGCGACGCCGCCCCACCAGACCGGGTCATAGCTGCCGAACTGGTCATAGAGCTTGCCGCCCAGCCACACGCCGAGGAAACTGCCGATCTGATGGCTGAGGAACACGAAGCCATAGAGCGTTGCCATGTAGCGGGTGCCAAACATGGCCACGACCAGGCCCATGGTGAGGGGCACGGTGGAGAGCCACAACAACCCGATGCTCGCCGTGAAGGCGAAGGTCGTCACAGGGGCGATCGGCAGCAGAATGAAAGCGGCGATGGCAATGGACCGCAGCAGGTAGATCAGGCTGAGCGGGACCGGCTTCCTGAATTTTCCACCGATGATGCCAGACGTGTAGGCACCGACCACGTTGAACAGTCCGATGGCACCCATGGCAAATCCCGCCACCTCCTTGCTGATGCCGTGTTCGGCCAGATAGGGCGGCAGATGAACGGTGATGAAGGCAAGATGGAAGCCGCAGACAAAGAAACCCGCCGTCAGCAGCAGGAACGATCTGTTGCCAAACGCCGTCGCGATGGCCTCGCCCATCCCCAGGGTGGTTTCTCCTGCGGGCTGCCTCCCCGAATGCTGGCTGCCGGTCATGAGCGGCAGCGCAAACACGATGATCGAGAGCGTCGACGCAGCCAGAACGGTGAGCGCCGTCGGCCATCCATAGGCGCTGATCATCGCCGAACCAAGAGGCGCAAAGATGAACTGGCCGAGCGATCCGGATGCTGTGGCGATGCCAAAGGCCCAAGAGCGCTTTTCAGGCGGCACGATGCGGCCAAGTGCGGCCATGACGATCGAGAAAGACGAGAGGGCGATACCGGTACCGGCAAGCACGCCGCCGCCGAGCACGAACATGGTGACATCGCTGCTGCTCACCATCATCAGGGTGCCGAGGCAATAGATGACAGCGCCCGCTGCCAACACGCGTGTTGAGCCAAAGCGGTCAGCCAACGCGCCCGCGAGTGGCGTGGCGATTCCCCACAACAGGTTCTGCATGGCCATGGCGAAGGAATACGTCTCGCGCGGCCAGCCATGCGCTTCGGAAATTGGTGCGGTGAACAGGCCAAAACTTGAGCGCACGCCGAAATTGACGATGGCGATCAGGCAGCCAGCGATGATGATGACGACCGGTGAGAAGTACCAGGGCGTACGGATGGAGGATGTGGTCATCGTCTCTGACTAGCTGGCCTGGCCCCGGAGGCCAACCGCGGCTTTTGCATGAGAGGTCCGAACTGGGAGATGGCCACGCCGAGGATGATGAGGCCGCCGCCTGCCAGAAGTGGCCAGGTCAGCCGCTCGTTGAGCAGCAGAATGCCGCCGATCGCCGCCACCACGGGCTGCACATAGAGGAACACGCCTGCAATCGAGCTCTCCATGTGGCCTAGTGCATAATTCCAAGCCGACGTTGCCAGGAAGGTTCCGAAGACCACGACGAAGCCGACGGCGAACCAGGCCGTCGTCCCCATGCCGGCCAGGGTCTGCGGAAACTCGACGCCCACGAAGAATGGCATGGGCAGGGCTGAGATTGCCATGGCGAGACACGCAACCTGCAACGACCCGTATTTGCGCGAGACGGGCCTGATCACCACCGTGTAGATGCCCCAGCCCATGGTCGAGAGCGTGACCAGCAGCACGCCGAACAGCGTGACATCGCCCGACGGCGAAAGCGTGCTGCCGAGCATCAGCGCCGCGGTCCCCAGCAGGGCCACGAACATGCCGCCGACAAGCCAGAACGTCAGCCGCTCGCCGGCCAGCAGGACGGCGAAGAGGGCGATGAACACAGGCTCCAACCCGAACAGCAAGCCCGTCCAACTCGCCGGCACCGTCTGCATGCCGAAGGCAGCGAGGATCTGGTAACCGAGATTGCCGGCGAGTGCCGCGATGGCAATGCGGCCCCAGTCGCGCCATTCGATCTTCCGTACACCGACGAAAAGCAGCACGATGATGGCCAGCAACCCCGCCGGATAGAGCCGCAAGACCATCGCTGTCTGCGGCGAGAGTTCGAGAATGAGGAAGCGCATGGCAACCGGGATCAGGCCCCACATCGTGACGGCGAAAAGCAACGCCGGAATTGCCAGTGCCGGGCCGCCGCGCAGGCGGTCGCCGAACTGGGCGATGGCGACACCGGCGAGAATCAGGACGCCGCCTGTCAGCATGCCCATTGTCACATGTTCGCCGAGAAACAGGGCCCCGGACGCAACCCCGATGATTGGCACCATGTAGAGAAAGGCGCCGCAAGCTGCCGCCGACATGCGCGAGGCACCGAAGTTCCAAGAGATCGATGCGATGATGGTGGAGATGATGCCGATGTAGGCCATCTCGAGCCAGCTGCGCGGGCTCATGTCGGCCAATGTGACGAGTGTCGAAGGCCGTCCGAGCAACGGCACCATAACGGCGGATCCGAGAACGATGGACCAGGCGGTGATACTCAATGGCCCATATTTCACCACCAGCGGCTTGCTCATCACCACGTAGATCGCCCATGCGACACCGCAAAGAAAGATCAGCCCGCTGCCGATCAGCAGGTTGCGGCCGTCCGCTGCAACGCCCAGATCCTTCCACACCAGCAGCACCACGCCGATGAAGCCGATGATGAGTCCGATGACCGCCCCTGACGACAGGCGTTCACGTGCGATCAGTGTGCCGAACAACGCGATCAGGAGTGGCTGGCTGCCGATGATGAGGCTGCCGATGCCTGCGGTCACGCGTTCGAAACCGAAGGCCGATCCGAGATTGTAGCCGACCATGCCGACCGTCGAGATGATCAGCAGGCGCGGCCAGTCCGCCCGTGCGATGGCCACGCGTCCGAAGAACGCCAGCAGGATGAGGTAGAGCACCGCAACGATGGAATAGCGGATCGCCAGGTGATCGGCCGGACCGAGATCAACCGACAGCGTACGCAGGAAAACCGGGCCGATGCCCCAGACGACGACTGTGAAGAGCAGGGCGGAAACGGCGCGCATATCCATGAATCAAGGCTGCCTGAAAAGCCGGGGTCCGAACTGCGCGGCGGCGACGCCCGCCAGCATCAGCAAGCCGCCGACGACAATGAAAACGGTCACCACTTCGCCCAGCATGAGGGCGCCGGAAGTCACCGCCACCACCGGGATCAGGTAGAGAAATGTGCCCGCCGCCGTGCTGGTGAGATGTTTCGCGCCATAGTTCCACATCAGTGTGCCGCCGATCCCAGCCGCCAGCACCAGATAGACGACCTCCAGCCATTGACGGATGCTGAGCTTTCCCGCCAGCACATGGACCGGTTCGCTTGCCGCGCCGATCAGGATGGGCGCCGCGATGAGCATGGTGAGGGCCGTTACGGTGAAACTGTCATAGCGGTCGAGAAGCGGCTTGGTCACGATCGTATAGATGGCCCAGCCGGCACAGCAGACCAGCAGGTAGGCAATGCCGCGCAGCGGGACGCCCGACGGCGATGCCGAGGTGATATCGTTCCAGAACAGCACCACAGAACCCATCATCGCCATGCCGACCCCGGCGAACACGTAGCGGCTCAGTTTCTCGCCGAGGAAGGCGGCGGCCAGCAGTGCAATCATCAGTGGCTCCACCGTTGTGATGATGGTGCCAACGCCGGCTGGCACCAGCGCAAAGCCAGCATTGACGAACCAGTTGTAGCCGGCCATGCCCACGATGCCCGCCAACAGGAAGCGCGGCCAGTCCGCCTTGGGGATGCGCCAGGTGCCGAACCACAGCAAGCCGCCGATGTTGATGACACTCAGCAGCGCGTAGCGCACGGCCAGCGAATCTTCTGGCGGCAGCGACAGGGCCAGCGTGCGAATGAAAACTGCCGATGAACCCCAGAAGAACATGGTCAACAGCAAAGCCGCTATGGCGCGAGTCGCAGGCGAAATGGTAAATACTCCAAGCCGGTAGCCTTGCCTGCCTGAAATTGACCCGATGGTCAATCATCCGGGAGGCTTGTCAGCGGGGAAACTTGCAGCTAGCAGCTGCGGCATGTTCAGGTTTGTGCCATGTGTGCTGTTGTGTCTCGCGGCCGCTCCCGCTTTCGCCGCTCCAGCGGATGACAGGCTTGCGGATGGCCTGAAGGCGCTCGCGGCAAAGGACATCGTGAAGGCCATGGATGCTTTCACAAAAGCGCTTGAGTCCGATCCCAGACATGCGATGGCCGCCTACGAGCGCGGCAAGTTGCTGCTGGTCATTGGCGAGCCGCAGAACGCCATTGCCGATTTCACCGCGGCGGTGGTCACCGATCCGTCCTTCGGCCGCGCCTATGCCGGGCGCGCCCGGGCCAAGCTGGAGCTGCGTGACAATGCCGGCGCCGCCCGCGACTTCGATCAGGCCATCGCTGCGGCACCGAAGGATTTCGAGGTGCACCTCAGCCGCGCCACGTTCCGCTTCTTGCTGCGCGACATCGCCGGAGCCAAAGCCGACCTCACCAATGCCAAGGCCGTCGCGGATGAGGCGACGGCCCAGAAGATCGATGCAATGCTGAAGAAGCTACCGTAGAACGTCAGGCGACGCCTTTTTCGGTCATCAGCGTCTTCAACTCGCCCGACTGGAACATTTCCATCATGATGTCGGAGCCGCCGACGAATTCGCCCTTCACGTAGAGCTGCGGCACGGTCGGCCAGTTGGTGTAGTCCTTGATGCCCTGGCGGATGTCGTTCGAGGAGAGGACGTCGATGCCCTTGAACGGCACGCCGAGGTGCTGGAGGATCTGCGTGGCGCGGCCGGAGAAGCCGCACATCGGCATGTCGGGCGTGCCCTTCATGAAGAGCACCACGTCGTTGGTCTTCACTTCATTGTCGATCCAGGTGGCGATGTCGGTCATGTGTCAGTTCTCCGGGGTGCTTGTCTGTAATGCGAGGGCGTGCAGCTCGCCGCCCATGCGGCCCTTGAGTGCTGCATAGACCATCTGGTGCTGCTGGACGCGGGATTTGCCTTTGAAGGCAGCAGATACGACGTTGGCCGCATAATGGTCGCCGTCACCGGCCAGATCGCGGATCTCGATCACCGCGTCGGGCAGCGCCTCCTTGATGAAGCGTTCGATATCGGTTGCGGACATGGCCATGGGCAAACTCCTGAAACCCGGCATGTAGAGATTTGCGGAGCGAAGAGCAAGACTGGCCGCCCGTCTCTCTGCAAATTTGATTGTCAGCGTCTCTTCCGCCCGGTCACGGCATTGGCCACCGATTCATAGGCGATGCGTCCATCGGCGGCCGTTGGCAGGCTGTCCTTGAGGCGGCGGCGCAATTCTTCCCTGGCTGCTTCGGGCATGGCATGGACGAATTTCGCATGCGGCCCGGCGGGAAGCGTGTTCGACTGCCAGAAGTCCTCGAAATTGTCGAAGCTGACGGGTACGCGGATGACAGTCGTTTCGACCTCATCCAATCCCGCTCCGCGCCACAGGGCCTCCATCGCCTCGCGCCGGGAAAACTCGGCGCTGGGCGGTTGCGGTCCTGGCATGTCCATGTCGCGCAGGGCTTTGTAGATCGGCCCAAGCGGTACGCCCATGGCGGGAAGGTCCCACATATAGGCAGCGGCGGTGCCGCCGGGCCTCAGGACGCGGGCGAGTTCGGCCACGCCCTTTGCCGGATCAGGCACAAAGGCGATGACGAGGGCCATGGTGGCCGCGTCGTAGCTGCCGTCAGAAAAGGGCAGGGCCTGGGAGTCGCCGACATGGAACTCCGCCATGCGAGTACCGGGCCTTGTCCGCGCATAGGCGATTTGCCCCTCGGAGGGGTCGATGCCCGACACCGAGGCCGGGGCACAGCGGCTGACGATCTCTTCGGTGAAGGCGCCATTGCCGCAGCCCACGTCGAGCCAACTGAGGCCCTTTCCGGCCGCCAGCCAGTCGAGGAACTGCTCGCCAGCCTTCTTGCTCCAGCGGCCCATCAGGCGCTCATAGGCCGCGCCATCGGAAAACATGCTCTGTGGATTCTCGGTCATGTCGGTCCTCCATCCGGGACCAGGGAGTCTAACCGATTTCCAGCATGGTCGCGAGTATGGAGTTCAGAGTTCCCCCGCCATGTAGGCCGGGAACCAGGCTTCGTGGGCGGTGCGAAGCTGGGCGACAGGAATGCTGGGACCGTTGGCGAGTTTCAGGACGGGATCCGCCGTGACCTCGCCCAGCTTTACCATCGGCACGCCGGCGGCGGTGGCCTCGGTCAGGAGGCGGACGGCATCACTGGACTTGCAAGTGACAACGTAACGCGCTTGATCCTCGCCGAAGAGTTGTTCGTGGGTGAGGGCGGAGAGACTGGCGCCGAGGCCGGAGGCCATCGCCATCTCGATCACTGCGAGTCCAAGCCCGCCGTCGGAAATGTCATGCACCGCAGTGACTTGCGATGAATTGATCAAGTTCCGGACGAAGTCGCCATGGCGTTTCTCGAGGGCCAGGTCGACGGGTGGCGGGGCGCCTTCCTCACGGCCAAGCACTTCGCGCAGATAGGTCGACTGGCCCAGATGGCTGCCATGTCCGCCGATCAGCAGGATGGCATCGCCGTCGCTCTTCAAGGCCAGCGTCGCCATCCTGGTCACGTCCTTCAGCACGCCGATGCCGCCGATGGCAGGCGTCGGAAGAATGCCTTGGCCGTTGGTCTCGTTGTAAAGCGAGACGTTGCCGGAGACGACGGGGAAGTCCAGCGCGATACAGGCTTCCGAGATGCCTTTGATGGCGAACACGAACTGCCCCATGATCTCGGGGCGTTCCGGATTGCCGAAGTTGAGGTTGTCGGTGATGGCGATGGGCTCGGCGCCGACTGCCGTAAGGTTGCGCCAGCATTCGGCCACGGCCTGCTTGCCGCCCTCGAAGGGATCGGCTTCGACATAGCGCGGCGTCACATCGGTCGACACCGCGATGGCCTTCTTGTCCCGGATGCGGACGACGCCGGCGTCGCCGCCGGGAATCTGCGCGGTGTTGGACTGGATCAGGCTGTCATATTGTTCCCACACCCAGCGCCTGGAACACATGTCGGGCGAGCCGACGATCTTCAGGATGGCCGCGGCCAGATCGGCGGGAGCGGGGACATCCTTCAGCACTGGGAGCTTCTTCGGCGCGGTCCAGGGGCGGTCATATTCCGGCGCCTCGTCGCCCATCTGCTTGATGGGGAGGTCGGCCTTCACCTCGCCCTCATGCTTGATGATGAAGCGCAGCGTGTCCGTGGTCTTGCCGACGACGGCGAAATCCAGCCCCCATTTGTGGAAGATGGCCTCCGCCTCCTTCTCTTGCTCGGGGCGCAGCACCATGAGCATGCGCTCCTGGCTTTCCGACAGCATCATTTCATAAGCCGTCATGCCTTCTTCGCGGCATGGAACCTTGTCCAGGTCGAGCTCGATGCCGAGATCGCCCTTGGCGCCCATTTCGACGGCCGACGAGGTGAGGCCGGCGGCCCCCATGTCCTGAATGGCGATGACCGCGCCCGATGCCATGAGTTCGAGGCAGGCTTCCAGCAGGCACTTCTCGGTGAAGGGGTCGCCCACCTGAACCGTCGGCCGCTTTTCCTCCGCCTTGTCGTCGAATTCGGCTGACGCCATGGTGGCGCCGTGGATGCCGTCGCGGCCGGTCTTGGCGCCAAGATAGACGACGGGGAGGCCGACGCCCTTGGCCTTGGAATAAAAAATCGAATCGGCGCGGGCGAGACCCACCGCCATGGCGTTGACGAGGATGTTGCCATTGTAGCGGGCGTGGAAGTTCACCTCGCCGCCGATGGTCGGCACACCGAAGGAATTGCCATAGCCGCCGACACCGTGGACGACGCCCGACACCAGGTGCCGGGTCTTGGGGTGCGACGGCTCGCCGAAGCGCAGCGCGTTCATCGCGGCAATCGGCCGGGCGCCCATGGTGAATACGTCGCGCAGGATGCCGCCGACGCCGGTGGCTGCCCCTTGATAGGGCTCGATGAAGGAGGGATGGTTATGGCTTTCCATCTTGAAGACGATGGCGTCGCCGTCGCCGATGTCGATCACACCGGCATTTTCGCCCGGACCCTGAATGACCTTCGGCCCCTTGGTGGGCATGGTCTTCAGCCATTTCTTAGAGGACTTGTAGGAGCAATGCTCGTTCCACATGGCCGAGCAGATGCCGAGTTCGGTGATGCTGGGCTCGCGGCCCAGCAGTTTCACGAAGCGCTCGTACTCATCCGGCTTGAGGCCGTGGGATTTGACGAGGTCCGGGGTGATCTTGATGTCTTTGGGGTGGCTCATGGGGAGAGGCTTTAGCGCCTCGGTCCCCAAATCTCAAATGTCCAATGTGGGAAGCCCACAGGGTGCTGGCACAAGGCCAGCAGCAAGGCAATCAGATGGTGGCCTTGCCGTCCATCATCCGCTCGACGCGGCAACGCAGCACGAACGTGGCACGGGCCAGCTGTTCGATTTCCTCCGGAGACTGTTCCTGACGCTTGGAGCCGAGGAGAGACTTGAGGATGCGTGTCATGGGCGTTTTCCTAATGCTTTGGTTACGAAGCCCGTTAGCGATTGGGCAACCACATATGGCCCGAGTTTCCTGCGTTAATCCAAGATTAACACGGCTCTCGGTGAAGCGGCCCTTACTCTGTCCGGTACAATTTTATGACAGGTCGTGAACCTGACCTTGCGCCGTCACGCGGGGGTGGCAAGGCGGCAGATGTTTGCAGGATGCGGTTGCTGTCGCGCTATTATTCGTCGCCGCGCGAACGTTGGCGGAGGTGTCAGGCAGCGGCGCGGTCTTGCTGGGGAGAGGAAGCCGAGAACCGTTGAACGCGGGTCTGCAGAACCTGAGTGGCGCGATCGAGCGTCTCTGCGTCTTCCTTTGCAGAGATCCCGCGAGCTTTGGCGATAAGCGACTTGATGATGCCGGTCATTGTGTTTCTCTCCATGCGTGCAATGCCGGAATATCTCGCACAGGATGCATGAATTTGAGAGAAATTTTTCTGCTAACTTGTTCCCAACTCCGGTTGGGGTAAACGGCCCGCTAGCTGCAACTGTTCAATTTAATCAAAAACCAAGAAGCGTTGCCCGGTGCGGTCCATCCGCTCCGTCGCAACGCATCGTGGTGGTGCTGAAACCGGATTCAAATAATGGAGCGGCCGTAGATGTCCGTCGTCGGCCGGTCGGAACTAGAGGCGCGGTTGCTCTGACGGGCAATCATGTTGACGCGGTATTGCAACGCTTCGTTGGCGACGCGGTAGGCCTCGGTTTCTTCCGGCGATGCGACGTTGCGGTCATATCCGAGGAGCGACTTGATGAAACGTGCCATGCTGTTCTCCTGAACCCTGAATGCCTGTGTCCGTTAACGATTGGACAACCACATACTGCGCAATCAAACGGCGTTAATCCAACATTAACGGCGGCCGCGGTGAAGCGGGCGTTAATCTGGTGGAAAGCATTTGAGTTAGCTTTGGTTTAACTCAGTATGGTGCTGCGGTTTGGCCTGGAACGGCGGTTTCACCTCTCCGGATGGGGCACGGTGTCTTCAATGTCGGCCAGGCATTGTTACAGTGGCTTCTGCGAGACGGCTCTCGCCGGAATCTTGCGGAGACGGGGGATCAGGCATCTGATCGTCACAGACTGCACCACCAGCGTCTGCGTGGAATCGACGGTCCGTGACGCAATGTTCCGTAACGATCCGTGCTGCGTCTTGTCAGATTGCACGGGAGAACCCATCGGCAGGCGGGACGCACAGGGTTCCAGCCGGTTCGGTCTTCATCCGGGCGGCGCGATATGGTTCCGGCGCAAGGCCGTTCTTCGACAAACACAAACCAGTTTCTGTGAAAGTCTGACTACCGCGGTGGGGGACCGTCCTGCTGGCCGATCGGATGTGTCTTGGTGCCATTCGATACCGTGCCGGGTTGTGTTCCGATTGGATGGGATTTTCCGCCACCGGCACGTGAATCCGCCGCGTACGGCCGTCTGTCGCCGTGTCCGTCGATCAGAATGTGTTTTTTCCCCGCCGCCGCAACCTCACCCGCAGAAAACAGCATGAGAACTGCGCCGGCTGTTGATAGTTTCAGGAACTTGCTGTTCATCGGTAATGCCCATTCCCAGAGTTTGCCGCAATATATGCCGCTTGTCCCCCGCGACGTCGTCACTGCCTGCTGCACGGCCGATCAACAGTACAGATAAACTCACACCGAGAATATAATAGGTAGCACAAGTCGAACATACAAGACAGCCGCCAGCACTGAACATAGAGCGCTTTCAAATGCCCGCCAGATGGCCATCCCTGAAGTTCTGGCCCATTTGACTTTGGTCTGACGCGCGAAGAAGAAGCCAGTCAGCATGGATCGGAGAAGATCAGGTTGATCGGCGTCAATGTTGAAACGCGAAAATCTCTCTAAGAAATCCCAATAGAGTACGGCAGCTTGTGAAGTTAACGGAGCGACATGACGAATTCCTCTGGACGTCTTTCATTGTATTTCAGTGTTGCACTTGCTCTGCTGGCGGCGTCACCCGGCGCACAGGCCGAAAGGACTACTGCAAGGGGACCGAGTTCGATGTCGAATTCGACGGTGCCCGTTGGACCAGGACTCTCGCGATTGCCGCTTCTCAGCACCAGCATCCTTCCGGTTGGCGGCCGGCGGTCCGATGCCGCACCTGTTGGCCGGAAGGGCAGCAGCGCCTCCAGTAGCACGTCCAGAAGCTACGGCAGCGGCACAGAGAAATGGCCTTACTCGATTTCTCGCGTCGCCAATTCGTCCAGCCAGCAGATCAATAATATTGCCGGCTCTCCAGTCACGGCCAAGCCATACCGCCTGACAGGAAAATTGTGGATGCGCTTCGGCACAGATTGGTACGTTTGCACGGCGTCGCTGGTAAAAAAGGCCGTGCTCATCACCGCCGCGCATTGCGTCCACAAGTTCGGGACGAAGGCCGACGGCTGGGCAGACGAAGTGCTCTGGTATCCGGCGAACACGTCTTCCAAGGGGGGGCCGTGGGGATATTATGCCGGGACGAACTGGCGCGTTCCCACTCCCTATTTTGATGGCACAGACACATGCGAGAATGGCGCGGCAGGCATTGCCTGCAACAATGACATTGCAACAGTGACGCTGCAGAAGAAGAGCGGCGAATACCCAGGAACGACCTTGGGCGGCTGGTACGGTTATGGCTGGAACGGGTATTCCTTCGCGGCGTCTCCAGTATTCGGCAACAGCACAGTCGCCGATATCACGCAACTTGGCTATCCCGTTGCGTTCGACAGCGGCTACCAGATGCAGATGACGGATACATTCGGCAAATACATCACCAGCTCATCGACGACGAACGGAAATGAGCTCAGGAACACGCAGATCGGCTCACCGCAGACCGGAGGATCGAGCGGCGGCCCTTGGCTTGTCAATTTCGGAACGCGGCCCTCGATCTCGACAGCCGCTGATCTCGGCAGTGCTGCAAAGTCAAATTACGTGGTGGGAGTCACCAGCTGGGGATACTCAACTGTCGGCGCGAATGTGCAGGGCGCTTCGTGGTTCGGCGTGAATGCCGAGTTTCCTGACGCTGACTATGGTGGGTATGGAGCAGGGAACATCGGCAATCTGATGCGCGATACTTGCTCCGCTTTCCCGGCTGCCTGTTAGTTCACGCCGCCAGCAGGCTCTCGAACAGCGGGCGGCAGTCGGCGCGGCCGTGCAGGGGTTCAATCATGTTTTCGGGATGCGGCATCATGCCGATGACGGTGCCTTGCTCGTTGATGATACCGGCGATGTCGTTCATGGCGCCATTGGGGTTGGTGTTGTCCGCGTAGCGGAATACCACGCGGTTCTCCCCCTCGAGCCGCTTCAGCGTCTCGGCGTCACAGATGTAATTGCCTTCGCCATGGGCGACAGGGCAGGACACGACAGCGCCTTTGGCCAGGTTCTTCGTAAAGAAGGTCTGGTTGTTCTCGACCCGGAGCTTCACTTGGCGGCAGACGAAGCGGAGCTGTGCGTTGCGCACCAGTGCGCCGGGCAGCAGGCCTGCCTCGGTGATGATCTGAAAGCCGTTGCAGACGCCAAGGACCTTGAGTCCCTTCAAAGCTTTGGCCCGGATATCCGACATGATGGGTGAGCGCGCGGCGATCGCCCCGCAGCGCAGGTAATCGCCATAGGAAAAACCGCCGGGGATGACCACAAGATCGACCTTCGGCAGTTCGGTTTCCGTATGCCAGACAGACACGGGCCTTGAGCCGGTCACGCCCTCGAGCGCCATCATCATGTCGCTGTCGCGGTTTAGTCCGGGGAATATGACGACGGCGGATTTCATGCGCGATCCCTCAGGCCAGCTCGATCTCGTAGTTCTCGATGACCGTGTTGGCGATCAGCTTCTCGCACATCGCCTTCACTTGATCCCTGGCCTTGGCCTTGTCGGTCTCGGCCAACTCGATTTCGAAATACTTGCCTTGACGCACACCAGCAACGCCGCCGAAGCCCAGATGTCCCAGAGCGCCTTCGATGGCCTTGCCCTGCGGATCGAGCACGCCGTTCTTGAGCGTAACCTTCACTCTTGCCTTCATTGTACGGTGTCCGTCTTGACGAGCTTGGGCTTGGAGCGCTCGGGCTTCTCGCCCTCGGCGATGATGCCCAGACGGCGCGCCACTTCCTGGTAGGCCTCGATGAGGCCTCCCATGTCGCGGCGGAAGCGGTCCTTGTCGAGCTTGTCCTGGGTCTTGATATCCCATAACCGGCAGGAATCAGGGCTGATCTCGTCGGCCAGCACGATGCGCATCATGTCGTTTTCGTAAAGCCTGCCGAACTCGATCTTGAAGTCGACGAGCTTGATGCCGATGCCCAGGAACAGGCCGGAGAGGAAATCGTTGATGCGGATCGCCATGTGCATCATGTCGTCGATTTCCTGCGGGCCCGCCCAGTTGAAGGCGGTGATGTGCTCTTCCGAGACCATCGGATCGCCAAGCTGGTCGTTCTTGTAGTAGAATTCGATGATCGAGCGCGGCAATTGGTGGCCTTCGTCCAGGCCGAGGCGCTTTGCCAGCGAACCGGCGGCCACGTTGCGGACGACGACTTCCAGCGGCACGATTTCCACTTCACGCACCAGCTGTTCGCGCATGTTGAGCGAGCGCATGAAATGCGTCGGGATGCCGAGTTCGTTCAGGCGCGTGAAGATATACTCGGAAATGCGCTGGTTCAGCACACCCTTGCCTTCGATCACGGCCTTCTTCTGGGCATTGAAAGCGGTCGCGTCGTCCTTGTAGTGGACGATGATGGTACCGGGCTCCGGGCCTTCGTAGAGGATTTTGGCCTTGCCCTCATAGATCCGGGTACGCCTGCTGCTCATCTGGAATATCCTCATCAATACCCTATCGGCCTGCCGGTCAATCTAGTCCGGCGAGGCTCGTGACGCCATCTCTGTTACAGATTCTGGGGATGAAATCCCCAATCCTTTGACTCCGGCTCCATAAAGCAACGTGGTGCGCTGCACAATGGCCGTTTCCTCAGTTGATTTGGCCGTTCGTCATGGCTATTTCAAGCCAACAGGCTCAACAGGAGACATGCATGACCACCTTCGACAAGCGCGAGGAAGGTTTCGAGAAGAAATTCGCCCTCGACGAGGAACTGCAGTTCAAGGCCGGCGCCCGGCGCAACAAGCTTCTGGGCCTGTGGGCGGCCGAGAAGATGGGCCTCACGGGCGGTGAAGCAGAAGCCTATGCCAAGTCAGTGGTGGTGGCGGATTTCCAGGAAGCCGGCGACGAGGACGTGTTCCGCAAGATCCGGGCTGATTTCGATTCGAAATCGGTCGCGCAGTCGGACCATCAGATTCGCCGTACCATGAATGAACTGATGGCCACGGCCGTCGAACAGATCAAGGCAGGGCAGTAGTGTCCGCCCCGCAGTTTGACTTGCGGTCACGGCTCGCCACTGGCGAGCCGTTTCTCTTTTCCTGGATGTCAATTCCCTCGGCCGAACTCGCAGCCCAGGTGGCACGCTTGCCGTTCGAGGGCGTGGCGCTGGACATGCAGCATGGCGTGATCGGCTTTTCCGATGCCGCGCCGATGATCGCGGCCATCAATGCGGCGGGGCGCCCGGCCATCGTCCGCACCCTGTGGAATTCACCCGAGATTCCGGGGCAGGCACTTGATGCCGGCGCCGTGGCGGTGATTGCGCCAATGGTCAACACAAGGGCGCAGGCTGAACTGCTGGTCCGGGCGTCGAAATATCCGCCCATCGGCGCGCGCAGCTGGGGCGGCTACACGGCGTTGCAGGCCTCGGGCCTGTCGCCCGGCGAATATCTGCGCGAGGCCAACCGCATGACCATGGTCTTCGCCATGGTGGAAACGGTGGAGTCGCTGGCCAATGTCGAAGAGATCGCGGCGACGCCGGGATTGGACGGCCTGTTCGTCGGACCCTCCGACCTGTCGATCACGCTGAGCAACGGGGCAGGAATCGACAAGCTGGGCGCCCACACGCTGGCCGCCATGGAAAAGGTCGCCGCCGCAGCCAAGAAGAATGGTCTGGTGGCAGGGGCCTTCGGCGGCAGCGCCGATGTGATGAAGGCCTACATGAAGATCGGCTTCACCTTCTTTGCAGCCGCCGTCGACGTCGACCTCCTGCATGTCGGCGCCGCAGCGCTGATGAAAGCCATGCGCGAGGTTTGACCTTTCGCGAATTCCGGGTGAAAAGGGGGCATGACTCACGCGCATGTCCCCCTGATCCCCGGCCATGAGGCCATCCTCGACCGCCTCATCGACATCGCACTGAGTGCCGGGCCGGTTCACGCCCAGACCGACAAGTATTTCACCAACACCAGCCGCATCGTCGCCGCCAATGGTGACTCTGAAGTCACCTTCGCCGTGTTCATGCGGCGGCGCGTGGTGGCGGCTCTTGAACCCACCATCCGGCTGATCCGGCATTTCGTGCCGCAGGTGAAGATCAAGCGCTTTTATGAGGAGGGCGACATTGTGCCCTCCGAAAGCAAGATGCTGGAAGTGACGGGTTCGATGGCCAGGCTGTCGGAGGTCGAAACGCTGCTGCTGCAGAAAATCGGCTTTCCCTGCGTCTCCGCCAACAATGCCTATGAAATGTGCCGGGCCATGCCCGGTGCCGCTTTCATGGACATGCACGCCCGGCATGGATCCGGCGCGGAAATGAACATCCTTGCCGCCTATGGCGCGGCGGTGGGCGGCGCTGCGGCCCGCAAAGCCGATCCGGCCGTCAAAGGCTTCGTCGGCTCGTCTCAGGATCTGACCGCCCCGTTCTTCGGTGCCAAGGCAGGCATGGGCACCATGCCGCATGCGCTGGTGGGCTACGCCGATGGCGATGTCCTCAAGGCCATGCAGCTGTTCGTCGCCACCATTCCGGAAGTGAAGAATGTCACGGCGCTTGTCGACTACACCGGTGAAGAGGTGAGCGATTCGATCCGCTGCGCGCGATGGTTCTATGACGAGGCGAAGCTGCAGGACGAGGGCAAGAGCTTCGGCGTCAGGCTCGATACCCATGGCGGCCGGTTTGCGCAGGGGCTCGATTACGAAAAGTCGGTCGACACGGTGGGACAATGGCTCGGCGTGCACGGTGAATACAACATCGTCGAGCAGGTGCTGGGTGGCCGGGCGTTCCAGCTCGATCCCAACAACATCCTGGTCGACAAGGTGCGCCGCATCCTGTTCGGCAAGGGCGTGTCCGCAGCCTCCATCATCCACGTGCGCCGGGCGCTGGACCGGGCGGGCTACACCAAGGCCACGATTGTCGCGTCATCCGGGTTTGATCCGCAGAAGTGCCAGATCATGGGCGCGGCCCGGGCTCCCGTTGACATGGTCGGAACCGGTAGCTTTTTACCTGCAACTTTAACTGAAACTTACGCGACGGCTGATATCATTTCATATGACGGAGTGCGGCGCGTGAAGGTGGGGCGTGAGTTCCTGTTCGACGGCAGCTAGCGTACTTGGGCGTCGGGGTAAACGAGAGGGGGCTCTCGTAGGGAAGAGGCAGCAATGAAGAGCTTTTTGAAATTGATCGCCGGATTGGCGTTCGTGGCATTTGCCACCGCCGGCGTGGCGGACGCCAGCACCAAGAAGAAGGTTCCGACAGCGGTACAAATTCATGTCGATATTTCCAGTCAGTCGATGTCGGTCGATGTCAACGGCTGGTCCTATGGGCGCTGGAAAGTGTCGACGGCGCGCGACGGCTATTACACGCCGCGTGGCGCCTGGCGCCCGTTCGCGTTGAAGAAGATGCATTATTCGCGCAAGTACGACAATTCGCCGATGCCGAATTCGATTTTCTTCCTGGGTGGATATGCCATTCATGCGACCGGGTATGTGAAGAGCCTGGGCCGCCCGGCCTCGCACGGCTGCATTCGCCTGCATCCGACCAACGCCGCCAAGCTTTACAGCCTGGTGCAGAAGCATGGCCTGAACGCCACGCGGATCACCATCACCAACTGATACCGCGGGAATCTCCCGCTGCACGCGACGCTGGCCAGCAACACTTGATCGATGCCCTCGATCAAGCGCTGCTGGCAATGTCACCTGTAGGCTAAGCTGGCGCCCGGAAGACCCTGCGCAGCAGGATCATCGTCAGGCCTGCAACCAGGATCACCAGGCCAGCCAGGTAGAAATAGCGGGCCACCATTTCGTTGGACTGCCACTGCGCCGTCATCTCAGGCGTCGGGTCCTGATAGGGTATTCCGTTGAATACCGCTTCGAAAACGAAGCCCGCGACGAGAAGCATGATGCCAAGAAGAATGGCATAGCGGGCTTTGATTTTGTGCATATGGCGATCGACCCTCCCGGAGAAGATGTTCCGGTCCTTGCTTAGCCGAACACCCGCCGGAAAATCGTATCGACATGCTTGGTGTGATACCCGAGGTCAAACAGGCCATCGAGTTCGGCATCCGACAAGAGGCCGGAGACCTCCTTGTCAGCCTTGAGCAGCTCAAGGAAGTTGCCCTGGCCGCGCCACACCGGCATGGCGTTGCGCTGCACGGCAGCATAGGATTCCTCGCGGCTCATGCCCTTTTGAGTGAGCGCCAGCAGCACGCGCTGCGAATGAATGAGGCCACCGAGGCGGTCGAGATTTCGCTGCATGTTCTCGGGATAGACCAGCAGCTTGTCGATGACACCGGTCAGCCGCTTGAGGGCGAAGTCGAGGTGGATGGTCGCATCGGGCCCGATGCCGCGTTCGACCGAGGAGTGCGAGATGTCGCGCTCGTGCCACAACGCAACGTTCTCAAGTGCCGGCACCACGGCCGAGCGCACCAGACGGGCAAGGCCCGTGAGATTCTCCGTCAGCACCGGATTGCGCTTGTGCGGCATGGCGCTTGATCCCTTCTGGCCGGGCGAGAAATATTCTTCGGCTTCCAGAACTTCAGTGCGCTGCAGATGGCGGATTTCCGTTGCCAGCCGTTCGATCGAGCTGGCAACCACGGCGAGTGCGGCAAAGAACATCGCATGCCGGTCACGCGGGATCACTTGCGTCGAAACCGGTTCAACGGCTAGCCCCAGCTTTTCCGCGACGTATTCTTCGACGCGCGGGTCGATATTGGCGAATGTGCCGACAGCACCCGAAATGGCGCAGGTGGCCACTTCCTTGCGCGCCATGACGAGCCGCTCGCGGCCGCGCGTGAACTCGGCATAGGCTTGGGCGAGCTTGATGCCGAAGGTCGTTGGCTCGGCATGTATGCCATGGCTGCGGCCGACGCAGACGGTCTCCTTGTGCTCCATGGCACGGCGTTTCAACGCGGCGAGCAGCCCATCGACATCGGCGATGAGCAGATCGGCAGCGCGCGTCAACTGAATGTTGAAGCAGGTATCGAGCACGTCGGAAGAGGTCATGCCCTGGTGGACAAAGCGGGCCTCGGGGCCGACGATCTCGGAAAGATGCGTCAGGAAGGCAATCACGTCATGCTTGGTGACGGACTCGATCTCGTCGATCCGTGCAACGTCGAAGGTGGCGTCGCGGCCCTTCTGCCAGATCCTGGCTGCGGCTTCCTTCGGTACGACGCCCAATTCGGCAAGCGCATCAGTGGCATGTGCTTCGATTTCAAACCAGATTCTGAAGCGCGTCTGCGGATCCCAGATCTGGGTCATGTCGGGACGGGAATAGCGCGGGATCATCGGCGGGCCTTTCACTGTTCGGGCGTCCGCTTAACAAATCCGGGACCTGAGCGCGAGTCTCGAACTCAGTCACTCAACACAAACGGAACCGCGACGAACCGGTGGTCGGCGCCTTCGAAGCCGCGGCTGTAGACCCCGACGATGGCCACCATCCTGTCCTCGTCAGGAATGCCTGCGGGTGCGACGATGGCCGCGAGGTCATAGCCCACGGCGCAGCCGCGCGAGACAGGGATCTTCTCGTCCTTGTAGAAGGCATGGGACGTGCCGAGTTTCAGGTCCTTGAGCGTCAAGCTAAAGCCGTAGTAGGGGCCATCAGCGTCATAGCAGCCTTTGGGGTCAGGGAGTTTCAGGGCCTCGATTGAGATCTCGTGGCGCATGTCGGTGGTGTCGAGGGTCGATGGCGTGGCGCCCATCGGCCGGTACCAGCGGTCAAAGGTGATGCGGCTGCGGTCAGCCACCACCTCGGTCGTCGGATTGGCCGCGATGATGGTGGCGGGTTCGCTGACGCCGGTCTGCTTCAAGACTGTCGCGGCCTGCTCGTATGCCTTGGCGCGGGCGGCGGAGAGCTTGGCTGTCTCATCCTCGATCAAGGCCCGGACAGGCGTTCCCGCAACCCAGTCCTTCGTCTTGAGGTCGATGACAAAAACCTGCCAGTAGCTGAAGCCCGAGCCGTCCTGCTGGCCGTATTGCTCGAAGGCGAAGTAGCGGCTGTCGGGCGAATAGCCGATGACGTTGAGGCTGGCGCCGTCCGCGGCCAGCGCGGTAGCACAGGACAGTCCGAGACAGGCAGCAACCAGCAGCGCACGCATGATCAGAAGGCGCGGAAGGTGATGATCGTATAAGTGTCCCGGATTCCGGCGATCGTCTGGATTTTCTCGGCAACGAACCGGCCCACATCCTCGGCTTCGTCGAGATAAAACTTCACCAGCAAGTCAAAACCCCCGGCGGTGGAATAGATTTCCGAAGCGATTTCGGCATCGGCGATCGCGGTCGCCACGTCATAGGCTTTCCCGAGTTCACATTTGATCTGGACGAAAAAGGCGCGCATCGGTCTGGCTCCGGTCAGGGCGTTGTTGAAAGCGCCGGCGGCTCAAGCGTCGCCGGATCGATCTCGATGTAACGGCTGTTGGTCCACTTGAACCACGCAACCCTTGGGGCCTTCAGGTCGCCCTTGGCATCGAAGCTCACCTCGCCGGTCACAGTGTTGATCCGGTTGCCGCTGCGCAGCCATTGTGCGATGCGTGCGCTGTCGGTACCGCTGGTGGCCACCGCCGCCGCCGCATAGGCTTCAACAGCGGCATAGGCATAGAGCGTGAAGCCTTCGGCCGAATATTCCTGGTCCTTGAAGCGCTGCACCACACTGCGTGCTGCCTCGAATTTTCGCGGATCATAGGTGAAGGTCATCAGCGTGCCGTCGGCGGCGTCCTTCGCGGCGTTCCAGAAATCGTCGGTCACAAGCGAGTCGCCTGAGATGATCTGTGCAACCGATCCAAGGCCGCGCAACTCCCGCAGGATGAGGCTTGCTTCCACATATGAACCGGCAAGGTAGATCACGTCCGGTGCCGTCTCATTCAGTCTCCGGGCGAGGTCTTCGTAATCCTTGGCGCCGGGCTTGTAGCTGTCGTCAAGAACAGGCGTGGTGCCGGCCGCCTCCAGACCGGACCTGAAAGCTGCAGCGAGTGCCGTCTGGGCAGGTGATCGATCATTGAGGATGGCGATCTTCTTGGCCGCAAACCTGGACTTCACCAGATCGGCGGCGGCACGGCCCTGGGCGTCGTCGCGGGGCACAAGCCGGATGACATTCCAGCCACCCTCGTCGGTAAACTTGGGATGCGTCGCCGAGGGGCTGATCTGCACGATATTGGCTTTCTCGTAGACCTTTGAAGCCGGGATCGACGCACCCGAACAATAGTGCCCGATCACAGCCTTCACGCCCGCCGAGACGAAGCCGGTGGCAACTTCCACGGCCTTCCTTGGGTCACAGCCGTCATCGGCAAACGACACGCTCAGCCGCTCGCCTCCGATGCCGCCATGGGCATTTATGTCGTCGACCGCCAATTGCACCCCCCGCTTCAGTTGTTCGCCCAGTGCGGCATTGCCGCCCGAGAATGGGCCTGCGGCACCAATCAGGATGTCGGCGGAGGCCGGCGTTGCGGCGCAGAACAAGGTGGCGACAATGGCAATGAGGCGGGCAGGGGTCATCATGGGATTCCAGCGTGCCGCCAGTATCGGGTTTTCGTGTGCGTCGCGCAACAAAAGACCCGCGCACCGGAATGCGCGGGTCTCATGTTGAATTGGCCGGAATTACTTGATCGAAGGATCTTCGAAGTACTTGCCGTCCTTGAACGTGTACCAGACATAGGTGGCGTTGGTCAGGTCTCCCTTGGCATCAAGGGTGATGTCGCCCAGCACGGTCTTTGTGGTGTTGCCGCCACGGAGCCATTCGGCGATCTTCTTGTTATCGGTCGACTTGGTTGCTTCCGCAGCTTGCTTGTACATCTGGAAGGCGGCGTAGGTGTAGAGCGTATAGCCTTCCGGATCGTATCCGCTGGCCTTGAACTCGTCGACGATCGCCTTGGCGTCCGCAATGTTCCGGGGCTCGGGTGCGAAGGTGAAGATGAGGTTTTCGGATGCCTTGCCGGCAATGGTCCAGAGCTCGGCCGAGTTCATCGAGTCGCCCGAGAGCATCTTGGCATTGAGGCCCTGTTCGCCCATCTGCTTCAGGACAAGGCCTGCTTCCGGGTGATAGCCGCCGAAATAGACTGCCTCGACACCGGCATCCTTGAGCTTGGAGACCAGCGCCGAATAGTCCTTCTCGCCGGCATTGATGGACTCGCTCACCACTTCAGTGAGGCCGGCTGCATTCATCGACTTGCGGGTTTCATCGGCCAGGCCTTTGCCGTAAGCCGACTTGTCGTCGACGATGGCGACCTTCTTGCCGGCAAAGTTCTTGGCCAGGAATGCACCGGCAACCTTGCCCTGCGCATCGTCACGGCCGCACACGCGGGCGACGTTCCAGCCACCTTCTTCGGTAAACTTCGGGTTGGTCGAGGCAGGCGTAATCATGAGGATGCCTTCTTCCTCATAGACCTTGGATGCAGGAATCGATGAGCCCGAGCACAGATGGCCGGCGACGAACTTGACGCCCTTCGAAGCCATTTGGTTGGCGACGTTCACGGCCTGCTTCGGATCGCAAGCGTCGTCGCCGATTTCCAGCACCAGCTTCTCGCCATTGATGCCGCCGGCGGCATTGATATCGGCCACGGCTTTCTTCGCGCCTTGCGAATATTGTTCGCCCAGTGCTGCGAGCTGGCCAGTCACCGGCCCAACGGTGGCCACGGTGATATCGGCCAGCGCCGTCGTCGAACTCAACATCGCGGCAAAGCCCAGCCCGATGCCTGACATCAAAAGTTTTTTCATAGTGTAAGTTTCATCCCTGAGTTCAGTTTTTTGTTTTTGTTTGGTGTTATGCCTGCCCACCGGGCAGGCATAACGTGGTTGTTGGTTCGCCGCTTACTTGATCGAGGGATCCTCGAAATACTTTCCATCCTTGAAGGTGTACCAGACATAGACCGGGTCAACGAGGTCGCCCTTCTTGTCGAGCGTGATGTCACCCAGCACTGTCGACGTCTTGTTGCCCGCGCGCAGCCACTCTGAGATCTTCTGGCTGTCGGTCGACTTTGTGGCTTCGGCAGCCTGCTTGTACATCTGGAAGGCCGCGTAGGCGTAAAGCGTATAGCCTTCCGGATCGTAGCCGCTGGCCTTGAACTCATCGACGACCTTCTTGGCCGTCTCGAAGTTGCGGGGCTCGGGGGCGAACGTGAAGATCAGGTTCTCGGCGGCCTTGCCGGCAATGGTCCAGAGTTCGGCCGCATTCATGGCGTCTTCAGATACCATGCGCGCATTGAGCCCCTGATCGACCATCTGCTTGAGGATCAGGCCAGCTTCCGGATGATAGCCGCCGAAATAGATCGCTTCGACGCCGGCGTCCTTGAGCTTCGAGACGAGAGCCGAGTAATCCTTTTCGCCGGCATTGATCGACTCGTTGAGCACTTCGGTCAGGCCCGCGGCATTCATCGCCTTGCGCGTCTCATCCGCAACGCCCTTGCCGTATGCAGACTTGTCGTCGACGATGGCGACTTTCTTGCCGGCGTAGCTCTTGGCAAGGAATGCACCGGCAACCTTGCCCTGTGCGTCGTCGCGGCCGCAAACGCGGGCAACGTTCCAGCCGCCTTCTTCCGTGAACTTGGGATTGGTCGAAGACGGCGTAATCTGCAGGACGCCTTCTTCCTCATAGACCTTGGAGGCGGGGATCGAGGAACCCGAGCAGAAGTGGCCGGCCACGAACTTCACGCCCTTCGAGGCCAACTGGTTGGCGACGTTCACAGCCTGCTTCGGATCGCAGGCGTCGTCGCCCATTTCCAGCACCAGCTTTTCGCCATTGATGCCGCCGGCGGCATTGATGTCGGCAACCGCCTTGACAGCACCCTGCCTCAGCTGTTCTCCGTAGGCCGCGAGCTGGCCTGTCAACGGGCCAGCCATGCCGACGGTAATATCAGCGAGCGCCGTCGATGCGCTGAGCGCTGCGGCAAAGCCTAGCGCGATGCCCGAAAGAACGAATGACTTCATAGTACGTCTCCCTTTGTATTGTGTGGCACGGATTGTCAGGGGTGCCGGCCCTTGAGCAGGATATTTGCCGAAAGTCTCGAGCTTGGGAAGGAAAAAACCACTTTACGTGGCGGCTGTTGTCAGCTCTTGGCCCGCCAGCTTAGGGGGCCGGATTTCTGATAAAGCCACGGGTACTGGTTCGCCATCTTGGAGGCCAGCGTGCCGCGGTAACCCAGAATGCAGAAAGCCAGAAGCACGATGCCGTCGGTGAGCAGGTAGTGCAGTGACGTAAGCTGCCCCTGGAAGAGCGCGAAATGCAGGAAGCGCAGGCCCAGCGTCAGCGGAACCATTGCAATGATCGGCATCCAGATTGGCCGCCATTTCTTTGCCATGCCACGGCCCGCCATGAAGGCGGCCCCGCCGCCCATGATCACGGTCAGGACCAAGAATACCCAGTGATGTCCGTCCTCGATGAAAAGCGACATGATCAGTGGCCCCCTTCCAGATAGGCGGCGCGCACTTCCGGCCGCGACAGCAATTCCTTGCCTGTACCTGACATTGTGATGCGGCCGTTCACCATCACATAGCCGCGATGCGCAAGCTTCAGCGCGTGGAAGGCGTTCTGCTCGACGAGGAAGACGGATAGTCCCTCCTTGGCGTTCAGTTCCTTGATGGCCGAGAAGATCTGTTTGACGATCAACGGCGCGAGGCCGAGCGACGGTTCATCCAGCAACAGCAGCTTGGGCCGCGACATAAGCGCCCGGGCGATGGCCAGCATCTGCTGTTCGCCGCCCGAAAGCGTGCCGCCACGCTGGTCCTGGCGCTTCTGCAGAATCGGGAACATGCGGAAGGCGCGGTCGAGATCCTCTGCGAAATATTTCGGATCGCTGACGGTGGCACCCATCTGCAGGTTTTCCAGCACCGTCATGCGCGGGAAGATGCGGCGGCCCTCGGGGCTTTGCGAAATGCCCATGCGGGCAATCTTGTGCACCGGTGCCTGCGTGATATCGATGCCGTTGAACGAAATTGTGCCTGTGCGCGCCCGCGGTGTGCCGCAGACGGTCATCATCAGAGTTGATTTCCCGGCACCGTTGGAGCCGATCAGGGTGACGATCTCACCCTGGTTGACGTCCATGTCGATGCCCTTCAGCGCCTGGATCTTGCCGTAGAAAGTCTGGACGCCGCGAACGGCGAGAAGCGGCTGGCTCATGACTGATCTCCCAGAGCTTCCGCGATCGCCTTTGCCGCGATGGCATCCTCCTCTTCATCCTCCACGCCCAGATAGGCGCGGATCACAGCCGGGTCGGACTTTACGCTTGCCGGGTCACCGTCTGAAATCTTCTGGCCATAGTCGAGCACAACGATGTGGTCGGAAATTCCCATGACGACGCTCATGTCATGTTCGATCAGCAGGATGGCGACGTCATTCTCGGTGCGGATGGCCTTCAGCAGCTTGTTCAGTTCCTCCGACTCGCGCGGGTTCAGGCCAGCGGCCGGTTCGTCGAGGCACAGCAGGCTCGGACCGGTGCACATGGCGCGGGCAATTTCGAGACGGCGCTGGTCACCGTAGGGCAAGTCGCCGGCGGGATCGTCTGCCCGATCGATCAGGCGAACTTTTTCGAGCCACGACTTGGCCAATTCGATGGCCGCTTTCTCGGCCCGACGGAAACCGCCAAGACCCAGGATGCCGCCCACTGTATAGCCTGACGCCAGCATCAGCTTGTTGTGCTGGGCCACCATCAGGTTTTCCAGAACCGTCATGCCGGAAAACAGGCGGATGTTCTGGAAGGTGCGCGCAACCTTGGCATTCTGCGCGATCTTGAAATCGTCCATCCGCTCGAGCAGGAATTCTTTGCCGTCCGGATGTTTGAACGCGATCCGTCCTTCGGTGGGTTTGTAGAAACCAGTGATGCAGTTGAAGACCGTCGTCTTGCCGGCGCCATTGGGGCCGATGAGCGCGGTGATCTCGCCAGGGTAGGCATCAAAGCTCAGATCCGAGATGGCGGTCAGTCCGCCAAACCGCATCGTCAGGTGCTCGACCGAGAGCACCGCGTTCTTGTCCGGAGATGCCATCAGCCGTGTCCTTCCTTCACCAGATCGCCCGAAACAGCCTTGCGTTCCTTCAGGAACACGGTTGGCTGCCTGCGTGTGACAAAGCCTCTGGGCCTGAATCGCATCATCAGCACCATGGCGAGGCCGACGGCCAGCATGCGGAAGTGCACCGGATCCGTGCCCGCAGGCAACACGGCCTCGAGGAAGTTCAGTTCACGGAACAGTTCGAACGCGCCCATGATGGCGATCGCTGCGAAGACGATGCCGAGCTGCGAGCCCAGTCCGCCAAGGACGACAATTGCGAGAATGATCGCCGACTCGATGAACACGAAGCTTTCCGGCGACACGAAGCCCTGGCGGGCAGCGAAGAACGATCCGGCGAAGCCGCCGAACATGGCGCCGATCGCAAAAGCCGTCAGCTTGGTATTGGTGGTGTTGATGCCGAGAGACCGGCAGGCGATCTCGTCCTCGCGCAGCGCCTCCCAAGCCCGGCCGATGGGCAAGCGGCGCAGCCGGTTGGTGACGTAGTAGGTCAGCAGCGCCAGTGCGAGAATCACATAGTAGAGGAAGATGTAGTAATAAATGCGGTTGTGCTCGATGCCGAAGAAAGCGGCAAAGCCACCTTCGCCCGCCGTGAACGGCAGTCCGAAGAACGTCGCCTTCGGCACCGTGATGCCTTGCGGTCCATTGGTGAAGTCGAACCAGTTGATGAGGACCAGCCGGATGATTTCACCGAACGCCAGCGTGACAATGGCGAGGTAGTCGCCGCGCAGGCGCAACACCGGAAAACCGAGGATGACGCCCCACAGCGCTGCCAGCAAGCCGGCCAGCGGCAGTGTGATGTAGAACGCCCACGGCACGATGCCGTCGCCGAACCAGTAGGGGAAATAAACCGTCGAGAGCAGGGCATAGGCATAGGCGCCGACCGCGTAGAAGGCGACATAGCCGAGGTCGAGCAGCCCTGCGAGGCCAACGACCACGTTCAGGCCCCATGCCAGCATGATGTAGGTCAGAATATAGATGCCGAGGTCGATTGGCCGACGTTCGCCGCCAGCCAGGATCGGCAGCAGGATCGCAAGCACGATCATGACCGGCAGAACGTAAGGCGCGACGGTATCGGTCCAGGTGACCTTGGTCGCACCAGCGCTCCGGGCGGCGACGGGCTTCGGCGCGCGATTCCACACAAACAGGTGCATCGCCAGCCGCACCGACAGCAGCACCGCCATGATAATGGCAATGGTCGGCCAGCGCGTTTCCAGCACCAGCGAATATTGGGTGATGACCGATTTGTGCGAAATGATGGGAACGAGGATGAGCATCGCCACGACTGCGGTGCCGAGAAGATCCTTGGCCACCGCGCCGAAGTCGATCGGCTTGGCTTTCAATGTGGATACGTCTTGTGCCGTCATGATCAGACCTTTTCCACTTCCGGCTTGCCGAGCAGGCCCTGCGGCAGGAAGATCAGCACCACCACCAGCACCGTGAAGGCGGCGACGTCCTTGTACTCGACGGTGAAATAGGCGGACCACATGGTTTCGATAAGGCCGATGATGAGGCCGCCCAACATTGCGCCCGGCAGCGAGCCGATGCCGCCCAGGACCGCCGCTGTGAAAGCCTTGATGCCGGCGAGGAAGCCGACGAAGAAATCGGTGACGCCGTAATAGAGGAAGAACATCAGGCCGGCGAAGGCCGCCAGCGCCGCCCCCATGATGAAGGTGAGCGAGATGGTGCGGTCGACGTCGATGCCGAGCAGCGAGGCCATCTTCATGTCCTGCTCGCAGGCACGCTGGGCGCGGCCGAGCGAGGTCTTCTGTATGAGGGCCGTGAACACCGCCATGATGATCAACGTCGAGACGATGATGAAGATCTGCATGTTGGTCAGGCGGACGATGAACTCGCCGGCTTCTGTCACACGGGTCATCAGCTCATAACCGCCGGTCACGATGGGCTGGACTGGCTTAGGCCGGCCTTCCTGGCTGACGCGCACGAATTCCTGCAGCACGATTGACATGCCGATGGCGGAGATCAGGGGTGCCAGCCGGAACGAACCTCGCAACGGCTTGTAGGCCAGCCTCTCGATCGTCCAGTTATAGGCGGAGGCGACCACCATGGCGATCACCGCCACGATGATGAGCGAGAAGAGAATCAGCAGTAAACCGCTGCCGCCCGTCAGCCCCATGCCGAGTACGACCAGAAAGGCCGCAACTGATCCGACCATAAACACATCGCCATGGGCGAAGTTGATCATGCCGATGATGCCATAGACCATCGTATAGCCGATGGCGATGAGGCCGTAGATCGACCCCAAGGTAATGCCGTTAATCAGCTGCTGGAGAAAATACTCCATGAGCCCCCCTGTGTTTCCCGTTTGGCGCACGTTTCGGCTGCCGTTAAACCACTCATAGGCAATTCAAATATCGAAGACAAGCACGGCAGCGCCGTTATCCCGCAGTGCAGCGTCATTGCACTTGAACCCTATAACGGTTCGATATATATCGGTCCGCCATCTATCGACTCGGCATATATCGGATCAGCATGAGTATGAACGTCAGAACCCTCTGCCTGGGTGTCCTAACGGCAGGGGAAGCATCGGGCTATGAAATCAAGAAGGATATCGAGGAGGGCATGTTCAGCCACTTCATCGATGCGTCCTTCGGCTCCATCTATCCAGCGCTGACGCAGTTGGCGGGCGAGGGCCTGCTGACCGTGCGCGCCGAGGAGCAGACCGGCAAGCCCGACAAGAAAGTCTATGCGATTACCGCGAAAGGGCGGGCGGCCTTGGCGGCGTCGATTGCCGTTCTTCCGGCCCGCGACAAGTACAAGTCGGAATTCCTGTTTCAGATGCTGCTCCAGGAATATCTCACGCCGCAAATGATGCTGGCGGCGGTCGACAAGCAGTTGAATGACCTGAACGGGGATCTGGCGCGTATTGCTGGATGCATTTGTTCGGAACAGCCTCACAAGGGGGCCCGTTTCGTCGCGGATTATGGCGAGGCAGTGCTGACAGCAGCTGTCAATGTGTTGAATGAAAAGAAAGCCGAGCTACTGCGCCTGACCACGGCGCAGGCAGCAGAATAATCCGGGAACGAACGACATGATCAGGCGCGTACTTTATATTCTTCTTTCCACTGTTGTGCTGGGCGGCTTGGCCGGCGGCATATATTTCTGGTCGCATATCCAGCTGCCGGCAATCATCGCCGACGCGGTGAAGAACGCCCCGCGGCCGCCCGAGACCGTTTCGGCAGAACCCGCGCGCAAGGACAGCTGGCAGCCGCGGATTGCCGGTATCGGCACGTTGACTGCGTTTGAGGGCATCGACGTCACCCCGCAGGTCGGCGGTATCGTCAAGGAAATCAACTTCGAGTCCGGTCAGACGGTCAAGAAGGGCACCTTGCTGATCAAGCTCGACATCACCACGGAAGAGGCCGACATGCGCAGCCTGACGGCCCAGCTGGTGAATGCCGAATCCGATCTGGCCCGCAAGGAATCACTGGCCAGGAAAGGGCTGACTCCACGCGCCGACATAGACACGCTGCGTACCACCCGCGATACGCTGCAGGCTGCGATTGACCGCTTGCGCGCCGTCGTGGCCCAGAAGTTTATCTACGCCCCCTGGGATGGCCAGGTCGGCCTCAAGGATATTGCCATCGGCAGCTATCTGGCGCCCGGCCAGAAGGTGGTCTGGATGCAGAAGATCGATCCGATCTATGCTGATTTCACGGTGACCGAAGCGGACTATGGCCGCATCGCTGCCGGCCAGACTATCACCGCGACCTTCAATTCGTATCCCGGCCAACGCTTCACCGGGAAGATCGTCACGACCGACGCGCGCATGTCTGACGCGAGCCGGACCATCAAGGTGCGTGCTGAAATTGCCAATGCCGACGGCAAGCTCGTACCGGGCATGTATGCCGACGTGCTGGTCGATGCCGGCGCGCCGCTGGACGTCGTCACCGTGCCGCAGACCGCTGTCACCTATTCGCTCTATGGCGACAATGTCTTTGTCGTGGCCACTGCAAAGTCGAAGGACAAGGACGGCAAGGAGGTCGAAGAGCTCGTCATCGAACGGCGCTTCGTGAAAACGGGTGCGGTTCGCGATGGACGCGTTGCCATTGATACCGGTCTGCAACCCGGCGACAAGGTGGTGACCGCGGGCCACAACAAGATTGACCAGGGCAGCAAGGTGGTGATCGACAATTCGATCGCGCTGAAGCTCCAGGATTCGAACACAATCCAATAAGGACCGGCACCATGCATTTCACTGATATCTTCGTGAAGCGCCCGGTCCTTGCGACCGTGGTCAGTCTTCTCATCATGCTGGCCGGCCTGCAGGCCGTGCTGCAATTGCCCATCCGCCAGTTCCCGGAAGTCTCCGACACCAAGATCGAGATCCAGACAGTCTATCCCGGCGCCAACGCCGACCAGATCAAGGGTTTCATCACCACACCCCTGCAGCAGGCGGTGGCGTCAACGGAAGGCGTCGACATCATCGAGTCGAAGTCGGCTCAGAACATCTCGACCATCACGCTCAAGCTGCGGCTCGATGCCAACGCCGACCGCGCGCTGGCCGACGTGCTGTCGAAGGTCAACGAAGTGAAGGGCGTATTGCCCGAAGATGCCAATGACCCGACGGTGAAGCGGACCACGGGCGCGGGTTTCGCGCTCATGTATATCAGCTTCAAGAGCGAGCAGATGTCGGCGCCGCAAATCTCGGATTATCTTGACCGCGTGGTCAAGCCGAAATTGCAGGCCATCAGCGGCGTTGCCGCCGCCGACATTCTCGGCGGATCTACCTTCGCCATGCGGGTTTGGCTCAATCCGGACAAGATGGCAGCACTCGGCATCACCCCGCTTGATGTTCGTCAGGCGCTGGCCGCCAACAACTTCTCGACCGCGGCTGGTGAAGTGAAGGCCGATTTCACGCAAAAGAACATCAATGCCCAGACGTCGCTCGAAACCCCGGAGCAATTCGCCAGTCTGGTCGTCGCCACGCGCGGCGACACAGTCATCAGGCTTGGTCAGATCGCCACGATAGACCTTGGCCCGCAGAACTACAACTCGACTTCAGCCTTTGACGGTCTGAAGGCCGTGTTCATGGGCATCCAGACGACGCCTGACGCCAATCCGCTAACCGTCATCAAGAATGTCCGCGACGCCATGCCGGAAGTGCAGCGCTTGCTGCCCACCGGTCTGGAAGCCAACATCGCCTATGACGCGACCGAATTCATCAACGCGTCGATCTACGAGGTGGCCAAGACGCTGCTGGAAGCCGGCGCCATCGTCATCGTTGTGATCTTCCTGTTCCTCGGCAATGTGCGCTCGACGCTTATTCCGGTTGTCACCATTCCGCTGTCGCTGATCGGCGTGGCGCTGGTGCTGGTCTTCTTCGGTTACTCCATCAACCTGCTGACGCTATTGGCACTGGTGCTTGCCATCGGGCTTGTCGTCGACGATGCGATCGTCGTCGTCGAGAACATTCACCGCCATATCGAGGAGGGGATGAAACCCTTCGATGCGGCAATCAGGGGAGCGCGCGAGATAACGGGTCCGGTCATCGCCATGACCATCACGCTCGCCACCGTTTATGTTCCGATCGGATTCCAGTCGGGCCTCACCGGTGCGCTATTCCGCGAGTTCGCCTTCACGCTTGCTGGCGCCGTGATCGTGTCAGGCGTCATCGCATTGACCCTGTCACCGATGATGACGTCCAAAATGCTGAAACCGCATGCGGAACTCAGCTGGTTCGGCAGGGTGGTGGAACGCACGTTCGGCGGCCTGCAGCGCTTCTACCGCCGCCGGCTCGATGGCGCCATCAAGCAGCGCGCCGTTTTCGCGTGGATTGCCGTTCTGACCATCGGCTTGTCGACGGTGCTGTATGGCGCCATCAACCGGGAACTCGCGCCGGCGGAAGACCAGGGCGTGCTCTTCGCCTTCGTCAACGCGCCCGAGCATACCAATCTTGATTACCTGTCGACCTATACCGACAATCTGACGGAGACGTTCCTGGCGCTGCCGGAAAAGAAGAACCTCTTCGCCATCAACGGTTTCCCAAATGGCCACTCGGCTTTCATGGGACTCATCCTGAAGCCATGGGCGGAACGCGAGAGGTCCGATCTTTCGGTGATGGGCGAGCTGCAAGGCAAGTTCAAGGCCGTGTCAGGCGTGAACATCTTCGCCACGGCACCCTCCGCCATTCCGGTGGGTGCTGGCGATCTGCCCGTTGAATTCGTACTCACTTATCCCGGGGACTACACGCGGCTGGCCGATACGCTGGAGATACTCAAGAGCGAGGCCACGAAATCCGGCCTGTTCATCTTCACCAACGCCGATCTGCGCTTCCAGACTCCTCAGGTTGAACTGGTGGTCGACAAGGATCGCGCCAACAAACTTGGCGTCACCATGCAGGAGGTTGGCGCAACGCTGGCAACTCTCCTGGGCGGCAACAACGTCAACCGCTTCACGGTGCAGGGCAGAAGCTATCAGGTCATTCCGCAGGTGCCGCGGACCGAGCGTTCGACGGTCGAGCAGATCATGAAGTTCAAGGTTCGCGCCACGGACGGTTCGATGGTGCCGCTATCGTCGTTCACAACAGTCGGCCAGACGGTTCAGCCAAACGGGCTGGCGACATTCCAGCAGCTCAACTCCGCCATGCTGCAGGGCGTTCCGTTCCCCGGCCGTACGGTGGGCGAGGCATTGACCTTCCTGCAGAAAAAGGCCGACGAGATCATGCCGCAGGGCATGGCTTATGACTACAAGGGCGAGAGCCGCCAGTTCGTCAAGGAAGGCAATACGCTGGCCATCACCTTCGCGGTTGCGTTGCTGCTGATCTACCTGGTGCTGGCTGCGCAGTTCGAAAGCTTCCGCGATCCGTTCATCATCCTCATCGGCCTGCCGGCGACCGTGTTCGGAGCGCTGTTCGTGCTGTGGATCCTCGGCCAGATCAACGGCATGGCGCAGAACAACACGTCGGTGAATATCGGTTCTGGCACGATCAACATCTATACGCAGATCGGTCTTGTCACGCTCATCGGCCTTATCGCCAAGCACGGCATCCTGATGGTGGAATTCGCCAACAAGCTGCAGGAAACGATGGGGCTCGATCGCAACACCGCCATCAAGGAAGCTGCAGCCACGCGTCTGCGGCCCATCCTGATGACGACGGCGGCGATGGTCATCGGCGTTGTGCCGCTGTTGATTGCCGACGGTGCAGGTGCCAAGAGCCGCTTTGACATCGGCGTGGTGATCGCCGCCGGTATGACCATCGGCACGTTCTTCACGTTGTTCATCACCCCGGCGATCTATTCCTACGTCGCCCGCGACCGCCGCCACATGCACGATCTCGAGAACGAGTCGGACGTGCTGGAACATGAGGTGGTGGCAACGCCTGCCAATGATGGCCTCGCGCTGCCAAAGGCGGCTGAGTAGGGTAGCCCGAAACAGCTGACTGGAAATGCCCGCGCAAATGCGCGGGCATTTTCTTTGAAGGCGTCAAGTGGATCGGTGTCAGATCAGCGTCACGTGATCCTGACCAAGCAACTGGCTGATCACATGATCATTGCAGCGCGCTTCGGGACCCAGGCCTGACACATCGGGATTGAGTTCGGGTTCGCTTTCCATGCGGGCGTAGGCCAATTGCCGCCGGCGCTCGGCTTCCTCTCCCATGGAGAAATGCAAGCGCGCATTCAGGCGCTCGGCACGGCGCAGGCGCTGGAAAAAATCGTCATGGTCCTTCGCATAACCATCCGCCGCACGTGTCCAGTCCCTGTCATCAAGAAGTCTGTCACGCAGCAAGCGTACGTCTCTCAAGGTGCGTGATAGTCCGTTTCCCCAGACCGGGTCGCTGGCGGCTGCTGCATCGCCGAGCAGAGCGCAATTGGCCCGAACCGGATGCGGGATCCAGCGGTGTGCCCCGTCGAAACTGGCGAAGAAGCCATAGGGCGTCAGCCCTTCCAGCCAGTCCGGTGGCAAGCCGATTTCACGGAAGTGCTGCATCACGGCGGCGAAATCGCGAGCACCTGACAGGCGCCGGGGCAGGGCGTCCTTGTGGTGCAGCAGATAGGCGCGGAAGTTGCCCGGGCGGTTCTGCACCAGAATGACGCCACGTCCGCTGATCGCATGCAGACAAAAATACAAGGCGTGTTCGATTTGCAGGTCGCCGGTCATCTGCAGACCGCCGGTGAAAAGTTCGGTCTCGTCGTTTGAGCGTGGCATCGCCAGCAGCATCGCAACATGCGACTCGCGCCCGTCGGCACCCACGACAAGCCTTGCCCGGACGGTTTTCATGCCGTCATCGTCGAAAACGTCGGCTTCCGGCCTGTCCCCGGGCCGCAGCGCTGAAAGTGCGGCACCGCGCCAGATTTCGGCGCCTGCCCGGGCTGCTTCGTTGAGAAGGGTCTCCTGCATCTCCGGATGGAAGAACGTCAGTGTGCAGGTTCCTTTCGGCGTCGATGTCCGATAGTCCCGGGGCGAGGTGGCTGCGCCGGAATAGTAGAAGTGCTCGCGCGCGACCTCGGTTGCGCATGTTCTGATGAGGATGTCGTAGATATCCAACTCCTTGGCTTCGACACTGCCCCAGGGCAGCAGCACCTCACCGCGGATGCGATCGCGAAAGGCCGTTTCCTTTTCAACGATGATCACGTGATGCCCGGCCAGCGCCATCGCCCGCCCAAGGGCGGATCCCGCCAGCCCGCCGCCGGCAATCAGCAGATCGCAATCGATGACAGGCGCTGCCATGATCCAGATTCCCTAAATTGATGCAGCAGATTGGCTGATCGCTCGCAGACTGTTGGGATCAAAAGACACCCGTCATTCCGCCGTGGCAAATTCAAAGAATTTTGCTGCAGATGAAATCATTTCATCTACGGTGCGTCATGGTCCGCCTTCCGCCGCTGATCAGTCTGCGAGCCTTTGAAGCTGCCGCCCGGCATCTGAGTTTCAAGCGGGCGGCGGATGAACTCGGCGTCACACCGACGGCCATCAGTCATCAGATCCGCGTGCTTGAGCGTCATTGCGGTGAGAAACTCTTCCGGCGCCTACCTCGTCCCCTTGCCCTGACAGCAGCCGGCGTACAGCTCTTCCCGCGCGTCCAAGCCAGTTTCAAGGATTTGTCAGATGCCCTCGCGGCTCTCGGTCAAGGTACACTCAACCCGGTTCTTCGGGTAACAACGACAAGTGCATTCGCAGCCCGGTGGCTGATGCCGAAACTCCCCGAATGGCGAAGAACCCATGCGGCGATCCCGCTCGATATCATCAGCACCTACGATGTGCTCGATCTCAACTCGGATGAGGCAGACGTGGCGATCCGCTACGCCAGGCGCACGCCAAATGATGGCGCTGCTGCCGAACTCTTCCGGGACAGGTTTCACGTTGTGGGGGCACCCTCGTTGGTCGGCGAGGCGGCCGGTCTGCTGGCCGCAGACGCATTGGCAAGATTTCCCCTCATTGAAACCGGGTGGCCGGACGCCGATGCCGACGCGCCGAGGTGGCAACGCTGGGAACGTGAAGCCAAGGCGGCTGGCGAGCCTGCGCAAGATTTGGCCAGCCGCGTGAGCCTGCGTTTCGAAGAGGAACTGCACAGCATCGAAGCCGTCATCGCGGGGCATGGCCTGGCGATTTGCAGCGACATTCTCATCGCGCCGGAGCTGGCCAGCGGCAAGCTTCTGCGCCTCTCAGCGGTGACCTTGCCGGGCTACGGATTTTATCTTGTCCACAGGCGTCAGCATCCGAAAGAGCAGGCGATTCAAGCCTTCCTGCGCTGGGCGCAGGCAATGGCCTGAGGCGTCCTCGGGGCAAAGATTGTCCGGCGCCTTCCATATCCGTCCCCTGCCTTGCCGCTTTCAGTCTGGATGCAGGCGAGAGACAGCCTGACCGAATCCTGTGCGCCTCGGACGTAACCCCTTATTTCCCTGACATAGGGGCAAGCCCAAAAGGTAGCCTCAATTGCCGCCGATTTTGATTCTCCGGTGTTCTCGCCGCGGGCAAAATCATTACTGACTGCTCGCCAGAGTTGACTCGGCTGTGTGGTATTGCCCATACTTGCATGGGGCCGGAAATGACCACGCTTGGAGAAGCTATATGCTCAGCCGTTTCATTGCCGCTCTTGTTGCCATGGCAATTGTCAACTTGGCTTCTTCGCTGGCCTTTGCTGCATCGATCAGCCTTTCGGTTCAGGCGGGGCCGCCAGACACCAAGACCATCGTCAAGGGCACCGGCTTAGGTGCCAACGCCATTCATGAAGTCTATTTCGGGCTTCAGCAGCTGACATTCGGGGTTACCGATGGCGCCGGAAAACTGACACTCGAATTGAATATTCCGGAAACGGCACTTCCGGGAAATCAGGTTATTTCGATTATTCCCCATTCGGGAAATGGTGCGTCCGCCCAAAAGTTCTTCGAGGTGCGAACCAACTGGACGCAATGGCATCATGATGCAGCATCAACGGGCCGTGTGGCATTCGACAATGTGCTGAAGACCACGACGGTGAAGAATCTGGGTTTGAGCTGGCGACTGCCGGGAGGCTCGGTCCAAAGCGCCCCGCTTCTCGTCGACAAAGCCGTCTACTACATCACCTCCGATGGCCATCTCAGGGCAGTCAACCGCAACACCAGGGCGCCGGTTTTCAATATTGTGGCCGGGGCCCTGCCGCTGACCGCGCCAGCTTATGGCGGCGGCAAGGTGATCGTCGCGGCGGCCGGGAAGATCAAGGCGTTTTCCAGCAAAACGGGTGCCCTTGCATGGAAGGCCAACCTGCCGCCCGGTGTCGGCACGCCGGTCGTGAGTGACGGCATCGTCTACGTCGTAGCGGAGGGTAACACCAATGCGGGCGTGTTTGCATTCAAGGTCGATTGCGGCACAGGTGGCGCGACATGCACGCCCGTCTGGCACGCGTTGCTGGGGTCCACGAGCTCTGTGCCTCCAATCGAATCGAGTGTGGCGGTCGGGGGCGGCAATGTCTATGCGGTCGCCGGTGGCAAGCTTTACGGCCTGAAAGTCGGTTGCAACACGGGCGGCGCAACATGCACGCCTTATGCGGATTGGGGTAGCATCAGAAACTGGGCGCCCGCGTTTTCCAACAACTATGTATTTGCGGTCGTTGGAGCGGCGCCCGTTGAATTGGCGGCATTCCTTGCCAATGGCCCCTCATTGTCGCCTGCCTGGAAGGGGCAATTCGACAATTTCAGCAAGAATGGCACAGTTACCGTTGCCGGGAATCAGGCGTTTGTTCTGGGTGGCGGAATGCTCAGCGCGTTTCCCGCGTCCTGTAGTGCACCCACCTGCGTGCCAAACTGGGAAACGCCACTGCTGGGAGGCTCATACGCGACCGCGGTCGCGGGCGATATTGTGTACGCGCTGACGGAGGATCACGTGTACGCTTTCCCGGCAAGCTGCAGCAACAACTGCCGCCCCTTGTGGCAGGCCGGAACGGGCGGGTTGCCGTTCTTTGCCCCCTATATTTCGTTGGCCGTCGCCGATGGCAACGTCTACGTCCCCGGCAATCAGGGGATCAACGTCTTCAACCTCAACAATCTCTCGGGCCAGGCGTTTCTCGTCGACAAGGCCAGGCTCAAGCCATCGCCACAGTTTGCAGCAGCCGAGTCGAGACTCGACATCCGGCTCTCGGCGGCCCGGCGCTAAGTCGCCGCGCCGTCAAACCAGACTGCCCAACGCCGTCCGAATCCGCACCAGCGCCTTTTCGATCTCCGCCTCGCTGCAGGCGAAGGACAGCCTGATCGAACCCGGAGCGCCGAAGGCGCCGCCCGGCACAACGGCGACGGCATGTTCGTCGAGCAGCCAGTCGCAGAGCGTGTCGGTCGAATCGATTACGTGGTTGCCAGCCTTCTTTCCGAGCAGCTCCGAAACATCGGGGAAGGCATAGAAGGTGGCCGGAATGTCACCGATCTTGACACCCGGAATGGCGCGCAGGCCCTTCAGCACCATGTCGCGCCGCTGTTGATAGCGCAGGCGCATGCGTTCGACCTCGTCACGCGGGCCTTCGAGGGCAGCAATCGCCGCGCGCTGCACGAACTGGTTGGCGCCCGCCGACAGCGTGCCCTGCATGCGGCCCATGGCTTTGGCGATCGGTTCCACGGCGGCGGCATAGCCCAGCCGCCAGCCGGTCATGGCAAAGCCCTTGGAGAAGCCGTTCACCGTGATGGTGCGCTCGCGCATGCCGGCCAGCGAGCCGATCGATACCATCCTGTCCCCGAACATGATGTATTCGTAGATCTCGTCCGACAGCACCATCATGCGCGGATGCGCCTTCACCAGGGTAGCAATCTCTTCCAGTTCGGCGCGCGTCCACACGGCACCTGTCGGGTTCGAGGGCGAATTGAGGATCAGCAGCTTGGTCTTCGGCGTGATGGCCTCGGCGATGCGCCGCGCCGGCACCTTGTAGTTCTCATCGACACTGGCAGGCAGCACCACGGGCGTGCCGCCGCAGAAACGCACGGTGATTTCATAGGACACCCAGAACGGCGCCAGCATGATCACCTCGTCGCCGTGATCGATGATCGACAGCAGGGCGTTGGCGATCGCCTGCTTGGCGCCATTGGCGAGGCAGATTTCATTGACGCCATAGTCGAGGCCGTTCTCGGTCTTCAGTTTTTTCGACAGCGCGGCGCGCAGTTCCGGCACGCCCAGCACCGGTGCATAATGCGTGAAGCCCGCCTTCATGGCCGCAGTGGCGGCGTCCTGGATGTTCTCCGGTGTATCGAAGTCCGGCTCTCCCACCGTCATGCTGACGACGTCGATGCCCTTGGCCCGCAAGTCGCGCGATTTCTGCGCCATGCGGATGATCGGGCCTTCGTCGGCGGACTGGGTGCGGGGAACGAGGAGGGAGGCGGGATCGAAGCTGGTCATGATTGCGCCTCTATACGTCGCAATGCTTGCCCGGTCGAGAGGCGTGGGGCATAGGGGCGGCATGAACACACATCTGAATCGCATTGTGCTGGCCTGCTGCTGCGCCGCCTTTCTGGCGGGCTGCAAGCAGTCGTCGACCGTCCGCATCACGGGTGAGGCGCCGCCCGCACCGGTGGCGGCCCCCCGGTCGGAACCGATCTTCTACAACGGCAAGACCTATCATCTGGATTTCGCGCCCAGCGGCGGCGGCCTTTATTCCATGGCCGTGTCCGGCATGGGACCGAAGCAGAAGAAGGATGCCGTCAACGTGGCGACGTCCTCGCTCAGCTATTTCGCCTGTCCGGATGGCCACCGCGGCAAGCTCCAGAGCGAGCCGGCCTATGTCGAGGCCAAATGGCGCATGCAGGCGAAATGCGGCTGAGAGGCCGATGAACGACATCGCAAGTCTGCGGAAAAGTGACAGGTCCCGGATCATCAGGCGGGCCGTCAATTCGGCGGATGAGCTCAAGTCGGTTTCATCACTGCAAATGGGGCCGCCGTGGGCGAAGTTCCTCGTAGCTGGCTATTCGGGCCTGCTGCTGGGCGCCTTGCTCGCGGGAAGTGCGATGGTGTTGGGGTGGCTGACCGGACTTTGGCCGCCGGTCAAATTGCCGGTTATTCTCCCCCTCGTTACAGCTGGCATCGTCTATTCGAGCTTCGAGGTCTGGCGCCGGGGGCCCTCACGCGCGGCAAAGGCACAGCGGCGGCGTGATCTCGACTCCGGCTTCGTTGATGAACTGGTTCTGGGGGACGTGGTGGCAGCGAAGGGGTTCCGTGATCCGGAGCACGGCTCGCTGGCCTATTTCCTCAAGCTGGCGGATGGCCGCGTCTTCTTCGACTACTTCGATGGTGAAATGGCCGAGCCGGGTTGGGAAAAAGCGATTCCCAACATTCCCGTCGAGAAACATCCGAAGCGGGCCTTGCACCTGATCTACGGAACGGCGAGCGGTTCGCTCCTGATGACGCGCATGTCCGGCGAGCCTTTCAAGCCGGAAAGCGTCAGCCTGTTGAAGGGCAATACGAGGTATTGGCCGAGCTGCGGAAGCTTTCGCAAGACGGCGTGGGATGACATCGAGCGACAATTTGCGGCTCGTTGACGTTCCCTCGCCATTCTACCCTAAGATAACCGAGTTCTGAGAACTATTCGTCGGCCACCAGCCTGAAGCCGATGTTGGCGGGCGGGGCGCCGACGGCGCAGCCGCCTGACGCCGGGTCTCGGACAAAGATCGACACCGCCGCCTCGTGCAGGCCTTCGGCCAGATAGGCCGGACAGCGGTCTGTTTCAGCGCCTTTCAGCGTGCAGGTCGACGTCCATTCCCAGACGTTGCCGCCGAGATCGGCAACGCCGTTGCTGAACGTGCCAAAAGCACCGCTCGGCCGCACGACAGCCGATACCCGTGGCATGCTGCCATAGTCGGCAGCCCAAGCCAGCCGGGGATCATCGAAGAGTTTCTTGTAAGGCGCTGCTGGCAGTTCCGCTGCGATTGCATGCCACTCCTCCGTGGAAGGCAGCCGGTAACGCCGTCCGGCCGCGGCATTGAGCCAGCGCAGATAGGCTTCAACGTCGAGATGGTTGACGCCGGTCATCGGCATGTCCGCCGCACCTTGCGGCAATTCCTGTGTCAGGGCCTCGCACGCGCCATCGGCAACGCAGGCCAGCCACTCGCGGCGGGTGACTTCATGTTCCGCCACCAGCAGCGTGGCGGAGCCCGGTATCTCTACCTGCCGCATAATGGGCTCGGCGAGGTCGGGTCCCGTCCCGTGCAGGAGGGCCGCGATGGCGAGGCTTGAAAGCCCCGCCACCATGGCTGCAACCGGCTTGATGGCTGCAAGAGTGAGCATGACGTTACCCTTTTCCTTCTGTTACGTGGCCTGGATCGGCCCGGGCTTCTGCACCTGCGCCATGAGATCGTCGTTCCATTCACCTTCGACGACCACATGCGCCGTGGCGCCGAGCATGACCGCCTCGATCAGGTTGTGGTTGACGTAGGCATAGAGGCCGGGCTGCTGGAAAGTGTAGGCCATGGCACCGGCAGAGCCGCCGCGGATCAGCCAGGTTTCGAGGTTCGTGGCGGGCGTGTCGGCAAACGAGCCGGTTTCCCACACGAGGTCGCCGTGACCGCCGATCAGATGCGGGCGGGTGTCGCGCGTCGCCTGGGCGTGGATGAAGAGGACCGTCTCGCCCACCTTCGCCTTCAGGGCCTTGTCACCGGTGAGGGCACCTTTGGCGCCGTTGAACACTTCATGCGTGGGCGTCAGTTTCTGCATGAGTTCAAGCGACTCCGCGAGATCCTCGCCGGCGGTTTCGTATTTCTTGAAGGCGCCGTCTTCATCGCGCGGGATGTAGTAGTCCTGCTCGCCGATGAAATAGGCGCGGTCATACTTGACGGGCTTGCCCGCCACATCCTTCAGTCCCTCGCGCGGCAGTACCATCACCGCGCCGTTCATGCCATGGGTCACGTGATAGGGGATCATCGCGTCGCCCGGTGCACAGTGATATACAAAGACGCCCGACTTCGTCGCTTTCCAGCGCAGCACGGCCTGTTCGCCGGGCAGAACCTTGGTCAGCGCGCCGCCGCCGAGGCCACCGGTCGCCGAATGAAAGTCGATATTGTGCTCCATGCTGTTGGTCGGCAGGTTCTGGAGGGTCACCTCGACATAGTCACCCTCATGCGCGACGATCATCGGACCGGGAACGCTGCCGTTGAAGGTGAGGGCCCAGACTTCGGTTCCCTCGTCGTCGATCACCATTTTTTTCTCGATGATCGGCAGCGTCACCTTGATGACACGCGGAGCAGGGCCCGCCGTCTGCTCATGGTCGGGCAGGAAGGGCGGATCTACCAGTTTCTGGGTGACACGCTCAAGCGTGGCGATGTCGGCCGGGGCCGTGGCAGCAGGCGCTGCGGCAGTGGCGGGTGTTGCCGTTCCGCTCGTGGCAAGGGCTGCCAGCGAAGCCAGACCGGTGACTTTAAGAAAATCGCGACGGCTTTCTCCGGCCAGGTGGCTGATGCGGGTGGTCATGGTCTTTTCTCCTCGTTTCATATTTGATGTATTGAAAATACATCTTTGAACGGGCGAGGAATTGATCGATGTCAACTCTCGAAGGAAATTTCACGCGGTGACGGAAAGTCCCAGACGGCGCAGCAGAGGTTCCGGCTTGGCGCAGATATCGGCGATGGTGTAGCGGTCGAGCACGGCATAGAAGGCGGACTGCGCCTCGCTCAGCATGAATTTCAATTTGCACACGGGCGTGATGGCGCACGTATTGGTGATGCTGTCGAAGCATTCCACAAGTGGCTGCCCGTCTTCGCCGAAGCGCACCACATCGCCCACCCGGATGCGTTCCGCAGGTTTCGCCAACACGAAGCCGCCATTGCGGCCACGCTGCGTGGCCAGGAAGCCGGCCTGTGACAAGCCATGGATCACCTTCACAAGATGATTGCGCGATATGCCGAAGCTGTTAGCCACCTCGTCGATGGTAACACGCTGCGGATGACGGATTGCGGTGTGAATCAGCACACGGAACGAATAGTCAGTGAACGAGGTGATGCGCATTGTTGAAAAATATATTGAGAATATATCTTCTGCAATTCTCAAGGGTGTCGCATGTGCAAAAATCGGCGCCGTCGGACCACAGGCGCAATAGGGCCTTCACTCGGGTGTGAGTTTTCGATGCTGGGGCCGAACGCCACCCTCATAAAATCTCACTTGCGCTGCTATGGGCCGGCAGTGCATCGTTTTCCTTGCGGAAGTTTTGAGTCTTCACGCACTAAGCGGTTAAGACTTTGATTTATGGTTCCTTTGGAGGACGCAATGATCTTAAGGCCGATTATCTTGCTGGCTGCCCTCGGCGTTGTCACAGTCGATGCCCAATCGGCGTCTCAAATCCGCTTCAAGGGCGATTTCAACGTCACGGCGCAGAACCAGACCTGCACCGATATCAGCGGCGATTTAACAAGCGTTGACTATACGATGACCATCATGATCGGCAACCTGGGCGCGAATGATGCCAGAACAAGCCTGTCGGTCTTCATTCCCTATGGAGCGGCAAACTATACGCTGGCGTCCGGCACTCTTGTCGGCACGACCTTCAAGTCGGTAACCTATTCGAATGTTTATCGCTATGCGGGAACCTCTCCGGGGGCCTCCAAAGTTCGCATCACCTCAATGAAGCCTGCGGTGGTCCTGCCTGACACGCCTGACATCCGGTTCAAGGGTAATATCAAGAATTTCGATGGCGACGCTGGCTGCGACGTGAGTTTTTCGGCCACAGGTTTTAACGAATAAGGCCATTTCCCGCTCGTGTCTGACCGGGCTTCCCGGTCAAACGGGATTTCGCAGCCTGGCGTAGACGGCGTCGTCAGCCCAGGAGCCTTTGAACCACTCACTTTGCCGGAACAGCGCCTCGCGCTGGAAGCCGGCTTTTTCGAGGGCCCGGCATGACGATACATTGCGCGGGTCGACGGAGGCGGTGATGCGGTGGATATTCAACGTGCCGAAGGCATAGTCCGCCAGCGCGGCAATGGCCTCAGTGGCATAGCCCCTGTTCCACAATCTTCGCATGATCGTATAGCCGATTTGTGCAAGCCGTTGATCGTGTTCCATGATCTTCAGGCCGCAATCGCCCGCAAACTGCCCCGATGCCTTGTCTTCGAGTGCAATCTGGTACCAGCCGGGTTCACCCGGATTGGCATTGGCAAGCGCTGCGATGAAGGCGCGGCCATCGTCGAGCGTGAATGTCTCCCATGACTGGTAGCGCGCCACCTCCGGATCGGCCCGCATGGCGACGAAGGGTTCGACATCGCGCGGCCCGAAACGCCGGGCGATGAGGCGTTTCGATTCGAAGATCACCCGAACCGCCGGTCGATCCAGTCGCGGGTGCGGAAATAACGGCCGATCCACGGCAGGAACCAGGTCGAGCCGTTGTACATCGGATGATCGGGAAATTCCGGTTGATCGAAAGCGCAGGTGCGGTTCACCTTGCCGGCGATCTTGCGCGCCGTCTGATGGCCCAGATAGCTCATCATGGCGACGCCCGAGCCATTGCAGCCGAGGGCATAGTGCATGTTGCCGAAGCGGCCCATGTGCGGGATCTCGTCCAGGGTGAAGGCGACGTTTCCGGTCCAGGCATGGGTGATCTTGACGCCTTTGAGCTGGGGGAAACGGTCGAGCATGAACTGGTAGAGAATCGGGGCCGTTTCCACCGGATCGGTGTGGCCGAACTTGGCGCGGCCGCCGAACACCAGGCGCTTGCCGTCCGGCGACTTGCGATAATAGGTCAGTACCCGGCGCGTATCGGCGATCGAACGGTTCTTCGGGCTGATGGACGCCGCAAGATCCGGGCTCAATTCTTCGGTGGCGATGATGTAGGACCCAACAGGTACGACGCGGCGTTTCAACTCCGGTGTCGCATCTCCCGTATAGCCATTGGTGGCGATGATGACGTCGCCCGCGTGGAGGGTGCCGCGCGGCGTTTCAACCTTCCAGCCGTTGCCATCTTCAGTCAATTTCGTCACCGGGGTCTTGGAGGCAATAGGGATGCCCCGGGCCTGGCAGAGGTCGAGGAGGCCCTTGAAGAACAGGGCCGGGTGGAGGTGTCCGGCGCGGCGGATCAGCATGCCGCCGCGATAGTAGTCCGAACCGATTTCGCTCATCTGCTGCTCGCGGGGGATCAGCACGGCGTCGGATCCGGCATAGCGGTTCAGGCGCTCCACCTTGGAGGCCATGCCATCGTAGTGGCTCTTGCACCACGCACCGACGAAATAGCCCGCCTTGGTCCAGCCGCAGTTGATGTTCTCGCGGGTGATGAGGTTTTCGACATGGGTGAAGGCATCGGCGGCATCGGTCAGATAGGGGGCGGCTTCCGCATCAGTGAGGGCGCGGGCCATATAACGCTTGCCCACGTTGACTCCGCCCGACACCATGCCACCATTGCGGGTGGAACCGCCGAAGCCCGGCTCGTTGGCATCGAGCACGATGCAGTCGAGCCCTTCGCGATTGAGTTCCAGCGCCGCGTTGAGGCCGGCATAACCGGCCCCGACGATGGCAACGCGCACCTGTTTCGGCAGGCCGATCTCGGGCAGGGCGGTGGGTTCATGATGATCCCACCAATAGGGGCGGGGCTTGAATTCACGGTGAAAAATCGAAGCGTTCATGCCGGCCAGCATTGCGCGATTGGCTGCTCTTGCACAAGTGTTGCCGAAGCAGGGGAGCTACAATCCTTCCGAATACACCAATACGCGCGAGCCGACAGGCGTGCGGCGGTAGAGTTCGATGACGTCTTCATTGAACATGCGGATACAGCCGGAAGAGGCGGCCTTGCCGATGCTTGCGGGCTCGGTAGTGCCGTGGATGCGGTAGCCGGTGTCGCGGCCGTCACGGAACAAATAGAGCGCGCGGGCACCCAGTGGATTTTTGGGACCGCCCGGCATGCCGTCCTTCCATTGCGCCAATTCCGGCTTGCGCTTGATCATTTCGGGCGGCGGCGTCCACTTGGGCCACATCACCTTGCGGCTGACATCGGCCATGCCCGCCCACCGGAAGCCGTCCTTGCCGACGGCGATGCCGTAGCGGATGGCCTGTCCACCCTGGAGCACGATATAGAGATGCCGGGCGGAGGTATCGACGATGATGGTGCCGGGGAATTGCTTGGTCTGGTAGTTCACAACCGTGCGGCGGAATTCGGCAGGCGTCTTGGCGGAACTCTGTGCTGGCATCCTGTACGGATCGTCTTCTTCCAGTGCCCAGGCGGGTGCAAGCGGCGAGGTCAGGGCGGCCGCGGCTGTGCCCAGGAAAGATCGCCGTGTCAGAAGTGCCATGGGTTTGCTCCTCGTATCGCCGTAGAGTTGCGGTTTATCCTTAACGGCAGGTTACTGCCAAATATGACTTCCTGATGATTGTGGAAGTGCTACAACGCGGCACCTCGTTCAATCGTGGAATCATGCAATGAAAAGACTTCTGAAGGGCATCATCCTGACGCTGGTGGCGCTGGTCGTCGTCGTGGTGGGTGGCGCCTATCTGATCCCGCCGGTTGCAGTGGTGGAGCGCACCACCGTCATCGCCGCCTCGCCGGACAAGGTTTATGCCGTTATTGCCAGCATGAAACGCTTCAACGAGTGGTCGCCCTGGACCGATCTCGACCCGGGTCTGACCTACACCTTCGAGGGTCCCGAGCAGGGGCCGGGCCAGAAGATGAGCTGGAAGTCCGGCAACCCGCAGATCGGCAGCGGCTCCGTCACGATCACCGAAGCCGTAACGAACGAGAAGGTCACGACGGAGCTTGATTTCGGTGAGATGGGAAAGTCCCAGTCAGTGCTGACGCTCAGTACCGTGAGCGGGGGCACCTTGGTGAAGTGGGTGTTCAGCGCTGAGTCCAACGGCATCCTCAACCGCTGGGTCAGCCTGATGTTCGACAGCTGGATCGGGGGCGATTACGTCAAAGGCCTCGCCCGGCTAAAGGCGCTGGTGGAATCGGACGCCCCGGCCACGGACGGCTGACATCTGACCCGCAGCCGCTGCATGTGTCGAGGGCTTGGAGAGTTGCCCGCAAGCCAATAGAACATCTGGCATAGCGGGGAAACAAGATCATGGCAGACGGCAGATTTGCACTCATCACCGGTGGAGCGCAGGGCATCGGCTTTGCGACGGCAAGGCGGTTTCTGGAACTCGGTTTTGGCGGCGTCATGCTGCTCGACCGCAACATCCTGAAACTCCAGGAGAGTGCCGCGAAACTCAAGACCCTCGGCCGCGTCGAAGTGATGGAGGGTGATCTTCTCGACATCAGCGTGCCGGCCCGCGCGGTGGCCGCCACGGTTGCCGCCTTCGGGCGCCTGGATGTCGTGGTCAACGCGGCCGGCAATACCGAGCGCTGCGGCCTCGATGATACGACCTTCGAATCCTATGAGCGGCTGTTCGGCGTCAATGTGCGGGCCCCCTTGTTCATGATGCAGGAGGCGGTCAAGCGCATGCGGCCCAACCGCTCCGGCACCATCATCAATGTGTCCTCGATGCTGGCGCATGGCGGGCCTCCCAATCTTACCACCTATTCGGCATCCAAGGCCGCCCTCAACACCATGACCAAATCGGCGGCCAACGGCGTCAAGCGCGAGGGCATCCGCATCTTCGCCATCAATCTCGGTTGGGTGCATACGGATGGCGAGCAGGCGCTGCAGACCGGCTTTCACAAACAGCCGCAGAACTGGGCCGAGGACATTGGCCGCCGCATGCCGGCGGGCCGCCTGATGGTGGCGGATGATGTCGCGGGGCTGATGGCCTATCTGGTGTCGCCGTCGGCGCAGATGATGACCGGCGCCGTCATCGACTACGAGCAGATGCCGGCCGGTGTCTTTGACGATCACCCGGCCCTGGCGCGCGAATGAGCGCAACGCCGAAAGCCCCTCTGCGCCTTCTGACACTCTCCATCGCAGCCGTTGGCATTCAGGCACTGATGCTGTCGCCGCTGCTGACCGATATTGCCAGCGGCCTCGGTACGGGACCGAAGGAGATCGGCTTTGCCGCCGCGGCCTATGGCGTTGGCGTTGCGGCGTCGGCCCTCGTCGCGGCTCCGCAACTCGGCCATTGGCAGAAGCGGCAGGCGATCCGTATCGCCTTCCTGTTGCTCACGGGGGCACTCATCGTTTGCGGCCTGGCGTGGAGTTGGCACATTCTGGCAGGCGGTCAATTGATGGCTGGCCTCGCCTCAGGCGTCATCATCCCCGCCACCTACGCCCTGACGGGCGATATCGCAGCGCCGGAGCAGCGCTCTCAGGCTGCCGGAAAAGTGCTTTTCGGCTGGTCGGTTGCCATGGTCGCTGGCGTACCCCTGGCGGCGTTGCTCTCCGCATTCGTGGGTTGGCGCGGCACCTTTTTCATTATTGCGGGGATCGCCGCCCTCATGGTCGCGGGTGCTTCCATGCTGCCCCGCACCCCGTCGCAGGGCGATGGCGAACGGGTGCGATACCGCGACGTGCTGGCTTTGCCCGCAGCCTGGACGGGTTATCTGGCGACCTTCGCCTACATGATCGGCTTCTACCAGACTTACACATTCATCGGCGACCACGTGCGCCAGATGCACGGAGCAGGGGCGTGGCTTGGCGGCACCATTTCGCTGGCCTATGGACTGGGGTTCGGTGCCGGCGTCATGTTCGACAAGTGGATCGATTCCAGAGGTCCTGCGCGCGTGATGCCACTGGCCCTGGGGCTTGTCGGGCTGAATTATCTCGTTCTGCCTTTCGCCGCGGACAACATGTTGGCAATCGCCGCCTACCCCTTCATCTGGGGTCTCGCCAACCACATCTGCATGACAACCCTGGTGTCCTTCATGGGGGCATTGTCACCGCAACTGCGCGGCACCGTCATGGGACTGTTTTCATTCGTCACCTATGTGTCACTCGGCACCGCCGGGGCCGTCTATGGCCCGGTCTATGCAGCCCATGGATTTTTCGCAGTGTCATTCGCATCGGCGGCAACACTGTTCGCCGCGGCTGTCATGGCCTATGCCTCGCTCAGGCCAAACCGGGCACGCTGATTTCAGGTCGCATGCCGGAACCCAACTGTGCATCTCATCTCTGGCTGGCGGCGGCTTCGGCCAATATCCAGTTGCGGAACGTTTTGATCATCGGCCGGTCGGCGGTGTCGCGCCTGGTGATCAGGTGATAGGCGAACTGCGCCGGACTCTTCAGCGCCAATTCGAATGGTTTCACCAGACGGCCGGCTGCAAGGTCATCTCCTACCAGAGTTGAATCTCCAAGCGCCACGCCGTGTCCGTCGATTGCCGCCTGGATCGCCAGCGAGGTCTGACTGAAATGCAGGCCGCGGGTGTCGTTAAAATCCTTGATCCCCGCCGCCAGCATCCACATCCGCCAGTTGGGCCACACCGCGCCTTGCGCCTCGTATTCGAGATGGATCAGCGTGAATTGCAGCAGGTCGCGCGGTTCGCGCAGCGGCTTGCCTTCCTGCAGCAGGCCGGGGCTGCACACCGGAAACAGCACATCGTGAAACAACTTGTCGACCGACAGGCCGGGATAGATGCCATCGCCGAAACGGATCGCCACGTCGACGTCGTCGCGTTCCAGATCAAGCACGGAGGAGGAAACGTCGATGCGCACATCGGCGCCCGGCACCGCATCGAGGAAGCGGTCGAGGCGCGGCACCAGCCACTTGGCGGCAATCGATGGCGAGGCCGTCACCCGAACCTGCATCGGGTTTTCCAATTGCCGGATGCGCTGCAAGGCATCGGTCAAACCTTCGAGCGCCTCGGCGATAGCGGGCTTGAGGATCATCCCGGCGCGCGACAGTTGCATGTGCCGGCTGGTGCGGTGGAACAGGGTGACGCCGGTCAACTCCTCCAGTTCCTTGATCTGGTGGCTGATGGCGGCGGGCGTCACGTTCAGTTCTTGCGCCGCTTTGGTGAAACTCAGCAACCGGGCGGACGCATCGAAGGCCTTAAGCGACTGCAAGCCGGGAATATGGCGTAACATGGACGATCCTCAAATTCTGTTTGAAGATTAACATAGAACTCGTCGTTTGTGGACTGAATCTCAAGGGATTATATTCGGATCAACGCTAAAGTTATTACCAAGGATTGAAGATCATGGCCCGCAATGCTGCCGCTGCACCACAGGTTTCAACGTTCTCGAGCCTCGAAGCCGCCGTCCGTCTGACATTGAAGTCACTATCGGCACCCGCCGCCTCAGAACATGCGCTTGAGGTGCTTGAGGCTGAGCAGGCTCGCATCCGGAAGCGCAGCCGCCATTGGCTACTTGGCTGAGCCTGATCGCTTCGACTTCCTCTCCCCCTGAGCCCCGGTCTCTTGCCGGGGCTATTTTTCGGGCGATGCCCGGGGGTGGCCCGCTGTTGTGCCACCATCGATCTGTAAGGCCGAGCCCGTGATGAAGCGGGCATGGTCGGAGGCGAGATAGAGAATGGCTGTGGCGATTTCGGCGGGAGGTGCGATGCGGTTCAATGGCGCCGAGGCGGCCAGCGTGCGTTCTGCTGCGCGTGGATCGCCGGACGCATTGATCACGTCACGGCGGACCATGTCGGTATCGACATAGCCGGGACAGACACAATTTACCCGCACATCGGGCGCCAGTTCGAGGGCCAGTGCTCTTGTCAGGTTGACCACACCGCCCTTCGAGGCACAGTAGACCGCAAGGCCGACTTCGCCGATCAATCCGGCATCCGACGCGAGGTTCACGACATTTCCTTGCGATGCGCGCAAGTGGGGCAGGGCAGCCTGGATGCAAAAGAACGTGCCCTTCAGATTGATGTCCAGAACGTCGTCCCAATCGGCTTCCGTGACACTCTCGACGGTACTGCCACGCGCTACGCCGGCGCAATTCACCAGCACGTCGAGGCCGCCCATTTCTGCAACGGCGCTTGCCACGATAGACCAGCAGTCACTTGCCGATGCCACATCGCCAGCGACTCCGAAGGCTTCGGTCGGCAGATGCGTCAGGGCTTTCTCCGTCGACTGAACACTCCGGCCATTGACCGCCAGGCGCGCACCGGCATCGAGGAAGGCCTCCACTGTCGCTGCGCCAATGCCTCGCGTACCACCGGTTACCAGTACGCGCTTTGCCGTGAAGTCGAAACTCAACTCAGCGCCCCTTCCATTGCGGCTTGCGCTTCTCGGCGAAGGCCCTCGCACCTTCGAGCTGGTCCTCGCTGGAATAGAGAGTATCGACGGTCTTCAGCTTGCGCTTCGTGACCATGTCGAAGGCCTGCTGGACAGGCAAGTGCGCCGTGTCGCGGGTGATCTCCTTGATCGCGGCAAACACCAGCGGCGGGCCTTCGGCCAGGAGATCGGCGACGGCGCGGGCTCGCACCATCAGCTTGTCCGCCGGCACCACCTCGTTGATCAGGCCCCAGTGCTTGGCCTCGGCTGTGTCGACACGGCGGCCGGTCAGCAGCATCTCCATCGCCACGTGATAGGGAATGCGGCGTGGCAGCTTGATCGACGCGGCATCGGCCACCGTGCCGGAATTGATTTCGGGCAGCGCGAAGGTCGCGTGCTCGGCGGCGATGATGATGTCGCAGGCAATCATGATCTCGAAACCGCCACCGAATGCCAATCCATTGACGGCGCAGATGACGGGCTTGTTGAGGTCAGGCAATTCCTGCAAGCCGCCGAAACCGCCAACGCCATAGTCGGAATCCGGTGGCTCGCCCTCGGCCGCGGCTTTCAGGTCCCAGCCGGGACAGAAGAATTTTTCGCCGGTGCCGGTGAGGATGGCGACTCGCAACTCCGGATCATCGCGGAACGAAGCAAAGATATCCCCCATGATGCGGCTGGTTACAGCATCGATGGCATTGGCCTTGCCGCGCTCGATCCTGACTTCGAGCACGCGGCCGCGGCGGGTCACGTGAATGGGTCCGTTTGTCACAGTCAATACTCCGTATACAGATATATGCCGTCATCCCGGCGAAAGCCGGGAACTCCTGAAGCGATTGAATGGGTCCCGGCTTTCGCCGGGATGACGAGTGCATTCAAGTTAGCAATCCCTCATCTTGATCAATGCATCAACGGCCACGGCGCCTTGGGAAAGAACCAGCAGGGGATTGACGTCGAGTTCCTCGATCAGTCCCCGGTTGGCGGCGGCAAATCCCGCGACCGCTTGCACTGCCGCGAAGACCGCCTCCTGGTCGCCGGACTTGCCACGGAAGCCTTCGACCAGTTTCCACACCTTCAGCGTCCTCAACGCGCGTTCGATTTCGGGGCGCGAGGTTGGGAGAATGAGGGTGACGGAGTCCTTCAGCAACTCGGTCAGGATGCCGCCCGCGCCGACGACAAGAGCCGTGCCGAATTGCGGGTCCGAGGTCAGGCCGATGATGAGTTCGGCCACGGCGCCGCTGACCATGCGCTCCACCAGCACGTCGGGCGCCAGCTTGCGCATCCGCTCCGCTGCGGCTTCCACATCGGCGGCGGTTTTCAGATTCAACGCCACGCCGCCAGCTTCGGTCTTGTGGGCGATGTCGGCAGATGACACCTTCAGCGTCACCGGGTAGCCGAGACTCTCCGCGGCAGACACGGCGTCCGCCGGCTTGCAGACGATGCCGTCGGGCACCGTCAATCCGAATGTCTTCAATAGTTGCTTGGCATCGTATTCGCTCAAGCTCCTTTCGCCGGAGCCTCTCACCGAAGGCGCCAGCATCTGAGGCGGCGCGTCGCTCCTCGCCCAGTTGCGGCCGATCGCGGCTGCGGCTTCAAACGCCGTAAGCGCATCGTCGAGGCCCATCATCGGTGCAACCCCTACCGATGACAATTCGTCTGCCAGCTTCAGCGGCATGCCCTCCGACAAGGTGGCGACCACGGCCGCACGCGCGCCCGTCACCGCCGAAGCCTTGGCAAGCGCGTGGGCCGTCACCGCCCAGGCGTCGGGTTTCATTTTCGGATGGGTCGGCGTGTCGAGGATCAGCATCGCCACGTCGAAGCCGCCCCTCAGGACTTCGGTGAAGGTGGCTTGCAGCTTCTCCGGCTGGTTCCAGATGAAGGTGTGGTAGTCGAGCGGATTGTCGATGGCGACATATTCGTTCAGCGTCGCCGCCACACGTGGTTTGGTTTCAGCGTTGAACGGCGGAAAGCTCACCCGCTTTTCCAGCGCCATGTCGGCCACCAGTGCCGCCTCGCCGCCAGAACAGCTCATCGAGACCAATCGCGAGTCCGCAATCGGCCCGCCGTTGTGCAGGAACTTGAGGGTTTCGGCGAAGGCCGAGACTGACTTCATGCGTGCCACGCCATAGCGCTCGAACAGCGCGTCATAGAGCGTGTCGGCTCCCGCCAGGGAAGACGTATGGCTCATCGCCACCTTTGCACCTTGTTCGGAACGGCCCGTCTTGAGGACGACGATGGGCACCTTGCGGCTGCGCGCGATCATCGCGGCGCGCGCAAAACCTGCGACATCGGGCAGGCCCTCGACATGCAGGCCGATGGCCGTAACACGCGGGTCCGCCGACAGCGTTTCCACCATGTCATGCATGCCCACATCGACCTGATTGCCGATCGAGAACACGGCGGCAACGGGCAGGCCGCGCATCATCATGGTAAAATTGCAGGCGATGTTGCCGGACTGGGTGATCAGTGCCACGCCGCGTTCGATCGGCACAAGCCCGGTTTCATCCGGCCACAGGGCGGCGCGCGACAGGGTGTTGACGAAGCCGTAGCAGTTCGGCCCCATCAGCGGCATGCCGTCCGCTGCAGCAAGCAGGGCATCCTGCAGATCGCTGTTGCCCGTTTCGGCAAAGCCCGCGGCATAGATCACCGCCCCGCCGCAGTCCTTGTCGCGAAGCGCGCGGACGACGTCGATGGCGGGTTCGCGCTTTACCGCGACGAAGGCAGCATCGATGGGCCCATCGATCTCATCCACGGACTTGACGGTGGCGACGCCCGACAGCTCGTCACGCTTGGGATGCACGGCGTAGATTTTGCCCGTGAATCCCAGTTCGCGGGTGCGGTTGATGGCAATGGCGCACTCGTTGCCGCCGATGAAGGCGATGGAGGAGGGATTGAGGAGGCGGGTAAGATCCTTGGTCAATCTCAACCCCCAAGCGGCCTGAGAAGCGCGCGTGAGATGATATGGCGCTGGATTTCGCTGGTGCCTTCCCAGATGCGTTCGACCCTCGCGTCCCGCCAGATGCGCTCCAGCGGCAGGTCGCTCATCAGGCCCATGCCGCCATGAATCTGGATTGCCTCGTCGGCGACGAAGGCCAGCACCTCGGTGGCCTTGAGTTTGGCCATCGCCATATCCATGTCCGAAACCGTCTTGTTGTCGAATTTCCAGGCAGCTTCGAGCGTCAGCAGTTGCGCGGCTTTCAGTTCCAGCGCCATGTCGGCAAGCTTGAAGGAGACTCCCTGGAACTTGCCGATCTGCTGCCCGAACTGCTGGCGGTTGACGGCATATTGCTTGGCGTGGTCAAGGGCGCGCTCGGCCCGGCCGAGGCATGTCGCCGCCACTTGCAGGCGCGTGGCGCCCAGCCAGTCATTGGCGACTTCGAAACCCTTGTGCACTTCGCCCAGGATCTGGCTCTTGTGCACACGGCAATCGTTGAATTCGAGAATGCAGTTGTTGTAGCCGCGATGCGAGACGTTCCTGTACCCCGGCCTGACCGTATAGCCCGGCGTTCCCATGTCGATGAGGAATGCGGTGATCAGCTTCTTCTTGCCGCGCGGCGTATCCTCCTCGCCGGTCGCCGCGAACAGGATGACGAAGCTCGCCTCGTCGGCATGGCTGATGAAATGCTTGGTGCCGTTGATGACGAAGTCGTCGCCATCGGCCCGCGCAGAACACTTCATTCCGCGCACGTCGGAACCCACACCTGGCTCGGTCATGGCGAGGCAGTCGGATTTCTCGCCACGCACGGCGGGGAACAGGTATTTCTCGCGCTGCTCGCCTTCGCACGCCATCAGGATATTGGAGGGCCTCGCCACGCAGGTCCAGTGCAGCGCATAGTTGGCGCGGCCCAGTTCCTTTTCGTAGAGCACCCAGGTCAGTGTATCGAGCCCGGCGCCGCCCACTTCGGCCGGCATGTTGGCGGCATAGAGACCGGCCTCGATGGCTTTCTTCTTGATCTCGTCGCGGAGATCGTGGCGCAGCACCCCCGTCTCCTCGATCTCGGCCTCATGCGGGTAAAGCTCGTTGACGACGAAATCCTGCGTCGTCTTGACGATCATCTGCTGTTCTTCGGTGAGATTGAAATCCATGATCTTTGCTGACTTATGTTCTTTGCTTACTTGATGTGAAATGTTTCGGCGTGGCCATCGACCGCGATGGCTTCACCATTGATCATGCGGGCTTTGTCGCTCCCCAGGAAGACGCAGAGATCGGCCACTTCCTCTGGTTCCACAAAGCGGGCGATGGACTGGCCGCCGACCGACTCCCGCGCCACCACGTCGAAGGGCACGCCACGCAAGTCCGCCTCGCCCTGGATGACGGTGTTGATGCGCTCGCCCTTGACGTTGCCGGGGCAGATGGCGTTGCAGCGTACGTTGTAAGGGCCAAGTTCGATCGCCAGTGATTTCGTAAGCCCGATCACCGCCCACTTCGCCGCCGCATAGGGCGTGCGGTTGCCGAAGCCGAAGAGCCCGGCATTGGACGACATGTTGATGATTGCGCCGGATGATTGCGCCTTCATCACCGGCGCTGCCCGCCGGGCACAGAGGAACTGCGAGTCGAGGCAGATCTCGATGCATTCGCGCCAGTCGGCCAATTCGATGTCGTCGACCGGTGCTGTTGGCCCCTTGATGCCGGCGTTGTTCACCAGCACGTCGAGGCCGCCCAGATCCTCCAGCGCGTCATCGAACCAGGCATCGACTTCGCCCTCGTTACGGACGTTGACGTGGCTCGCCGCGATGTCGGGGAACTCCTCCCGGAACCTCGCCAGGGCAGCTTCGCTGACATCGCAGATGTGAATCATGGCGCCCTCCGCCGCGAATGCCCTTGCGATGACCTTGCCGATGCCCGAGGCCCCGGCGGTAATCATGACGCGCTGCTGTGGCATGGTTCTTCTCCCCGGTTAGGTCTTCTTCGCTGTCTTCTTCTTCCTTGCCTTCATCTCCCGGTCGAGCACAAGGCCGGCGCCGATCTTGTGTTTCTTGAACAGCTTCATCATGTCGACCAGTACGGCGTTGCGCTTGGCTTCGATCTCGGAAACCTTGCGGCCCGCCGCCTGATCCTCGCAACCTTCGACCAGGCGCTTCTCCAGTGCCTCGTTCCACTTGGGGAACTTCAATTCGGTCCAGTCGAGTTCCAGCGTCGGGTCGAATTGCTTGATGAAGTCGCGCATACCACCGGGGCCGCCGGCCACGTGATAGGTGAGGAAGGAGCCCATGAAGGCCCAGCGCATGCCGGCCGAGTAGACGATCGAATCGTCGATGTCGCCGGTCGTCGCGATGTCCTTGTTGAGGATGTGCAGGGCCTCGCGCCACAGCGCTTCCTGCAGGCGGTCGCAGACATAGCCCATGATCTCGCGCTTCAGCCGCAGCACCTGCATGCCGATGGACTCGAAGTATACGCTCGCCCGCGCCATGACTTCTTCCGAGGTCTTCTCGCCCGGCACCGTCTCGACCAGCGGCAGCAGGTAGACCGGGTTGAACGGATGGCCGATGATGACGCGTTCGGGGTGCTGGCACTGGCTTTGCAGGTTGGTGGGCAGGAAGCCCGACGACGATGAGGCGATGATGACGTCTGGCCGTGCTGCCGCATCGATGTCGCGGAACAGCCTGATCTTCAGGTCTTCGCGCTCGGGTGCAGCTTCATGAATGAAGTCAGCTTTCGACGCCAGCTCCTTGAGATCAGTCGTGAAAATCAGCTTGCCCTTCTTCACCGGCTTGCCCAGCAGGGCCTCGAGCGAGGGCCAGGCGGTCTTGATCTGCGCCTTCAGCCGCTCCTCGGCCTCGGGCTTCACGTCATAGGCTACGACGTTGAAGCCGCGGAACAGCAGGCGGGCGGCCCAGCCAGCACCGATCAGCCCGGTGCCGGCGATGCCGACGGTCTTGATGGGAGTGGCCATGTTACTTTGCCCTCGGGGCCAGCTTGAGGATTTCGCGGCCCTCGTCGGGTGTCGCCACCTTGGTGCCGAGGATCTCGATGATCTTCACCGCCTTCTCGACCAGCGTGCCGTTCGAGGCATAGACGCCGCGTTCGAGCCAGAGATTGTCCTCGAGGCCGACGCGCACGTGTCCGCCCAGCAGCACGGCCTGCGCCACGGCGGGGAACTCGTTGCGGCCGATGCCGAAGGCGGCCCAGATGGCGCCGGGCGGCAGCTGCGACTTCTGATAGGCCATGGTCTCCGAATCATAGGGTGCGCCCCACGGGATGCCGAGGCAGAGCTGGAACAGCGGCGGATCCTGAATCAGGCCTTCGAGGCAGAGCTGGCGGGCGAACCAGAGATTACCTGAGTCGAAGATCTCCATTTCGGGCTTCACGCCATAGGACATGATGAGCTTGGCCTGTTCGCGCAGCTGGGCGGGCGTCTGCACCACGATGGTGTTGCCGTCGCCGAAATTCAGCGTGCCGCAGTCCAGCGTGCAGAGTTCGGGACGCAGTTCCTTGATGTGGACGAGACGCTCGGCGGGGCCCACGAGGTCTGTGCCTTGGCCCCAGTGCATCGGATTTTCGCCGCCGCCGACTTCGACGTCGCCGCCCATGCCGGCGGTGAGGTTGATGATGACCTCCTTGTTCTTGTCGCGGATGCGCTCCATCACCTCGCGGTAGAGCGCCACGCTGCGCGAGCCCTTGCCGGTCTTGGGATCGCGCACGTGGCAATGCACCACCGTGGCCCCAGCGCTGGCGGCTTCCAGCGCCGAATTGGCGATCTGCTCAGGCGTAACCGGAATGGCCGGGTGCTTGCCGACGGTGTCGCCGGCGCCGGTGACCGCACAGGTGATGATGACTTTGGGCTGCATGGAATCCTCCTGGTGAGAGCGAAGACTCTATTCTGACCGGTCAATGGATATTTGACTTTTATCGCCAGATGTTTTTCTTATTCCGCCATGGCGCATTATGACGTGGTATTCCTGCTGGTACCGAGGTTCTCGATGATCGCGCTCTATGGCGCGCTCGAGCCCTTGCGCGTCGCCAACCGTTTCGCCGGTCCCACCTTCAGCTGGCGCTTTGTCTCGGCCGACGGCCAGCCAGTTGCGGCGTCCAATGAAATTCCGGTTTCGGTATCCGGCGGTCTTGCCAACATCGGCAAGCCGGACATGGCTGTGGTATCGGCCTCCTATGAGCCGGAGAAAGGATTCAACCGGCCGATGCTCGGCGCCATCCGCAGCCTGGCGCGGCGGCGGGTGCTGATGGCGGCGATCGATACCGCGCCCTTCCTGCTGGCAGAGGCGGGCGTGCTCGATGACTACCGTGCCACTTGCCATTGGGAGAGCCTGCCCGGCTTCCGCGAGAGCTATCCGCGCGTGCAGGCGGAGCAGGCGCTCTATGTGACCGACCGCGACCGCATGACCTGTGCGGGAGGTGCAGCCGCCATCGACATGATGCTGGACTGGATCGGGCGGTTGCTCGGCCGCCCGCTCGCCGTGCTGGTCGCCGATCAGCTGGTGCACTTTCGCTCGCTGGAACAGCCCGCGCAGGCGAGGCTTCCGGCGGCGGCGCGCCATGGCACGACGGATGCGCGTCTCCTGAAGATCATCACCGTCATGGAAGAGCAGGGAGAAGAACCGGTCGATGCCCGGGCACTGGCCGAGGCCGCCGGGATATCAGTGCGGCAGATGGAGCGTCTCTTCGCTACCGGTCTGGGCGAGCGCCCGATGGGACTCTATCTCAAGCTTCGCCTGGAAAAGGCCGAGCGCTTGATCACCTATTCGTCGATGAGCATGCGCGAGATCGCACTGGCCTGCGGCTTCTCCTCGCTGCCGCTGTTCTCGCGCAGTTTCCGCGCGCGCTACGGCAAACCGCCTTCGGCGCTGAGGCAGGCTTGATTTTCCAGGCCCGATTGGCTTCACTCGGAGCATGCATGTCGCAATCGCCACTCTCATGACACTCACACTGGCAAATGTTCCGCCCGCTGCCAACAACTGGTGCCGGGTCGGCCAGGCGGTGATGGTTCCCGATGGCCGCGAAGGCCCGGTCACCTCGGTTGCCGGCGATATCTGCCGGGTGCTGGTCTATGGCGAAGCCTATGTCTCACTCTGGGCCTATTACGTCATCGAACCGGCCTATCCACGCTATGGGCGATAGGCGGCACAGCTTTCGAGGCATGAGGCTCCTGGAGGGTCGTTGGAATGAGATACTGGAAGCCACTGCTGGTTATCATTCTGCTGCTGGCCTACCCATCGGGAAGTGAGGCAGCGTTTCGCCGCTTTCCCTTCCATGTCACTTATGCCTCTCGCATCATCAAGCCGTCCCATATCAGTCAGGCGCAGATGGATAACGTCGTGCGTCAACATTATGCCGCTTGGAAGTCTGCTTACCTGCGCCATCTCGGTGGTGAGTACTGGGTCAAGTACGACGGCAGCAATTCCACGGTCTCCGAGGCGCATGGCTATGGCATGGTGCTCACGGCCTATATGGGCGACCGCGCCATCTTCAATTCCATGCTGCGCTATTTCAAGGCGCATCCCAGCCACCTGTCGCCGCACCTGATGGCGTGGAAGCAGACCTACAGCAACGGTGCGATGGTCAATGTATCGGGTCCGGATTCGGCCACCGACGGCGATCTCGATATTGCCTATGCACTACTTCTTGCCGATGCGCAGTGGGGATCGGCGGGTGCGATCGACTACAAGGCGGAGGCGCTGCTCGTGCTGCATGACGTGCTGGCGAGAGAGGTGAACGGCGCGACGATGACATTGAAGGTCGGCGATTGGGCGACGGGCGGCGATGCGAAGCTTACAAGACCCTCGGACTTCATGACCGGCCACATGCTGGCCTTCGCGCGGGCCGACGCGGCCAATGCGAAAACCTGGAAGTCGCTGCATGCCAAGATCGCTGCGCTCGTCAATTTCCAGTTTACCCACGGCAGCGAAAATACCGGATTGATGCCGGACTTCATGGTTGAGGAGGGTGCCGATTTTGTACCCGCCACTGGAACGGTGCTGGAAGGACCTCATGACGGCGATTATTCCTACAATGCCTGCCGCACGCCGTGGCGCCTGGCGATGTCAGCCATCGTCGACGGTGACACCGCGATGCTTGAGCCGCTGCGCCGCCAATCGCGATGGATCAGGACCCTGACGTCCGGCAACCCTTCGCGCATCAAAGCCGGGTACTACGTCCGCAACGGAGTGAATGGCCAGGCTTTTGCCAACTATGCGGATCTGCCCTTCACCGCGCCCTTCGCGGTCGCCGCCATGCTCGACGGCGCCAAGGGGCAGGGCTGGCTCAATGCCATGTGGACCTCGATCACGGGCGGCAACTACGGCGTCACCACGGATTACTATGGAGACTCAATCCGCATGCAGGTGCTGTTGACGGTGTCAGGCAACTGGTGGACGCCGTGAGGCGATGAACGGCGGAAGAAATTTGTTTCACTGCGTATGGGGCTGGGCACTCGGATGATGTGTGTCATGCGTCTGTGATACGATTGTCGCAACAATCGTCGAGGTCGAGAGTGATCGTCCCCACTTCAGCCCGGTGATTTGCATGCCCGCCTATCGTATTGGTAAAAGGAACGTCCTCTTCATTCATGTCCCGAAGACGGGCGGAACGTCGATCGAGGCATTTCTGCAGACCCACGCCGAGCCAGCCCTTCACAATCGGGGGAGAAAGCTCCTCAAGCCGGTGAAGAGTAGCGTTCTCGAACCGTCGCTGGCCATGCAGCACTTCCACGGCGACATGCTGGAGGCGATGTTTCCGTCTGGATTTTTTGACTACGCCTTCATGGTGGTGCGCCACCCGCTGCAACGGCTGATTTCGGAATATGGCCACGCGCGAAATCTCATGCGATTTGACTCGATGCTGCCGTTCAATACGTGGGCGGCACTTGCCTTGTCTGCGGCGAGCATCGCACCCGGACTGAGCAACAACCATTTCAGGCAGCAAAAATCATTTCATTGCTTCGGCGCCGAGGTCTTCCGCTTCGAGGGAGGTGTTGGATCGATTCTGAATGCGGTGGCATCACGGCTGAATCTGCCCGCCCCGCAGGAGGCACCGCATGAAAAGCGAAGCACCACGCAAGCACCGGCCATCTCCGGCCATGTGCGCTCCCGCGTCGCGTCGCTATACGAGACGGACTTCAAGGCCTTTGGCTATGAACAGGACACGGTCGCCATTGCCGGAAAATTTCCGGCCTTCGGTCATGTCACAAAGACTGCGTGAGTTTCGAGGCGGTTGCGAAACTGAGGCGATGCCTAGCCGCGCAAGTGCTGGCCCATTGCCAGCTTGAGCACTGCTTCCGGATCGCGATCTGCATTGAACGCGAAGAAATCCGCATTCTGGCCCAGCAGCGGTTCCATCACCTTGTGGTATTCATGTTTTGGAAGCTGGATCGCACCCAGGCGCTGCAAATGCGGATTGACGAATTGCGCATCCAGCAGCCGGAAGCCGCCGGCATTCAAGCGGGCGACGAGATGCACCAGCGCCACCTTGCTGGCATCGGTGACGCGCGAGAACATGCTCTCACCAAAGAATATGGCTCCAATACGCACACCATATAACCCGCCGACCATCTTGCCCTCGTGCCACGCTTCGACACTGTGGCAGCAGCCCAATCTGTGCAACTGCGTATAGAGCGACACGATGCGGTTGTTGATCCATGTCGACTTCCGGTCGGCGGTGCGCGCCGCGCATTGCGTGATCACGCCGGTGAAGTCGTAGTCGATGCGGATATCGAAACCCCCGCGACGAACGCTCTTTCGCAGCGAAGCTGAAATCTTCAGTCCGTCGAGTGGAATGATGCCACGCTCGTCGGGTTCAACCCAGTAGAGCGCATTGTCCTCGGCACTTTCCGCCATCGGGAAGATCCCCGCCGCATAGGCTCGCAGCAGGATCTGGGGCGTGATCGTGCTCATCACACCTGACGGGCGAGATACTGCTCAAGCCAATGGATATCATAGTGGCCGTCGATGATATCGGGCTCCGTGAGAAGCTGCTGGAACAGCGGAATTGTGGTCTCGATGCCTTCGATGACGAATTCGCTCAAGGCCCGCCTGAGCCGCATCATGCATTCGGTGCGTGATTTGCCGGAGACGATGAGCTTGCCGATGAGGCTGTCGTAATAGGGCGGAATACGATAGCCGGCATAAAGAGCTGAATCGACCCGGCAGCCGAGGCCACCGGGAAAATGCACCGCATTGACGAGTCCGGGCGAGGGCGCAAACGTCGTCGGGTTCTCGGCATTGATACGGCATTCGATGGCGTGGCCGGAGAAGGTAATGTCCTCTTGCGTGTAGGGCAGATCGCCGCCTGCCGCGACGCGCAATTGCTCCTGCACCAGATCGAGCCCGGTGATCGCCTCCGTCACCGGATGTTCCACCTGCAAGCGGGTGTTCATCTCGATGAAATAGAATTCGTTGTTCTCGTAGAGAAACTCGATGGTGCCGACACCCTCGTAGCCGAGCTTCGCCATCGCAGCGGCGACCCGATTGCCGATCTCGTCGCGCTGGTGGGCATTGAGGGCGGGTGAATGCGCCTCTTCCCAGATTTTCTGGTGCCGACGCTGCAGCGAACAGTCGCGCTCGCCCAGATGCACCGCACGGCCCTTGCCGTCGCCCAGTACCTGGATTTCGATGTGACGCGGCTTCTGCAGATACTTCTCGATATAGACGTCGCCATTGCCGAAGGCGGCCTTGGCTTCCGACTGCGCCGTGCTCATGGCGATCTCGAGGTCATGCTCGGAGTGGGCGACCTTCATGCCGCGTCCGCCTCCGCCGGCTGTCGCCTTGATGATGACCGGATAACCGATGTCGGCAGCCACCTTGCGCGCCTCGGCGAAATCGCCGATGCCGCCTTCGGATCCTGGAACCACAGGAATGCCAAGCTCCTTCGCCGTCAGCTTGGCGGTGATCTTGTCGCCCATGATGCGGATATGTTCGGCGCTGGGACCGATGAACTTGATGCTGTGTTCGGTCAGGATGTCCGCAAAACGCGCATTCTCGGAGAGGAAGCCATAGCCCGGATGCACGGCCTCAGCGCCGGTTATTTCGCACGCCGCGACGATGGCCGGAATGTTGAGATAGCTGTCGCGCGCCGGCGGAGGCCCGATGCACACGCTCTCATCCGCCAGCCTGACATGCATGGCATCGGCATCGGCGGTGGAGTGAACGGCCACGGTCTGGATGCCGAGTTCGCGGCAGGCGCGCAGCACGCGAAGTGCAATCTCGCCCCGGTTGGCGATGAGAACCTTGTCGAACATGATTCTACTCGATCGCCACAAGCGGCTCGCCATATTCGACCGGCGTTCCGTTGTCGACGTAGATGTGCGTCACCTTGCCTGCCCGCGGCGCGTGAATCTGGTTCATCGTTTTCATCGCTTCGATGATCAGCAGCGTCTGGCCCTCTTTGACGCTCGAACCCACTTCGATGAAGTTCGCAGCGCCGGGCGAGGGCGCCATGTAGACCGTGCCCACCATCGGTGACTTGATGGTTCCCGGGTGCTCGCCATTGTTGGACTTGGCCGGTACTGCCGCAACTTCAGCCATAGGCGCGGCGTGAACCGGGTGGTGTGCCACGGGCGCAGCGGCAGGAGCGGCAACCGTTGCAACGGCCGTCACCGTCTTCGCAACACGTACCCTGGTGCCTTTGCGATCGAGCTCGATCTCGGTGAGACCGGTGCTGTTCAAAATCTCGGCCAGACTGGCGATCAGCCCGAGATCCGGATCAGCCGGTGCTGCGGGCGATTTCTTTGCGGCAGGTTTCTTGGAGGGGGGCATTCGTCAACCCTTCTTGTTGGCGGTGATGATGGAAGCGAGGGCGGAAATCGCCAACTCGTAGCTGTTGATTCCTAAGCCGCAGATGACACCGTTCACCGCCGGAGCGATGAAACTGTGATGCCGGAAGGCCTCGCGCTTGTGAACGTTGGACAGATGCACCTCGACGGCAGGAACGTCCGCCGCCTTGAGCGCATCATGCAGTGCGATCGAGGTGTGGGTATAGGCCCCGGCATTGAGCGCGATGCCGCTGGCCTTGGTGCGGGCCTCGTGGATCCATGACACCAGTTCGCCCTCGATATTGGTCTGCCGGAAGTCGATGGCGAAGCCCAGCTCGCTGGCCCGCGCCAGGCAACGCGCCTCAACATCCTTGAGCGTTTCCGATCCATAGATCGCAGGTTCCCGGAGGCCGAGCATATTCAGGTTCGGGCCATTGAGGACGTAGATCGGCTTCATCAGGTTATCACGACTCCGTGTTCGGTTCTTCCGCTTATAGGGCGTCCGGACTGGAGTGGGAAGCGGCGTGCCGCTATCGTCAACAGAGCTTGCAGCCCCCGGTGGCCCGAACTTCGTTGATGGCTGCCATCAACCCGTCGACCGGCAGGTAACCCGGCACCACCGTCTTGTCGATGATGAAGGCCGGTGTGCCGGTGATGTTCAGGTCTTGCGCCAGCTGCTGGTTGGCGGCAATGACCTTGGCAATTTCGGGAGACTTCATGTCTTCCTTGAGCTTTTCCACATCGAGCCCCTGGGCTGCCGCGATTTCATCGACGCTGGCGCGCGTGACCTTGCCCTCATGGCCGAGCAGGGCCAAGTGGAATTCCCAATACTTGCCCTGCTTTTTAGAGGCCAGCGCCGCCATCGCTGCGTAGTCGGAATCACCCCCGAAAATCGGGAATTCCTTCATCACCAGCTTCAGGCCCTTGTCCTTGTCGAGCAGGCTCATGACTTCGGGGAGGCCCTTCTTGCACCAGCCACAATTGTAGTCGAAGAATTCGACCATGGTGACGTCGCCCTTGGGATTGCCAGCGACGAGATCGTCGCCCGACCTGAACAGCTGGTCGGCATTGGCCACCAGCGTTCCCTCGCGCTTCTTGTCTTCCTCGGCCTTCTGGCGGATTTCCAGTTCCTTGCTGACTTCGACCAGCACTTCCGGGTTGTCGAGGAGGTATTGCCGGACGATTTGCCCGATCTCGGTGCGCTGCTTGTCAGTGAAGCTGTCCTGCGCCGAGGCTGCGGCCGGGATTAGCAGCAGAGCGGCGGCAAGCGTGGCGTAGCGGAAGTTCAACATCATTCTGTAATTCCTTGAAACGGATGGCGAGATTGCCCGAAACCGCATGCGCCGTCCATCTCAGTCGCGGCTGGCGAAGTTCAAAATGTCGTTAGCGCGCGTCCATTCGGGCGTACCTGCCTTGAATCGCGCCTGGGCCAGCTTGGCTTTTTGCAGTGCCAGCTCCTTGTCGCCCTGCAACAGTGCCGCCTCGGCCGTGGCGAGTTCGGCCTTGCCCAGTTGACCGGTCAACCCATAGGCGCGGGCCTTGTACTTGAAGATGGCAGGCATGCCGCCTTCCGAGCGCTCGGCCTTGTGCAGCAGCTTGAGAGCGGCTTCGGCATTGCCCTTGCTCTCGGTGTCGATCAGGGCCTGGGCCAGAAGAAGCTGGATCAGGCCGTTGTTTGGCAACAGCGTGACCGCCTGCTGCAAGGGAGCAAGCGCCTCGGATGCGCGGCCGTTTTCCAGCAGGGCCTGGCCCTTGAGCTCCCAGAAATACGGGTTTTGCGGAAGCTCCTCGACGAGGCTTTCGATGATCGGCAAGGCATTGGTGATGTCGCCACGGCGGAACAGCGCGATGGCGCGCGCATATCGGGCAGGAAGTGACATATCTGAGCGCGGATAGCGCTGCATAACGATCTGGGCGGATTCCATGAAGCCCGCAAGTTTTGCTTGAGCCAGGTGATGGCGGAGGATCAGCTCCGGCGGATCGACGCTATCGTAGCCGGGGGCCTTCTTGGCTGCTGTCTCGAGATTGCGGATGCGCTCCATGGGCATCGGATGCGACATGACATAGGGGTCGGCATAGCGGATCGTTGCGATGGACTGCCGCGACAGCTTGTCGAACAGCTGGATCATGCCCTTGGCCGACTGGTGCGTCGCCGACAGGTATTTGAGGGCTGCCTGATCGGCAGAGGATTCCATGTCGCGCTGATAGGCAAAGAAGTTTCTCTGAGCGAGGCTCTGTGACCCCATCATGACGCCTTGACCGGCCTTGGCTGCTTCGCTGTCACCGGCCGCAACGCCACCCGCCACGGCTGCGACACCGGCCAGCATGCCGATCACCGCAGTGATGCTGGCCCGGTCAAGTTCGACGCCCATGCGTGCTAGGTGGCCGCCTGCGATATGGCCCGTCTCATGCGCCAGAACGCCGATGACCTCGTTCGGCGTCGCCGACTGGGTGATGAGGCCGGTGTGAACGAAGATTCGCTGGCCATTGGAAACGAACGCATTGATGCGGTTGTCGGCAATCAGATAGACCTTGACCGACTTGGGATTGATACCGGCCACCTTGAAGATCGGCCGGGTGTAGAGCCTCATCAATCCTTCGATTTCCGCGTCGCGGATGAGCGGCAGCGGAGCAGACTGGGCAAACGTGAGGGACGTACTCACAAACAGCAGAACGGCCGCCATGAACGTGGCGGCCATCGCTTTGAATGTCTGACTCTTAATCTGCATCGATGAACCCTCGTCTGGTTCAATCGGTGTTGAATGAGGCGAGTTTGAGGCTAGCGTTTGCTCCACCAGCCCGACTTGCGCTCCGTGGCTTCCGGCGCCACAGTGGCGGCCGGCGGCTGCCACTTGCGGGGAGGCTCAGCAACCGGTTCGGGTACCGGTGCGATTGCAGCAGGTGCCGCAACGTCTGGTGCCGCAGCGCGCGGGGCAGGTGCCTGTTCAGCGATGTCCGGGGCAGCGGTCTCGGCTGGCAACTGGCCATCCTCGGATTTTGGCCGCCTCTCGCCGCCACGGGTACGGCCCCAGCGGTCCCGGCGTGCGCGGGGCGCACGTTCCGGCTTGTCGGCAGCAGGCACGGCCTCGGC
>CAUJIO010000100.1 GCA_963205315.1 Pseudomonadota bacterium | reverse complement strand
GGCTTCTCGTGGGAACGCACCGATCTGGTCAAGGCGCTCAAAGCCGCGGTCAAGTGAAGTCCGCGGTGACGTGACCGAGACCTACCGGAAGCACCACTTTTATGGACGGCGCAAGGGCAAAACCTTGCGCCGTCATCATTCTGCGCTGATGGATGAGCTGCTGCCGCATCTGCGCATCGATGTGGCGGATCCCCTGGCGCTGACGACAGAGCCGCGCTGGCTGGAAATCGGGTTTGGCGGGGGCGAACATCTGGCCCACCAGGCAGAACTGCATCGGCATGTGTCGTTTCTCGGCGCCGAGCCTTTCGTCAATGGCGTGGCGAAGCTGCTGGCCGAAATTGAAGTCAGGAACCTGCAGAATGTGCGCATTCATGATTCCGATGCGCGCGACCTGCTGGAGGTTCTGCCTGACCAATCGTTCGAACGCGTTTATCTGCTCTATCCCGATCCGTGGCCCAAGGCGCGGCACAACCGCAGGCGTTTCGTCTCGGCTGAAACGCTCGGGCATATCCATCGCATTCTCAGACCCGGCGGACTGTTTCTGTTCGCCAGCGATATTGAAGACTATGTCAGCTGGACCCGGGCGCATGTGGCTGAACATGCAGGATTTGCCGAAGAGGGCGATGCGGCACAGCCCTATGAGAACTGGATCCAGACGCGCTATGAGGCCAAAGCGCGGCGCGAGGGCAGGGGGTCCAGCTATCTGACGCTCAGGCGGAAACCCCTGTGAGCGGCCTCTTGCGGAAGCGGCCCGAAACGACTATATCGGCGTCAACTTAGGTTCACTCACATAGCCACGACAGTGGAAATTGAGAGTGGGTCCCAGCCCGGGACCCGCTTTTTTTGTTTTTGTAAGGGTCGCCCATGGCGGATGAAAGATTAGCGCGCGAGACGGGGCCAGCCCAGCGGGTGGTGGCTTTGGCCGAACCCGTGCTGGCCGATCTGGGGTTCAGGCTGGTCCGCGTGAAGATGAGCGGACCGACGCTGCAGATCATGGCGGAGCGGCCTGACGGCACGTTCTCGATCGAGGATTGCGAGGCGGTGAGCCAGGCGATGTCGCCGCTGCTCGACGTCGAAGATGTGATCTCGGCGCGTTATCATCTCGAGGTTTCTTCGCCCGGCATCGACCGGCCGCTGGTGCGGCCGTCGGACTTCGAAGCCTGGGCGGGCCATGAAACGAAGATCGAAATGGCCGTGCCGGTGGCGGGCCGCAAGCGCTTCAAGGGCGTTCTCGAAGGCTATCATGAAGGTGAAGTGCGCCTGTTCATCGAGAACCCGGAGGGCGCCACAAAGGAGCCGGTGCTGATCGGCGTGCCGTTCGCCGACATCGGCGAGGCCAAGCTCGTGTTGACCGACGAACTGATCGAAGCGGCGCGCGCCCGCCTGCCCCAGAAGGGCTATGGCGACGGCGCCGAGATTGACGAAGACCAGATTTCGCAAGCTGAAGAGTCGAAGACGAGGAGCGAAGACAATGGCTGAGTATGGCGTGAGCATGAACCGCCTGGAACTGCTGCAGATCGCGGACGCCGTGGCGCGCGAGAAGTCGATCGACAAGTCGGTCGTGTTGCATGCGATGGAAGAGGCGATCCAGAAGGCGGCCAAGGCGCGCTACGGCGCCGAAAACGAAATCGTCGCCGAGATCGATCCGCGGTCGGGCGAGACCCGGCTGCAGCGCCTGCTGCTGGTGGTCGACAAGGTCGAGAATGACGCGACCGAGATCAGCCTTGCGGAAGCGCAGCGCCGCAACCCGGCTGCCGGCGTCGGTGACCAGATTGCCGAACCGCTGCCGCCCATCGAATTCGGCCGCATCGCCGCCCAGAACGCCAAGCAGGTGATCGTGCAGAAGGTGCGCGATGCCGAGCGCGACCGCATGTATGCGGAATACAAGGACCGCATCGGCGAGATCGTGCATGGCGCGGTGAAGCGCGTCGAATACGGCAACGTCATCGTCGACCTCGGGCGCGGCGAAGGCATCATCCGGCGCGACGAGTCGCTGCCGCGTGAAACCTTCCGGCCCGGCGACCGGGTGCGCGCCTATGTCTATGACGTTCGCCGCGAGCAGCGTGGTCCGCAGATTTTCCTGTCGCGCACGCATCCCGAATTCATGGCGCGCCTGTTCGGCCAGGAAGTGCCGGAAATCTATGACGGTGTCGTCGAGGTCGTCTCGGTGGCCCGCGATCCGGGCAGCCGCGCCAAGATCGCCGTGCGCTCGAAGGATGGTTCGATCGATCCGGTCGGCGCCTGCGTCGGTATGCGCGGCAGCCGCGTCCAGGCGGTCGTCAACGAGCTGCAGGGCGAGAAGATCGACATCATCCAGTGGACGCAGGACGTCGCGTCCTTCGTGGTGAATGCGCTGGCTCCGGCCGAAGTTTCCAAGGTGGTGCTGGACGAAGAGTCCGAGCGCATCGAGGTGGTGGTGCCGGACGAACAGCTGTCGCTGGCCATTGGCCGGCGCGGCCAGAACGTGCGGCTTGCCTCGCAGCTGACCGGCTGGGACATCGACATCATGACGGAAGCCGAGGAATCGGAACGCCGCCAGAAGGAATTCGCGGCGCGCACCGAACTCTTCGTGTCGGCGCTCGATGTCGATGAAACGCTGGCGCAGCTGCTGGCATCCGAAGGCTTTGCCACGGTGGATGAAGTGGCTTACGTCGATGCGCGCGAGATTGCCTCGATCGACGGTCTCGACGAACAGACGGCGGACGAACTGCAGAACAGGGCGCGCGAATTCCTGGAGCGGCAGACGGCCGAGCTTGATGCCAAGCGCGTGGCGCTGGGTGTGCTCGACGAGTTGAAGGGTGTTGCCGGCCTGTCGCCGGTCATGCTGGTGGCGCTCGGCGAAGCCGGCATCAAGTCGCTGGAGGATTTTGCCGGCTGCGACACCGACGAGCTGATCGGCTGGACCGAGCGCAAGGCCGGTGGAGCCGTCAAGCACAAGGGTGCCTTCTCGGATCTCGACGTTTCGGCTGACGAAGCCAACGACCTCATCATGCGGGCGCGCGTGCTTGCCGGCTGGATCGAGGCGCCGGTTGAGGCCGAGGCTGAGCCCGACGGTGAGTTTGAAGCCGAGGCCGCAAGTGGCGAGGTGGAAGCCTGAACCTCGAACCCGCCACCACAACCGGCAACGACAGCGAGGAGGCCGGAGCCGCCTTGGCAGATCGCATGTGCATCCTCACCCGGAAGGTGAAGGACGAGGCGGAATTGATCCGCTTTGTCCGGAGTCCGGCGGGAGAGGCTGTTCCGGACCTTGCACGCAAGCTGCCGGGGCGCGGCGTGTGGGTCAGCCTCAATCGCGAGATTTTGGCTGAAGTTATCCGCAAGAAGTTGTTTTCACGCGGTTTTGCAGCGGAAACCACGGTGCCCGCCGACCTGACTGATCGGCTGTCGGCGCAGATGCGCCAGCAGGCGCTGTCACTGATGTCGCTCGCCAAGAAGGCGGGTGAGGCGGTGACCGGCTTCATGAAGGTCGAGGAAATGCTGGGCCGCGGACGGGCAAAGTTGCTGTTCCATGCCGTGGAAGCCCAACCCGATGGCTGCCGGAAACTCGACAAGTTCCTGCAGCCGGGCATGGAAAAGATAGTTCTTTTCCATTTGGACGAATTGGATTTGGCCTTTGGCCGGTCAAATGTGGTACATGCAGCCGTGGCCAAGGGCGGGCTTGCCGAAAAGCTCCTGTTGGCAACGCGCCGGATCGAGACGTTTGAGGCCCTTCGAGGGCCTGAGGGACCTGAAGAGAGAGTATGACTGACACATCCGACAAAGACCGCAAGCCCGAAAATCGCCCGGCTGGCGGTACGCTGACGCTCAAAAGGCCTTCGATCGAACAGAGCAAGGTGAAGCAGAGCTTTGGCTCCGGCCGCAGCAAGACTGTGGTTGTCGAGACCAAGCGCAAGCGCTTCGAAGACAAGCCCGCAGGTTCTGCGGAGGCGCGTCCGGTATTCCAGACGGCTGCTCCCAAGCCCGTGACGCCGGCGGCTCCTCCCGCTCCGGTCCAGCCGCAGGTGGCTGCGCCTTCTTCTGCCAGTGCTGCCGCACCACGCCCGGCTGTCACCCCTGCCGCGCCGCCGCGCCCGGCCGCCGTTACTCCGCCGGCCGCCGCCGCTCCGGCTCCTGCCCCGGCCGCGGCACCACCGCGCCCGGCCGTGACCAGTGCTGTTCCGCCACGGCCCGCGGCTGTTGCACCTTCGCGTCCCACGCCAGCTGCACCTTCACGTCCCGGTTCCGCCTCAACGCCTCAGCGCCCCGCTCCTGCCCAGCGTTCGGGTGTGGTGCTGCGCACCCTGACGGCGGAAGAAAAGGAAGCGCGTGACCGCGCACTTGCCGGAGCCCGCGTGCGCGAGGCCGAGGACCGCAAGCGCCAGGAAGAAGACGCCAAGCGCCGCGCCGAACAGGAACAGCGCGACGCCATCGAGCGTGAAGCCGCCGCCAAGCGGAAGGCTGAGGAAGACGCACGCCATCGCGTCGAGGAAGAAGGCAAGCGCAAGGCCGAGGAAGCCGCGCGCAAGCTGGCTCCCAAGACCGCAACGGGTGCCGCCAATGTCGTGACGCCGGCAACGGCACCGATGAAGGCCTCGACCGTGACGGCCAAGCGCCCTTCTCATGACGAAGAAGAGGCCTCCGCAAAGACATTCCGTCCCGGCGGCGCGGGCGCAATCAAGCGCGAAGTGAAGGTTGCAGCGCCAACCCGCACCAAGACCGATGCCGACAAGCGGCGTGGGCGCCTGACGGTTGCCAATGCGCTGGATGAGTCCGATGACCGCGCGCGTTCGGTCGCTGCCTTCCGCCGCCGTACCGAGCGTTTGAAGAAGCAGGCGCAAGGATTCCAGATGCCGACCGAAAAGATGAGCCGCGAGGTCGTCATTCCGGAAGCGATCACCATCCAGGAACTCGCCAACCGCATGGCCGAGCGCGCCGTCGACATCATCAAGTTCCTGATGAAACAGGGCAACATGCATACGATCAATGACGTGATCGATGCCGACACCGCCCAGATCATCGCCGAGGAAATGGGCCACAAGGTCAAGCGCGTGTCGGAGTCCGACGTCGTCGAAGGCCTGGCGGGCGATATCGATACCGACGAACAGCTGCAATCGCGTCCGCCGGTGGTGACCATCATGGGTCACGTCGACCACGGCAAGACCTCGCTGCTCGATGCTCTGCGCAAGACCAATGTGGTCTCGGGCGAAGCGGGCGGCATCACCCAGCATATCGGTGCCTATCAGGTCGAGACCAAGAACGGTGTCGTCACCTTCATCGATACGCCGGGCCATGAAGCCTTCACCGCGATGCGTGCACGCGGCGCCAAGGCCACGGACATCGTGGTGCTGGTGGTGGCAGCCGATGACGGCGTCATGCCGCAGACGGTGGAAGCCATCAATCACGCGCGTGCCGCCGACGTGCCGATCATCGTGGCAATCAACAAGATCGACAAGCCGACGGCCAATCCGGCGCGGGTGCGCAACGAGTTGCTGCGCTACGAGATCGTCGTCGAAAGCATGGGCGGCGATACACTCGAAGTGGAAGTCTCAGCCCTCAAGGGCACCAATCTCGACAAGCTGCTGGACGTGATCCTGCTGCAGTCGGAAGTGCTGGATCTCAAGGCCAACCCGAACCGCGAGGCCGGTGGCCTCGTCGTCGAAGCGCAACTCGACAAGGGCCGTGGCCCGGTTGCCACGGTTCTCGTGCAGCGCGGCACGCTGAAGCTCGGTGACATCTTCGTCGCCGGTTCCGCCTGGGGCCGCGTGCGTGCGCTGGTCAACGACAAGGGCGAACAGATCAAGGAGGCCGGACCCTCGGTTCCGGTCGAGGTGCTGGGTCTCAACTCTGCGCCGGAAGCCGGCGACCAGTTTGACGTGGTGCCGAACGAAGCCCGGGCCCGCGAAGTCACCGACTATCGCGAGCGCAAGCGCCGCGAGACGCGCGGTGCGGCTGCCGCCCGCTCGTCGCTCGAGTCGATGATGTCGGCGATGAAGGACGGCAACGTCAAGGAATTCCCGATCCTGGTGAAGGCCGACGTTCAAGGCTCTGCCGAAGCCATCGTCCAGGCGCTGGAAAAGATCGGCAATGCCGAAATCAAGTCGCGGGTCATCCACTATGCGGTGGGCGGCATCAACGAAAGCGACATCGGGCTTGCCACGGCGTCGGGTGCCGTGGTGCTGGGCTTCAACGTCCGTGCCTCGGGCCAGGCCCGCGCGGCGGCCGAACGCGCCGGCATCGAGATCCGCTACTACAACATCATCTACGACCTGGTGGATGACATCAAGGCGGCGATGTCCGGCAAGCTGGCGCCGGAACTGCGCGAAACCTTCCTCGGCAATGCGAAGATCCTCGAGGTCTTCAACATCACCAAGGTCGGCAAGGTGGCAGGCTGCCAGGTCACCGAAGGCAACGTGCAGCGCGGTGCCAAGGTTCGCCTCATCCGCGACAACGTCGTCATTCACGAAGGCACGCTGTCGACACTCAAGCGCTTCAAGGACGAGGTCAAGGAAGTTCCGGGCGGCCAGGAATGCGGCATGGCCTTCGAGAAATACCAGGACATGCGCGCCGGCGACGTGATCGAGTGCTTCCGGGTCGAAAAGGTCCAGCGCACGCTGGAATGATGTAACGCTCTCCATGGCCGGGCCTCGACCCGGCCATCCACAGGGATCGCCGGCTCAGGGCCGGTGATGGAGAGGTGATGGACAAAGCCCATGAGCAAGAACAGTGCCCCTTCGCAACGCCAGCTACGGGCTGGCGAATTGATCCGCCACGCGCTGGCAGATATTTTCCTGCGCGGCGAGACCAGCGATCCTGAACTCGAACGGCTGATCCCGACGGTGGTCGAGGTGCAGATGTCGACCGACCTCATGGTCGCCACGGCCTTCGTCCGCACCTTCCAGCAAGGGAAGGACCAGCAATTGCTGGACGCCCTCAATCGCAACAAGAAGTATATTCGGGGTCTTGTGGCACCGAAGCTTGGGATGAAATTCACGCCAGACATTCGCTATCGGATCGATACCGCGCTCGATTACGTCAGCAAGATTGAAGAGTTGCTGCAAAGTCCGGAAGTGGCGCGGGATCTCAAGAAAGACGAATGACGGTCTGTCACACGGCTCGTCAATCCGGCGAAAGCCGAAACCCATTGTGCCCTAGCCTCTGGTTCACCGTATTCTGAGATCACACAGGGGGTCCCGGCTTTCGCCGGGATGACGAGGTTGAGCAAGAAAGTCAAAAATCGCGTCCATGGCTGGGTGGTGTTCGACAAGCCGTATGGCATGACCTCGACGCAGGCCGTTGGCAAAATCCGTTGGCTTTTCAACGCAGAAAAGGCCGGCCATGGCGGCACGCTCGATCCGCTTGCCAGCGGCCTGTTGCCAATTGCATTGGGCGAGGCAACCAAGACCGTTTCTCATGCCATGGATGGCCGCAAGGTCTACCGCTTCACCGCCGCCTGGGGCGAGGAACGAAATACCGATGATGTTGAAGGCGAAGTCACGGCGCGATCCGACACCAGGCCGTCTGTTCAAAATATTGAGTCGCTACTTTCGCGATTTACCGGCGAAATTCAGCAGACGCCTCCGGCCTTCTCGGCGATCAAGGTGGATGGCGAGCGGGCCTATGACCTGGCACGGGCCGGGGAGGCGGTTGAGCTTGCGGCACGCCCGGTGGTGATCGAGGAGTTGCGGCTGGTGGATGTGCCGGATGCCGATCACGCCACGTTTGAAGTGGTCTGCGGCAAGGGCACCTATATCCGCTCGCTGGCGCGCGACATGGGGCGGGCGCTGGGCTGCCTGGCGCATGTCTCGATGTTGCGCCGCGTGGCGGTCGGGCCGTTCACCGAAGACCACATGATTTCGCTGGAAAAGCTGGAGGAATTGAGCCATAAGGCGCCCGGCGGAAACGCCATGGAAGGGGCTTTGATGCCCATCGAGACCGTGCTGGACGGCATCCCGGCACTGGCCATTGATGGCACCTCAGCCCAGCGCCTGAGACAGGGACAGAGTGTCCTGCTCAGAGGTGCGAATGCTCCCATCGCTCATGAGGCGGTGCTGGTGACGAGCGGGGGAAGTCCCGTCGGCATCGGTACAGTCGAGCAGGGATCGCTCAAGCCGAAGCGCCTTTTCATCCTTTAAACCCTTTAATATCTGGAGATGGCCGAATGACCATGACTGCTGAGCGCAAGGTTGCGCTCGTGAAGGAATATGCCACGAAGCCGGGTGATACCGGTTCGCCCGAAGTGCAGGTTGCGATCCTGACCGAACGCATCAACTACCTGACCGAGCACTTCAAGGCCCACAAGAAGGATAACCATTCCCGCCGTGGGCTGCTGACCATGGTCAGCAAGCGCCGTTCGCTCCTCGACTATCTGAAGCGGATCGACGAGTCGCGTTACCAGACACTGATCAAGCGTCTCGAAATCCGCCGCTAAGCGGGTTTCGCGGCCGAATACGCATGAGCGGGCGGATCACCGATCTGCCGCCCGCGTCCCCGCACTTCGAGTCCGGCAATAGGGCCGGACTCGGGACATGCCCAAAGGGGATGCCGTCCAGATGTAGGTGAACGCTTTTCAAGCGGCGGCGAAGGGCACAGAGGAAACACACATGTTCAATATCGACGTCGAAGAAATTTCGTGGGGCGGGCAGACGCTGCGCCTTGAAACCGGCCGCGTGGCCCGTCAGGCCGATGGCGCCATTTTCGCCTCGCTGGGTGAAACCACCGTTCTCGCCACCGCCGTTGCGGCGCGCGCCGAGAAGCCCGGAATCGACTTCTTCCCGCTGACCGTCAACTACCAGGAAAAGACCTATGCCGCGGGCAAGATCCCCGGCGGCTACTTCAAGCGCGAAGGCAGGCCTACCGAGCGCGAAACGCTGATTTCCCGACTGATCGACCGCCCGATCCGCCCGCTGTTCGTCGAGGGCTTCCGCAACGAGACGCAAGTCATCGCCACGGTTCTGTCCTATGACCTGGAGAACGACACCGACATTCTGTCGCTGGTCGCTTCTTCCGCCGCCCTGACGCTGTCCGGCATTCCGTTCATGGGCCCGGTTGGTGCTGCCCGCGTCGGCTACATCAACGGCGAATATGTTCTCAACCCGACCATCGAGCAGCAGAAGATCTCGGAGCTCGATCTGGTCGTCGCCGGCACGCAGGACGCGGTGCTGATGGTCGAGTCGGAAGCCAAGGAACTGACCGAAGAGGTGATGCTCGGCGCCGTCATGTTCGGTCATCGTGGCTTCCAGCCGGTGATCGAGGCGATCATCCGCCTGGCCGAGCGTTCGTCGCGTGCGCCGCGTGATTTCACGCCGCCCGACCACGAAGCGCTCTACAACAAGGTGAAGGCGATTGCCGAAGCGGATGTCCGCGCCGGCTATGCGATCCCCACCAAGGAAGCCCGTCAGGAAGCCGTGGCCAAGGCCAAGGACAAGGTGCTGGCCGAACTGACCGGCGAAGGCAAGGCCGATGCCGCTCCCGCCAACAAGGTCGGCGAAGCCTTCAAGCATCTCGAGAAGGACGTCGTCCGCAACTCGATCCTCGACACCGGCCTGCGCATCGACGGCCGCGACACCAAGACGGTCCGCAAGATCATCGCCGAGGCTTCGGTGCTGCCGCGTACCCATGGTTCGGCGCTGTTCACGCGCGGCGAAACCCAGGCGCTGGTGGTCACCACGCTCGGCACCGGTGAAGACGAGCAGTATATCGACTCCCTCGATGGCACCAGCAAGGGCACCTTCATGCTGCATTACAACTTCCCGCCCTTCTCGGTCGGTGAAGTGGGCCGCATGGGCGCCACGGGCCGCCGCGAAATCGGCCACGGCAAACTCGCCTGGCGCGCCATCCACCCGCTGATGCCGCAGACCGACCAGTTCCCCTACACGGTCCGCGTCGTCTCCGAGATCACCGAGTCGAATGGCTCGTCGTCGATGGCCACCGTGTGCGGCACGTCGCTGTCGCTGATGGATGCGGGCGTTCCGCTGAAGTCTCCCTGCGCCGGCATCGCCATGGGCCTGATCAAGGAAGGCGACCGCTTTGCGGTGCTCTCCGACATCCTTGGTGACGAAGATCACCTCGGCGACATGGACTTCAAGGTGGCGGGCACGGAAGCCGGCATCACCGCGCTGCAGATGGACATCAAGATCACCGGCATCACCGAGGAGATCATGAAGACCGCGCTGTGGCAGGCCAAGGACGGCCGCCTGCACATTCTCGGCCGCATGTCGGAAGCCCTTACGGGCGCCCGCGCCTCGCTGGGCGAACATGCGCCGCGCATCGAGACCATCAAGATCCCCACCGACAAGATCCGCGAAGTGATCGGCACCGGCGGCAAGGTCATCCGCGAGATCGTGGAAAAGACCGGCGCCAAGATCGACATCCAGGACGACGGTACCATCAAGGTGGCTTCGTCCTCCGGTACGGCCATCGACGCCGCGCTCAAGTGGATCAAGTCGATCGTCATGGAGCCGGAAGTGGGCGAGATCTATGACGGCAAGGTCGTCAAGGTTGTCGACTTCGGCGCCTTCGTCAACTTCTTCGGCGCCCGCGATGGCCTCGTGCATGTCTCGGAGCTGGCTCCGAAGCGTGTCAACAAGGTCTCGGACGTCGTCAACGAAGGCGACGCGGTGAAGGTCAAGCTTCTCGGCTTCGACAATCGCGGCAAGGTGCGTCTGTCGATGAAGCAGGTCGACCAGGCCACCGGCGAGGACCTGTCGAAGAAGCAGGCGGCGGAAGAAGCCGCGAGCGAAGACGCACCGCAGGGCGATTGATCCCTCCGTCTACGGATGAATTCGAGAGCGCGGAAGGCAACTTCCGCGCTCTTTCGTTTGGTTCGACCGCTTTCGGCTCCGCCATCCGTACATGCGGTCCCTTGCCTCGCATATTTCTGTGAAACCTTCTCATGTGCCGTCCGCAATATCAGTAGGCGGCACGAAGACCCGAACGAGTTGTGGCAAAATGCTCTCGATCCGGAAGTGAACACCGTTACCCGGAAAATTTGGGACAGTGCGACCGGGGACCATGCAACACTATCAGAACTCGGCAGAAGTCCCCTCGCCCTGCACGCCTTCCGCATATTCTGCATTCCGTCATGATATCTGAATTTTCCCCAACGGAATAATTGCCTTGCTTCCGGCTGGGGTTTGTGAAAATTTGAATCGCATTGCTGGAGGGGGCCAACCAAGCGATCTTCCATCAGCCAGAGTTGCGGCATCACACTTCGTTTGGGAACAATCATGAAGTTTAGAATACTAACCATCTTCCTGTTGCTTGGACTGGCTGCAGGCACACCAGCTCAGGCATATTCCGTTACAGACCCCGCATTTAATCAGAATTTGGGTCCACTTGATCTAGGTACAAATACGGTCAGTGGGAGAATATCCGGAAGTTGCAGAGTCAGGGCAGGCCGTCTTAGGTGTATTGATCTTACATTTCTCGGCTCCCAGTTCGAGACCGAATTGCAAAAAGATCTGCGGCTGGCGTCGCTGGCCGTCAACCTCACAGAGATCTCTGGCGATGGTGCTGCCTTTTTTTCGGGTTCTTCCGGGGTCAGCTTCATAAATTCGCTGTCTGCACCTGGATCGACCGGGAGTGTGCCGACGGCTGCCCTTGATGGCCCGCTGAAGTTTTTTTTGAGTTCTATATTCAGTAGTAGTTTTGGTTTCGAAGGGAGTTATTCCATGAAATTCACATGGACCCTTGTAACCGAAAAGGTTCCCAGTGTTCCCTTGCCGGCCACCCTGCCGCTTCTGGTGGTTGCTCTTGGGGGATTGGGTCTTCTGAGGCGCCGCAAGCAGCCGAGGGCTTGACGCGCCAAGGCAAAGTGCAGGGAAGCGAACCCTCAATGTTCTTGTAACTGGACTGTAGTTTGCCTCAACCTGTCCGCAAAGCGGCAAATCTCCGTAGGCTGACGAATGTGAATGAGCGCGGAAGACTCGTCCTGCGCTCCCTTTTTATGCGTATATGCCGGATGTGACCGGCATCACAGTCTGCATCACGATTTCGTTTTATGAGCCGCGCCTCTCTTGGAACGAGGAAGCGACAATGACTTTTCTACGCACTACACTTCTTGCACTTTCAACCACAGGCCTGATGGCCGGCGCAGCGATTGCCGGTGAGGTTTCGGCGAAGCGCGGCGCGCAGGTGGCGGTCACCAGCGGCTGCCATGACTGCCATACGGCTGGCTACAATGAAACCGGCGGCAAGATCGATCCGGCCGCAGCGCTCAAGGGCACCGGCCTCGGCTGGCAGGGACCATGGGGCACGACGTACCCCAGCAACTTGCGGCTGACGGTGGCCGAGAAGGCCAAGACGGAAGATGATTTTGTGACGTTTGCAAAGACGTTCCAGGCGCGGCCGCCGATGCCCTTCTACAATGTGCATGCGATGGACGAGAGCGACGTGCGGTCGCTCTACCAGTACATCGTATCGCTGGGTGAGGCTGGCGCCCCGGCGCCCGCTTTCGTGCCGCCGGGCGAAGAACCGAAGACGCCTTATATCATCGTGGCACCGCCGGTGATGCCGAAGGGGTAATCGATCCACCCTGCGGAACTGCGAGGCGCGGGAGATTGCTCCTGCGCCTTTTTGTTTCTGGCAGCGGCATTCGTTCCGGCTTTGACAGCCTTGCGAGGGCGTGGCTAATTCGCGGCCATGACCAGGGCCATTCCTCTGCGGATGAAGGCGGTCGTGACCACCGGTCATGGCGGTTATGACAAGCTGGTCTATGGCGACGTGGATGTTCCGCATCCGGGGCCTGACGAGGTGCTGATCCAGGTGCTCGCGGCGGGCATCAACAACACTGACATCAACACGCGGCTCGGCTGGTATTCGCCTTCGGTTACGGAGGGCACGGATGATCTGACGGCGACACCGGCGCGAGGCCCGATTGCCGATGGCGGCTGGAACGGCGCCTCGCCGTTTCCGCTGATCCAGGGTACGGATTGCTGCGGACGAGTTGCCGTCGTGGGCTCCCCTGATCATGCCCCGCTGTTGGGCCAGCGCGTTCTGGTGCGGCCGTGTATGCGGCCCCAGGGATTCGGCAGCCACGACATGGTCTGGATGGCGTCCAACTTCGATGGTGCCTTCGCGCAGTTCGTGAAGGTTCCTGCCGCGGAGGTGTTTCCCATCGCCAGTGACTGGAGCGACGCCGAACTGGCGACGATCCCCTGCGCCTATGGCACCGCCGAGAACATGCTGCATCGCGCTCGGGTGACATCGGGAGACCGGGTGTTCGTGACGGGGGCCTCAGGCGG
>CAUJIO010000099.1 GCA_963205315.1 Pseudomonadota bacterium | reverse complement strand
CGAACAGCGTCTCGCAGCAAGCGTTGTACCAGCAGTCGCCACGCCGGCTCATCGAGGCCGTGATGCCGCATTCGCTCAACACGTCGCGAAAGTCGTTGCTGGCATATTGGATGCCCCGGTCGCTGTCGAGGATCACCCCCGTCTGCTTGCTCGGATGCGCCAGGAGTTGGAGGCCGTGATGAAGCAAGGCGAGGCGGCACAGCGATGCATCTCTATGATAAATAAGGTGCAGTTCACTTCTCTCACGATGACGAAGCTGTGATGAACATCCTATTGGTAGACGATCACGCGCTCATCCGGGACGCGCTCCGGGCCATTCTGGCGGAGATCGCGGCGGACTCGATCGTCACCGAGGCAGATTCCGCCCGCAAGGCCATGGATTTCGTCGAAAGCGGCTGCAGCGAACTGCTTGTCGTCCTCGATCTTGGCCTGCCCGACAGCGATGGCCTTGAACTTCTGAAGACCCTTCGCGCGCGTCATCCCAGCACCGCCGTGGCCATTCTGTCGAGCAGCACGGAGCCGGATGTCATGGCCCAGGCGCTCGACGCAGGCGCGCTCGGTTTCATTCCTAAATCGGCGCCGCGCGCCGTGATGCTCAATGCACTCAACCTGATCCTTTCGGGCGGAACCTATATTCCCCCCGAAGCGTGGCCCGCTCGTCGATTGGAGGCGACTGCGGTACCAGATGGGCGGGCTCCCACGCCTGCGGAACTCGGCCTCACCGAGCGCCAACTGCACGTTCTAGCGATGCTGGTGCGGGGCAGCAGCAACAAGGCCATCGCGCGCTCTCTATCCATTGCGGAGGTCACGGTCAAGCACCACGTGACTTCGCTGATGCGTGCCCTCAAGGTGCAGAATCGCACGGAAGCTGCATCCATCATTTCCCGGTACGGTTGGCGGCTTCCCGAGGTCACATGAGTCAGTTTCTTGGCAGCGGTGGCATCTCAGGAACGATCGGAACGCGGATCTCGAAGCGGGATCCATGCCCCGGCTGCGAGCGCATGCCCAACGGGTGATCCAGCAGCCGGGCAAAGCTCTCGACGATGAAGAGCCCGAGTCCCAGCCCACGCTCCCCACTTTGGCCCGGCGTCGGTGCGCGGAAGAATTCGCCGAAGATGTCGGATTGCAAGGCAGCCGGAATACCAGGCCCGGTGTCGCAGACCGCAATCGTCAACTGGCCATCGGCTTCAGTGCAGGCGACGCAGACTAGGCCGGCATCCGTATAGCGAATGGCGTTCGACACGAGGTTCTGCAGGATGCGCTGCAGCAGTAACCGGTCGCTTTCCACCCAGGCGACACTGCCATCAATCTCCAGCCGCAGCCCCTTGGCCTCGGCGGCGGAGACGAACATTCCTCGCAGATTGTCGAGCAGCGGCGCCAGCGGGAAGTGCGAGAGCGACGGTCTGATCGCGCCAGCTTCGATCTTCGACGTGTCGAGGATGGCGTCGAACATGCCGTTGAGCCGGTCCACCGCCTCCGCCAGGTTGTCATTCAGGCGCAGGCGCCGCGCTTCGGTGGGTTGGGATCGCAGTTCGTCGACGAAGAGGCTCAGTGCATGCAGTGGCTGGCGCAGGTCGTGGCTGGCGGAAGCCAGGAAACGCGATTTGGCTTGATTGGCGCGCGCCAGTTCCAGTGTTCGCATGTTGACTTTTTCTTCGAGCGTGGCCCGCTCGGCTTGCAGGTGCTGAGCCATCTCGTTGAACCGCTCCCCCAACTGCGCGAACTCGTTCGACCCGGAAATGGCGATCCGATGGTCAAGATCTCCCGATCCGATCCGGATCGCGCCGGTGGTCAGCGTTTCAATCGGCCGGATCATGTTCCGGGCAATCAATATGCCGCACAAGACCGCCGCCGCCAGCCCGCACGCAAGCACGATGAGCCAGAGGCGCACCGAGGTATAGACAGGTGCCAGCGCCTCGGCGCGCGGTAATTCGGTGATCACAGTCCAGCCTAGCGCTAGCGGCGTGGTGCTTGCGGACAGGATATCCCGGCCTGCCAGGTCTCGGCCCGCGACGAGAACGGCGTCACCACTGCCGGTCGGCAGTTTTTCTAGAGCGGCCCGCACGTACGGCAGCGATGAAACATCTGTCTGGCGCAGGACGAGGCTGATGTCAGGGTGCGAGATCAGGTGGCCTTGCGCATCCACGAGAAAGGCACGGCCGGCCTCGCCGATGCGCAGGGCCGTGACAATGTCCCAGATCAACTTGAGATTGACATCCGCTACGACGCTACCCTGTCGAGGGGAGACGCCACCCACGTGGATAGTCACATACGGTTCGGATCCTTCCTGAAAATAAATCGGGCCGATGTGGCGCCCCTGTTGCCGCGCCGTGACATAGGCATCCGTGCGGCTGAGATCCGTGCCGGTGCCAGCGATGTCCGGCCCCAGCCGGGACACCCGCAGTTGCTCCCGGCCTTGCGGGTCCAGCAATCGCAGGGTGCTGACGGGTGGCAGTGCGCGCAGGGTGCGCAATGCGTCGACCCGCCGATCTTCTTCGGTGGTGCTCGCCCACGACGGTGCGATCAGCCAGCGCAAATGCGATTCGAGGTCGTCGACAAAGTGCTGAATCTTTAGCGCCGCCGTTTCCGCCTGCAACTGGTGCAGGGCGGCGATTGTCGCCATCTGCGCGCTGACGAGCAGCCAGAGGCTCAAGCATCCAGCGACGATGAGTACCGCGGCGGCGACGCCGATGATCGCGACCGCGACCTTGGCCGAAAGACGATGCTTGAGCTGGCGAAAGCCTTCAAGGAGCCGCGCCACGGACAGTCTCACTCGATTACCTCGTCCGCGCGGGCGAGGATCGCGCGCGGGAACGTGAGGTTGAAGGCGCGGGCCGTTCTCTGGTTCAGGATCAGCTCGAACTGCGATGGCCGTTCTATGGGCAGGTCGGCCGGCTTCGCCCCATTGAGGATGCGTGCGACGTAATAGGCGACGCGGCGGTAGACCTGGGGTAGCCGCGGCCCATAGGTACACAGCGCGCCGGCATGGGCGAACACCGGCCAACCCGACATGACCGGGATCTTCAAGTCGGCCGCGATCGCCATGATCGCCTGGTGGTGGGCGATTGCAAATCCATCGGGCAGCAGCGAAATGGCGTCCGGGCGGATTCGGGCAAGCGCGGGGCGGGCGGCTTCCAGCGTATCGCTGGTAAGCGTAGCGATGAAGTCAACGGAAATGCCAAGGCGGCGACCGGCGGCTTCGGATGATGCACGCTCGATATCGGAGCCCGGATGCATCGGATTGCCGAGCACCGTCACGTGACGGGCGCGCGGCAGGATTTCCCTTAGAAGTTCGAGGCGCTTGCCGAGAAACTCGAAGCCCATGAAGGTCACGCCGGTGCAGTTGCCTATGGGTTCAGTCAGGCTCTTCGCAAAACCCGCGGCGATGGGATCGGCACTCGTCACGAACACGATAGGTACCGGCAGGTCGAGCTTGAGGACTGCCGGGATCGCCGCCCCCTGGACGATCAAGAGCTCAACCTCCTTGGCCACCAGATCGCGTGCCATTTCCGGCACCCGCCCCAATTCATCGTCACCATAGCGATAGAGAATCTCGACGCTCTGTCCCTCGGCGATCTTTTGTTCCGCCAGACCCTGCCGGAGCGCTTCAAGATAGGTGGTCAGGCTGCCAGCCCGCTGAGCGGTCAGCCAGCCGATGCGCCGCATGCGCACCATTGTTGCTGCAAAACCTTGCGAAGCAGCGGCGCCAACGGCGACGGCCAGAAATTCTCGACGACTGCGCATTGCACCCTCCCGGAAAACACCGCCAGCATGCAGCAACTACGCCCTGATGGCTAGCTGTACTTTGGTGCCGGCACCTGGGAGCTGCCTGCTTTTTTCTACTTTCATCAAGCAAAACAATAGCTTGGAACCCATCTCCCGGGTTGGCGCATGCACTGCACTGGCACTTCCGAATAGTGTTCAGCGCGGGCGTCCATGCCTATCGTTCTGTTCACCACCACAGACATCCGCCATGCCAGCGGCACCAGGTCATGAACAGACGAGAAATCAACCAGGCCATCGCGGGCCTTCTGATGGCAGGCGCCATGGCTGCTTCATCGCACGCCCAAGCCCAGGCCACCATGAAAGTCGGCATCACCCCGGCGGGCCAGCCGGCGTCCGGACTGAACCCGCAGACCAAGGCGCCAGAGGGGTTTGCCGTTGAGACCATGCAGGCGATCGCCGCCGATGCGGGGCTGACCGTCGAGTTCCAGCCGATGCCGTTCGGTGAACTGCAACGCTCGTTGCTCGACAAGAAAATCGACGCCATTGCAGGCTCGTTCGGCATCACGCCCGAGCGCCAGCAGGTTGTCGACTTCACCCGTCCCTACGGCCGCTACCAGGATCGGCTGCTGGTGAAGGCATCGGACACAGGGGCCTACAAGTCTGTCGCCGACCTCAAGCGATTGAAGATCGCGGCATCGCGCGGCAGCTCCTATGTCAAGCCGCTGGAGGATGCCGGCGCAGACCTTTCGCCCTCAGCGTCGATACCCGAATCCATTGCCAAGCTCGAAGCCGGCAGCGTTGACGGCGTTGTCGAGAACGAGCTGCAACTGAACTATTTCCTGCGCACCAGCGGCAAAACGGGCTTTCGGCTGGTCGAAGGCTACCAGCCCATTCTGATCGGCCATCTCGCCTTCGCAGTGCGCAAAGGCGATGCCGACCTGCTCATGAAGCTCGATGGCTCGCTGGCGAAGCTGCAAGCCGACGGCACGGTCGCCGCCATCAAGAAGAAATGGAACCTCGACTAAGACGAGGCTCGTTCGATTGATTCACTTTCCCAACCAGGAGTTCTCACCATGAAACTGAAATCGACACTTGCCATGGCCACCCTCTGCCTGTCTGGCGGCGTATTCGCCCAAGTGCCGCAGACCGAGCGGAATGTCTCCATGGCGATGGCGCAGGTCATCATTGCTGGCGCTGTCGAGGAATGCGCCAAGACCTCGTACCGCGTCAGCGTCGTCATCGTCGACAAGGCGGGGCAACTGGCGGCGGCGCTGCGCGGTGATGGCACGTCGCCCGCCACCGTCGAGTTCGCCCGAATGAAGGCCTATACGGCCCGTGTCCGCAACCAGACCTCACAGGAGTTCGCGGCCGCGACGGCGAGCGGTGACCGCATGGCGCTACGCCAGATCCCGGGCGTCGTCGCGATCGGCGGCGGGGTGCCGATCCGGGCCGGTTCGGAAACGATTGGTGCGATTGGTGTGTCCGGTGCGCCAGGTGGCGATAAGGACGAAATCTGCGCCCAGGCCGGCATTGCTACGGTGGCGGCAGGGCTCAACTAATCCGCGCGTTTCGGCATTGCCTTGCCGGAGCAAGCAATGGCGACAGTGATTACTTCTATCCATCCGAGGAGCCACCATGAACCACTTCATCATCGCCGCCACGCTTGGCCTGGCCATCAGTTTGGGGGCCCATGCCCAGCCATCAGCCGACGTTCCGCGCCAGACCCTCCATCCGAGCGTAGTTACGCCCTTGCTCGACAACGACGGCGTGCCGTTCTTGCCCGCTCCTTGGGCAATACCGGTCAATCCTGCGCATCGAACCCGTGGCGCTTTGTATGCGACCGAAGCTCAAGCACTTTCGCATGAGCGCACCCTGCCTGGCAAGGTAATCAGTGTGCGTGCAGGCTGTTGTGGCGACCAGGGGATTGAAGACGCCATGCTGGATGCTTGGTACCAGTACGTCGCTTATGACGCGCCGCGCGACATGCCGGTGCTCGTGCGAGGCCAGGATCTGGGGCTGGCCGCACGTCTGGCTGACCGGCTGGCCAATGCCGGCTTCGACCCCGTGTTTCTCGTGACCGTGCCATGAGGGGAGAAGAGTCCGCTGAACGCGAGTTCACGGTGAGCGAGCCCGACAAGGTCTGGGCGGATAACATCACCAACATCGCCACCGATGAAGGCTGGCTGTTCCTGGCCGTGGTGATCGATCTGTTCAGCCACCAGGCGGTGGGCCGGTCGCTGCGGGGCGACATGAGCCGCGACATCGTCATCGATGCGCTGCGCATGGCGTGGTTCAAGCGCCATCCGAGCAAGCAAGCGGGGGTGATCCTCGACAGCGACCGGGGCATCCAATATGCCAGCAACGACTTTCGCGACGTGTTGAGCGAATGCGGCATCACGGCCTCGATGAGCCGGCGTGGCGACTGCTGGTACAACGCTTGCTGCGAGACGCTGTTCG
>CAUJIO010000098.1 GCA_963205315.1 Pseudomonadota bacterium | reverse complement strand
AGAAAAAGCCCGCAGCCTGACAGCGCGGCCTAACGTCACCATGCGGTTGCATCGCAGACCCGCTTGCCCCATTTTAGGGTATGCATCTCAGTCTACAAACCGACTACGGCCTGCGGGTCCTTATGCTGCTCGCGTCGACCGCCCGGCAAATGTCTGTCGATGAGATCGCGCGCAGCTATGGCATATCGCGTAATCATCTGGCCAAGGTGGCGCAGCGTCTGCAGTCCTCGGGCTACGTCGAAACCTCGCGTGGTCGTGGCGGGGGACTGCGTCTTGCTTTTTCTGCCCGGGAGTTGAACGTCGGGACGATCGTTCGGGATCTCGAAAATCTTGAAGCTTTCGTCGAATGCATGTCACCGCAACGAAACATGTGCCCGGCGATTGGCGTATGCGGCCTGCAGAACGCGCTGGGACTTGCGCTGGGTGACTTCCTGAAACGATTGGACAGCTACACGATCGCCGACCTTGTCCCCGACCCCGCCTGGTTCAGTCAGCAGCTTGGCGCCAACATCGTCACGCCCGATTAGCATTCCCTCGGTGATTGAGCGCATCTTTAGCGCAAAAATTTTGCTGATACCCTAGAATTCCTTTCGCTTTCCAAACGGGCTCTGCCCGCCCTACAAATAGGATTATTAAATACCTATTTGGGGGCCGTAATGCCAAAGCTTACCCGGCGCGACGCAGTTTTCACCAGTCTGGTGGCAGGGGCGCTACCCGTCCTTGGCGCAGTTTCATCGTCATCTGCCTCCGCGCGCGCGCCATCCGCGAGTCCTTCGGGCCGCAATTCCCACAAGTTCGAAATGAACATCGAGGACACGCGGATCACGCTGGTCGGCAACCAGACCTTTCACACTTTCGCCTTCGGCGGCCAGGTTCCGGCCCCCCTGTTCCATGTCAGCGAGGGCGACCTTGTGGAAGTGACGCTGAACAACCTCACCACCCTGCCCCATTCGATCCACTGGCACGGTATCCTGCAGCGTGGCACCTGGCAAATGGACGGCGTGCCCGACATGACGCAGCCCGGCATCCAGCCCGGCGACAGCTTTACCTATAAATTCGTCGCCGAGCCGGCTGGAACGATGTGGTACCATTGCCACGTCAACGTGAACGAACACGTCGCCACCCGCGGCATGTGGGGACCGTTCATCATCGACCCGAAGCGACCGTCAAAAGTCGAACGCGAAGTAACGGGTGATTACATTCTGATGTTCTCGGAATGGGCTTCCGCGTGGGCGGCGAAACCTGGCCAGGGTGGCGTGCCCGGCGACGTGTTCGACTATTTCACGATCAACGGCAAATCCTTCCCCGAGACACAACCGATCCGGGTCAGGGAAGGCGATGTCCTACGCTTGCGCTTCTTTGGCGCCGGCGGCGGCTTTCATTCGATCCACATCCACGGCCACGTTTTCGAAATCGCCTTCAAGGACGGTCACGAACTCCCCGCCCCGATCAAGGCCGATACCGTGCTGGTGGGACCAGGTGAGCGATACGACATCATCATTCGCTGCGACAATCCGGGGCGCTGGATGATCCATGACCACATCGATCACCACACTATGAACGGTCACACGCCCCATGGCGGCGTCATGACCGTGATCGAGTATGACGGCATTCCGCGCGACCAGTCCTGGTATCACTGGGGCCACAAGGAATTCGTTCCCGACTTCTATTACGAACAGAGTCTGAAGAAGCCTCACGGGATCCACACCAACCCCAATTTCAAGGGCGTGCCCGTCGCTTGAGGAGGCTGCCATGCGTCTACCCCTGCTTTTTGCCGCCAGCGGAGCCATTGCGGCGCTGACCTTCGCGGCAAGACCCGCCCCGGCGGAGCCCGCCGCTGCAACAGGCGCCATCGCAGACATTCCGGCCAGTTGCGCTTCGTGTCATGCCCTGACCAAGCCAGAAACACCGACAGTCGAGCGGCTTTGGACCCGTAAGGGACCGGACCTGTGGTATGCCGGGGACAAGTTCAACCGCGAATGGTTGGTCAGCTGGTTGCAGAACCCCGCGCCGATCCGCCCTGGCGGTGTCATGTGGTTCAAGCATGCCAAGCCCGGCGAGCCGCGCGACACGATCGACACCGCATCCATCGAGAAGCATCCCGCCGTCGATGCCGCCACCGCAACGAAGCTGGCCGACGCGCTTCTGCACCTCAAGGGCGAGGGACTCATCGTCGAAGGCGAGTTCAAGCCTGAAGGCGTCAACCTGACGATGGGCCAGATGTCCTTCGGCAAGCTGCGCGGTTGCGTTTCCTGCCATCAGGACAAGCCAGGCCAGGGCGGCGTTTCAGGCCCGCAACTTCATGACGCCGGCAAGCGCCTGAAACCCGATTACGTGCTCGCCTATACACGCGATCCGCAAAAGTTCGACCATTTCATCTGGATGCCGCGACTGACCCTGTCCGACCCCGATCTCCAGCGGCTGACCGGGTACATCGCGTCACTCGGCAAGGAGAACAAGTGATGACCTATCGAGTCGCCTTGCTGCTGCCCGCCGTGCTGGCACTCGGCGGCGCGCTGATCCTTCACCAACCGGCCTCCGCTGGCGCGGAAAGTCCGAAAATCACGGCATCCGCCCACCTCTACGACACGTATTGTGCACAGTGCCACGGCGTGCAGCGCAACGGCAAGGGCGTCAACACCATTGGTCTTTCTGTCCAGCCTCGGGATCACAGCGATACTGTTGGCATGGCGTCGCTCCCGCGAGATCAGATGATCCGCGCCATCAAGGAGGGCGGCGCTGCGGTGAACAAGTCCGCCCTGATGCCTGCGTGGTCGTCGGTTCTGACTGACCAGCAAATCGAAGACATGGCCGATTATCTTCAACATGTCTGCAAGTGCGGGCAACCCACGTGAACAACTTCAATCAAGAGGGGTATTTTCATGCGTAAATCGATATTGTTAGCCGCATCCGTGCTTGCCGGCCTTATGGTTCAACCGGTCGCAGCCAAGGATATCAACTTGCGGCTGACTGCGAAGGAAGTTTCGCTTCCCATCGACAACAAGGGTACCATGCAGATGTCGTGGACCTACGAAGGCCAGGTGCCCGGTCCGGTCCTGCGGGTCACCGAAGGTGACAAGGTCACCATCACTCTCACCAACGATGCTGCCAACAAGAATTCCCATTCGATCGACCTGCACGCCGCCCGCGTCGATGTCGTGAAGGATTTTGAATCGATCAAGCCCGGCGAAACCAAGACCTTCAGCTTCACCGTGAACTATCCGGGCGCGTTCTATTATCACTGCGGTTCGGACCCGATGTACCAGCATATCGCGCGCGGCATGTTCGGCGTCATCCTGGTCGAACCCAAGGATGCCAAGGCGCTGCCCAAGGCTGATCGCGAATACGTGCTGGTTCAGTCCGAAATATACGCCAATCCAGATGATCAGCATTCGATCATGAGAGGCGACTGGAAGCATGTCGCCTTCAACGGCATGGCCTTCAAGTATGATCCCGTGCATGATCCGGCTGCTACCCGGATGCTGGTAGCCAAGCCCGGTGAGCGCGTGCGCGTCTATTTCATCAACGCCGGTCCCAACGAATATTCGACGCTCCACCCAATCGCCGGCATCTGGGACGCCGTCTACCCCAGTGGCAATCCGGCTAACAAGGAAACCGGGCTGCAAAGCTTCGTGGTCGGACCGGGCGATGGCGCCACCTTCGACATTATCTCGCCCGTTGCCGGCGCGAACGTGATCGTCGACCACCGGATGTCGCATGCGCACAGCGGTGCGATGGCTGTGCTCATGTATTCCGACGATGCCGATCCGAAGATGGGTCGGGGCGACCTCATCCTTGTGCCCTGAGGCACGAGAAAACCCCTCCCTCTGGTGCAATCCAGCACCAGCGTCGTGGTTTCCCGGGGCCACAACAGCTCCTGTCGCACCCCATGAAAGTGGCGGGAGTTCGGTTCCGGGAACCGCGACGGAATTCGCATCAGGACAGAAGTTTCGATGACATGCGCCCTGCCCTGATCCTTCCCATGGCATTCGCAGGCTGCCTGCCGAATATCGCCTACGCTCAATCCGAAGCGTCCCACTTGGAGCAGTCCCCGGCAGACGACCACACTATACTGGTGGTCGGCCAAAAGGTGGCGGCGATAACAGTCGAGGCGCGGGGACTCTCGGTCTCACTCGGCAAGGAAGAGTTCGAGGCAGTGAACGCGGTCAATGTCGAAGACCTGATGAAATACACGCCGAATTTTTTCGTACGCAAGCGCTTTGCCGGTGATGACAATGCCGTGGTTGCCATGCGCGGCGCGAACACAATCCAGAGCGCCCGCACCATCGTGATGGTTGACGGTTTCGTTGTCTCGAACTTCCTGGGCAACCGCTGGGATTACCCGCCCAAGTGGAATGTCGTCGGGCCCGCAGAAGTCCGTCAGTTCGACATTGTCTACGGTCCCTATTCAGCACGCTACGGCGGCAATTCCATGGGAGGGGTGATTTCGGTTACCACCCAAGAGCCGAAAGAAACATCAGGCTACGCCGCCGCGCAGACGATGATCATGCCTTTCCAGGAGTATGGTTTCGACCAGACTTTTTCCGGCTATAGCCTTGAAGGAGGCATCAACTGGAAACAGGAAAACGGCCCCTGGAGCGTGCGCGCCAGTTTTCGCCACTTCCACAATACCGGCCAGTCGATGACCTACAATCTGCTGAGCCCCGCCGCAGGCGCCGGCCCTGAGGTCACCGGAGCCTATGACGATCCCCGCCTGACAACACCCGTCTTCGGAGCTGCCTCGCCGGTCGATGTCACCCAGGATCAGGCACGCCTGCGCATCGGCTACGAGACTTCAGGCGGTTGGAAGATCGATGCTCTCGCCATCGCTTGGCGAAGCATTCAGGTCCTCAATGAGCCGCGTAGTTGGCTGAAGGACGCCGTGAGTGGCGCGCCCGTCTATCAGGGCAAGGTCGGCTATGACGGCAAAGTGTGGAATGCCGCCAGTCTAAACATGTCGCGCAGTACTCGAACCGAATATCTCGCCGGAGTAAAGCTGGCAGGACCGCTTGCCGGCTGGGACATGACGTTCAACCTGTCACGCTACTGGATTCCGAAGCAGGACAGTCGGACCTCGAAGGATTACCTGACAGGGGCTGCGCAAGGGGTGGGCACGACAAGCATTGGCAACACACCAGGCTGGTATACCAGCGACCTGACGCTGGAGAGACGGCTGGGCCAGCATCGGATTGCCATCGGCGCCAGCGCCAACCTCTACGAGACTTCGGTCGATACCTTCTCAACAGCCAACTGGCGCACCGCGTTTGCGCCGGTCTTCACGGCATCGACCTATGGCAAGACCAGCCTGTGGGGACTGTGGTTCGAAGATGAAGTTGACCTCGGCAACGACTGGATTGTGACCGGCGGTATCCGCTACGATCGCTGGCATGCATTCAATGGAGGCATTGCCAAGCCGTACAGTGGCGCGCGCAAGGATGATCGCTATCCCGAACGTCGCGATTCCGCGATCAGCCCCAAGCTCAGCATCCAAGGCAAACTTGCATCGGAGTTGGACATCCAGCTCAGTCTCGGCACCTCGAAACGCTTCCCGACGGTGGGAGAACTCTTCCAGGGCCGATTTGATGATATCACCCAGGCCATCGACCCGGAGAGCTTCGATCCGCACCTGCGGGCCGAGCGCTCGCGCGATGCCAATCTTATCCTGCGCTATGGACGGAACGGCACTCACCTTACCGGCAGCCTCTTCTACCAGGACATCGACGACGCCATCTTCAGCTTTTCCGGAGCGAACCAGTTCGGCACGGTCGTTAACAGCTACAAGAATGTCGACCGTGTACGGCAATACGGCGTTGAGTTGATCTTCGAAGCGCACGACGTTCTGCCCGGGCTGGACATTGACACCAATGTCGCCTGGATCAGCGCGAAAACGGAGAGAAACCTCGCCAATCCGGCAGCGGAAGGTGCGCAGTTCCCGCGAATCCCCAAGTGGCGGTCCAACGGAAACCTGCGCTACCGGATTGCCGAGCCGCTGAAACTTTCACTCGGGTGGCGTTATGCCTCGCGACCAAATTCAGACCTGCTGGGCCAGCAACGCGGCGATGCCTACGGGTTCCAGAGCGAATACTTCACGATCGATGTCCGTGTTTCGTGGGCTTTGACCAAGCTGATCCAATTAGGCGCTGGTATCGACAACCTGTTCAACGACAAGGCTTATGTCGCCCACCCCCTGCCGCAGCGAACTTTCGCGCTCGATTTGAAAGCGAGGTTGTAACGCCATGGCGCAGACCAATGGACAGTCTTGCCTCTACCGCGCCATCTGGCGTTGGCATTTCTATGCCGGGCTGTTCATCATCCCGATGATCCTGATCCTGTCGGTGACGGGCGCCATGTATCTCTTCAAGCCGCAGGTTGAGCGGTGGGAAGAACACGCCTTCCATGGACTTCCAACAACTGGAACAGTGACACCTTTGATCCAGCGTGATGCTGCGCTCGCTGCATTCCCCGGCTCCAGGTTTCTCTATTACCGCCTGCCCGAACGGCCCGGTGATGCAGCACTCGTCCATCTGGAGCTTCCCGGCGATGGCAAGTTGATGCGCGACGTCTTTGTCTCGCCGCAGGGCAAGGTGCTGGGTGGATTCGATCCAGATAGGCGAGCCATGGAAGTAGTCCATGACATCCACGGCCAACTCATGCTTGGCCATCGCGGCAGTTGGCTGGTCGAGCTCGCGGCAAGTTGGGCGATCGTGCTGATTGCGACAGGGCTCTTTCTCTGGTGGCCGAAGGGAACTGGCCTCTCTGGCGTATTGTGGCCGCGGTTTGGTCTTGGCCGCCGAATCCTGCTACGCGACTTGCACGCCGTGACCGGATTCTGGGTTGCCGGCTTCGCCATGATACTTCTGTTAACCGGCCTTCCCTGGGCGGAAGTCTGGGGCAGCGGCTTCAAGGCAATCCGCACCGAAATGGGCTGGATCAAGGGCGAGCAGGACTGGACCATTGGCGGCAGGTCCGTTGGGAGCGAACATGCGGCGCACATGAACGGCGCCGCGACCATGCAGAATGTTGATCCGCGCGGCCCCATCCATACAGGCACGCCCCATGCAATGAACCAGCCCGCATGGACCAGCATTGGACTCGACCGACTAGTTGCGAAAGCCGAAGCCGAGCATCTCGCCTTTCCCGTCATCGTTACGCCACCCGGAGGATCTGGCTCGTCTTGGACAATCCGCTCGGACAGCCAGAATCGCCCTTTGCGGGTCGCGATCAAGTACGATCCCCGAGATGGTCGTGAACTCTCGCGCGAAAGCTTTGGCGACAAGCACGTGATCGACCGTATCGTGGGGTACGGCATCGCCTGGCACGAAGGACAGCTCTTCGGCCTGGCAAACCAGTTGATTGGCACAATTACCGCACTGGCATTGGTCACTCTGTCTATTACCGGTTTCCTCAGTTGGCGCAGACGGAAGCCCGAAGGTCGATTGGGCGCGCCGCCACCACTTCTCGCCCGCCTTGACGGGGCAGGCATCAGGGTAATCGCTACCCTGTTTCTGCTTGCTCTGCCAATGTTCGCCATGTCGGTGGCATTCCTCTGGGTGCTGGACAAAGTTGTCCTACCGCGCCTGCCGGTCCTTGGACGGTGGCTTGGCGTGCGGGACGCAGCCCAATGTTAAACCCGACAGCAATCTCGTCGCACCCCGAAGAATTTCCTGGGAGAAGTGCGCAGTGACGTTGGACCGGCTGCACCCAAAACGAAATGGCAGCGGCTGGTCGATACACGGTGCGCTACTAACCGTGCTGCACGCAATGGTGACTTGGGGCCTATATTCACTGATGGAGGCTGAGTTGCTGAGCGAACCCGTGCTCATGATCATTATGACAATTGCCGTGCCGATTGCGGCTTACGTGCTCGCTAGGTCGGCAGAAGGATAAGAGCGTTATTACATGGCAAGGATCCCCACGATTGCCGAAAAAACGGACATGATTTTATGATATAGGATGAATTGAAGACTCTTTCTTCATCAGAGCGAGGCACCACTGTGACGCGCTCACCGGAGTGCTCAAAATGATTGTTTACGATCAGATTTTCGACGCGGCCATAGACCGCCTTCATTCTGAAGGCCGGTATCGCTTTTTCATCGACATCCTGCGCAACAAGGGCGCCTTTCCCAACGCGCGCTGTTTTGCCCATCACAACGGCCCCAAGCCGATCACCGTGTGGTGTTCGAACGACTATCTCGCCATGGGCCAACACCCCAAGGTGATCGAAGCCATGGAAGAAGCGCTGCACAATGTCGGCGCTGGCTCGGGCGGCACCCGCAACATCGGCGGCAACACCCATTATCACGTCGAGCTTGAGGCCGAACTGGCCGATCTCCATGGCAAGGAAGGCGCGCTGCTGTTCACTTCGGGTTACGTCTCGAACGACACGACGCTGTCCACGCTGGGCAAGGTGCTGCCCGGCTGCGTCAGCTTCTCGGACGAACTCAATCATGCCAGCATGATCGCCGGCATCCGCAATTCGGGCTGCGAAAAGAAGGTCTGGCGCCACAACGACGTGGCGCACCTCGAACAGCTTCTGGCCGAAACTGATCCCGAGCTGCCCAAGCTGATCGCCTTTGAAAGCGTCTATTCGATGGACGGTGACGTTGCCCCGATCCACGCGATCTGTGACCTGGCCGACAAGTACAACGCACTGACCTATCTAGACGAGGTTCACGCCGTGGGCATGTACGGCCCGCGCGGCGGCGGCATTTCGGAACGTGACGAGGCGGCAAGCAGGCTAACCATCATCGAAGGCACGCTGGGCAAGGCATTTGGCGTCATGGGTGGCTATATCGCCGCCGACAACCGCATCATCGATGTTATCCGCTCCTATGCGCCGGGCTTCATCTTCACCACGTCGCTGAGCCCCGTTCTAGTCGCCGGCGTCCTCGCCAGCGTGCGGCACCTCAAGCAGTCCAGCGTGGAGCGCGAGGGCCAGCAGGCTGCCGCGGCGATGCTCAAGACCATGTTTTGCGAGGCGGGGCTGCCGGTGATGGATTCCGTCACCCACATCGTCCCGCTGATGGTGGGTGATCCGGTCAAGGCCAAGAAGATCAGCGACATCCTGCTGGCCGAATACGGCGTCTACGTGCAGCCGATCAATTACCCCACCGTGCCACGCGGGACCGAACGCCTGCGCTTCACTCCGGGGCCAGCGCACACCGAAGCGATGATGCGCGACCTTGCCATCGCCCTCAGTGAAGTCTGGGACCGGCTGGACATGAAGAAAGCCGCCTGATGTGCCCCTTATGAATGCTTATTTTTGGGAGACGACCATGACCGACCACGCCGCGATCGACATGCTCAGCAAAGAGCACAAGATTATCCTTCAGGTTGTGCTCGGCCTCCATGGCCTCGCCGGTCATCTGCGCGAGGGCCGCAGGGTAGATGTCGAGTTGTTGCGAGAGGCGGTGGACTTCATGCGTGAGTTTGCTGACAAGTGCCATCACGCCAAGGAAGAAGAACTCCTTTTTCCAGCGCTCGTCGCGCATGGGGTTCCCCTTCACGGTTGCCCGCTGGATGCCCTGCTCCACGAGCACAAGAAAGGCCGACTCCTCGCAGGTCAACTCAGCGATGCCATCGATGCCTATCACGCTGGCGAGCGCGATGGGGGCGACAAGATCACAACAGCAATCGAAGCGATCGAGCGTCTCTATCCCGATCACATCTGGAAAGAAGATGACATGGTGTTTCCCATGGCCGCCCGTTTGATTCCCGCGAAGGATCGCGAACGGCTTTTCGTCCAGTTCACCGAAGTTGAAGCGCGCAACCCGCCCGGCACCCACGAACGATACCACGATTTCGCGAGGCGCCTGGCATTGGCCAGTTCCCATTGATCGCGCGCGTTCCTCGTGGCGGAGTATCTCTCCTGCAGGCGTTGACCGGCCCCCTTCTGAGTGGTCTAAAATCTGTTTTAGATTTGACCACGATGAAGCGGGGATAGGCGGTGGCCCGATCACCGGGTTGCAGAGGGGGATGAGAACGTCGAGCAGGCGCTCCTTCTGCGCCACCTTGCGCGGCGGCCTTGCCGTCTCTGTTACGCTCGACGATGATCGTTGCCTTTCAATGGAACTGCAGGCGATGGTCACGCACTGATCAGTTCAGGTCACTGCGAGTTCCTAGCCCACACATTGGAAAAATGTTTGGCAGAGACGAATAATTTCATTGTTAAATTGGTATGTAAGATGCCTTTTTTCTGCTAACCCGCTCATGGTCTAACGACATGGAGGCAATTCGTGGTTTCTGCACTCACGGCCAGCGAGCGAACCGGCGCACTTGCCATTTTGTTTGCCTTGCTGGGTGCTGGTGTCGTCATGGCGGCGTCGACAGCCACGCGCAGCGATCCGATGGGCTTCCATGGCTATCTCGTGATGCTGTATGCCTTGGGTGTAATGGTCGCCTTGCTGCGCGGATACTTCGACGCCGAGCCACCCTCTTCCCGCCTGGAACACTATTACGACGATCCAACCAAAGCCGGAATCATCCTCGCCATGGGCTGGGCGGTGGTCGGCATGTTCGTAGGCGACTGGGTGGCCTGGCTGCTCGCCTATCCAGACCTGACCTTCAATTCCGCCTGGGCCAGTTTCGGACGCCTGCGGCCGGTCCACACCACCGGCGTCATCTTCGGCTTTGGCGGCAATGCGCTGATCGCCACCTCGTTCCATGTCATGCAGCGCACCTCGCGCGCGCGCTTGCCCGACCAGTTGAGCCCGTGGTTCGTGCTGCTGGGCTACAACCTGTTCTGCCTGATCGCGGTCAGCGGCTATCTTCTCGGCATCACCCAGTCGAAGGAATATGCGGAACCCGAATGGTACGCAGATGTCTGGCTGGTCGTGGTCTGGGTGACTTATCTGGTGCTGTACCTGCGCACGCTGGCGCGGCGCAAGGAACCGCACATTTACGTTGCCAACTGGTATTACTTGGCCTTCATCCTCGTCGTCGCGATCCTCCACATCGTCAACAACCTGGCAGTGCCCGCGTCGTTTGCAGGAGCCAAGAGCTATTCGCTGTTTTCCGGCGTGCAGGACGCGATGACCCAGTGGTGGTACGGGCACAACGCCGTTGCCTTCTTCCTGACCGCCGGCTTCCTTGGCATGTTGTATTACTTCCTGCCCAAGCGCGCCGAGCGGCCGATCTATTCCTACCGGATGTCGATCGTCGGCTTCTGGGGGATCACCTTTTTCTACATGTGGGCGGGATCGCACCACCTGCATTACACCGCCCTGCCGCAATGGGTACAAACGCTGGGCATGACATTCTCGCTGATGCTGCTAATCCCCTCGTGGATCGCGGCGGCCAACGCCCTGCTCACCCTCAACGGCGCCTGGGACCGGGTGCGCAGCGATGCCACACTGCGCTTCATGATGATGGCGGCGGTATTCTACGGCCTGTCGACCTTCGAGGGATCGTTCATGGCAATCCGCTCGGTCAACTCGCTGTCGCACTATACCGACTGGACGATTGGCCATGTCCACGCCGGCGCGCTGGGCTGGGTTGCGCTGATCACTTTCGGCTCGATCTATGCGCTGGTACCGTGGCTGTGGAAGCGCGATGCCATGCATTCCCCCGCGCTGGTGGAGTGGCACTTCTGGCTCGCGATGGCCGGTACGCTGATCTACGTCTTCTCGATGTGGAACTCGGGCATCATCCAGGGCCTGATGTGGCGCACCTACAATGACGGCGGGACGCTCAGCTATTCCTTCCTCGACACGGTGGAGGCGATGCACCCCTATTACATCGCGCGGGCGATCGGTGGCCTGCTGTTCCTGATCGGCGCGGTGATCGCCTGCTGGAACATCTGGAAGACCATAGTCACGCCATCGCCCGGTGCCGTTAGCGTGGCAGACGGCCAGCCCCTCCCCAGCTTGCTACCGGCGGAATAGGCCGCCATGTTCCAGACCCACTACCGCCTCGAACGCAAATCCCTCCGCCTTGTGCTGGCGATCATCGTTGTGGCCAGCATCGGGGGCCTGATCGAGATCGCCCCGCTGTTCACAATCGATGAAACCGTCGAAACCGATCCGCAGATGCGGGTCTATGCCCCGCTCGAACTGGCCGGGCGCAACATCTACATCCGTGAGGGCTGCTATGCTTGCCATTCGCAGATGATCCGAACCCTGCAGGACGAGGTGGAGCGCTACGGCCCCTACTCGCTCGCGGTGGAATCGAAATACGATCATCCGATGCTATGGGGCTCGAAGCGCACCGGTCCAGACCTCGCCCGCATCGGCGACAAGTACTCCGACCAGTGGCACGTCATGCACCTTGCCAACCCGCGCGGGGTGGTGCCGCAATCGATCATGCCGCGCTATCCCTGGCTTACCACCACGCAGTTGTCAGTCGAACACCTAGGCGACGACTTGCGTGCCATGCGCACTGTCGGTGTGCCCTATACCGACGCGATGATTGCCAACGCGAGCGCCGACGCGGTGGCCCAGGCCTCGCCCGATGGCGACACTGCCGGACTGCTCAAGCGCTACGGCGAGGCAACGCAGGTCCGCGCATTCGACGGACAGCAGCAGACGGTGACCGAGATGGACGCACTGGTCGCCTATCTCCAGATCCTGGGCAAGCTGAGCGATGCGGCCAAGGCGCCGCAGAACGCGAAGGCAAGCGGGAGATAGCGCATGGACGTCTCCCACCATCTTGTCGTCGTCTTCGCCAAGTCGTTCGGGCTGTTTTACCTGCTCGTCATGGCGCTGGCCGTGCTTGCCTATGCCTTCTGGCCAGCCAACCGGGATCGCTTCGACCAGGCCGCGCGGGACGTCGTTGAGGACGAGGACGAGCCATGGGCGTGAGCGAACGTGATCCCCACAGCGGGCACCAGACCACCGGGCACGAGTGGAACGGCATCAAGGAACTCAACACGCCCGTGCCCTGGCCGGTCTGGTTCTTCCTGATCGCCACCGGCTTGTTTGCGGTCGTCTACTGGGTGCTAATGCCCGCGTGGCCGCTTGGACGGACCTACACGCAAGGCCTGCTCGGTACCGACCAGCGCGCCATCGTTACGCGGCAGGTGACCAGGGCCAACGAGGACCGAGCCAGTTGGACAAGCCGCATCGCCGCGCTCGACGTCAAGCAGATCCGGGCTGATCCGACCCTGATGAAGGCGGTGCGCGACGACGGACACCGGTTGTTCGGGGACAATTGCGCAGGCTGCCACGGAAGCGACGCAGGCGGGAACAAGGGTTTTCCCAATCTGATCGATGGCGATTGGCTCTGGGGCGGATCACCCGACCAGATCGCCGAGACCATCGCCGTCGGAATCAACAGCCCCGCCGCCACGAACAGCCGCGCGAGCCAGATGCTGGCATTCGGGCGCGACGGGATACTGGATAACGATGCCGTCATCGCGGTGACCGATTACGTGCGATCTCTGACCGATCCGGGGGTGACGCGCGGTGCAGGCGCGAAATCGGTGGCAGCGGGACGCGCCGTCTTCGCCGCCAACTGCGTAGCCTGCCACGGCCCCGATGCGCGCGGCAACCAGTCGCTTGGCGCTCCGGACCTCGCCGACCGGACCTGGCTTTATGGCGGCGATGCCCAGTCGGTCTATACCTCCATCCATGATGGCCGGCGCGGCGAGATGCCGGCCTGGGGCGAGCGGCTGAGCGCGGTAGATCGCAAGCTTTTGCTGGTCTGGCTTCTGGACAAGGGGAGCGCACCATGAGGCTGCCCCGCTCCCGTTTCTTCTATGCCGGACTGGCGCTGCTGGCGCTCTTCGTGGTCGCGCTGGCCAACGTGCATCTGGTGATGGTGGCCGGATCCTCGCAACCCGCCTGCGTCGCGCATGTCCGGTCGGGTGAAACCGCAATCGCACCGAGCGGGTTCAGCGCCGCCCGATCGTCGTGCTGACGTGGGAAGGGAATAATCATGCCGATCATCCCGCCAGTCGTCCCCCCGCTGCCCCGCACCAGTCCCTACTGCCGTGACCTGCCACTTGGCAGCGCGTTCGATTGGCTGGGCGCAGGCTGGCGGGATTTGCGGACCGATCCTGCGGCCAGCCTTGCCTATGGCCTCGTCGTTTTTGCCTTGTCGCTGGGCATCGTGCTGGGCCTGATCCTGTTCGGATGGGACTATGCCTTGTTCCCGGCGACCGCCGGTTTCCTGATCCTCGCGCCGATTCTCGCCATCGGGCTTTACGCGAAGAGCAGGGCATTGGAGGAAGGCCGGCACGTCACCCTGCGCCAGATGGTCCTGCCCGAAGCACCATCGCGCGGGCAATTGCTGTTCACCGGCGCCCTGCTTAGCGTGCTGATGCTGCTGTGGATGCGCGCCGCGGTCATCATTTACGCGCTGTTCTTCGGGGTACGGCCCTTCCCAGGGCTCGATCACGTGGCGCAGATGCTGTTCTCGACCGGGCACGGTCTAGCAATGTTGGCGGTGGGCACGGCAGTTGGCGGGCTGTTCGCCGCCTTTGCTTTCGCGGTATCGGCCTTTTCGATCCCGATGATGCTTGATCGGCGGGTCGATGCCCTGACCGCGATGGGCACAAGCTGGGCGCTGGTGTGGAATAATCTGCCGGCGCTGTTGGTCTGGGGTGCTGCCGTCCTCGCATTGTTCCTCCTCTCGCTCGCCACGGGGATGCTGGGGCTGATCATCGTCTTTCCGTGGCTAGGCCACGCCAGTTGGCATGCCTGGAGGGCGGTCCGATGAACGCGCTCGAATTCCTCGTCCCCATTTCCATCGCGCTGGGCGCGCTTGGCTTGGGCCTGTTCTTCTGGGCAATCAACAACGGACAGTACGAGGACGTGGTCGGGGCGGCGCAGCGCATCTTCATCGACGATGACGACAAGCCCCTTTGATCAAAGGAGCCGGCGGGAGGATAATTCATGGTTGATTTCATCTATGCCCGCATCGTTCACATTCTGTCGATCCTGCTGTGGATCGGCGGCGTCGCCTTCGTGACGATGGTGGTCATGCCCGCGATCCGGCGCGATTCCCCGCCGGGCGAACGGCTTGCCGCCTTTGGGCGGATCGAGGGCGGGTTCGCCCCGCAGGCGCGCGTCTGGGTGCTGCTCGCCGGCGCCAGCGGCTTCTGGATGGCCTGGCGGGCGGACCTGTGGAGCCGATTTTCCGAACCGACGTACTGGTGGATGGCCGCCATGATCGCGATTTGGGCCATTTTCAGCCTAATGCTGTTCGTGCTGGAGCCGCTGGTCATTCACCGGCGCATGCAAAATTCGGCCGACCCGGCAGCGGACTTCGCGCGCATGGAACGGATGCATCGCATCCTTCTGGCAGCCTCGCTCGTCACTTTCGGCGGCGCGGTCGGCGGGAGCCACGGCCTGTGGTAGCACGCGCGCCACTGTTTGCCGCACCGCACCGGCTCCTCTTTCTGACCGGGGCCTTCCAGCTTGCGGCGGTGCTCGCCTGGTGGAGCGCGACGCTGCTCGACCTGCAGGGAATCGGACTGAATCTGCCCCAGGCGGTCCCCGCCATACTGTTGCACGCGCCCATCCTGCTGTTTCTTGTCCTGCCGCCGTTCTTCTTTGGCTTCCTGTTGACGACTTTCCCCCGATGGCTCGGCTTCCCGGACTCGACGGGGCCAGTCTATCTGCCCGTCGGCACCGCGTTCGCGGGCGCCGCAATCGCCCTGTGGCTCGGCCTGTTCGACATTGCACCACACGGCATTTCCGTCGCCTTCATTCTTGGCGGCGCAGGCTGGATATGGGCGCTGGCCTGGATGCTGCGCCTTGCCATTCTCGAATTGAGCGCAGGCCGCCCCGCCACCTGGCATGCATGGTCGATCCTCGCCGCACTGACGTTTGGACTTGGCTGCATGACCCTCGCAGGCATCGGTCTGGCCACCCTCGACCCGCTATCCGTCCACATCGCCAACCTTGTTGCTCTGGACCTGTGCGTCGTTCCCGTGTTCGTGACCGTCTGCCACCGGATGGTCCCCTTCTTCGCTGGTAACGTCGTGGACGCCTATGCGCGGTGGCGGCCATTCTGGGTCTTGTGGGCATTCTGGGCGTCGGCGGTGTTGGCCACGCTGGGATTTGCCCTGGCGTTTCCGGCCCTGGCCGCCGGGGGCAAGATTGCTGGCGCCGGCCTCTTAGCATTGATGTTGTGGAAGTGGTGGCCGCGCAGTCGGGCGCCCGGCCTCCTGTGGGTCCTGCTGATCGGGTTCGCCTGGGCTCCGGCTGCATTTGCCCTGGCCGCATGGACTGGAATGTTCGAACCTGCTCTAGGCCGGGCGGCGATCCATCTTGTCACCATCGGCTTTGTCCTGAGCCTGGTCATCGCGATGGTGACCCGAGTCACCCAGGGTCATTCCGGCCAGCAACTCGTCATGCTGCCAATCGCTTGGCTGGCCTTTGCCACCGTGCAGGCTTCGACCGCACTGCGACTCCTTGCTGCGGCAAGGGATGAACATCTCGCCTTGCTGACATCGTCCACGCTGATCCTCACGACCGGCGTCCTCCCATGGATCGTGCGAGCGATGTGGATTTATCTCCGGCCGCGGATTGATGGAAAAACAGGCTGACCTCACCCAGTTGCTTCAGTCCAGACCTCAGGATTGCCCTTGCATCTTCAGATACCTGCATTGCCTATATCCCCGGGCCATACGCAGCATCATTGGGCTAGGTAACTCCCTAGGTAGCAGGCCCTCTACCAACCCATTAGCCCCCGATCTCTTAAGCAATCTGGGTGAAGCTACCGGGAACATGCAGACAGGTGTCGTATTGCCCGAACGTGGAAAACCTGCGTTCCAGCCGTAGACGAAAAGCGGCTCCTCCCGGTACCGGCCCGTCGATGAGTATCATTGCCACCATCATGAATTCGGCCACCGGACAACCGATCCAGAAGATGACGTTCGGACGAATGCCCAAGCCATGGGCCTCGTTCAATCTTGCATCCGGGGAGCTTGTCACGGCTGACCGCGTCCATGTCGGCAAGCCGGCAGCGGGAAAATTCATGGCACAAGTCGAGGTATGGGTTACACCCAAGCGCTGAAAGCGTGAGCTGAGCTTGCAGGCTCGGTAATTGAAGGGAGACACTTTGGCCGGAATTTGACCCTATTCCAGAGCCGGCCTCCTTACCGATCAGCCGGAGCATGCAAAAACGAAACGACAGATACTGCAAATTTCTTGTGTTAAACGCAGAATAAAAATCATTTGCCTGATGGGATGGTCGCGTCCGTCAACGTGGTGTAATTTTGGCGGTGGCCTTGGGTCATCGTCATGCGGCCTTGGCGGTTATGTGTAGCGGCTGATTTTCCTCCTCGATCATTGGTTGATTGAGTTCGGCCATGCCTTCGATCTGCATGTAGCGGTGCTGGAGCTGCCACTCGTCGTTCTGCTCGAGCAGCACTGCGCCGACGAGGCGAACGATGCTGTCTTCGTTCGGGAAGATGCCGACGACGTCGGCGCGGCGCTTGACCTCCTTGTTCAGCCGTTCGAGCGGATTGGTCGAGTGTAATTTCGTGCGATGCTGGGTGGGGAAGCCGGTGTAGGCGAGCACGTCGGTTTCGGCCTCGTCCATGCAGGCGCCGAGCTTGGGCCAGCGGGTGCGCAGCTGATCTGCGACCTGCCGCCAGACCTGGGTGGCCGTTTTCTGGTCGGGCTGAAGGAAGACCTGCCGGATCGCCGCGGCAACCACGGTGTTCTGGCCCTTGGGCACATAGGACAGGGCGTTCCTCATGAAGTGGACGCGGCAACGCTGCCAGGTGGCGCCCATGACGCGAGTGATCGCACCCTTGAGGCCCTCGTGGGCATCGGAGATGACCAGCTTCACGCCGGTCAGGCCGCGCCGGACGAGGTCTTTCAGGAAGTCGGACCAGAAGACCTCGGCCTCGGAGGGGCCGATATGCAGGCCGACGATCTCACGGCGGCCCTCGGTGTTAACGGCCATAGCGATTATGGCCGCAACGCTGATGATCCGCCCGCCTTCGCGCACCTTGAGATAGGTGGCATCGAGCCAGAGGTAGGGCCACTCGCCGGTGAGCGGGCGCTTCAGGAAGGCATGGACGCGCTCGTCGATGTCCTTGCACAGCTTGGAGACCGTGGACTTGGAGATGCCGGTCATGCCCATGGCCTGCACCAGTTAGTCGACCCGCCGCGTGCTGACCCCGCCGATCCAAGCTTCCTGGATCACCGCCACCAGCGCCTTCTCCACCATTTTGCGTGGCTCCAGGAAGCCGGGGAAGTAGGAGCCGGTTCGCAGCTTGGGGATCTTGAGGTTGAGAGTGCCGACCCGAGTGTCCAGCGAGCGGTCGCGATAGCCGTTGCGCCAGGTGGCGCGCTCCCCGCTGCGCTCGTGCCAGCCCGCGCCGATCAGCCCGTCAACATCGGCCTCCATGATCAGTTGCAGCACGCTCTTGGCGATGGTGCGTAAAAAATCCGGTTGGCCGCCCTTCGCAGCCAGCTCTTCGATCAGTAATCTGTCCTCGGTCATCGGGAACTCCTCTTCGTCACGGTTGAAGTGTGCAAACTCCACCATAACGATGAGCCCGGTGGCCAACAGCGACGCCGTATTCCGGGGTGGGGCATGCCCCACCCCGGAATACACCATCACCTACACCGGAAATTACACCACGAGCGCGGACGCTAACGCGGAAAGCCAGCCAAAATCGCCAGCACCGCCGTTATGCGAAAGCTTGTCGTCACCGCAAACGCTCTCCTCAAGGCAGACCGCTGCTGGCAGAAATCTAACGCTTGATCATCACGGATACTCTAGCTTGCAGCGAGGGTGAGCTGGTGAGCATGGCCACAATAGTAAGAGATGTGCCCGGCTCGAACATGCCCAGCACATGGGTTCAGCCATCACTGCAAAGGGCAAGCCTGATGCGGCGCTTATCGGTGTCAACCTGCAGCACGACGACGGCGACTTCCTGGAAATTCGAAACGATCTCACTGAGATCGGCGAAGTGTTTGCTCCAGTTCATATCAGCAACATGCGCGAGCCCTTCAATGCCGGATTCAAGCTCGACGAAAGCACCGTATTTGGTCACGCCTGTTACTACGCCGCGAACCTTGCCGCCAATTGGGTACCTGCTGCTTGCACGCTCCCATGGATCGCATTCCAGTTGCTTCATACCGAGCCAGAGGCGGTGAAACTCATTGTCAATTTGAAGAATCTGGACGCGGACCACGTCGCCGACTTTGACAGCCTCGCCGGGATGCTTGAGCCTCTTGTAGCTCATATTGGTGATATGTAGCAGGCCATCGAGGCCGCCAAGATCGATGAATGCGCCGTATCGCTTGATGCGTTTCACTACGCCATCGACAATCTGACCTTCGCGCAGGTCATTGATCATATTCGATGGTTGCTTATCGCTCACTGGGTCAAGACCGACGTGCCGGCAAGCCGCCCATCACGATTTGGCTGTCTGATGCAGGAACCGGGAAAAATCAGGTTGACGCGCCAGGACATCGGCTAGCGTATAGCCATTGAGAACCTCGAGAAAGGCAGCTAGCGCCTCGTCCAGCATGCTGGTCAAACCGCAGGCTGAAGCGATGAGGCATGACGAGCACTCCACCAGCTCGAAGTCCTGCTCTGTGTGGCGGATCAAGGCCCCGACATTGATCTGTCCTGGTGGCCTGGCCAGTCGGATACCCCCATGGCGTCCCCGGACACTATCCAGGTACCCTGCACTCACCAGATCGCTGACCACCTTCATGAGATGGTTCTGGGAGATGACGTAGGCGCCAGAGATCTCGGCGATTGAGCACAGATTTTCCGGTTGCCGTCCCAGATAGAGAAGAACCCTCATGGCGTAGTCCGTGTAGCGCGTCAGGTGCATCTGGTTACCTTAATGATGTATCTATATTGCATGATTTCTACAGGCCGTATAGATGCATCGTTAGAGCATGTTTTGGAGTCGCCTCGATGGAACGACTGGATCTGTCCGAAAACGGGTTGGCTACCCTCGTTGAAGCCTTCTACGCGAGGGTCCGGGCTGATGCCGAGCTGGGCCCGATTTTTGACGATGCCATCGATGATTGGCCCGAACATCTCGAAAAATTGGCCGCGTTTTGGTCGTCAATCATGCTGACAAGCGGGCGCTACAAAGGGCAGCCCGTGCCTGCCCATATGAAGCATCGCGACCGGATTACCACGGCACTGTTCAGCCGTTGGCTAAACCTCTGGAAAAGCACCACCGATGATCTGATGTTCCCCGATGCAGCCAAGGCTCTTCAGGCGAAGGCTGAGCGGATTGCTGAAAGCCTGCAACTTGCCATGTTCTTTCGGCTCGGCAGGGCGCAAGATACCGTCCAGCCAAAGCCCAAGGCAGCCTGATCATGGCAGAGATCAAGCCTTATCGCTCGACCCCGATCTTCGATCAGGACACCCTCCCTGCGGCGCTTCGACGTCGCCACGACACGAAGGAAGGCGTGTGGGGAGTGATCCGGGTGCTTGAGGGCGAACTCAGGCTCATCATTCTCGACCCACCTTCGGAAGGCATTCTGACACCGGACAAGCCGGGATTGGTGCTGCCAAAGCAGCCTCATTTCGTCACCGCGACAGGGACCATGAAAATGCAGGTCGATTTCTATGACCAGCCGCCCTTCTGACCTGTTTTCCCACCTCACAGATCAACCAACCGGAGTTTATGTATGACCCAGCCGCTCAGTGAGCAGACGATCGCTCTAGTCAAGGCGACCGTTCCGGCGCTCGAAGCCCACGGCCTCGACATCGTTCATGAAATGTATTCGCGGATGTTCAAGAACCCGGACATCCGGGATCTGTTCAACCAGTCGCATCATGGCGTTTCAGATGCACAGCCGCGCGCGCTGACCGGCGCAATAATGGCCTATGCCAGCAATATCGAGAACCTGTCCGCCCTCGCTCCTGCCGTGGAGCGAATTGCCCAGAAGCATGTCGGTCTGCAAATCCTGCCAGAGCATTACCCCCATGTTGGCGAAGCGCTTCTGGGAGCGATCAAAGCCGTTCTGGGCGATGCGGCAACAGACGAAATCCTCGAAGCCTGGGGCAAAGCCTACTGGTTCCTTGCCAACATCCTGATTGCACGCGAAGATCGCATCTATACCGAACAGCGGGACAGTGGCGGTGGCTGGAATGGCTGGCGGGATTTCCGGATCGAGGAAATCATCGAGGAGAGCAGCGTCATCAAGTCCTTCATCCTGCGTCCTGCTGATGGCAGTCCGGTCATGGAGCACAAGCCCGGGCAGTATCTGACCTTCTGGTTCGAAATCGACGGCCATCCGCCGGTGAAGCGCAACTATTCGATCTCGTCCGCCCCGAATGGGGCAACGTATCGCATATCTGTCAAGCGTGAGCCGATGGGGCTGGCGTCGGGCTGGTTGCATGAAAAGGCCGGCACGGGCGCTGTTCTCAAGGTTGCCGCGCCCGCTGGCGAGTTCTTCCTTGCAGATAATGTGGAGCGGCCCATCGTGCTGCTGTCGGGCGGTGTTGGTCTGACGCCAATGGTTGCCATGCTGGAAGCTCTGGTCGCCCGCGACGTCGAGGTCCCGGTGCATTATCTGCACGGCACGCATGACCGGGCCACCCATGCCATGCGCGATCATGTACGCCAACTGGCGAGCAAATCCTCGCTGATCCGGGTCGCGGATTTCCACCAGACGCCGCAGGCAGATGAAGTGGCTGGACGCGATTACGATCATGCCGGGATCATTACCGACGAGTGGCTGATCGCAAACACCCCGGCGGTTGACGCCGATTACTACATCTGCGGACCTCGTCCGTTTCTTCGCCACGCCGTGTCGGCCCTGTCATTGGCAGGCGTGCGATCGGACCGGATCCATTACGAGTTCTTCGGCCCGGCAGACGAATTGCTCGCAGCCTGAAAGCCTACAGCACCAGAATGGCAAGCCCGGGTCCGCTCTCGGTCCCGGGCTTGCATCATCAAGGCCCGTTCCGTTGTAGCCAAAGGCTGGGCTCGGGCAGCATTTCACATGACTGAAAAAGGATGAACTGGCTTGCGACTGTTCAAGCCCATTCTAGCGGGTGTCCGCAGCGGCGACCGACTGCTGGCCTGTTTTGGCGCATCGTTCAGCATAGCCTTCTCTATACTGGTATGTTCGACGCTGCCGCTTCATGGGTCGGATTTCCCATTGGTCGTCGCGCCTTTGGGAGCGTCGGCTGTCTTGGTGTTTACCGTCCCGTCCAGTCCGATGGCGCAACCATGGCCAGTCATTGGCGGCAACATCGTTTCAACCATGATCGGCGTCGTGATTTACCAGGCAATCCCGAATATGGAGCTTGCCGCCAGCATTGCTGTGGGAGCCGCCATATTGATCATGTCGTTACTGCGTTGCCTGCACCCTCCCGGGGGCGCATCAGCTCTGACCGCCGTGATCGGCTCAGACGCAATCCATACCGCGGGATTTGGATTTGCGTTGCTGCCGGTCGGCATCAATTCGGTAACTCTGGTAATGGTCGGCCTGCTATTTCACAGGCTGACAAGCCATTCCTACCCGCATCGACCCTTACCAGCACCCGATGCAGGCCTGCATCTTGCCGACATTGATGCCGCACTTGAAGATATGCACGAAATCTTCGACATCAGCCGAGAAGATCTCGATGCGTTGCTTTCCCGCGCAGAGATGCATGCGGCAAAACGAAAGGCAACATGACAAGTGCCCTTCGACAGATGTTTCGCACCCTAATTCGCTGCAACCTTGATCCTGCCATAACCCGGATGCCCTTCGTAACGGCCTTTCATTTTTGTCCTTACGATTGGTTGGATCTGGGAAAGACCCTACCTGCTGCTGAAACTCACGGCGTTGTTTTGGGCGGGGACACTCAATCGTAGGGCGAGGCGCACGCGATTTAATCCCGCCCGTCGCACTCGCTTTCTGACGCTGGAGTCTGGCGTTGCTCCTGCTGTTGCCATTTGCCTGGCCATATCTGCGACGTGATATGGCCCGCCTCAAAGAGGCATGGAAACCGGTGCTCGTGCTGGGCACGCTCGGCATCGGCGCTTTCAACACCCCTCTTTACACTGGGCTGCTGACCACGACCGCAGTCAACGGTCTGCTTCTGCAGGAAGAGAAAACGTGTTGGATCATAGCACTGATCGTGGGCGGTATCGCCGGCTGGCTGGCCAGGCTGGTAATGAACCGCGATGCCTCGATAGGCATTTTCTGGAATATCGTTGTGGTCTGCATCGGCTCGCCGATCGGCAACGCGGTTGCCGGGCCACTGCTCGGCATCAGCGGCAGTATACAGGAGTTTTCGCTCACCGGACTGATCATCGCCTTCGTGGGCGCCGTGATCCTGCTCGGGAACGTCAACATCGTGCAGCGCAGAAATTTTCGCTGAGCCAGGCGAACGTTCGGGTGGGGTCACCCCACCCGAACATCGGTTGCAGTTTCGGCTTCGCATGAAGGCCTTCGGTTGCGCTTGTGGGGGGCAATGACGGTGTTTGGCAATGCGCCGTTATCGATACTATCTTTGATTTACTTCCATGATCCGCAAGGCCCGCTGCTTTCCGGCACGATCGGGCCATGAGATCGACTGTCCAGGTTTCAGGCCGAGCAAGCCAGCGCCAACCAGTGACAGGATCGAGATTCGTCCCGCTGCAATGTCGGCATGCTGAGGGTAGACGAGTTGTAGCGTGCGCTCAATGCCACTCGCTTCATCCAAAAATTTTACCGTTGATTGAAGGGCGACGACATTCTGCGGCAGCCGAGAATCCTCCACAATCGTGGCGCGGTTGATCTCGGCGAGCAGCAGTTCGGCCACCTGCGGCAGTCGATCTTCCGCCTCGATGGCAAGGTTGCTGATGCGTTCAGCGTCAGTTTCGCGAATCTGGATTGCTGGCCGCGCCTGGGCCTTGCGATGAGTGGTCATGGTGATCTCCGTCAGCGCCGGTCATGCAGGCGCGGTGCGCTGGAAAAGCGCGATATAAAGGGGGATGATCGGTTTTGCCCCGGACTGCGCCGGACGTAGCTCTCGCTGTCCGGGGCTATTGGCCCACGAGAAGCGAACTCGCATGGCAGCGCTGACGCTGACGTGTGGCAAACCGGAACATGGCACGATGATGGCCGCAAGCGACCCTCAAGTCAAACCAAGTGTCACGCCCCGATCAGTGCAAGAGCGCCTTTTGCAGGCCATTTGCCACGCAATAAGCGTTGTCCGGAGCAAGGGCGACATGCAGCCCGGTGGCCTGGGCCAATGCCGGCCGGACAAGATTGATGACTGCACTGCCGCCGGTCAGGACAATGCCGTCATCGTGGATATCACGGCTCAGTTCGGGCGATATCTGGCCCAGCAGGTTCACAACCATCCTGGTGATGCCGGCAACATGCTTTTCCACCACGGGAAGCAGATCACCTATCGGCGGTTCCAGGGCTGCGGGCAATCCGTTCACGAGGTCGCGCCCCTTGAACCGGATCGTGGCGCCAGGGGCTGCCTGTTCCTGGAGCATCCTGACGATGTCGCGTTTCGCGTGTTCAGCAGTGTTCATGCCGATGAGAAACTTGTGCTGAAAATGGAGATGATCGGCAATCGCGCGATCAAGCGCATCGCCTCCGCCGCGTAGGGATGCAGTCGCGCAGGTTCCGCCCAGCGACAGGACGGCCGCCTCCGTCGTGCCGGCACCGCATTCCACGATCATGGAGCCGCGGGGATGATCGACCTGAAGGCCTGCTCCCCACGCGGCAGCCAAAGGTTCCGTCAACAATTCGACAGCCCCCAGACCGGCATCGTTTGCCGCAGTGAGCAGCGCGCTGCGCTCTGCGTTGGTTGCATCGGCTGGCACTCCGATGATTGCGCGAAAGGAGCGGAGCCTGCGCTGGCCGACGCTCGATCGCACGGCATAGGCCAGATAGTCGCGGGCCGCCGCGATATCGCAAAGCACTCCGCGATGCAGGGGGCGCACGATGCGCAGGTCTCCGGGTGTACGCTCCTGCATGGGGCCGACGGTAGCTCCGGCAGTGACCAGTTCACCGGCATCGACGCGCCCCGCGAAGCAGCAGAGCGACGGCTCATCGAACAGGACACCGCCATCAGCCGACACCACCCGCGTATTGGCCGTGCCAAAATCAATCGCGAAATCGGCCTTGCCAGCGCCGTGAAACAGTCTTCTCATTTCGGCGCGATAGCAGTTGCTCCAGGGGAAGTCTTCCGAGAGCTTTCAACCTCCTGTTGCGGGCTCAGAAATCCGATTCCTATCCCTGCCTTCGGCCTTCCTTCATTCCACTGCAAAGTCGATGGGCCAGCTTGATTTGACATACGTGAACCCAATGGCCGGACTATCAATTATCCAGGCTTCACGCCGCGCCGAAAAAGATGTCACAACAACTCGAAGCTGTCGGCACGAGCTATGTCCCACACGTTCTTGTAGAAACTGGAGTGACAGCTTCCGCTTAGCAATTCTCGTTCGGCCAGGAAGGTATGAAGTTGCGAAAACAGGCGGACCTCGGTCTGACTGACCCGACGCACCAAGTGATGCGGACCGATCTGGCTGGGATGATCGAGGCCTGCGGCGGCCAGCATTTCCGCCAGCGCATGCAGCGTATTCCTGTGAAAATTAAACACGCGTTCGGCCTTTTCGGG
>CAUJIO010000097.1 GCA_963205315.1 Pseudomonadota bacterium | reverse complement strand
TAGGGCGGATTGACGATCACCAGCCCAGGCGGACCTTCGGGCGGCGTGATCTCGTTGATGCCACATTGCCTGAAACGGGTGACCGCTTCGACGCCGGCACGCTTGGCGTTGGCGCGGCTCATGCGAATGGCGCCGGCATCGCGGTCGCTGCCGTGAAACCTTGACGATGGGACGACAAGGGGTGAGGCCGTATTCATGTGCGCCCAGGCGGCGGCATCAAATGTGGCGAGCTGCTCAAATGCAAAATGCCTGGCGCGGCCTGGCTTCAATCCGGCGGCCATTTCGGCAGCTTCGATGACAAACGTTCCGGAGCCGCACATGGGATCAAAGACCGGCGATGCGCCATCAAAACCACACTGGCGAAGGAACAGCGAGGCGAGCGTCTCACGCATCGGAGCCTTGCCGATGGCTTCCTTGTGGCCACGCTTGTGCAGCGACTCGCCTGAGGTGTCGACGCTGATGGTGCAGAGATCGTCCTCGATCCGGGCCTTGATGCAGAGGTCCGCATCCGGACTGATGGGGGCTCCCAGTTCCTCGCGGATGGCGGTTTCGATGCGCTGGGCAGCGGCACCTGCGTGGTAGATCTTTGATCCCTTGCAGGTGACTTCGACACGCACCGGCACATCCTTGCGCAGTGTGCCGCTCCAGGGGAATTTGCGGGCACGCTTGTCCAGCTGGGCGAGATGCATCACGCGGAAGGCGCCCAAGCGCACCAACACGCGGGTGGCCCCGCGCAGTTCGAGATTGGCACGCCAAACCTCGGGCCAGCCCCCCTGCACGGTGACGCCACCCAGAACACTCCTGGGAGTTGAGAAACCCAGGGCCTTTGCCTCGGCAGCCAGCGTCGATTCGACACCCGGATGGGTGACGAGAAAGATTTCGAGATCAGCGTTATCGGTCATGCTGCCCGCTTAACGCCAAACACGGCGGGCATCGACAATTTTCTACGGATCGCGGTCAGCCGATCTGGCTGACGGCATAATAGGGCAATGTCTCCACGCGCGGCTTGTAACTTCCGTCGTCCGACACTTTCTTTACGTGGGCTATGATGTCTTCCAGCGGTGCGAACCAGACACTCCTGGTTTTCAGCGTGTGTTCCAGCCATTGCTCGACCTGGCGCCAGCGAGCCAACCGTCCGGTGAGAAAGGGATGCCAGATGCCGATCCAGAATCCGCCTGCCTCGTATTGTGCATCGAATTCCTCCCAGAAGGCCTTCAGGCCGTCGGAGGGGGCTCTCACCGGCATCATGTAGTCGATCTCGGCAAAGTGTGCGAAGGGCGGCCAGTCGTCGGTGCCCCAGTGCACGGGGGCTTCCCAGAGTTCACCTTTTGCGGTTTTCATCAGATAGGGAATGTCGTCGGCCATCAGGGAGGATTCATAGAGAAACTTGTGTTCGACAAGCAAGTCGATCACCTGCTGGGTGATGTTATAGACAGGCGCGCGATAACCGCGCGGCGCCCGGCCGATGCGTTTCAAGTGAATGGCGAAGGCCTTTTCGAAGGCAATCTTCTGGGCCTCGCCACGCGTTTCGACTGGATCCTCATGAATCAGTCCGTGATGGCCGATTTCGTGGCCGCCTTTGAGGATTGCATCCACGGCTTCCGGATATTGTTCGATGCACCAGGCGGGAATGAAGAAGGACTGCTTGAGGCCGAGCCGCGCATAAGTGTCAAGGATGCGGGGAATGCCGACCGTCGGGCCATAGCGGCCCATGGAGATCGGATACAGCCGGTCATGGCCATCCTTCGGACGCGAGATGTGGATGAGCGAATCCGCGTCCATGTCGAATGTGATGGCGCAGGCACAGCGCGCACCGTTGGGCCAGGGAATGGGATTGCGGATCATGGTTTCATCCCTTCAGAACGTGGGCGTGAGCGGGGTCGAAGGACAGAAAGAACTGCTGGCCCGGTTCACGCGGCAGGCCCTCCAGGGCGCGCTCCTGAATCTGCAGCTTCACTTCCATGCCTCCGGCGGCCTCAAGGAAGAGCGTTACCATCGAGCCTACGAATTCCTCTGAAATAAGCTGCGCGGTAAAGACGTTCCTCACCTTCGGCTTCTCGACGGCCAAGGACACGACGTCGGCGGCAACGACAAAACTGACATTGGCGCCTGCTTCGGCCTTCGTATCGACCTCGAACGACCCCGCGGGCGTGTTGATGGCGCCTGTGGCATTTACGGTGCCTGTAAAGATGTTGTTGCGGCCGACGAATTCCGCCACGAAGCGGTTGGCAGGAGTCCGGTAGATATCGCGCGACGAGCCAATCTGCGAGATCTCGCCCTTCGACATGATGACGACGCGATCGGCCATGGCAAAGGCCTCGGATTGCGAATGCGTGACATAGACAAAGGTGATGCCGAGTTCACGCTGCAACTTGGTGAGCACCCCTTGCATGCGGATAACGAGATGGGCATCGAGTGCGGAAAGCGGTTCGTCGAGCAGCAGGATCTTCGGCTCGGTGACAAGTGCGCGAGCGAGCGCCACGCGCTGTCGTTGGCCGCCGGAGAGCGAGTTCACGTCACGTTCGGCAAATTCGCCAATACCCAATCGCTCCAGCCAGTCCTGGGCCTTCTTGCGGCGGGTGGTGGAATCCTGTCCGCGCATCTTCAGGCCGAACTCGACGTTCTCCCGCGCGTTGAGAAACGGAAACAGCGCCAGAGACTGCCAAACCATCGGCGTATCGCGCTCATGCGGCTTGACGCCGAGCAGTGACTTGCCGGCGAGACGGATATCACCTTCGGTGGGTTGCTCAAGGCCCGCCAACATGCGGAGTGTCGTCGTCTTGCCACAGCCCGATGGCCCCATGAAGGCAAGGAACTCGCCTTCCCGGATTTCAAAGTTCATGCGCTTCACCGCGACAAATTCATCGAAGCGCTTGACGACGTTTTCAAATACGACGAGTGGCGTTGCCATCAGGCAGACTCCGGTTTCGGCCTGCGGCCCATGATGAGAACCTGTGCGATGACGACGAGCGTGATGGACACCATGAAGACGGCTGTGCCAATGGCATTGATTTGCGGGTCGATGTTGCCTGTCAGGATCTCGAGGATCATGACCGGCACCGTCTTGTTGAGGCCGGATACAAACCATGCCACGGCGAATTCATCGAAAGAGACTGCCGCCGTCAGGCAAAGGGCGGCGGCAATCGACGGCCTGGTAAAGGGCAGAACGACGGATTTCATCGTCACCCACTCGGAGGCACCGAGGTTCCACGCGGCTGGTTCGAGATTGGGGTCCATCTGGTTGAGCCGCAAGCGGATCACAGCCATAGCGAAGGGCGCGCAGAGAACCGTATGGGCGATGATGACGGAGATCATCATTCCCGAAGCCTGAAACATCGACAGCCAACCCAGCGTGGCGAGCGCGAAGATGATCAGCGGAATGGTGGGCGGCAACAATGCCAGCACGAGAAAGGCCTTTTTGCCGAAAAATTCATAGCGGTAGTCGGTATAGGCAGCCGAGAAGCCGATGATCGTCGCCAGGACGGCGGAACTGACCGAGACGATGACGCTACGCAGAGCGGCATCCCAGACTTCAGGATTGCTGAAGGCCTTGGCGTACCATTGCGTGGTGAAGGTGCCGAGTGGGATCGACGGAAAGCGGTCGGAGTTGAAGGAAAAGACCAGGCTCGCGGCGATTGGCGCGAAAATGAAGACGAATATCACCGCCGTATAGACGCGAAGGCTCCAGCGCAGCACAGTATCGTCCCTCATCTGCGCTTCCTGTAGGCATAGCCAATCGCAGCGAATGCGACGGTGAGCAGCGTCACGATCATCATGATGGCGATCACGGCGGCACGCGGCCATTGCTGGCCCGACTTCGATGTATCGATAATCATGATCGACAGCGTCGGCGGTTTTGAGCCACCGAGATAATAAGGTGCGACAAAATCCCCGAAGGACAGGATGAAGCAAAAGACGGCTGCGACGACGAGGCCGGTCTTGGCCAGGGGCACGACAACCGTAAAGACCGAGCGAAATCGGCCGCAGCCAAGATTGTGCGCGGCCTCGACCAAGCGCTTGTCGATCTGTGCCAGCGAAAAGGTCTGGAGGATCACAGCGAGTGGCAGGCACAGAGTCAGATAGCCGATCATGGTACCGAACTTGGTGTTCAGCATGGTGAAGGGACCAAGACCGATGAACGACAGGCCGGCATTGATGACGCCCTGCTGGGCGAGGATCACCTGCCAGGCGAATATGCGAACCAGATAGCTGGTGAAAAACGGAATGATGAGAAAGAAGACGGCCCATCGCCGGACCGTGTCCTTCACCTTGAATGCCAGGAAATAGCTGGCCGGAAAGGCCACCAGCGACGTGACACAGGTTGCCAACACGGCCAGCCACAGCGTGAGAAAGTAGGAATCCCAGAAGAAGCCACGGCCAAGGACTTTCTCCCAGTTCGAAAACTGGAAAGCCGGTTCCATCCGATAGTTTTTCACGAGAAAGAACGACATGGCCACCATGAAGACCAGCGGACCAATGAAGAACAGCCCCTGCCAGACAAGCATGGGAAGCCGCCACGCGATGGCGTAGAGGTCAGTCTTGCGAGCCAAACTCTTCATGATTTCGCCCTCACCCCGAGGCGCATTGCCAAAGCCGATTCCTCGAAGGGTGCCCACGGACACTCAAGCAATCCGTGGGCGTGCTTCGAGCCTCGCGCCGCTCGCATCTCAGCATGCGGGACCTGTTGCCTACGAGGCGTTCTTGTATTCCTGCCAGAAGTCGTTCCAGTCCTCGAGGCTCTGCTGCTTCGGGATGTCGCGATAGTGGATGCGGCCTTCCTTGAGGAGTGTGATCGGATCGTTCGGCATTCCGTCAACCTGACCGGTGCGCTGGGCTTCCTTCATGTCCTTGTCCTGCAGCGCCTTGCGGCCGCCTTTTGTAATGGCAAAGCCTGGATAGGCCGCCATCCGGGCCGATGTCGCCTGGCCGGCAGGAGACAGCATGTACTGGATGAACTTCTTGACGATGTCAGCTTTGGGGGTGCCCTTGCCGATCGAATAGGATTCGGTCCATTGAATGCCGCCTTCCTTTGGCACGACCGACTTTACCGGAGCACCATCCTTTTCGAGGACGCCGGTGATCCAGTCGCCGATGCCGGCCATGGCCATCATCTCGCCGTTCTTCAAGCCGTTAAATGTACCGCCATAGTCGAAGAAACCTCCGACCTGCGGACGCAGGCTCATGGTTGTTTCCTTGATCTTGCCCCAGCCCGCTTCATCCTGATCCCAGAGCTTGGCTCCGTTGCCATTGTAGAGGCTCATCTGGCCAAGGCTTGGGAGATGCCAGTCAAAGTGGCCGACCTTTCCCTTGATCTCAGGCTTCCAGAAAGCCTTGTAGCTCATCGCCTCTTCATCCGAGATGGCGGTGGTGTTGTAACTAACGCCGAGATGGCCGCAGCGCACCATCATCGAATAGAGCTTGCCATCCTTCCAGTGTCCGGGGAACTGCTTGAAATCATCATAGAGCATGTCGTCGAAGGGATAGTCGGCCGGGTTCATTTCCTCGATGAGGCCAGCCGTATTCAGCTGCTGCACGAATTCACCATCGGAGAGAATGATGTCGTAGGTTCCGGGCGGCGACTGGGCAATGAGCGCCAACATGTTGTCGCCCCCGGCGTAGTACTTGGATTTGAACTTCACATTGTTGGCGGCTTCGAACTCGCCAACCATGTCGGGTTCGCCGTGGCCATACCAGGCCAGCATGTTGATCTCGACGGCCTGGGCCCAGGCCCGGCTGACATAGGGCATGGCCAATGCGGTGGACGCGGCGGCGGCGCCATATTTGAGCACGTCGCGGCGGGTCGGCTTAGCAATCTTCGTCATGCGTTTCTCCCTGTTGCCGCCGGGTTTGCGGCGGGTTGTTCCCGGTCCCTTGTCACTCGCATGGCATCATGTCTTGGCGCGGAAGTCCAGCGAGGCTGTTGAAAAGCTAGTCCCGGTGTAGTCATTCGGGAAATTTATGCTGCTAATGCTTGCATGATGACTGCTTATCGGGCGGATTTTGCCTTCGGCAGGTCAGGCTCGGCGGCTTCGTCCATGTGCGAGATCAGTGAATCAACCAGCATCAGCCCTGCCCCGGAAAGCCGCTGATGTTTGTAGAACAGCCCGATGCGTATGGGTTCGAGTGCGGGAAAGCCGTCGCGCGCCGTCAGCACCCGCATATCGGGGAGCAAGGTCTTGCGGGTCAGTGCCGTGACCCCGAAGCCCGAAGATACCGCGCGCTGCAGGCCGCCGATTTCCGGATTGGTATAGGCGATGCGCCAGTCACGACCCTCGGCGCGAAGTGCCGTGGTCATCCGCCGCCGGTATTCGCAACCTTCCGGGTGGGTGACCAATGGCACCGGGCTTGACTTGTGGATCTGCTTGTCGGCCGCCACCGCCCATATGGGCCGTTCTTCCCAGGATCGCACCAGATACGGATTCTTGTCGCGGTTGAGAAGCGCGACCGCGATATCCAGTTCGTCCGCATGCAGCCAGTCCAACACATGACGCGAGACGTCGCAGTGGATGGTCATCGTGACGTCGGCATGTTCGCCGGCAAAACGCGAGATGGCTTCCTGCAGGAAGGCAACGGAGAAATCCGTCGGGAGGCCGACGCGCAACAGGCCCATCGCCGAGCGGCCCTTGAGTTCTGCAACCGCTTCATCATTGAGGCGCAGCACCTGCCGGGCATAGACGGCAAGGGCCTCACCCTGCTCCGTCACCTTCAGTTCGCGGCCCTCATGGGTGATGAGGACGGCATCCAGCAAATCCTCCAGCCGCTTCATTTGCAGGCTGATAGCCGGCTGCGTGCGGCCCAGTGCATCGGCCGCGCGGGTGTATCCGCCAAGATCGATCACGGTGATGAAGGCACGCAACAGATCGGTTGGGAGGTTGACGGCTCGCAATTAGCAATCCTCATCGATCCATCATCATTATAAATTTCCGTTATCTGGGCAAGGCCGTATTTTCGACGCCATGAACAGCAATGATTTTCGCAAGCTCTTCAAGACGGTGGGCCCCGCGGTCCTTCCCGTCATCCATGTCACCGACAAGGCCCAGGCCGAACGCAATGTGCGCATTGTGATTGGCGAAGGTGCGGCCGGATGCTTCCTGATCAATCATGATTTCGGTGTCGACCGCTTCCTGCCGATCATCACCCATGTGCGCGAGAGGTTTCCCGCCCTCTGGATGGGCGTGAACTTCCTCGCCGTCACCGGCAAGGACGCCTTCCCCGTCCTGGGCGACTTTCAGCGCAAGGGCATTTGCGTCGACGGCTACTGGGCGGATGACGCGCGGATCGACGAGCGGCGCGGTGCCGATGACCAGATCGAGGCACGCGGGATCGCCGTGGCGCGCGCCGCCAGCGGCTGGACCGGGCTCTATACCGGCGGCACCTGCTTCAAGAAGCAGCGCGAGGTGGCGCCGCAGCACTATGAGTATTCAGCCTCGCTTGCCACGTCCTTCATGGATGCGGTGTGCACCTCCGGCGTTGCCACTGGCCATGCCGCCGACGGCACCAAGATCGACACATTCCGGCGCGGACTTGGCGATCATGCCATGACGCTGGCCTCCGGCATCACGCCCGAGAATGCCAGCAGCTACATGGATCAGGTCGATGGCTTCATGGTGGCGACCGGCATCAATGCCGATGGCGACTTCTACAATATCTCGGCGCCGAAGCTCGCGCGCCTTATCCGGCTGACACGCGAACATGGAGCCCGCTCATGAACCGCAACACCACGCAAGCAAACAAGGGTCCGCGCGACGACCGCTGGTACCTCAACATCATGGCGCCCAACACCAAGGGGCCGAAATTTGCCTGGCTCGATCCAACCTCGATCTACATCAACGGCGAGGCCTTCCATGACCTGCTGGATGATCTGGTGGCTGATCTGGACGGTGTGAAGGCCGACGTGGTGGGCGGGCTCGATGCCATGGGCTTCGTCCTGGGCGCGGCGCTCGCCACGCGGCTGGGCATCGGTTTCCTCCCAATCCGAAAAGCCGGTAAACTCTGCGTCGATACTGACAAGGTGAGCTTCAGCAACTACTCGGGCCGCACCCAGGACATGGAGATGCGCCTGCCCGCCTTTGCCAAGGGCACCCGTGTGCTGCTGGCCGACCAATGGGTGGAAACCGGCGGCACGATGGATGGCGCCATCCGCCTGGTCGAACGCCAGGGGGGCGAGGTGGTTGCGATGGCGGCGGTGGCGATCGAGGAGAATGCCGCAACCGCCGCCTACCGGCAGAAATACCGCTGCGCAGCCGGCGTCGTGCCCGGCAGCCGCTGGCAAGCGGAGTGCAATGCGCAGAAGCTCTCGAGTTTCGAGCACTACCAACCGGAGCTGGCGTTCCCGAAGCGCCTTGCCTGAAGTGAGAGAGTGGCTGCAACCCGCGCTGCGGGCTTAGGTCAGCCCCAGCAGCAGGCTGGCGGCTTCCCCTGTCGTCGCGCATTGTAGCTGTAGCTGCACCAGACATTTTGATCGGATCATTCAGCGCATAGGCGTAGCGGTTGATGTCGACGCCTTGAAGGGTGGGGTCCCAGGTGTCGGGGGGAGAGGAAACGTCCGAGCAGCGAGTCGTAGTAACGGGCGTGGAGATATTGCAGGTTGGTCTCGCTGTCATAGACCTCGCCGATATAGGCTTTACCGTCGCGGATCGTCGAATTCTCGCGTGTGGTAGGCCTTCCATAGGCGTCGTAGTCATGGCGGTTGGGGGACGGGCTGCTGCCCGGAAACGTCTTCAGCCGGTTGCTCCCCAGGTGATCCTGCGACAGGTAGGAGATGGAGTTGGCCGTCTTCACCACGCCCGAGGTGACATAAGAGGTGAGGAGGCCCGTGGTGTTGATGCTGTCGACCAGCACTTCGGCTTCCGAACCCAGATACCAGGTGGTGGGGGCATTGGCGCCAAGCCCATCGGCCTTCTTCACCCGCTCGCCGTCGGGCCCATAGGTGAACAGCGTGGGATTGCCGTTGACGGCAATCACCATCGGCCGGTTCTCGCCGTCCCCCGGGTCAAGCCCGAGGGCAGGCCCCGATCAGCGTGCGCGGCAGGGCTGCTGAGCCCGAACCATTGGGGTCATATTTGAGCGCATTGCCAGCGGCATCATAGTCGACCGTGCTGCCGCAGGTCGCGCTTGGCGCATGCGGGCGAACGGCTGTTGGCCCCTGTGCCGGATAGGTGAAGTTCGTGGCCCCCACGCACAGGCCGGAATTGCGCAGCATGTTTTCGGCATCGCCATAGGCGAACACCCGGTCCTCCGCGCCTCCTGCTGTCCAGTTTGCCGCTGTCAATCGGTTCAGCTCGTGATAGGTATAGACCCAGTTGCGCGGCCCGTAAAAAGCCGTATCACCCGTCAGCGAGGTGACGGACTTGTTCTGCCCATTCAAGTTGCGGACGCAATTGAGATCGATGATCTCTGCCGCCCCTTGCAGGGTTCTGAGCCGGGTCAGCCAGCCGCGCTTGTCATCATAGGTGAAGAACGAATGCGTGCTGTTGCCAGAATTGATGTCGATGGCCTGACCGCGCGGGTTATAGATGATCGAAGTGATGTAATTGGCGGGCGAGCTGCCGTTTGACAGATTGGCGATTCTGCTGAGCGCGCCCGCGTTATCATAGATGTAGTCGCCGGTTGAAGACCCATCGGCGAGATATTTCTTCTTCACCGCGCCATTGGGCCAATACTCCGTGCCCAGCGTCCGCTCCACGCCATTGATGTCAAGATGCCGTTCCTGCAACAGCCGCCCGGCATGATCATAGTCATAGCGCCGGGTGATGTTGACAGCGGGAAGACTGACATCGGCCAGAACCGTCTGGGCGGGAACGCTGCGGGTGGTATCGGTCAGCCGCCCGCTGTTCGCGGTCAGAAGCGTCACGCAGTCGCCTATATCTTGCTGTCAATAAAATCTGGGTCATCAGTACGCAGACGGATAAGAGACTGCATATCGCTGAAGAGCAATAAAACTTGCGGTGAGAACAACAACCTTGGTCCGTAAAAATAATACTCCGACCGCGCGAGTCGGACCCGGAGGCAAAATATTCGGCGCGGGGGCACACTTTTTGGTGTGTAAGCCAGTGCCCTACAGCTCCCAAGCACTTCAGTTCAGCTTACTAGCTGCCTTCTTGGCTATCATCGTGTCAATGGTGACGACGTCCTCGGGACGGTAGAACATGCTGTCCTCGCCTGTCGCAGACAGCGCTTCTTTCAGCTGGTCGGATACAAGAAGATGCGAGCTCATGCGGGCGTCACGAGCCAGATGCAGCTTGCCCAGGCAGCCCGGAATGTGCACGAACTTGCTGACTCCGAAGATGAAGAATCGGGTCTCGTCTTTGAGTTGGCGTGTGATGGTGGATTTATCCGGATCAATGCAATAGACCCGGTCCATGACAATCGGCCAGAAGAAGTCGTCGCATACTTCGCCCCGCGCAATCAATCGGATCGGCAGGAACTGCACCCGGTCTTCCGGCACAAATTTGAGAATGATGTCGCGCCACGCGGCATCTACCGCAGTTGTCCCGTCCATTGGCGGACAGTGCAGCTTCTTAAACTTCTTCAGCCCCGTCTTCGACTTGAACACAGGCCGGTAAATGGCCGGATCAAGCCGCTTATCACCCAAAAACTCTGTGCCTTTCATCGGCGGACAGAGCCTAATGTCCAAATCGGCACCCCATTCATCGTCTTCCTTCGGATGACTCCAAACCCATGCCATAGCCGTATCTTACTCTCGTTGCTTGCCACTGCAAGGTTATTTCGGTCGGGCATCCATCACTCACCCAAAAGCCAGCAGAACAATCCGCCGCCGCTGCCAGTTCCAGAAGAACCACTTCCGCTACCCGAACCTGAACCGCTGCCGCCCGAACCTGAAGAAGACGCTGGACTTGCGGGTTTTTGCGTCTGCATATCACTCTTCTTTCTCGCTAGCTGCACAGGATCGTCCTTGAGACTCTTGCGCAGGCTTTGACGATAGGTTGCAAGCTGCTTCAACGCTTCCTGTTTGGAGATTTGGCCATTGTTGAATGCGTCGAGGACACTTCTCACTTTTGCCATGACTTCTCGATTGTAGCCGCGATGTCCAGCGGTATGGCCATTCTGGAGTGAAATGATTTTGTTGCCCTTGGACTCCAGATTGATCCCAAGGGAAGACAAGTCGGCCTTGCTCGCCAGTTCTTTGACGAACAGATGATGCTCCTGCAATTTCGCTGCTGCAGCAACCGCTTCATCCGCCTTGCCTAGAACTTTGTTCGGACAACAAATGCCTAGTCCCTGGATCTCGAAACCATCGCTCGTCTTATAGCCCAATGCTCCATTGGTAATGTCTAAAGTCTCTATGTCCCCAGGTCCATCTATACCAAATCCATCCTGAAAACGCGGATCATCTTGAGGACCGCCATTGTCGCCAATCCCCGCATGCCCATTGGGATCGCTCGCATTGACCGGATCATTTCCGGCATAGGCATATCTGTTGATATGCACCCCGGCGAGGGTCGGGTCCCAGGTGTCCGGCGACAGGAAGCGCCCGAGCAGCGAGTCGTAGTAGCGGGCGTGCAGATATTGCAGGCCGGTCTCGGCGTCGTAACTCTCGCCGATGTATGCCTTGCCGTTGCGGACCGTCGAATTCTCGCGGGCCGCCGGCCGGCCATAGGCGTCATAGTCGTTGCGGTTGGGGGCCGGGCTGCCGCCCGGGAATGTCTCCAACCGATTGCTCCCCAGGTGATCCTGCGACAGGTCGGAGATATTGTTGGCCGTCTTCACCACGCCGATTGTCCCAAGCCGTCGCTTGACTTGCGAAACGGCGGCGTCTTTCGCCAGAATGACGTTTTTGAGCAGTCGGCCCGGTTGCGGTGTCCGCTAACGTCCCCTCAAAAATCGGGAGGACTTTATGCATCAGGATTTAATGGAACGCCTCAAGGCGGAGCGCGAGGCTTGCATTCTGGCGACGGCTGGCGGTCCGCCACAGCGCACGGGGAACCCGTTTTTCGGCGTCGGGCCGATCACCGACATGGCCCGTGACGAGGCCGACAGCCGGATGATCCGTTTCGAATTCGAGCATTGGCTGGAACAGAACTACCGCAAGCTGGACGAGAACGGCCGCGACCTGGGGCCATTCACAGCGGCTGAAATCGGCCGGTCGATGCATCGCGGCTATCCGGCCGACAAGTTCCTGCTCGACATGATGCGGGAGATCCACCGCTATTTCGAATTCCCGAAATCGAACCGCATGGCGGTGGGCCTCGGCGGCGGGCATTCGGGCTTCACCGTCTGCGCGCTGCATGTGCTGACGGTCAACGACCCGGCCCAGCATGTCTACGTCGATACACCGGCGCCCGAATCCGATCTGGCCAAGGCGTCGGGCTTCTTCCGCCAGAGCTGGGGCGCGCAGATCATCGAAATGATGCGCTTTGCCCGCAACGGCGACGAGACACGCCTGCATTTCGCCAAGACAGAAGGTGCGATCCCCTCCTCCGACATGCTTGAACGCATGGGCATCAAGGTGTTCTTCGGCGTCGGGCACGAGACGACGGGCGCCACCACCTACAGCCGCGCCGACATTCTCAACCTGCTCGACTGGATCGATCGCAATCCGGCGGAGCACCATGCGGTGCTCGATGCGACCTCGATGCTGGGTGCGATGCCATGGGGGCCCGAGATCGTGGCGCAGGTGATGGCCAAGTGCTGCCTGTTCATGCCGTTTCAAAAGGCCATCGGCGGCATCTCGGGCTATTTCCTTGTGTCGTTCACGCCGCAGGCGCTGGCCCTGGTGGAAGAAAACCAGAAGGCGCCGTCATGGGCCATTCCGCGTCAGCTGAAGCTCGCGGCACCCGTTGATCCCAAGATGCCGCTCAGCGGCAAGCGCAGCGTGGACCTAGGCCCGATCTACGATCCGCTGGCAAACAAGATGGTGGGCGGCGTCATCAACACCTTCTCGACGCTGGCCTTTGCCGAAACGACGTTCGGATTGTTGCGGGTGGAAAAGAAGATCGGCCCGGTGGCGGAAATGAACCGGCGCTCCGAAGCCAACCGCGCCGCCATCAACGAGTGGATGAGCAACAGTTCGCTGCTCGAACTCGGCGTCGGCGATCCCGAACACCGCGGCGCGGCTGTGACGCTGATCAAGGTCAAGGACGCCGCCATCACAGATCCAGCAATTCACGCCCGCATCATCGCACGCGCCAAGCAGCTGCTCTCCTATGACGGCATCATGCACCCCAATGGCACATATGAAGCAGGCCTCGATGTGGCGCGCTATATCAACGCGTTTCCGGGCACACCCGGCGATTTCCGCGCTTGGATCGGCGGCATCCGCCCGGTCGAGGATATCACGGCGCTGCTCGACAACATCAAGTATGCCTATACGCGTGCCAAGCTCGTGATCATCGAAGAGGAACTTGCGAAACTCGGCGTGACATTCCCTGCTGCCGCAGCCACTACCACGCGACAGCGTCAGGACGATCCTTCGCGCGCCTACAAGATACTGGTGTGCGACTTCGTCGGCCTCAAGCCCGGAGCCGACGGCAAGCCCGATCACAGTGCAGTCAAGGCGCATGCCGAAGCCCGCGGGGCAAAATTCCACGAAGGTGCGCCAGGCGACGGCAAGAAGCTGGAGAAAGGTACAATCCACTTCTTCTACCAGCCGCATCTTTCCAATCCGGACGACATTCGTCCGTTGACGGACAAAGGCCAGTATGACGCGGTGATCGCGGCGGCGACCTTCCTGCCGAAGGACAGCGTGTTCGCCTGCGGCGGCGTGCGCATTGGCGCGGGCACCGGCAATATGGGGTCGGCCTCATGGGGCGGCGGCAATGGCGAAGGCGGCACGGCGCCCTTGATGAACACGCCGTCGTTCAATTCGCGAGCGACCGCGCAGATGGCCTTCAAGGCGCTGCTCAAGGTGATGCCGGATTCGGCTGTCGACGAGATGCACAGGCGCACGGCGGCGGGACAGTTCGACACCGGCCGCGACCTCAAGGATTTTCCGACGGAGAAACTCGAAGGCAAGCGGCTGGCGATCATCGGCTATGGCAACATTGGCCGCGAAATGGCGAAACTGGCGCAGGCCTTCGGCATGGAGGTTGCCATTCATGCGCGGCCCCGCCACCGCGAATGGATCGAGTCGGAAGGATTCGTGTTCGCAGTTGCGCCGGAGGATGCGGCGCGCGGTGCCGATGTCATCTCGGTTCACACAGGCCTGGGGCCGCTCAACGCCGCCACAGGGAAATATGCCAATGCACACGTGGTCAGTGCGCCGGTGCTGGCCGTCATGAACGATGGTGCCATCGTCATCAATTATGACCGCGGCGAGTGCGTCGACGCTGCAGCACTCGATGCTGCCCTGGCCTCGGGCAAGGTGCGCCATGCCGCGATCGATGCGGACATCTTCGTGAATACCGAAACCGGTGCCGTCAGCGGTCCGATGGCGCCCTATCTGGCGCTCGATGCCAAATATCCGGGCCGTGTGGAACTGCTGCCGCATGCCGCGGCCGATACCGAGCACGTTTCGCGTGTCGAAGGGGCCAAACAGGCCGTGGACCAGATCATCGAGGCGATCCGTTACAAGCGGGTCATCAATCTCAAGGGCGACTTGCCGGAGGGATATGTGCCGGGCGGCAGCATGACGGTCGCTGGCGTTGGCAAGTGCTCGCCCGCTGTCCTGGCGCGAGCCGCGGCAAACCGGGATGCGCTGTCCGCAGCAAGGACAGGTGCCGAAACCATGGCTGCCATCTGGGCTGCATTGGCGACGGCGGGCACCGAAGAGCGCCGTCAGATGCTGATCGAACGCCACGGAGCGGCACTGGTGAAGAGCTTCAATGCTCACGCCGCGCTGATGCGCAAACTCGGGATCGAGGGGCCCTATGCCTGAGGCAGGGCCTTCTCGACGATGCGGGCCCAGATGGCGGGGCCCTTCACCAACAGCGCATCGTTGAAATTATAGGCGGGGTCGTGGAGCATGGGTCCCGGCCCTGCGCCGACGCAAAAATACGCTGAGGGCACGAGTTCCTGCATGTAGGCAAAATCCTCGGAGAACATGTAGGAGCCCTTGAGGTCGACCTTTGCCGGGTCTTGTCCCATCTCGAGCGCCACTTCGCGCACCAGGGCCGCCTCCTTCGCCGTGTTGGCGCCAGCCGGATAGCTCCAGCTGCCGTCGCCGATCTTCAGTTCCGCGCTGCATCCGAAGGACTTCGCATGGGCGGTGGCCAACTCGCGGATGCGGCCGAGCACCAGCTCCCGCGTTTCCTTGTTGCAGGTACGGACGCCAACCAGCAGCTTGGCCTCGGCAGGGATCACTGTCGCCATCGATCCGGAATTGAAGGCCCCGACGGTGATCACCGCCGGTTCGAGCGGCGGCACGTTGCGCGAGACGATGGTCTGCAGCGCCACGACAAGGCTTGAGGCCGCGACGATGGGATCAACCGAACTTTGCGGAATTGCGCCATGGCCGCCAACACCGTGAATGGTGATGCCAACGATATCAACGGCTGCGGTGATCGGACCCGGCTTGACGAGAATCTGGCCTTCGGGCTCGCCTGGATAGTTGTGCAGCGCGTAAACCGCATCGCAGGGAAAGCGCTTGAACAGGCCGTCCTCGATCATGCGCAGCGCGCCGCCCTCATCCTCCTCGGACGGCTGGAAGATCAGGTGCACGGTACCATTGAATCTCTTCGTCTCAGCGAGATAACGCGCCAGGCCGAGGAGCATGGTGGTGTGGCCGTCGTGGCCGCAAGCGTGCATCTTGCCGGGATATTTGGAGGCATAGGGCAGATTGGTGGTTTCATGGATCGGCAGCGCGTCCATGTCGGCGCGGATGCCGATGGTGCGGTTCGACGTTCCATTCGTCAGTGTACCGACGACCCCGGTCTTGGCGATGCCGGTGGCCACCTGAAAGCCGAGACGAGTCAACTCTGAGGCAACGATGGCGGCGGTTCGCTCTTCCTGGAACAGCATTTCAGGATGAGCGTGAAGATCGTGGCGGATCGCCGTCAACTCACCCAGGTGTTTCTTCAGAATGTCTTCGATCATCGTTTCTGCGGTACCATCTTTTCGATCAGCCCAAAAGCATAGACGAAGATGAAGGTCAGGCAAATATACACGAATCCCATGAACATCAGTGGTTCGTAGACGATATATGTGTCCTGCCGGACCTTGCTCGCCACGCCCACGAGTTCCATGACAGTGACCGTAAAGGCCAAAGGCATCGATTGGAGTTGCAGAACGGTCTCTCCGGCAAGCGTTGGCAGGACCAGGCGCATGGCCCGGGGGAGCCAGACACGCGTCAGCACTTTCCACGGTGACATTCCGAAAGCGCGTGCCGCCTCGAGTTCACCGCGCGGCACGCCGAGGAAGGCGCCGCGCATGACCTCGCCTTCATAGCCTGCAAAGCTCAAGGTGAAGGCTAAAGCGGCGTAATAGTAGCCTTCGCGGAGAACCGGCCAAATGAATGTGTCGCGGATGCCCGGAATGGACGGGAACAGAGACCCCAATCCATAGTACAGCAGCCAAATCTGGATCAGCAGCGGCGTTCCGCGAATAACCGTGCAGAACCACCGCGCCAGAAAGGCCAGCCACGGAGGCCCCGTCACCTGAACAAGGCCGATCGGCACCGCCAGAATGAATCCGAAGACGACCGATATGACAAACAACTGCAGGGTCAGTGACAGACCCTTGATCATCAGCGGAAGATATGTGGGGAACCACGACCAGTTCGACGCGAAGAACAGCCAGTACAGAATGCCAGCCGCCATGGCCGACAAAAGCCCCAGCACGAGCGTTTTGACGACCAGCTTGATGAGCCTGAGGTTCATCGGTCGCGCCTCATGTCAGCGATTTCTGGCCGACGCGATACTTGTCCTCAAGCAACTTGAACCCTTTCTGGGAGATCAACGAAATCAGCAGGTAGAGGATGAAGGTCACCATGTAGAAGGTGAAATACATCTTGGTATTGCCGGCCGCCTGGCGCGTGGCCAGAGCAAGTTCGGTATAGCCGACCACGGCGATCAAGGCAGTCCCCTTGGTCACGATCAACCACAGGTTCGCCAATCCTGGAATTGCGTAGGGCAACAGGGCCGGCAATGTAATGCGCCGGAATGTCAGAACCGGGGACATGCCATAAGCGCGCGCCGCTTCGATCTGGCCAATGGGGATGGCCTGAATTGCGGCGCGAAGGACTTCAGTGGAATAGGCCCCCTGTACGAGGCCCAGAACACAAACGGCGGCCACGAATCCGTTGATGGCAACAGCTGGCATCCCCAGTGCGGTCAGCATCTGGTTAATCGCATTGGTACCAGCGTAGTAGAGAATCAAGATCAGGATCAGCTCGGGAACGGCCCTGATGAGCGTCGTATAGCCATTCAGAATATTTCGCGTCAGCGCGCTGCCGGTGAGCTTGCCCATCGCGCCGGCAATGCCAATCAGCAGACCAAGTATATAGGCGAGGATGGCAATATTGATCGTCGCCATCATGCCCCAGGCCAGCTCGTCGCCATAGCCGGTCGGCCCGAAAGACAGGATCTCTGGAAAGCCGACCTTATTCGCCATTGTTCATGCCAAACAAAAAAGGCCCGCGATCTTGCCGCGGGCCCCGTTGATCATTCCTTGGGGTTGATCATCTTGCCGATGAGGTCGGGGTAGTTCTTGGTGATCTCATCGAACTTGCCGGCCTTGGCGAGGGCCGAAATCGCGGCGTTCAGTTTTTCCTTGAGGGCGGTGTCTTCCTTGCGGATGCCGCCGCCAACGCCTTCACCCAGGATTTCCGGGTCATCCGCCACCTGGCCCTTGAGTTCGCAGCAGGCGGTGCCCTGCTCGGTCTTCAGGAAGGCATCGAGGGCCGAACCGTCGGCCTGCACATAGTCGACGCGGCCGGCGGCCAGATCGTTGTTGGCTTCGTCCTGCGTGGCATAGGTCTTGATCTCGGCACCTGCCGCTCCGTAGTACTTCTGCAGGTACTTCTCATGAATGGTCGAGACCTGCACGCCGATGACCTTGCCCTTCAGATGGTCGGGGGCAATGTCCATGTCGCCCGTCTTGGCGCCGATGATCACGGTCGGCGTGTTGTAATACATGTTGGTGAAGTCGATGGTTTTCTTACGCTCGCCGGTAATCGACATCGACGACCAGATCACATCGATCTGCTTCGAAGTGAGTGCGGGAATGATTCCGTCCCATGCCACTTCAACCAGTTCGCACTTCTCATTCATCTGTGCACAGACGGCATTCATCAGATCGATTTCCCAGCCGACCCAGGTGCCCGAGGCATCCTTGGAAGAGAATGGCGGATAGGGCTCGGCGGCAACACCGAACTTGATGTCAGCCATGGCCGGTGCTGCACTGGCCATCATGGCGACGGCTGCTGCCGCAAGGACGTAACGGCGGTTCAACTTCATGATATCTCCCTCTGCTTTTTTCGGAGGGGCCCCCCTCCGCTGGTATCAAAGCTAAACATATTCATTGGCTTCCGCCAACTCAGGAATGCAGCGCCGAGACGAATTGGCGGCAACGATCGCTCAGGGGAGCGCCAAAGACCTGGGATGGCGGCCCCTCTTCCTCGACGACACCCTTGTAGAGATAGATGACGTGGCTGGATACATCGCGGGCAAACTTCATCTCGTGGGTGACGAGAATCATTGTCCGGCCTTCTTCCGCAAGGTCACGGATAACCTTCAGCACTTCCCCCACAAGCTCGGGATCAAGCGCCGACGTCGGCTCATCAAACAGCATGACCTTGGGCTCCATGCAGAGCGCCCGGGCGATGGCGGCCCGCTGCTGCTGGCCACCGGACAAGAAGGCAGGGTACTGGTCGCGCTTGTCATAAAGGCCGACCTTGTTGAGAAGCTTTTCGGCCCGCTCGATGGCTTCCGCCTTGGATAGTCCAAGGACATGGACCGGGGCCTCGATGACATTCTGCAGCACCGTCATGTGCTGCCAAAGATTGAAACTCTGGAATACCATGCCGAGACGAGTCCGGATGCGCTCGAGCTGGCGGCGGTCGGAAGGATGGAGATTTCCGTCCTTTTGACGCGACAAGGCCACCTGCTCGCCAGTCACCTCGATGGAACCATCCGTCGGCATTTCGAGAAAGTTGATGCAGCGCAGAAAGGTACTCTTGCCAGAGCCCGAGGCCCCGATCATCGACACGACGTCGCCTTCACGGGCCTGCAGCGACACGCCTTTCAGAACTTCGAGATCAGCGAACTTCTTGTGAAGATCCTTGACCCTGACCGCGACCGTGCGATCCCCATCGTTCTGCCTTGCAGATGTTGCCACCCCGACTACTCCCCCACTGAACCGTTTTGGTTCTTGTTCTTGTAGACCGGAGAATAACAAGAAAACCGGCACTTGCAATTCAGCAATTTGCCGGTTTTCGCGACGTCTGATTTCGGAATGCCTGCCGGGGCTTCAGCTCACCTTGCCCTTTGGCTTGCGTTTCGCAGGCTTCTTTGCCGCGGCGGCGGGCTTCGTTTCCTTGCTTGCCCGAGTCTTTGCGGCCTTCGCACGTGGCAGCGCCTTGCGTTCCGGCATCTTCGGCAGGATCTTTTCCTCATCGCGGCCGAGATAGTCGAAGTGCAGGGCATTATCAGCGAGGAGAATTCGGACCGTGCCACCCTTGGCCAGCTTGCCGAACAGAACTTCCTCGGCCAGCGGCTTCTTGACATGTTCCTGGATGACACGGGCCAACGGCCTTGCGCCCATGGCATTGTCATAGCCTTTCGTCGCCAGCCAGTCTGCGGCTTCCGCTGACAGCTCAATGTTGATCTGGCGTTCAGCCAGCTGGGCCTCCAGCTGCAGCACGAATTTCTCGACGACCTTCCGCACCACTGCCGGCGGCAGATGGCCGAAGGGAATGACAGCGTCGAGGCGATTGCGGAACTCGGGCGTGAACAGCCGCATGATGGCTTCCTGGTCGTCGCCCTCTCGTACGCTGCTGCCGAAACCGATGGCCGCGCGGGCCATATCCTGGGCACCGGCATTGGTCGTCATGATCAGTATGACATTGCGGAAGTCGACAGACTTGCCGTTGTGATCCGTCAGCTTGCCGTGGTCCATGACCTGCAGCAGGATATTATAGATATCGGGATGGGCTTTTTCGATCTCATCCAGCAGCAGCACGGTATAGGGATGCTGGTCGATGCCATCGGTCAGCAGGCCGCCCTGGTCGAAGCCAACGTATCCGGGAGGGGCTCCCAGCAAGCGGGAAACCGAATGGCGCTCCATGTATTCCGACATGTCGAAGCGCAGCATATTGACGCCCATCACGTCTGCCAGACGCTTGGCAACTTCCGTCTTGCCGACGCCGGTGGGGCCGGAGAACAGATAACAGCCGATAGGCTTTTCGGGCTCGCGCAGGCCGGCACGGGCCAGCTTGATCGACGAGGCAAGGGCCTCGATGGCCTTGTCCTGACCAAAGACCAGCCGCTTCAATTCCAACTCGAGGTTCTTGAGGACCGAGGCGTCGTCCTTCGACACCGTCTTGGCCGGAATACGGGCCATCGTGGCGATCGTTGCCTCGATTTCCGGTACGCCGATCACTTTCATGCGCTTGTCCTCGGCGAGCAGCATCTGCGAGGCGCCGGTCTCGTCGATCACGTCGATCGCCTTGTCGGGCAGCTTGCGGTCAGCCATGTAACGTGCCGACAATTGGACCGCTGTTTCAATCGCATCGTCGGTGAAGCGTACCTTGTGGAAGTCCTCGTAATAGGGCTTCAGGCCCTTGAGGATGGCAATTGCATCAGGGATCGACGGCTCATTGACGTCGATCTTCTGGAAGCGGCGCACCAGCGCGCGGTCCTTCTCGAAGTGCTGGCGGTATTCCTTATAGGTGGTCGAACCGATACAGCGCAGCGCGCCATTGGCCAGTGCTGGCTTGAGGAGATTTGACGCATCCATGGAGCCGCCGGAGGTGGCCCCTGCTCCGATGACGGTGTGGATCTCGTCGATGAACATGATGGCGCCCGGACGCGCCTCGATTTCCTTCACCACGGCCTTGAGCCGCTCTTCGAAGTCGCCACGAGAACGGGTGCCGGCAAGCAGCGCGCCCATGTCGAGCTGATACACAGTGCAGTCCTTGAGGACGTCCGGAACGTCGCCGTTGATGATCTTGCGGGCGAGACCCTCGGCGATTGCCGTCTTGCCGACGCCCGGATCGCCCACAAAGAGCGGGTTGTTCTTCTGACGGCGGCACAGGATCTGGATCGTGCGGTTGACTTCGGGCTCACGGCCAATCAGCGGATCGATCTTGCCTTCGGCGGCTTTCTTGTTGAGGTTGATGCAATAGGCATCGAGCGCATCGGCTTCGCCCTTCTTCTTGGACGTATCCCGCTCCTCATTGTTCTCAGAACCGCCATTGCCCTGCTGGTCCTGGTCGACACCGCGCACCGGGCGCGTCTCGGAGAGACCGGACCGCTTGGCGATGCCATGCGAAATGTAATTGACCGCATCATAGCGGGTCATGTCCTGCTCCTGCAGGAAGAATGCGGCGTGGCTTTCGCGCTCGGCAAAGATGGCCACTAGCACATTGGCGCCGGTCACTTCCTCGCGTCCCGACGATTGCACATGGATCACGGCACGCTGGATCACTCTCTGGAATCCCGCGGTGGGCTTTGAATCCTCACGGTCGGCGGCGATCATCTGGCCGAGTTCGGTGTCGATATAGGTCGTCAGGCTGCGGCGCAGCAGGTCGAGATCGACGTTGCATGCCTTCATCACGGCAGCTGCGTCCTTGTCGTCGACGAGCGACAGGAGCAGGTGCTCCAGCGTCGCATACTCATGGCGGCGTTCATTGGCGAGGGCCAGGGCGCGGTGGAGGGCCTTTTCTAGACTGCGGGAAAATGTCGGCATGGCCTATTCCTTTTCCATCGTGCATTGCAGGGGATGCTGATGATTTCGGGCAAAATCCATGACCTGCGTGACCTTGGTTTCCGCCACTTCAAACGTGTAGACCCCGCAGACGCCAACACCCTTCTGATGGACGTGGAGCATGATGCGTGTCGCCTCTTCGCGTCCCTTGCCGAAAAACCGCTCGAGTACCAGCACGACGAATTCCATCGGCGTGTAGTCGTCATTCAAAAGCAACACCTTGTAGAGCGAAGGCTTCTTCGTCCTCGCTTCCGTCCGGGTAATGACCCCGGTCTGGTTGTCGTCTTTGTGAACAGGCTGCTTCGGCATGGAAGCGATTATATAATTAGTTCGCGGCGAAATGGGAGTGGCAATTCAGGGGCAATTTTTTCGCCGGTTCCGGCGCATGTGATGAATGGTGAATGAATGCGCCATTCAGGGCCGGTTCGGCGCGGTTCCTTCATATGCGCGGCCAACATGCAGCGCAGAGGAACGACTATGCCACAACACTATCATCAGGCCGTCATGCCAAGCCGGGTCTCGGCTCCGTTTGCGACGGGTTTTGGAATTTGGCGCAGATTACGCGGCGCCTACCTTCGCATGGCTGCGCTTCATCAGCTTCAAATGCTGGACGACCGAATGCTTCGCGACATCGGCCTTGACCGCAGTGACTTCGCGTCAGGACGGTTCTAACGCGAGACCTTCCGTTGAGCGGGGTACCGGTCAGCCGGCCCCGCCAAATCCGTACAATTAGCCGCGCTTGCGGGGAGCTGCCTTTTTGGCGGCTGCCGCGGCCTTCTTCGGCGCGGCAGCAGGAGCAGATGCCTTGCGCTTCGACGTGACGGCAACGGGTGTTTCCGCAGCCTGCGCGGAGACGATTTCGATGGCCTTCAGCCAATGTGCTTCAGCACGCCCATCCGGCATTCCCTCTTCGACCCAGAGGGCGTGGGCTACGGCTCGAACCTGGGCTTCACTGTTCAAAGTTTGGGGGGACGTGGACATTGGAATCACCTCTTCCTGGAGATTCCGCCATAACTGATTTTATTGTGCGGCGCAACATTTCCTGTCGCACTGCATCATTATTTGACCGAACGATCAGTTTTCGAACTAGAGTCCTGGAATCTGGAAGCCATAAGCCACAGCGGCGGCAAGAGCTGCGGTCGATGCGATCTCGTAAGCGATGTAGAGCCCGCCAATACCGATCAGTTTCTTTGCCATCTGTGCCTCCCTGGGACGCCTGCAACCTTGTTGGATTTCGCGTTGCAGAGGCCATGCCAGACGATGGTGCGGCTTCAACCGGCCAGTTCGACGATCCTCCGCGTCATGTTGCTATGGGGATCCGCCAACCCGGCGGGCACGCTGAAATGGTTGGCCCCCGGAACCACGGTGTTGCGCGTTTCCAGGCCGAGCCCCTCCCATGCCGCAGCCAGAGACCGGGCCTGGCGCAGGAACTCGAAGCTTTCCTCGCCGCCGACCCAGCTGTCGAAAGGCAGGCGGTTTGGCATCGGCCAAAGCAGTGGGCTCGCCTGGAAGGCCGTGGCGGCCGTCAGCCGGAGATCGTCATTGTGGGGTGTGGCAATCAGCGGGCGGAGATCAAAAACGCCACTCACCGAGAAACATGCCTGGATCAGATCTGGCCGCACTCCGTAGTGCGACCAGTTCGTGGCCGCCATACATGCTGCGAGATGGCCTCCGGCGGAATGGCCGGCCACCAGCAGGCGCCTTCCTGTCGCATGAGCGAGATGCAGGCAGCATTGGCGCAGCTCCTCGATGATGTCGACAACCGTGACTTCGGGACAGAGCGTGTAGCTCGGCACCGCCACGCAAAGTCCATGAGCGTTGGCACCGGCCGCCATGTGGCTGAACACCGACTTGTCGAAACTCCGCCAGTAGCCGCCATGGATGAAAACCACCAATGGCCCAGCCTTTTCTTGGGCGGGATGAAACAGGTCGAGCCGATTGCGTGGCCGGGCGCCATAGGCAATATCGGTCTCGCAGCGGCTTTTCTCGCGATAGGCCTTGGCGTCGGCATGCCAGTCGAGAATGATACGGGGATGGTCCGGCACCAGGGCGCGGTTATTGTATTCGTCAGCAACAGTCATGAGGGCAGCTTTGCAAATCCGCTGCCCTCACGCCAGTAGGGCAAGCCATTTATATTCGATAGCTTCGTCCATTCCATGGTTCAGGCGATTGCGGAGATCAACGGTTACAAGAAAGCCCGGGCGGCAGCGCCATGGGCGGCGCGAAGCTCGGCGACATCGATGCCGATGGGATTGCCGTCGATGACGCGCCAATGACCGCCAACCATCACACGGTCGGCGCGGTGAGCACCACACAAGACGAGCGCCGCAACAGGATCGCCGGCGCCCGAGAATCTCAACTCGTCGAGCGTGAACATCGCCAGATCCGCCTGCTTGCCAATTGCGATCGTTCCGATGTCATCGCGCCCGAGGCAGCGGGCTGAGCCTTCCGTGGCCCAGCGCAGCGCGTCAAGGTGGGTAATCGTGGCGTCATAGGTGAGGCGGTTGATCATCAGCGCGTGGCGCACGCTCTCCATGAGGTTCGATGAGTCGTTCGACGCCGAACCATCAACCCCCAGCCCCACGGGAGCGCCCGCTGCCTCGAGTTCGCGGGTGCGGCACTGGCCCGAAGCAAGCACCATGTTGGACGTGGGACAATGGCAAACGCCGACGCCATGTTTGCCGAGGCGCCCAACATCGCTGTCCGAGAAATGAATGCCGTGGGCCAGCCAGGTGCGATTGCCGAGCCAGCCCACCTCCTCGAGATAATCCAGCGGACTCATGCCGAACATGGATTTGCAGAAGGCATCTTCATCATGTGTCTCGGCGAGATGCGTATGCAGGCGGCAGTCATGTTTTTCCGCCAGTGCACCACAGGCACACATCAGGGATTTCGTGACGGAAAAAGGCGAGCACGGTGCCAGTGCCACTTGAATCATCGCGCCTGGTCCGCGCTCATGATATTGGCCGATCACCCGTTCGCAGTCGGCCAGAATCGTGTCCTCGTCCTGAACAACACTGTCGGGAGGCAGGCCGCCATCCTTGACCGAGAGGTTCATGGATCCTCGGGTGACCATCATGCGAATGCCAAGCTTGCGAGCTTCGTCAACCTGAATGTCCATGGCATCATCGAGATGCCGCGGAAACAGATAGTGGTGATCGGAGGTGGTGGTGACGCCCGACATGAGGAGTTCGGTGAGGGCCAGTCTCGTCGCCAGCCGCATCGCTGGCGGTGTCAGTCTTGACCAAACGGGATAGAGCGCCGTCAGCCAATCGAACAATTCCTTGTTGATGGCTTGCGGGTGGGCCCGTGTGAGGGTCTGGTAGAAGTGATGATGGGTGTTGACCAGTCCCGGCAGAATGACGTGGCGCGATGCATCAAAAACCTGATCGATGCGGGTGTCAGGCTGCTGGCCCGGACGCAGCGTTTCAATGATTCGGCCATTGCTCACCACGAGTCCGCCCGCGCAGTCATTGCCCAGAATTGCCAGCGGTGACTTTATCAGCAGGTTTGCCATGTAACCCCCTTTTACCTCCGCGGGGCTTGAACACATCCCGCTGTTCGGTTCAAGATGCATGGCACGGACCGCGCGGTGATGCCAGGGAGGCGCACAGCGACAAGGTCCCAAGGGAGAAAAACTGAACATGACATTCGTGACACGCACGATCGTTTCAATTGCTGCACTGGCAGCGGTGGCGGGAGTAGCGACCGCCCAGGACATGAAGAAGGAACTCGGCGCCGGAGAAGGCCAGGTCGATATCGTTGCATGGCCGGGCTACATCGAACGCGGCGAGACCGACAAGGCCTATGACTGGGTGACGGAATTCGAGGCCAAGACCCAGTGCAAGGTGAACATCAAGACTGCCGGTACTTCGGACGAAATGGTTGCCCTGATGAACGAGGGCGGGTTCGACCTGGTCACCGCCTCTGGTGACGCTTCGCTGCGCCTGATCTCCGGCAAGCGCGTACAGCCGGTCAACACGGATCTTGTGCCGTCTTGGAAGACCGTTGACGAGCGCCTGCAGAATGCGCCCTGGCATACCGTCGACGGCGTGCACTATGGCGTGCCCTATCAGTGGGGCGCCAACGTGCTGGCCTATAACACGAAGGTCTTCCCCGAGGCACCGAAGAGCTGGTCGGTCGTGTTCGAGGAACAGAACCTGCCGGATGGAAAGTCCAACAAGGGCCGCGTCCAGGCTTTCGACGGACCGATCTATATTGCTGACGCCGCGCTCTACCTGATGCACAAGAAGCCGGAACTCGGCATCAAGGATCCGTATGAGCTCACTGAAGAACAGTACAAGGCGGCACTCGACCTGCTGCGCGCCCAGAAGTCACTGGTGAGCCGCTATTGGCACGATGCCATGGTGCAGATCGACGACTTCAAGAACGAAGGCGTCGCTGCGTCCTCGTCCTGGCCGTTCCAGGTGAACCTGCTGCAGTTCGACAAGCAGCCGATCGCTTCCACCATCCCTGTGGAAGGCGCAACCGGCTGGGCCGACACCACCATGATGCATGCCGACGCGCCGCATCCGAACTGCGCCTATATGTGGCTTGAGCACTCGATCAGCCCGAAGGTTCAAGGCGATCTCGCGGCCTGGTTCGGCTCGGTTCCGTCCGTCCCCGCCGCCTGCAAGGGCAATGCGCTGCTGACAGACGCGGGTTGCGAGACCAATGGCTTCAGCAACTTTGAGAAGATCCACTTCTGGCGGACACCCGTTGCAAAGTGCACCTCACAGGCTGCCGGTTGCGTGCCCTACTATCGTTGGGTCACCGACATGATCGCAGTACTTGGCGGCCGCTAACGTACTCGACTTACAACTACATCATCCCCGGAAATTCTCCGGGGATGATTGTTCATTGAACGTTTCAGGTCTTTCATGACAACAGCTGTCAGCTTTCAGAACGTAAGCCGGCATTTCGGCAGCGTGCGCGCCGTCGATGAGGTTTCACTCGACATTGCAGAGGGCGAATTCTTCGCCATGCTTGGCCCATCGGGTTCGGGCAAGACGACCTGCCTGCGCCTCATTGCCGGATTTGAGCAGCCCACATCCGGGCACATCGAGATATTCGGCGCGACGGCCGAGGGTGTTCCCCCCTATCGGCGCAACGTGAATACCGTGTTTCAGGACTATGCCCTGTTTCCGCACATGACGGTTCTGGACAATGTTGGCTATGGTCTGATGGTCAAGGGCGTGGCGAAGGCACAGCGCGACGCAAAGGCGGAAGACGCGCTTGCACTTGTCGCCCTCCCCGGTTTCGGCCAACGCCGGCCGTCACAACTTTCTGGTGGGCAGCGGCAGCGCGTAGCACTGGCCCGGGCTCTGGTGAACGAACCCAAAGTCCTTTTGCTGGACGAACCGCTGGGCGCTCTCGATCTCAAACTGCGCGAACAGATGCAGGTCGAACTGAAGGCGCTGCAACGCAATCTCGGCATCACGTTCGTCTTCGTGACCCATGACCAGGGCGAGGCTCTGTCGATGGCCGACCGCGTCGCCATCTTCAATCAGGGCTTGATCGTCCAGGTGGGTACGCCGGAAGACATTTACGAGCGGCCGCAAACGAGGTTCGTGGCGGATTTTGTCGGTTCGTCCAACGTCTTGCCACCCGCCTTCACCAAGGCCGCCGGTGGACCGGAGCGCTGGGCGAGCCTCAGGCCCGAAAAAATCATGCTGCTGCGCGGCAGCATGTCTTCGCCTCACAAGGAAATGAATGCCAGGGTCACGGTGAAGGCTGTGCATTACCAAGGCGCGTCGACGCGGCTCAATACCGTGACCGCGGATGGTACGGCGATCAACGTGACAGCCCCCTCCTCGCTCGGCAAGTTCGCCGAAGGTGAAGAGCTCACGCTCCATTGGCCCGCGTCAGCACTGCACATCATGGAGAGCGAAGGTTGAGTTCCGCCACGATGACAGACTCGAGTGGCGTGACGCGGCGCGTTTCGGACGCGCTTTTCCGCCATCCGCTGTGGTTGCTGGTCCTGCTGCTGTTGCCGCCGCTTCTCTGGCTGGGCGTCATCTATCTGGGGTCGCTGCTGGCGCTGCTGTTGCACAGCTTCTATTCGATCGACGAGTTTTCGGGCCTCATCGTCTATGAATTCTCGCTTTCGACCTATGCCGAACTGCTGCGGCTGTCGAACATGGACGTTATCATCCGTTCACTGATGATGGCCATTGCCGTTACGCTCGGGTGCGCCGCGATGGCCTTTCCGATTTCCTACTATGCGGCGCGCTATGCCAAAGGCAAATGGAAAGCGTTGTTCTATCTGCTTGTCATGCTGCCGCTGTGGTCGAGCTATTTGGTCAAGGTCTATGCGTGGAAGCTGATCCTCGCCAAGGAAGGCATCGTCAGCTGGGTGGCAGAACAGGTGCACCTGACATGGGCACTCGATGCGCTGCTGTCGATCCCGGTCGTTGGCGGACCCTCGCTGTCGATCAGTTATATCGGAACTTTCCTGGTGTTTTGCTATGTCTGGCTGCCCTACATGATCCTGCCGACCCAGGCGGCATTGGAACGCGTGCCCGGCAATCTGATCGAGGCGTCTGCCGATCTTGGTGCGAACCCAGGACAGACGTTCCGCACCGTGATCCTGCCGCTGGCGCTGCCGGGCCTCATCGCCGGATCGATCTTCACCTTCTCGCTGACCCTCGGCGACTACATTATTCCGCAGATCATCGGAAATTCCAGCTACTTCCTCGGCCAGGCCGTCTATACATTGCAAGGCACCGCAGGAAACATCCCGCTTGCGGCCGCCTTCACCGTCGTGCCGATCGTCATCATGCTGATCTATCTCAGCATCGCCAAGCGCATGGGGGCTTTCGATGCGCTCTGACGGTACGCGTCCCGCACCCATGTTCCTGAAGCTTGCGGCGTTCGGCGGGCTGCTGTTCCTGCATGTACCGCTACTGCTGATCTTCCTCTATGCGTTCACGACCGAGGAAAAAAGCTATCAGTTCCCGCCTCCCGGGCTAACGCTCAAGTGGTTCTCGGTGGTTTGGGGGCGTCAGGATATCTGGGATGCCATGTGGCTTTCGGTGAAGGTCGCCAGCATCGCCACGCTCATTGCGCTGGTCCTGGGCACATGTGCCGCCGCCGCCGTTTCACGGGCGCGGTTCTTCGGGCGCGATTACCTGTCGCTGCTGTTCATCCTGCCCATCGCCCTGCCCGGCATCATCACCGGCATTTCCTTGCGCTCAGCCTTCAGCATGATGGACATTCCATTCTCGACCTGGACCATTGTGCTCGGCCACGCGACGTTTTGCATCGTCGTCGTCTACAACAATGCGCTGGCCCGCTTCCGGCGCACATCGGGGAGCATGATCGAGGCATCGATGGATCTCGGCGCCGACGGGTTCCAGACGTTCCGCCATGTGGTTCTGCCGCAGATTGGCTCAGCACTGCTGGCCGGCGGCATGCTGGCCTTCGCGCTGTCTTTCGACGAGGTCATCGTCACGACATTCACGGCTGGTCAGCAGTCGACGCTGCCGATCTGGATGCTCAACGAGTTGATCCGCCCGCGTCAGCGGCCGGTGACCAATGTGGTGGCTATTTTCGTGGTGGCGGTGACCTTCATCCCCATCCTCGCGGCCTATTACCTGACCCGCGAGGGCGAACACACCGGAGGTGCGGGGAAGTAGCGGCAAACTACTTCTTCTTTCCCTTTTTCGGCTTCTCTTCCTTCGGCGTGCTTGTGCCGCTGACGACTTCGGCGAAGGTTTCGAAGAACTGACCCGAGAGCTGCCGCGCTGTCGGCTCGATGAAGCGCTGGGCGAGGCTGGCGATCTTGCCCGTTACCTGGGCATCGACATCGTAGCTGAGCTTGGTGCCTTCCGGCACGTCTTCCAGTTTTACGTTGGCGCCGCCGGTGGCGCCGCCCATCATCGATTTCCCCTCGCCCGAAATGCGGTAGCCGTTGGGCGCGTCAATATCGGAGAGGGTCACGGCGCCTTTGAAGGTCGCCTTCACGGGACCCATCTTGATGGTCACGCGGGCCTCCATCTCGGTATCGGAGTGCTTGATGATTTCCTCGCAACCGGGAATGCATTGCTTGAGGACGTCCGGGTCGTTCAATCCTTCCCACACTTTCTGGCGCGGCACCGGAATGATGACTTCATCCGACAGGTTCATGGCGGCGTTCTCCCAAATTTCGAACAATTATGCCGGAACGTCGCCGCGTTTCCACTGTTCCTTTGTCTCATGCCGGAAGTCTTCGAAGCGGCCTTCGGAAATGGCGGCACGGATGCCCTGCATGAGCGACTGGTAATAGGCAATGTTGGCCCATGAGAGCAGCATCATGCCGAGCAGCTCGCCAGAGCGGATCAGGTGGTGCAGATAGGCGCGTGAATATTGCGACAGAGCCGGACACGGCGATTCCGGATCGAGAGGCCGGGGGTCGTCGGCATGCTTGGCATTGCGCATGTTGATCTTGCCGAAACGGGTAAAGGCCTGGCCATGACGTCCAGATCTCGTCGGCATGACGCAGTCGAACATGTCGATGCCGCGCGCCACCGATTCGAGGATGTCCTCCGGCGTACCAACACCCATGAGATAGCGCGGGTGATCGGTCGGGAGATGCGGAATGGTGTGCTCGATGGTCTGCAGCATCAGCTTCTGGCCTTCGCCGACCGCCAATCCACCGATGGCATAACCTTCGAACCCGATGGATTTCAGGCCCTCCGCGCTCTCGCGGCGCAGGCGCTCGTTGACGCCGCCTTGAACAATGCCGAAATTGCCCCTGCCCGGCTGGCGCCCGAAGGCCTTGCGCGAACGGTCAGCCCAGCGCAACGACAATTGCATCGCCTTCTCGGCGTCTTTTTCGGTATGCGGAAACTCCAGGCACTGGTCGAGCTGCATCTGGATGTCGGAGCCCAGGAGCCGCTGGATTTCCATGGCGCGTTCGGGCGAGAGCTCGTGCTTTTTGCCATCGATGTGCGACTGGAACATCGCCGCCTGCTCGGTGATCTTGCGGATCTTCGACAGCGACATGATCTGGAAACCGCCTGAGTCGGTCAGGATCGGGCGTTTCCAGCCGATGAAATGATGCAATCCGCCCAGTTTCGCCACCTGCTCGGCACCCGGCCTGAGCATCAGGTGATAGGTGTTGCCGAGGATGATGTCGGCGCCCGTGCCCTCAACCTGGTCGAGGTAAAGGCCCTTCACCGTTCCGACAGTTCCCACCGGCATGAAGGCGGGCGTGCGAATATCGCCATGCAGCGTGTGGACGGTGCCGAGGCGGGCGGAACCATCGGTGGCGTGCAGCGTGAAGCCGAATTCAGGTGTCGTTGTTTCCAGGGTCATGGCGCGGGGAATAGCAGGCTCGCATCGCCATAGGAATAGAACCGATAGCCATGGGCGATGGCATGGGCATAGGCGGCCCTCATGCGCTCGAGCCCGGCGAAGGCGGACACCAGCATGAACAGCGTCGATTTCGGCAGATGGAAGTTGGTGACGAGCAGATCGACGGCGCGGAAGCGGTAACCGGGCGTGATGAAGATCTCGGTGGTGCCGGAAAATGGCTCGAGACCGGAGCTTTCGAGCAAACGCAGCGACGTTGTGCCGACGGCGACGATGCGGCCCCCCCTGGCGCGGGCTGCCTTGAGCCGGGCGCAAGTTTCAGCCGTCACCTCACCCCATTCGGCGTGCATCTTGTGCTCAGTGGTGTCTTCGGCCTTCACCGGCAGAAAGGTTCCGGCACCGACGTGGAGCGTTACAAATTCTGTTGTGATTCCAGCCTGTTGTAGTGACTTCATCACCTCTGGCGTGAAGTGCAGTCCAGCAGTCGGGGCGGCGACCGCTCCTTCCTTCTCGGCATAGATCGTCTGGTAGTCGGCGCGGTCCTGTTCATCCGTGCCGCGTTTGCCGGCGATGTAAGGCGGCAGCGGCATCTCGCCCACCGCCGCAATGGCCTCGTCGAGGAACGGGCCCGACAGGTCGAAGGCCAGCGTGATCTCCCCCGCCTCGCCCTTCTCCTCCACAGTGGCATCGAGTGTTCCCAACAGGCAGACGCGGCCTTCACCTCCAAAACGGATTCGGTCGCCCGCCTGCAGCTTTTTCCCCGGCTTGGCAAAGGCCTTCCAGCGCGAACCGTCGAGGCGCAGATGCAACAGGGCCTCGATCTTCGGCGTGGTGCCGAGACGGCCAATGCGATGACCGCTCAACGCTGCGGGGATCACACGCGTGTTGTTGAAGACCAGCACGTCACCGGCCCGGAGAAGCGCCGGAAGCTCGCGGAACACATGATCTTCGAGTCCGTCTGGCCGCACCACCAGCAACTTCGACGCATCACGCGGCGCGGCAGGCCGCAAGGCAATCCGCTCCGGCGGCAATTCGAAATCAAAATCAGTGACGCGCATTCAGGCGGCCACCGCAATCAAGGACGTGGTCACGGTCCCGAGCAACCCACCACCCAGGCACCGATGCCGGGCATCTGCAGCGTGCCACCGGTGGCATCGAATACGCCATCCTCCGAGTCTTCGACGGTTTCGGACGCCTTGAACAGCCGCAACTTGGCAACGAACCCGCCCATGCCTTCATCGACAACGTCGATCCACATCTGGTCGGCGGTTTCAAAGGCCTGGCCGATCTCAATCTTGGTCTCACCAGCCTGCGGCTTGTTCGACCATTTCTTTCCGTTCGCCTCGATCCTGACGGTATCGATGGCGATGACATCCATCAGCCCCATCAGGACGTCGAAGCTGACCTTGCCCTCGCCGTCGCCGCAATTTACCCATTCCGTGGCGGTGGCAGGCACAGCCAGGCATGAGAGGATCGCGGCAGCGGCGAGGAGCTGTTTCATGTCACTTGGCGTCCGCGGCCACTTGCAGCTTGGCGATCTTGTCGGGCTCGCGCACCGGTTCGCCGCGCTTGATGCCATCAACGATTTCCATTCCCGACGAGACCTTTCCCCATACCGTGTACTGACGATCGAGGAAACCGGCATCGCCAAAGCAGATGAAGAACTGACTGTTGGCAGAGTCCGGGTTCTGCGAGCGGGCCATCGAGCAGGTGCCGCGCACGTGCGGTTCCTTCGAGAATTCCTGCTTCAGGTTCGGCCTCTTGGAGCCGCCCATGCCGGTGCCGGTCGGGTCGCCGCCCTGGGCCATGAAGCCCTCGATGACGCGGTGGAACACGACGTTGTCATAGAAACCCTCGCGCGCCAGGGCCTTGATCTGGGCGACGTGACCCGGCGCCAGATCGGGCCTGAGCTCGATGGTGACGCGGCCCTTGGGCTCGCCCTTGGCGTTGGCGATGTCCATGTAAAGCGTATTTTCGAGATCAGCCATTATTGCACCGTTACCTTTGTCATCTTGTCAGGGTTTGCAGGCGGTTCGCCGCGTTCGATCTTGTCGACGCAAGCCATGCCCGCCTCGTCCACCTGACCCCAGGCCGTGTACTGGTTGTCGAGGAAGCCGCCATCGGCGAACATGATGAAGAACTGGCTGTTGCCGGAATTCGGATCCTGCGACCGTGCCATGCCGACGACGCCGCGGGCGAAATGCTCGGGCGTGAATTCGGCGGGAAGATCGGGCTCATTGGAACCGCCCATGCCGGTGCCAGTCGGATCACCCGTCTGGGCCATGAAACCTTCGATGACGCGGTGGAAGACGATGCCGTCGTAGAAGCCGGCGCCAGCCAGCTTGGTGATCTGCGCCACATGTTTCGGCGCCAGGTCGGGCCTGAGCTTGATGTCGAAGCCGCAGCCTTTGCTGGTCTCGACATGGAGCGCGCCGGCTGCCAGGGCCGGTGTTGCGAGAAGGCCCGCCGCGAGGACGGAGAGGGCCAGTTTCCTGATCATGGTGACTCCCATTTGTTGTCGGAAAGCGGTGTGACGAAGGCCACCGGATTTGTCAATGCGCAGCATGGCCAGAGCTTTTGGGCGGTTGCCAGTTGCGGCCCGCTATGGCACGGTCGCGTGGTGCCATAAGGGGAGGCCGACTTGCAAATTGCTGCTCTCGATCACGTCTCGCTCGTAACGACGGACCTTGACCGTTCGATGGCATTCTATCGCGACATTCTAGGGCTGCACCAGATCGCACGTCCGGCATTCCCTGGCCGTGGCGCATGGATGGCCTCGGGAACCCTTGAAATTCATCTGACCATCAACCCGGACGGCCATCTGCGTCCGGCTCCCGAGATCGACACGGGCGATATTCATTTTGCGGTGCGGGTCGCGGATTTTGATGGCGCGATGAAGCATCTTGCAGCGCAAGGCTTCAGCGACCGGCTGCCGAATGGCGATCCGAAACGGCTGGTGTTCCGGTTGGATGGGCCGGCACCTTATCAACAATGCTACTTGCTGGATCCCGACAACCACCTGATCGAGATCAACAACGCGGCAGTCAAGACTTCCTGAGGGCGGCGGTCATCACCGGCATAGCTTCCTTGGGAATGAACAGCGTGATATCGCCGCCCATTTTGGCAATCTGCTTCACCAGCGACGACGCGATCATGCGGGTGGCGGGCGACGCGGCAAGAAAGACGGTTTCGATGTCGGGCGCCATGGCGCCGTTCATCTGGCCCATCTGCACCTCATAATCGAAATCCGAGGCATCACGCAGGCCGCGGATGATGAGACCGGCGTGATGATGGCGCGCCGCGTCCACCGCGAGGCCATCGAAGGTGGCGACCGAAATCTTCACCCCGGTGTGTTCGGCAATCGGCCTGATCACCTGCTCGAGCAGCTTGATGCGGGTTTCGGCGTCAATCAGCGCCTGCTTGCCATGATGCACGCCGACGCCAAGCACCAGTCTGTCCACCAACCGCGCAGCGCGGGCGATGATGTCGAGGTGCCCGTAGGTGACGGGATCGAATGAGCCGGGATAGAATCCGATGCGTGCCATCAGCGACCTCTCAGTGCCATCCAGAGGCCGCCGCCCAGCAGGAAGCAACCGCTGACGATTTCCAGTGTCCGGATGCGTGACTGCGACAGCCAGGATCCGGCCTTGCCAGCCATCAGAGCATAGGCGGTATCGCCGATCGCGGCGATGGCCATGAAGGTGAGGCCCAGCAGGAAGATCTGCTGCATCGGGTCGGCGCCCGGCGTGATGAAGGGCGGGATCATGGCGCCAAATAGCACCAGCATCTTCGGGTTGGAAATGATGACGATGAAGCCCTGGAAAAAGAAACTGCCCCTGGGCCGCGCGCGGTCGACCGCCACGGCCAGATCGCCCTTCGACCGGAACAGCTTGAACGCCAGCCATGCGAGATAGGCAGCGCCGGCATAGCGCAGCACATCGAACCAGACGCCCATCACTTCGACAGCGGCTCCCAGTCCGACCACCGCGATGGCGAGCCAGATCAGGAAACCCGCCTGCGTCCCTGCGACGTTCATCAGGCCGGCACGTGCGCCAAAGCGCAGGCTGTTGGCGATGATGACCGTCACGGTGGGGCCTGGCACGAGTGCCAGAGCCGCAGCGGCAGCAGAAAATGCGATATAGGATTCCAGCGTCATAGAAGAGCTCCGATCGATGGCCAAGCTAGCCACAAACCGGCCAGGATGAGCAAGCCCCCAGAGAGATAGTCGATCAGTCTCAGGCGGTCGCCTGACAGGAATTGCCGGGCCTGTCCCGCCAGCACGGCGAGCAGGCTTCCGGCAATGGCGCTTACGGTCACGAAGATCGCCGCGAGTGCGAAAATCTGCGGCCCCGCCGGTTGCGCGGGATTGACGAAGGGCGGCAGGAAGGCCGCAAGGAACAGCAGCACTTCGGGATTGGCGACAGCCACAAGAAAACCGTCACGAAACAGTTCACCCGTCGGGTCCTCGCCATAGGATGCGGAACGGCCCGCATTGCGCAGCCGCGCATACCCGAGCCAGATGAGATAGATCGCCCCGCCCAGCCTGATCCAGCCGAACCAGGTCTGCATGGCTTCGGCGATCCATGACAGACCGAAGCCCACGACCGTCAGCAGCAAGACGAAACCCAGGACGTTACCCGACACCGAAATGAGGCCGCCCCTGACACCATAGCCGACGGAATTGGCAACGATCACCGACATGGCGGGGCCGGGCTTCAGAAACAACAGGGCACAGGCGCCGGCAAAGGCGAGAATGAGATCGAAAGCCAAGATCATCCAACCCGGCTATGCGGGTGTGGACGTGTCATCGCCTTCCTCTTCGGTGATGTGCTCAACCGATACGACATGCTCGTCATCCGCCACGTCGATGACAATGACCCCCTGCGTCGAGCGGCCCGCCTTGCGGATACCGTGAACCGGGCAGCGGATCAGCTGCCCGCCATCGGTCACCAGCATGATCTGGTCATCGTTCTCGACCGGGAAGCTGGCGACGAGCGGGCCGTTGCGATCATTCACCGCCATTGCGACGATGCCTTTGCCGCCGCGGCCGGTGATGCGATACTCGTAGGAGGAACTACGCTTGCCATAGCCATTCGAGGATATGGTCAGGATGATCTGCTCGGCAGCCCCCATCTCGGCATAGCGCTCGGTCGTCAGTGTCGTATCCGACACGGTCTCGTCATCGCCACCGCTCTGCTCGGCCTCTTCGCCGGCAACGGCACGCGACATCTTGAGGAAGGCAGCGCGCTCTTCCGGCGTTGCCTCGACATGGTTGAGGATCGACATGGAGATGACGTGATCGCCCTCCTCCAGCCTGATGCCGCGCACACCCGTCGAGTCGCGGCCCTTGAAGACGCGCACGTCATCGACGGCAAAGCGGATGCACTGTCCCTGCGCCGTAGTGAGCTGCACGTCATCGCGGCCGGTGCAGAGTTCGACGCCGGCGATCTGGTCGCCTTCGTCGAGCTTCATGGCGATCTTGCCGGCGCGGTTGATGCTTTCGAAGTCCGACATGTCGTTGCGGCGCACGGTGCCGGAGCGCGTGGCGAACATCAGGTGCTGGCCTTCCGCCTGTTCCAGTGTTTCCGGGATAGGCAGGATTGTGGTGATGCGTTCGTCCTGGGCCAGCGGCAGCAGGTTGATGAGCGCCTTGCCACGCGATTGCGGATTGCCGACCGGCAAACGCCACACCTTCATGCGGTAGACCATGCCGGCGGAGGAGAAGAACAGGATCGGCGTGTGGGTGTTGGCGACGAACAGCTTGGTGACGAAATCCTCGTCCTTGGTCTGCATGCCCGCCCTGCCCTTGCCGCCGCGGCGCTGGGCGCGATAGGTCGATAGCGGCACGCGCTTGACATAGCCGGCGTGACTGACCGTCACCACCATGTCCTCGCGCTGAATCAGATCTTCGTCCTCGACCTCACCTTCGTTATCGACAATTTCCGTGCGGCGCGGCGTGGCGAATTCGGTTCTGATCGCAGTCAGCTCGTCCTTGATGATGCCCAACACCTTGGCGCGCGACCGCAGGATCTCAAGATATTCGGCAATCTCTTTTGCCAGCTTTTCCAGTTCCTCCGCGATCTCGTCGCGGCCAAGCGCGGTGAGGCGTGCCAGGCGCAGTTCGAGGATGGCGCGAGCCTGCTCGTCCGACAGGCGGTATGTGCCATCGGCGTTGAGGTTGTGGCGGGGATCGGCGATGAGCGCGATCAGCGGCGCCATGTCCTTGGCCGGCCAGTCGCGCGCCATCAGCGCTTCGCGGGCTTCGGCGGTGTCTTTCGAGCGGCGGATGAGGGCAATGACCTCATCGATATTGGCAACGGCAATCGCCAGTCCTACCAGGATATGGGCGCGGTCACGCGCCTTGTTGAGCAGGAACTTGGTGCGGCGGGTGACGACTTCCTCGCGGAAGGTGATGAAGGCCTGCAGCAGGTCCTTGAGATTCATCAGTTCGGGGCGTCCGCCGGTGAGGCAGACATTGTTGATGCCGAATGTCGATTGCAGCGGCGTGAACCGGTAGAGCTGGTTCAGCACGATGTCGGCCATCGCGTCGCGCTTGATCTCGATAACGACGCGCATACCATCGCGGTCGCTCTCGTCACGGATGTCGGAAATGCCTTCGAGTTTCTTTTCGCGCACCAGATCGGCGATGCGCTCGATCATGTTGGCCTTGTTCACCTGATAGGGAATCTCGGTGACGATCAGTGCCTCGCGGTCCTTGCGGACTTCCTCGGTCTTGACCTTGGCACGCATGACGATGGAGCCGCGGCCCGTGTGGAAGGCCGACTTGATGCCAACACGGCCGAGGATCATCGCGCCGGTCGGAAAGTCAGGACCCGGAATGATGTCGATCAGATCGTCGATGCCGATGGCGGGATTGTCGATGACGGCGACACAGGCATCGATCACCTCGCCGAGATTGTGGGGCGCCATATTGGTGGCCATGCCGACGGCAATGCCGCCAGAACCATTGACCAGCAGATTGGGGAAGCGGGCTGGAAGAACGGACGGTTCCTTTTCGGAGCCATCGTAGTTCTCGCGGAAATCGACTGTGTCCTTGTCAATGTCGTCGAGCAGCGCATGCGCGACTTTCGCCATGCGGGACTCGGTGTAACGCATGGCAGCGGGAGGATCGCCGTCGACCGAACCGAAATTGCCCTGGCCGTCGATCAGCGGCAGGCGCAGCGAAAATTCCTGCGCCATACGCACCAGCGCGTCGTAGATCGACTGGTCGCCATGCGGATGATATTTACCCATCACGTCGCCGACGATGCGGGCCGACTTGCGATAGGGCTTGTTCCAGTCGTAACCGTTCTCGTTCATCGAAAACAGGATGCGGCGGTGGACCGGCTTCAGGCCATCGCGCACATCGGGCAGCGCGCGGCTGACGATCACGCTCATGGCGTAATCGAGATAGCTTTTGCGCATCTCGTCTTCAATCGAGATGGGCGAAATTTCGGAAGGATTGGAAGGCGGTATCGCGCCCTTCTTGTCGTCGTTATCGGCCACGGACTACCTGCGTAAAACTCCGGCGGGAACCGTCCGGACCGTGGCTCAAAACACGACGATTCGGCGGCTCCGGCACATTAGGATGGCGGCGCCGCAGTTACAATGAAATGTGTCTGATTTTCCGTCAGAAAATGCGGATTTCAGAGCTTCCGGAAAGACACACTGCGGCCATGATACCAGCCGTTTTCGGCGACCACCGCGGAGCACTCGACGCGGCCTCTCGTCCAGGCCGGCAAGACGATGCAGAGCTGGTCGCCCCGAACCGTCCAGCGGCCCTTGTCGACCAGGCCCTGAGCGGTGCCAACGGCCGTGCCATCGCGGCCGAGCGTGACGGTCAACTGATACTTGCCCTTGACCACGGCCTGGAAAGTCCCTGGCGTCAGCTTGAGGATCTGGCGGGCCGTCATCGCCTCTTCGGCGTATGCAGGTGAAAGGCCAGCGACGAGCAATCCCAGTCCGCACAGGCAGCGCTTCAGCATCGTGACCTCCTCGCTTAACATTCCGGAAGTCATGCTAACGGGATCGCTGCAGCATCGCGACGCAATTGCCGCGAGATCGTCAGCAGCAGGTAAGCGCCGGCGCTAAAGTTTGACTCAGAATGGAACCTCGTCATCGAGATCGCGAGCGAAGCTTTGCGGCTTGGCGCCGCCGCGCGGCCGGTCCATCGGGCTCGACTGGCCAAATTCATCGCCACCGCCACCGAAGGACGAGGGACTATCGCCGCCGCCGGGACGGCCGCCGATCATGGTCAGTGTGCTGTTGAAGCCCTGCAGCACAACTTCAGTGCTGTACTTCTCGACGCCATCCTTGTCGGTCCACTTACGGGTCTGCAGCTGGCCCTCGATATAAACCGTCGAACCCTTCTTGAGATATTGCTCGGCCACCTTGGCCAGCCCCTCGTTGAAGATCACAACGCGGTGCCATTCGGTCTTTTCCTTGCGTTCACCGGTCGCCCGGTCGCGCCAAGTTTCGGACGTGGCGATGTTGAGGTTGACGATGGGCTTTCCGTCCTGAGTGTGACGCACCTCCGGATCGCGGCCGAGATTGCCGACCAGAATTACCTTGTTCACTGAACCTGCCATCATCACTCTCCGTTCTTTACGGGCGGACCCTAGTCAATCTGCTCGCCCGGCACACGCCAAGACGCGGCCTTATCCACATTCTTAATTTTCGTAGTACCCATGCTTGGTGTTCTTAATTTGTTCTTTTTATGCTGTCAACACGCCGCCACTCTTGCCGCGACATCAATTCGGGTGTTTCCTGATCGCGCGGCGAACCCCGGCGACAACGCCATGAGACATGGAGAACCATGATGTCCAGCAAGCCAATTGTCCGTCTACTTCTTTCGAGCGCATTGATGAGCGGCACCGCCGTGTGGATTGCGGCGGGGTCACCGGCCATGGCCTATACCGAACTCAGCGGACCCTCGCCATTTGCGGGCTGCAATGTATCCTCCGAACCGGGGACGCTGTTTACCAATGCCGAAGTCGAACCGTGGGTCGACGCCAATCCGTCCAATCCCAACAATCTGATCGCCGGGTGGCAGCAGGACCGCTGGTCAAATGGCGGCGCGCGGAGCCTGATGTCGGCCTACAGCGCCAACGGCGGGGCCACATGGACTCCGGTGGTCATCCCCGGCATCAACAAGTGCACCGGAGGGACGGGTGTCTTCGCCTTCGACCGCTCGACAGATCCATGGGTGACGTTCGCGCCCGACGGATCGGCCTATTTCATGTCGCTCTCCTTCAACAACGATCTGCCGACAGGTTCCCTGGGAGCCAATTCCATGATGGTCAGCAAGTCCACCGATGGCGGCGCGACCTGGGGCCCACCGTCGATGGTGTCTTACAACAATGACGGCCAGGCTTTCGACGACAAGAACTCCATCACCGCAGATCCCAAGCGGAATGGCCATGTCTATGCGGTATGGGACAGGCTTATCGATTTCAGCGTTCCGCCACTCGGTTCGGGTTCGGTTGGTGGAGATAGCAGCAGTGCGCCCTATCGCGGTGGCGACGGCGTTTCCAACGCCCGACAGAGGCTGCGTACCGCCCGGACACTTGGACCCGTGACGAATGCCTCGATCTGGTCAGGTCCAACCTATCTGGCCCGCACCACCAATGGTGGCGCCAGTTGGGAACCCGCAAAGATCATTTTCGATACAGGCAGCAACGAACAAACGATCGGCAATGTTGTCGAAGTGCTGCCCAACGGAACAGTCATCAACTTTTTCACCCACCTGAAGGCATTGGGCTGGGGTGGCGTGAAACTGGGGATGGTCAAGTCCAACGACGCAGGGGCGACATTCGGGCCAGTGAGCTACGTGTCGCAGATGGTCGTCACGACCACGGGCACGCTGACGCCTGATGCAAAAGAACCCGTGCGCGACGCCAACATCCTGTTCGACTCGGCCGTCGATCCCCAGGGCGGCAATCTCTATGTTGTCTGGCAGGACAGCCGGAACCGCAACATCGACCAGGTGTTCTTCTCGATGTCGACCAACGGCGGAAACACATGGTCGACGCCTGTCAAGATCAGCAAGACGCCGAACAGCCCCGTCAAACTTCGCAATCAGTCCTTTGTGCCATCCGTTGCGGTGGGTGCCGATCACAAGGTCTATGTGACCTACTACGACTTCAGAAATGACACGAGCGATGGAGCGGAACTCACTGATTTCTGGGCTATTTCTTGTGATATCTCGAATGGTGACAACTGCCGCACCGCTGGCGGCTGGGGCAATGAAGTGCGCCTCACGCCGACATCGTTCGACATGTTGAATGCGCCGGTGGCGCGTGGTCATTTCCTCGGAGACTACATGGGTCTGGTGCGTCAGGGCGCTCACATGCGCTCGGTCTTTGGCATCGCCGTCGGACCCAACGAAAATCAGATCGTCACGGCGACCATTCCATAGGATATGAAAGCATTACCGTGAACGGGGCGACGACATGCCGCCCCGATTCGTTCAGGCATTCACAAGGAAACCCGTCATGCTCAAGGCCATTGCCACTCCGAATGCACCCAAGCCCTTCTCCAACTATGCGCAAGGCATTGAAATCCCGGCTGGGGCGCGCGTCGTGCATGTGTCGGGACAGGTGGGATCAACCGTCGGCGGCGACATTCCGGCTGATGCCGGACGTCAGCATCAGCTCGCCTGGGACAATGCCCTGGCAGTTTTGGCTGCTGCCGGGATGGATCACACACATGTTGTGGATGCCCATGTCTACATTACCGACCGGGCGCATATTGGCATCTACCGGGAGACGCGCGACCGGGTGCTCAACGGGCACAGGCCTGCTGCAACTTTGCTGATCGTGTCGGGCCTGGCTGACGAACGGCTCGTGGTGGAAGTCGATCTTGTGGCAGCGGCCCCGGCCACATGAGCCGGAGCCTGCCAAAACGCTGAATTCTATCGACGGGCAAGAAAGCCGAGAATGGACTTGCGCTTGACATTGACCCGATCCTTCGCAGTTGCAGCATTGTGCTCCGCGGTGTGTGACTGCATCATGGCAGTCGTGTAAACGTTTGAATATGTGTCCAAAACCCAATTCATAATGTATCTCCTACGACTTCAATCTGTTGTAGCGAATATGATCGCTTCGCTCTTGCAATACAAACGGCAATAACCTACGATGCATGTAACAAAACCTTACATGGTTGTAACACGAGGCTGAAACGTGGGCCGCCGACTCCCTTCCCTCAACGCCCTCAAGGCCTTCGAGGCCGCAGCTCGGCTCGAAAGCTTCACAGACGCGGCAACCGAGCTGTTCGTCACTCATGCCGCGATCAGCCGCCATATCCGCGATCTCGAAGAGTGGCTTGGCACCCAGCTCTTCATCAGGACGGGACGCGGGGTCGACCTGACCGATGCGGGCCAGCGTTATGTTTCGCGGCTGACGCCGCTGTTCGACCAGATTGCCGATGCGACCCGCGAAGCCGCGGCGGTCGGAGACGTTCGCCAACTCAAGGTGACGGTCGAACCATCGATTGCGTCACGCTGGCTTGTCCCACGCCTTGGGCGTTTCAACGAGCTGCACCCCGACATCGAGCTATCCATCGACCCGACGAACGAACTGGCCGACTTCCGCGCAGGAGAAGCTGATGTAGGTATTCGCTATGGCGCCGGCAACTGGGACGACGTCGATGCCATGAAGCTCACCGATGCGGTGATCTTTCCGGTGGCCGCGCCGTCCCTGCTCAAAGGGGCCGGCAAGCTGAAGCCCGCCGATCTCGCCCACTACAACCTGTTGCATGAATCGCGAAAGCAATGGTGGGCCGACTGGCTGGCGGCAGCTGGCGTCACCGGGGTCGAGGATTGGCGCGGTACGGTATTCCAGAACCACCTCGCCATCGAGGCGGCCGAGGCCGGCCAGGGTTTTGCACTCTCGGACCAGATCCTTTGCACCGACAGCCTGCTCGAAGGCTGGCTGGTGCGGCCCTTCACTTTCGATATGAAGGACCACTGGCATTATTGGATCGTTCGCGCCAAGGGCATCAAGGAGACTGCGCCGGCCCGCGCCTTCCGCGAGTGGCTGATGGCCGAGATGGCAGATACCAACAGGAAATTTACGGGGCTTATCGCTCAGCGCCAGCCAGCCGTTGCGGCAAAGCCCGCAAACGCATAGCGTTCGGCGCGATTGCAACGGATTCGCGACTGATGGCCCGCCCAAAGTATGACTGTTCGAAATGCCCGGGATATTGCTGCTCCTACCCGGTGATCGAAGTGAAGGATCGCGATGCCGAGCGCATAGCCAAGCATTTTGGCTTGTCGCTCAAGGACGCGGAAAAGAAATACTTCAAGTCGGCGCACGGCTACAAACGGGTTTTGCGGCGCAAGAAGGACGAGCATTTCGGCAAGATCTGCCAGTTCTTCGATCAGGAAAAACGCTGCTGCGGAATCTATCCGGCAAGGCCGTCGACCTGCCGCGTTTTTCCCGGCGAAGGCCATTGTGGATACTATGACTTCCTGAAGTTCGAGCGCGCCGGACAGGAAGACGAAAACTATATCTCTACGACCGACCACTCGACGAACTGAGGCCGGGGCCGCGTTTTGCCAGCACTTCGAAACGCCAGGCCAGCAGTGTACCGGTGAACGTGAGGCCGAGCGCAAGGCCTGCCCAGAGCCCCGTAGCACCCCATCCGGCGACGAAGGCCATGATATAGGCCGCACCGAAACCGATGATCCAGTAGCCGACCCCTGCGATCACCAGCGGCATGGCCGCGTCCTTCAATCCGCGCAAGGCATGTGACGCGATGGCCTGTAAACCGTCGAAGACCTGAAAAACCGCAGCGATCACCAGAAGGACCGCAACAAGAGATGCGATCTCACCGTAGGCCGGGTCACTCGACTTGAGGAAGATGGCCGTGACCAAAGCAGGTTGCAGCACTGGAATGGCCACGAGCACCAAAGGTATGGCGACGCCGATCACCATCCCGAGATTGCCCGCCTGACGGGCGGCCGGCGCATCGCCCGCCCCCACCCAATAGGCAACGCGAACCATGGCGGCTTCAGCCAGTCCAAGCGAGATCACGAAGGGTACGGCGATCCAGCCCATGACGATTTGATATGAAGCCAGTTCGATAGGCCCGAGTATGCCCGAGAGCATCGATGTCGCGGCAAAAAGACTGGATTCCAGCATCACAATACCGGCGACGGGAAGTCCGAGGTGCAAGAGCGGCCAATATTGCCGAAGACGCCAAATGGCCCAGCCTTTGGCTGACAGATTCACGCGCCGGACGAGCCACCACGAATAGATGGCAAGACAGATGAACTTGAACCACATCGATATGGACCAGGCGAGACCCGCCCCCGCAAGGCCGAAGCGCGGCAGACCGAAATCTCCATGCACAAGGCCTTGCATCAACACATAGTTCAGCACGACAGTGATGATGGTGATGGCCATGACGAAGCCGGTTCGCATCATGGCGGCGGCAAAACTGCGCAAGACGCCGAACCAGATGATTGGCAGCATGGCAAAGGCAAAGTAAAAATAATATGGCGCCGCCAGGACCATGACGTTCTCGTCTTGTCCGGCCCATTTCAGCACCACGTCAAGGTTCAGGACGACCAGTGTCGCCAAAAGGCCGAGAGCGCTGGACAGAACCAGACCACGCATCAGATGCGGCAGCGCGTCTTGCTTACGGGATGCCCCAAATGCCTCTGACACCAGCACGCCGACGACCGAGAACAATCCCATCAGCACAATGCACATCTGATAGGACAAATCCGTAGAAATGCCTGCCGCAGCAAGCTCCAATGCGCCAAGACGCCCGACCACCATCTTGGCCGTCACCACCATGAGCACTTCGGAGAGGTAAGCGAAGACCAGGGGGAGCGCGATGACGAGAAGCGCTTTGGCTTCAAGCGATTTCGAAGGTTTCACGTTTTCAACTTACCGGTGGGATATCCCCACGGTTTAGCTGGTGAAAATCAGTGCAGCAACCCTGCCGTGAGCAAGATGCGTCACTCAATGGTGGTTAACGAGCGCTTCCAGTGGTCCTGTAAAAGTTAATTCGGCGGTTCAATCTACCTTAGCGGGTCTCAGGTAGTACATGGCTATCGAACTGATTGCATTTTCACGCCGAGCCCATGGAGGCCGATATGAAGAATACCGGACTGATTGCGAAGTTGAAGCGATTTTCCCACAACGAGGACGGGAATATCTCTCTCATCCTTGGCCTCACTGCCATTCCGCTTGTTGCCGTTGCCGGTCTCGCCATCGACATGGGCCGCATCACCGAAGCCCGATCGGCGCTGCAACAGGTGGCGGACGGAGCAGCGCTAGCCGCGGCCGCCGCCAAGGGATCAAATGCGCAACGCGAACAAATTGCGCTATCCTATTTCAATCGCAACATGCCGTCCCTCTACGGCGTTACAGCGACATCTGATATCGACGTCGCAGGCGAGGATGTATCAATCAAGATCGACGCGGTGGTCGAAGGCACGCTGCTCGCGGTCGCCTATCATACCAGCAGCAGCAACGCTGATGCCCAATTGCCGGGCGGTGGCCCGGTCCTGCCCGATGTCGGCTTTGGCGTAGGGTCATCGGCGCATGTCGAACAGGGAGAGTCCGGCACGCGATGCCTGATCGCTCTCAACACCTCCATGGCCGACGCCATCTACATCCGTGGAACGGGCGACTTCACCACAAGCAATTGTACCGTCCATTCAAATTCGTCCAGTGCCTCCGGCCTGCACCTGCAGGGAAATGCGGAAGCGACTGCCGACAAGTTCCACGTTGCCGGAAACTATGCGCAGACGGGCGGCGCGGGGTGGTTCTCCGTCACGCCCGAAGCCGGCAAGCCGGTTGTCGCCGATCCCTATATGATCGCCGTCTCCGACCCCGGTGGCAGCGCCGTCACCAAGTCGATCAAGAAACAGGACGGACTGGTGTCGCTCAACGCGACCAAATATTCCAACATCACCATCTCAGCACAAGGCAGTGCATCGTTTACACCGGGCGTGCATTACATCACGGGCACGCTTTCACTGGGTGCCCAGGCAACGCTGACCGGAACGAATGTGACACTGGTGCTTCTTGGTTCCAATGCCAGGATTGACATGAATTCCGGCGGTACGATCAAGTTGCAAGCGCCAAGCACCGGCACCTATCCCGGCTTTGCCATCATTGGTGACAAGTCGGCAACAACCGTTCAGACCAACACGGTTCAAGGTGGCGCGGGGAGTTATTTCCGCGGTATCGTCTACACGCCGAAACACAAACTCTATGTTACAGGCGGCGGCGATTTCAATGCCGACTCCAGTTACTCGCCAATGGTCGTCGACAACATCGAAATTGGCGGCAATGGCGCTTTCACAATCGGCATGAGCCATACAGACTATGGATATTCCAAGCCGACGCAACTCGACTATGTCACGCAGAGCAAGGCCAGGCTGACCGATTAGGCAGCCCTGCCCTCCTGGACGAATGCCCTGATCTCGGCGAGGAAAACTTCGGCAAATTGCTGGAGTTTTGCCTCGCCGACGCCGTTGACCTCACCAAAGTCCCAGCGCGTGAGAGGGCGCTTTGCCGCCATGTCAATCAGTGTACGGTCGTTGAAAATCACATAGGCCGGCACACCGCGTTGCCGTGCCAGCTTGGCGCGCAAGCCTTTCAGGCGCTGCAGCAGTTCATCCGATACGCCCCCCTGTTCCACGGCCGCAGCGATGCGCCTGGAGCGCTCGACTTTCTTGCTGGGACGCGCAAGATCGCGACGATGCTGGAATGTGGCCTGGCGATTGATCAGTGCACGTCCCTTCTGGGTGATGCCGAGACCGCCGAATCCGGCGACGTCGATCGACAGGAAACCTCCACCAACCAGCTGGCGGAGCATGGTCTGCCAATGCTGGCGGCCGTGGGCCTTGCCGATGCCAAAGACGGCGTGTGCATCGTGACGGAGCTGGGTAATCCTGTCATTCGGTTTGCCGGCCATGATGTCTGCAATGTGTGCGGCGCCGAAGCGCTCGCCGGTAAGGGCGATCGCCTCCAACACCCACCGCGCCTCCTCGGAACCATCGACAGTCTCCGCCGGATCGAGGCAGACGTCACAATTGCCGCAGGGCTCCGACTCCTCGCCAAAATAGAGCAGCAGATTCTGGCGCCGGCATTCCGGAGCCTCGCAGTAGGCGACCAGCGTGTCGAGCCGCCGGTGTTCGCGGCGGCGGCGTTCCTCGCCGCCAGCTTCCTGATCGATGAAGCGGCGGCGCATCTGAATGTCTGCGAGGCCGAAGACCATTTGCGCCTCGGCAGGATTGCCGTCGCGGCCGGCACGGCCGATCTCCTGATAATAGGCCTCGAGCGATGAGGGCAGATCGGCGTGGAAGACGAAGCGCACATCCGGTTTGTCGATGCCCATACCAAAGGCAATGGTGGCACAGACAATGATACCCTTCTCTGCCATGAACAGGTTCTGCGCGTCTGCACGGTCATCGGCACTCATTCCGGCGTGATAGGCGATGGCGCGATAGCCCTTGGAGACGAGATGCGCGCTGAGTTCCTCAGTGGATTTCCGCGACAGCGCATAGACAATGCCGCTTTCACCCTTGTGGCCGTCGAGGAAATCGAGGAGCTGTTCCTTCACACCATTTTTCGGCGCCACCATCAGGCGAATGTTGGGCCGGTCGAACCCCGACACGAAGACATCCGCCTTGCCGCCGAAGATCTTGGCGACGATATCGCGGCGCGTGGGTTCATCCGCGGTTGCCGTGAATGCACCGATGGCGGTTCCGGGGAAGGCATCTTTGAGGCTCTGCAGCATGTCATATTCGGGACGGAAGGATGCGCCCCACTGCGAGATGCAATGCGCCTCGTCGATCGCAATCAGCTCGACCCCGACGTTCTGCAGCGCGTGGATCATCCGATCGGTCATCAGGCGCTCGGGCGAAAGATAGAGCAGCCGCACGTCCCCTGCCGCGACGCGCTTCCAGATGCGCACGTTTTCTTCGCGCGAGGCGGCAGAATTGATCGTCTCGGCGGCGACACCCGCAAGCTTCAAGGCCGCCACCTGATCCTGCATCAACGCCACCAGCGGCGATACGACGATCGACAGGCCGCCCTTCACCAGTGCGGGCACCTGATAGCACAGCGATTTTCCGGAACCCGTCGGCATAACCGCCAGAACATTGCGGCCGTCGAGCAGGGTATCGACAATTTCCTCCTGCCCGGGGCGGAACGTCTCATAGCCGAACGTGTGGCGCAGGATGTCGTGCTTGGCTGGCAAATCCGTGTTCCGGTTGATGGGGAGGCAAGACGTTCAACTGCCGTGATTCTGACTTGCGGCAAAGCCGGAAGACTGCGGACTTGATTTTTCGCATGGCAGGCAGCCGCATTTCAGCGCAATCATGCATCTGGTGACACTTGAGAACACAATGTTTGAGTTCAACCGTCGCTTTCAGAGGTTTTGGCTGATCCTCGCGGTCCTGCTGCAGTTGCGCAGCGGGATCTTGCCCGCTGATGCAGACACGTCGCAACCGGTCATTCCCCTCCATCCGGGTCTGCGCTTGTTCACGCACGAACAGGATCCGTCCATCAAGAGCGATGCAATTGGCCTTCGCTTCCGGGGGCCTCTCACTTACCCTTTGGCCGAGAACCTCCGCGACCTGCTGCTTCAGACGCCACCTGCGTACAAACACGTGGTCCTTGAGCTCGACAGCGAAGGTGGCGAACTATCCTATCTCCTGAAGCTGATCGAGGTGCTTGGGCAGGTGCGGCAGAAGACGGAATTCACGACACGGGTGATGGGAGGCGGCATCTGCGCGTCTGGCTGCGTTGCCGCGTTCATGCAGGGCCAAAAGCGAAAAGCGAGCGGCGCTTCCGTGTGGGTGTTTCATGGCGCCTGCAGCGCTTACTCCAACATTCCGGATACCAGTGCCACAGAGCTGTACCTCAACCTGCTGGAAAAAGCGGGCGTTAACAGCGACTTCCTCTGCCGCCTGCGCGACCAGCACTATGTCTCCAGGCCCGGCAACTATTTCCTGAGCGGTTATGAGCTGTTCAAGATCCAGGACGCAGGAATCATCACCGAACTGCTGCCATCATGGCAACCCGAGGACCCGGTCCTTCCAAGAGTTTTCGTCCCCCGCTGATATCCGCCGGGGACGGAATGTTCGATCGTCAGAAAGAAGATGTGGACAGGGCGCGAACTGCTGACAGCTGCTGACCGTATCTGCTGACATAAACTTGGTCCATCCTTGCGAACGTTCTCTTTTTGATCTAGTCACAGGCTATGCCAGAGCACAAGAAAGTCATCTCCATTCAGGGCGCGCGCGAGCACAACCTGAAGAACATCTCCCTCGAACTGCCGCGCGACAAGCTGATCGTGTTCACCGGCCTGTCCGGGTCCGGCAAGTCGTCACTGGCCTTCGATACGATCTATGCCGAGGGGCAGCGCCGCTACGTCGAAAGCCTGTCGGCCTATGCCCGGCAATTCCTCGAGATGATGCAGAAGCCAGACGTCGACCAGATCGATGGCCTGTCGCCGGCCATTTCGATCGAACAGAAGACCACCAGCCGCAATCCGCGCTCGACAGTCGGCACGGTCACCGAGATCTATGACTACATGCGCCTGCTGTTCGCGCGCATCGGTGTCGCCTATTCGCCAGCAACCGGGCTCCCCATCGAGAGCCAGACGGTGACCCAGATGGTGGACCGGACGCTGGCTCTGCCCGAGGGCACGAGGCTCTATCTGCTGGCGCCGATCGTCCGTGGACGCAAGGGCGAGTACCGCAAGGAATTGGCCGACCTGCAGAAGAAGGGGTTCCAGCGCGTCAAGGTGGATGGGACCTTTTACGAGATCGACGCGGTTCCCGCCCTCGACAAGAAGTACAAGCACGACATCGACGTGGTGGTGGACCGCCTGGTGGTGAAACCCGATCTCGGGACACGGCTGGCCGACAGTTTCGAAACGGCGCTGAAGCTGGCCGACGGCCTGGCGGTCGCCGAGTTCGCCGACAAGCCGCTGCCATTGTCGGAGCAGACCGGCGAGAGCGCCAACAAGTCGAAGAACGACACGCATGAGCGGCTGCTGTTTTCCGAGCGCTTTGCCTGCCCGGTTTCGGGCTTCACCATCGACGAGATCGAACCCCGCCTCTTCTCGTTCAACAATCCCTTTGGCGCCTGCCCGAAATGCGACGGACTTGGCACCGAACTGCATTTCGAGCCAGAACTGGTGGTTCCCGACAACACCGTCAGCCTGCGCGATGGCGCTTTGGCTCCCTGGGCCAAGACAGGCAACACGTCGCCCTATTACCAGCAGACGCTCGAAGCGCTGGCCAAGCACTACAAGTTCTCGATGACCACGCCGTGGAAGGACCTCCCGAAGAAAGCCCGCGACGTGGTGCTGAACGGCACCGGCGAGGAAGAGGTGACCATCGTCTATGACGACGGCATCCGTTCCTACAAGTCGAAGAAGCCATTCGAGGGCGTCATCGGCAATATCGAGCGGCGCTGGCGCGAGACCGATTCCGAGTGGATGCGCGAGGAGCTGTCGAAGTACCAGTCAGATCATCCGTGCTCGGAGTGCAAGGGCTATCGCCTGAAGCCGCAGGCCCTGGCGGTGAAGGTCGACCGCAAGCACATCGGCGAGATTTCGGCGATGTCGATCCGCGAGGCCTATCTGTGGTTCGATACGCTGCCGGCGATGCTGAAGCCCAAGGACAAGGAAATCGCCGCGCGCATCCTCAAGGAAATCCGTGAGCGTCTGCAATTCCTTGTCGATGTCGGGCTCGACTATCTCAACCTGTCGCGCACGTCCGGCACGCTGTCGGGTGGTGAAAGCCAGCGCATCCGGCTGGCCTCGCAGATTGGCTCTGGTCTCACCGGCGTTCTCTATGTCCTCGATGAGCCGTCGATCGGCCTGCATCAGCGCGACAACGCGCGGCTGCTGGAAACATTGGTGCATCTGCGCGATCTCGGCAACACGGTGATCGTCGTGGAGCATGATGAAGATGCCATCCGGCTGGCCGATTATGTCGTCGACATCGGCCCCGGTGCGGGTGTCCATGGCGGCGAGATCATCGCGCAGGGCACACCCGCCGAAGTGATGGCCAATCCGAAATCGCTCACCGGGCAATATCTCACTGGCATGCAGCAGGTGCCGTTACCGGGACGGCGGCGCAAATGGGAGAAGGGCCGCTCGATCCGCGTCAAAGGTGCGCGCGCCAACAATCTCAAGAATATCTCGGCCGAAATTCCGCTGGGCGTGTTCACCTGCGTGACCGGCGTTTCGGGCGGCGGCAAATCCACGCTTCTGATCGACACCGTTTACAAGGCGGCGGCGCGCAAGCTGATGGGCACGCGCGAAGCGCCCGCCGAGCATGACCGTATCGAGGGACTGGAACTGCTCGACAAGATCATCGACATCGACCAGTCGCCGATCGGCCGCACGCCGCGCTCCAATCCGGCCACCTATACCGGTGCCTTCACGCCGATCCGCGACTGGTTCGCCGGATTGCCGGAAGCAAATGCCCGCGGTTATGAACCGGGCCGCTTTTCGTTCAACGTGAAAGGTGGACGCTGCGAAACCTGCCAGGGCGACGGCGTCATCAAGATCGAGATGCACTTCCTGCCCGACGTCTATGTGACCTGCGATGCCTGCCATGGCCACCGCTACAATCGCGAAACGCTGGAGATCAAGTTCAAGGACAAGTCGATTGCCGACGTGCTCGACATGACGGTGGAGCAGGCCGCCGAGTTCTTCCGCGCCGTGCCGAGTGTCCGCGACAAGATGGAGACGCTGGAGCGCGTGGGCCTGAGCTACATCAAGGTCGGGCAGCAGGCGACGACACTGTCAGGCGGCGAGGCGCAACGGGTGAAGCTGGCCAAGGAACTGTCGCGCCGCGCCACTGGCCGCACGCTCTACCTGCTGGACGAGCCGACGACCGGACTGCATTTCCATGACGTGAAGAAGCTTCTCGAAGTGCTGCACGAGCTGGTTGACCAGGGGAATTCGGTGGTGGTCATCGAGCACAATCTCGAAGTCATCAAGACCGCCGACTGGATCATCGACCTCGGCCCCGAAGGCGGCGACGGCGGCGGCGAGATCGTCGTGGCCGGAACACCGGAAGACGTGGTGCGCGAAAAGCGGAGCTATACGGGGCAGTATCTGAAGGACGTGTTGAAGCGGGGTCGGAAAGAAGCGGCGGAGTGAGCGGAGATATCTTAGAAGCACTCACGCAAGGTGCTCTTGATCTTATCGATGAAGGAGTGAAATCAACTCCTTCATTTGGGTTGAGCGCGATGTATCGCGCATGGCAGAAAAACAGGATTCAAGAGGCTCAGGAAATTCTGATTGCTGAGCTCAAGAGCGGAACAAGACTGGCCGGAGATGTCGATCAAGATAGCTTTTTTGGCCTATTGTTTCGCTATCTCAATGCAACAAAGCAAGGAGCAGCTCGCCGCAATCTGAAGCTAATGGCTGAGATCATTCGGTCAGGGTGTTTTGACGTTCAAATTCCATTCCAACCAGATAAAATTGCGTCTAATGCGGAGCTTGTGTCTCAGTTAACTCGAGAAGAACTTTTGCTCCTCGCTACCTTGCACCACCACAAACTCGCACTGCAGAACAGTGGGGTTACAGAGGACGAACTTGATCGTTCAGTCCACGAGGCCACCCTGAAAGATCTCGTGCCTAAGTATTTTGATTCTGAAGATCATTGCGAAGCTGTCGCTGTTTCGCTTGGAAGAACCGGACTGGTAACAACTCCAGCGGTCTGGGATGGCAACCGCATTCAAGCAACTCCCCGTCTTGAGGAGTTATGCCGGCTATGTGATCTCGAATCTGCATTAAGCATGTAGATTCAAACGGCTGAATAATCTTGGTGTTCGTGATCCGGGCTCACCAAACCACCCTCGCCCCCAAGTCCCTGATCGCCGTATCAGCTGTCACAACGGGAATATTCTCGATGATGGATTGTGCTGCCAGCAGCCGGTCGAAGGGATCGCGGTGCGGGTTGGCGAGGCGGCCCGCGAGCCGCGCATGGTCCATGGAAACGGCGAGGGGCGTGAAGCGGTTGTACTCCATGACCTCCTGCAGCCGCTCCACAAGTTCGCGGGCGGGATCGAATTTGCCAAGCCGCACCTTGTTGGATAGTTCGAAAACGGAAACGGCACTGACGTAACAATCTCCGGCCTCGTCCGCGATCTGCCGGCGAGCCTGTTCCGAGAGCAAGGCGCTATCCGTCACCCACCAGAACAGGGTATGCGTATCGAGAAGGAGGCTCAATCGCCCCCTTCCCAAAGCTTCAGCTCGTCTTCAGGCAAAGGCTCGAACCAGATATCATCTGGGATTTTGCCGAGCAGGTGCTTGAGCATGCCAGGTTCACGCGGCTTTTTTGCACTGGCACCACGTTGCTTCAGTGGGACCAAGGCCACCAATGGTTCAGCACCCCTGGCGATAATTACTTCTTCCCCGTTAACAGCGGCCTGAACAAGCTTCGACAGTTCGGTCTTGGCCTTATGGATTGTCACGATTGTCATATGGTGAATTTAGCTAACCGGTTAGCTAATGTCAACTTGTCGCACCTGATTAATCGTAACTTCTATTGATACATTTCATCTTTCGGTATATCTGGCGGTTACAGATTCACTGTAACGCAAGGAAACAACATCATGAATACCGGCATCATCCCCAACTCCTGGTCTGGCCCGATCCTTTCGGTGCTGCGCATTATAACCGGCCTGCTCTTCCTCGCCCAT
>CAUJIO010000096.1 GCA_963205315.1 Pseudomonadota bacterium | reverse complement strand
AAAGGGGCCCGCTGCGCAGCAGTGGGATAGGAGAGGGGCAATCGTGAGCTTCAGCCAATGACGAACTCCGGTCGCCCCTCTCTTACCCCAAGCTGGCGCTTGGGTCCCCTTTCTCTCCCCGCTCACGCGGGGCGAGAACATCAAGGGCTTCACGGATGAGGGTGAGCACCTCGTCCATAGCATTCAGGACTTCGTTATTGCTAACACGCACGACACGATAGCCTTGTGCTTCAAGGAATACCGTGCGGGCCGCATCTTTTCGAAGTTCTTCATCGGTTGAGTGCGTTGCCCCGTCGACCTCGACAATCAGCTTACGAGACCGCGCGGCGAAGTCTGCGAAGTATGGTCCGACGGGATGCTGACGGGCGAACTTGACACCCTCGAACCGCTTGCCTCGCAATTGTTCCCACAGTCGTGCTTCGGCAAGTGTCGAATCGCGTCTCAGACGGCGGGCGCGCGGCACTGAGAATCGATCAGTGCCGCGCATCACTGAAAATTACCCGCCCTGAATCCTCGGCAGCAGATAAATCTCCGCGCCCTCCGGCAGTTCCTCCTGCCAGTTATCCCTGAAAATCTTCCCGTTGATCGAGACGGCCACACCGCGCGCGATGTGGGGCGCCATGCCGGGATAGGCCTCTTCCAGCTTGCGGAAGAGTTCGCGGATGGTCTTGGCATTGACTTGAACGACGGACGCTCCGCCCGCTGCCGGACGGAGCGCCCCCCAAAGGTGGATATCAGCCAAATTTAGGCCTTGGCTGCCGCCTCGAGCGCCTTGAGAACGCGCGGCGGCGACATCGGAACGTGGGTCATACGGACGCCGAAGGCGTTCGACATGGCGTTGGCGATGGTGGCGAGCGGCGGCACGATCGAGGTTTCACCGACGCCGCGCACACCATAAGGGTGGTTCGGGTTGGGGATTTCCAGGATCTGCGTGTCGATCATCGGCAGGTCGGAGCACACCGGAATGCGGTAGTCGAGGAAACCGGCGTTCTGCAGGCGTCCATCCTTGCCGTAGATGTACTCTTCGTTCAGCGCCCAGCCGATGCCCTGTGCGGCACCGCCCTGATACTGGCCTTCGACATAGGTCGGATGCACCGCCTTGCCGGCGTCCTGGATGACCGTGTAGCGCACGATCTTCGAACGGCCAGTTTCGGGATCGACCTCGACGTCGGCGATATGCGTGGCAAACGACACGCCAGCACCGTCAGCGACGATCTCGGCATGGCCGGCCACCGGACCGCCGGTGTTGGCCGCAGCCGCTGCGATCTCTTTCAGAGACAGAGGTGCAAGGTTGCCGTGGCCCGAGCCGGTGGCCTTGGCGTGGCCGTCTTCCCAGACGACATCGTCAACCGGGATTTCCCACATCTTGGCGGCGCGTTCCCTCAGCACCGTGATGGCATTGCGTGCGGCGAAGATGCCGGCCATCGAGGAGGAGAAGGTGCCGCGGCTGCCGTCGGTCATGTCGTTGTGGCCGAGCGTGCCGGTATCGGCGACGAGGCACTTCACCTGATTGTAGGGGATGCCCAGTTCTTCCGCCACGCAGAGGCCAAGCGAGGCTCGCGAACCGCCGACGTCCACCGTACCGACCGTCAACGTCACCGACCCGTCCGGACCGACATTCAAGTCGGTGCAGGTCTGGCCGCCGAAGTTGAACCAGAAGCCGCAGGCCATGCCACGGCCCTGGTTGGGACCGAGTGGCGCCGACATGTGCGGATGGTTCTTGGCGGCTTCGAGCGTGGCGCCGATGCCGATCGGTCCATAGACCGGGCCATAGGACGACTTGGTGCCCTGCTTCGCCGCATTCTTGATGCGGAATTCGACGGGGTCCATGCCGATCTTGCTTGCGATCTCGTCAACCACGCTCTCGACCGCGAAAGCCGCGATCGGGGCCGAGGGTGCGCGGTAGGCCGCCGACTTCGGGCGGTTCACCAGCACCTCGTAGCCGCGGGTGCGGACGTTCTTCAGGTCGTAGCAGGCAAACGACGTCATGGCGCCGAGTTCAGCCCACATGCTGATGTAGGGACCCGAAGCGAAGCGCAGTTCTGCCGAAGCGGCGGTGATGGTTCCGTCCTTCTTGACGCCGATCTTGACGTCGACCGAGGAGGCACTGGTCGGACCCGAGGCGCGGAACACCTCGTCGCGGGTCATCACCAGCTTCACCGGCTTGTTGGCCTTGCGCGACAGGGCGAGAGCGATGGGCTCGCCCCAGACATGCGTCTTGCCGCCGAAGCCGCCGCCGATTTCGGAAGAGGTGACGCGCAGCTTGGCGACATCCATGCCAAGCAGCATGGCGCAATGATTGCGATAGACGAAGTGGCCCTGGGTGCAGACCCACAGTTCGCCGGTGCCATCCGGGCTGACGCTGGCGACGCAGGCATGCGGCTCGATATAGCCCTGATGCGTCTGCTCGGTCTTGAAGCTGCGCTCGACAATGACATCGGCCTCGGCAAAGCCGGCCTCGACGTCGCCATGGCCGAACTCGGTCTGCTTGGCGATGTTGGACGCCTTCTTCGGCTTGGGCTCAACGCCTTCGGTGAAGCAATCGGCGAACAGCACCGGTGCCTTTGCCTTCATGGCCTCGTCGACATCCGTCACATGCGGCAGGATCTCGTAGTCGACCTTGATCAGCTTCAGCGCGGCCTTGGCCGTTGCGGCATCGATGGCGGCGACGGCAGCCACTGCGTGGCCATCGTAGAACACCTTGCCGCGGGCCATGCAATTGTCGAGAATGTCGTACATGCCCTTGTCGCCGTTGGTCAGATCCGGAAGATCCGCCGCGGTGATGATGGCCTTCACGCCCGCCAGCTTTTCAGCCTTCGAGGTGTCGATCTTCTTGATCTTGGCATGGGCATGCGGGGAACGCAGGATCTTGCCAACCAGCTGGCCCGGTGCGTTGAAATCCGCACCGTACTTGGCGCGGCCCGTCACCTTGTCGAGGCCATCGGGGCGAAGCGGCCGGGTGCCGACGGATTTGAAGGCCTCCTTGGCCAAGCCCGGATTGTGCACCACCGTCGGTGTTACGCGTTCCTTCGGATTGGCGAGTGTGTTCTCGGTAAGAGTGACCATGTTCTATGCTCCCCGCATTTCCTTGGCGGCGTCCTGGACGGCGCGCACGATCTTGTCATAGCCGGTGCAGCGACAAAGATTGCCGGCGAGGCCGAAACGGATTTCCTCTTCGCTCGGGTCCGGGTTCTTTTCCAGCAGCGCCTTGGCGGCGATCAGGAAGCCCGGCGTACAGACGCCGCATTGCAGCGCTGCGTGCTCGAGGAACTTGGTCTGCAGCGGATGCAGCGTGGCACCATCGGCCATGCCTTCGACGGTCTCGATCTCGCGGCCTTCGGCTTCGACGCCGAGCACCAGGCAGGAACACACGAGGCGGCCATCGACGGTGACGGAACAGGCGCCGCAGTCACCCGTGCCGCAACCTTCCTTGGCGCCGGTGAGGCCCAAGCGGTTGCGCAGCGCGTCGAGCAGGGTTTCATCCGGCTCGCAGGCGAACTGTACGTCGTCGCCATTGACGGTGGTGGATACGATAACAGCCATTCTCACTTTCCTCCTGCGCGCGTGTACGCAATTTGCGCGGCGCGCTTTGCCAGCACGGCAGCAACCTTGGTTCTGAATTCGATCGTTCCGCGCTTGTCGTCGATCGGGCGGCAGGCGGCAGAGGCCGCAGCGCCAAGCTTGTCCAGCGCCGCGTCATCGAGCTTCGAGCCGATGATTGCCTTGGCGGCGGCCTCGACCAGCAGCACGGTGGGAGCGACCGCACCCAGCGCCACGCGCGCCGCGGTGACCACACCCTTGCCGTCGATCGTCAGGTTGACGCCGCAGCTCACGACCGCGATGTCCATTTCGGTGCGCGGAATGAAACGCAGATAGGCATCGCCCGACTTCGGCTTGCGGGCCGGAAGAACGATGGCCTCGACCAGCTCGCCCTTCTTCAGCGAATTCTTGCCTGGGCCCACCGGAATGGCTTCGACCGGAACGGTGCGCTTGCCCTTGGGCCCCTGGATCACAGCCTTGGCACCGGCCGCCACCATGGCGGGAACGCTGTCGGCGGCGGGGCCGGCATTGCAGAGATTGCCCGAAATCGTGCAGCGGCCCTGCACCTGTTTCGAACCGATGAGGTTCGCGGCTTCGACGACGCCCGGCCAGGCCTTGACCAGCGCCTTGTTCTCGCCGAGTTCGGCGCAAGGCACGGCCGCGCCGATGGAGAAGCCCGAGGCGGTCTTCTTGACCTCGCGCATCGCCTTGATGCGCTTGATGTCGACAATGAGATCGGGTTCGATGAAACCGCCCTTCATGCGGACGAGAAGGTCGGAACCTCCGGCCAGCACGTAGGCGCTCCCCTTTGCCTTGGCGAGCAGGCTCACTGCCGCCTTGGTCGTTTCTGGTGCTTCATATTGCATTGTGTCACCTGTTTGGAATTTCGCCGCGCATTTTGGGCAGGTAAGGCATAAAGGTCAACGGGTTCCACGCGACGTCAGCCATGACCATTGCGCGCAGCCTGCTGCAGCCGCTGGAGGGCGCCGTTGACGCCGCCGCTGACTTCATGGGAAGTCATGTGGAAAGGCAGGATAAACGGCGGATTTCACGGCAATGGATGGACAGTCAGCCATCGGCGATGCTGAAGCCCGGGTGAGGGCGCTGCCTCTCTGGCGCGGCCCCATCTCTGTTGTTGCGCTGAAAGGCGGCGTCAGCAACGCCAGTTTCAAGGTGATCGATTCGGCCGGAACCTGGGTGGCTCGGGTGGGTGGCGACTATCCCTTCCATCAGGTGTCGCGCGAGCGCGAGGCGGCTGCGTCCCGCGCGGCATACGAGGCTGGACTCTCGCCCGAAGTGCTGCACGCCGCTGATGGCATCATGGTGCTGCGCCATATCGAGGCCCGCACCTACACCGAAGAAGATGTGCGCGCCAATGCCGAGGCGTGTGTGGGAATTCTGAAGCGCTGCCATTCCGGACTGGGCAGGCACATTGCGGGGCAGGGCGCGATCTTCTGGGTGTTCCAGATTCTCCGCGACTATGCTGTGACGCTGAAAGCCGGCCGCCACGCGCGCCTGGCCGAAATTCCGCGCTGGATGCGGATCGTTGACGAACTTGAAGCCGCGCAAGTACCCATGCCGATCGTCTTCGGCCATCATGACGTGCTGCCGACCAACTTCATGGACGATGGCAAGCGCCTGTGGCTGATCGACTGGGAATATGGCGCATTCGGCACGGCCATGTTTGACTTGGCCTCGATCGCCGCCAACAATTCATTCGATGTGGCAGGCGAAACCGTCATCCTCGAAGCCTATTTCGGCAGCAGCCCCGATCTGGCGACGTGGCGTGCCTTCCATGCGATGAAGGCGGCGAGTGCCTTGCGCGAGGCGGTGTGGGGCATGGTCTCGGAACTGCATCTCAATGCGCCGGGCGTCGACTACATCGCCTACGCCAATGAATATCTCGGCCGCTTCGAAGCCGTCTATGCCAGTTATCTCCAGACCTACGGGAAATCATGACACGCTTGCCCACCCACGCCCAGTTCGTCGTCATCGGCGGCGGCATCATCGGCTGTTCGACTGCCTATCATCTGGCCCGTGACCACAAGGCGGATGTCATTCTCCTGGAGCAGAACAAGCTGACTTCCGGTTCAACATGGCATGCGGCGGGGCTCGTCGGGCAGTTGCGGTCTTCGGCCTCGATCACCCAGGTGCTGAAATATTCCGTCGACCTCTATAAGAAGCTCGACGACGAAACCGGACTCGCGACCGGCTGGAAGATGACCGGCTGCCTGCGTCTCGCCACCAATGAAGACCGCTGGACCGAGTACAAGCGCCTCGCCACGACGGCGCAGAGCTTCGGCATGGAGATGCATCTCGTCTCGCCGCAAGAGGTGAAGAAGATGTGGCCGCTGATGGATGTGTCCGATCTGGTCGGTGCGTCGTGGCTGCCGACTGATGGACAGGCCTCGCCATCCGACATCGCGCAGTCGCTCGCCAAAGGCGCGCGCATGCACGGCGCCAGGATCGTCGAGGGCTGCACCGTTCAGGGCTTCGATATTGTTGAAGGCCGGGTGAAATCCGTCCGCACCAGTCTCGGCACCATCGCTTGCGAGACGGTCATCAACTGCGGCGGGCAATGGGCGCGGCAGATTGGCGCCTTGGCCGGCGTCTCGGTGCCGCTGCAGCCGGTGAAGCATCAGTATGTCATCACGGAAAAAGTCGAAGGCCTGAGTCCCGACGCCGCGACGCTGCGCGATCCCGACCGCCGCACCTATTTCAAGGAAGAGGTCGGCGGGCTGGTGTTCGGCGGCTACGAGCACAATCCCATTCCCTGGACCACCGGAGACGTGCCCGGCAATTTCGAGTTCCAGCTCTTCGAGGATGACTGGGATCATTTCGAGCAGCACATGGCACAGGCACTGGCGCGTGTGCCGGCGCTTGAGAACACCGGCATCAAGAAGATGATCAACGGACCGGAGAGCTTCACGCCGGACGGCAATTTCATTCTGGGCGCGGCCCCCGAACTCAGGAACTTCTATGTCGGCGCGGGCTTCAACGCTTTCGGCATCGCCTCCGGCGGCGGTGCCGGCTGGGTGCTGGCCGAATGGGCGGCAAAGGGCGAGGCGCCGATGGATCTCTGGGTCGTCGACATCCGCCGCTTCTCCGATCTGCATAAGGACCGTGCCTGGACCTGCGAGCGGACACTCGAAGCCTATGGCAAGCACTACACCATCGGCTTCCCGCACGAGGAATATCAGAGCGGCCGCCCGCGCATCGTGTCGCCGCTCTATCAGCGGCTGAAGTCGCTGAATGCCTGTTTCGGTTCGAAGCTCGGCTGGGAACGGCCCAACTGGTTTGCGCCGAAGGGCATGGAGCCGAAGGATGTTTACAGCATGGGGCGGCAGAACTGGTTTGATGCCGTGGGTCTGGAACACAAGGCGGTGCGCGAGGCCGCCGGGCTGTTCGACCAGTCGTCCTTTGCCAAGTACGAGTTGCGCGGGCGCGACGCCGGAGCAGCTCTCGACTGGATCTGTTCCAACAATGTGGTGCGGGGAAGTGGCCGCCTGACCTACACGCAGATGCTGAACAGTCGCGGCGGCATCGAATGCGACCTGACCATTGCGCAGCTGACCGACGATCATTTCTACATTGTCACCGGCACCGGATTCCGCACCCATGATTTCGCTTGGATCGAGGATCACATCAGGTCGGGCCTTGATGCCCATTTGCGCGACGTGACGGAGGAGTGGGGCACGCTGTCGCTGATGGGGCCGCAGTCGCGCGCCATCCTCGAACGCGTGAGCGGCGCCGATGTCAGCAACGCGGCCTTCCCGTTTGGCCATGTGCGCATGATCGGCATTGCCGGCCATGAGGTGCGGGCGCTGCGCGTGACCTATGTCGGTGAGCTTGGCTGGGAGTTGCATGTTCCAATCACCGCAACCGGCGACGTGTTCGATGCGTTGATGGCGGCGGGCGCTCCTCTCGGCCTCGTGCCCGCCGGCTATCGCGCGCTCGAGTCGCTGCGCCTCGAGAAGGGCTACCGCGCCTGGGGGGCCGACATCACGCCCAACGACACGCCGTTCCACGCCGGCTTGGGTTGGGCCGTGAAACTGAAGTCCGGCGCCGGGTTCAATGGCCGCGCCGCCTGCGAGCGAGTTGCGGCAGCGACGCTTGCCAAAATGCTCGTCGGCTTCACCACGGAGGCCAGTGACATCACGCTTGTCGGCCGCGAAACCATCCTGCGCGATGGCAAGTTTGCCGGCTACCTGACCAGCGGCGGCTTTGGCTACACACTCGGCAAGCCGATTGGCTATGGCTATGTCCGCAACCCTGGCGGAGTGTCGCCGGACTATGTGCGGGATGGCAGCTATGAACTTGTCGTGGCCAGGGAGACCGTCAAGGCCCGCCCACACTTGCAGCCGCTCTATGACACGTCCAATGCTCGCGTGAGATCCTAAATGAAAGACAACCCCATGAAACGTTCCGACTGCGAAGCGCTGGATCGTGCCGATCCTTTCGCGATCAAACGCCAGCACTTTCATCTGCCGCAAGGCATGATCTATCTCGACGGTAATTCGCTGGGCGTGATGCCGAAACATGTGCCGGCCCGCGTGCAGGACGCGGCGCAGAAGCAATGGGGCGAGACGCTCATCAAGTCGTGGAATGAACACGGCTGGTTCCATTTGCCGCGCAGGATCGGCGACCGCATCGGACGGCTGATCGGGGCGCCCGCCGGCAGCGTCATTGCCGGCGACACGATTTCGGTGAACCTGTTCAAGCTGCTCGGCGCTGCCGCCAAGCTCAATCCGCAGCGCCGCGTCATTCTCTCGGACTCCGGCAACTTCCCCTCCGACCTCTATGTCGCTCAAGGATTCCGTGACCTGCTCGACGACGGATATGTGTTGAAGGTCGTGGCGCCGGAAGAGGTGATGGACGCGATCGATGACAGCATCGCCTTCACCATGATCACCGAGGTCGACTATCGCAGTGCGCGCCTGCACGACATGAAGGCCGTGACAGCCAGGGCCCATGCCATGGGCGCACTGACCATCTGGGATCTGGCCCATTCGGCGGGGGCGACGCAGGTTGATTTGACCGGCTGCAATGCCGACTTCGCGGTTGGCTGCACCTACAAGTATCTGAACGGCGGACCGGGCGCTCCGGCCTTTCTCTATGTGAAGCCGGACCTGCAGGATCGGGTGCAGCCCGCCCTGTCAGGCTGGTGGGGCCATGCTGCACCCTTTGCCTTCGATCTCGATTACCGCCCCGCGCCCGGCATCATCCGCAACCAATGCGGAACCCAGCCGATCCTGTCGATGGCGGCGCTCGATGCGGCTCTCGACGTCTGGGACGACGTCGACATGGCGGCGCTGCGCGCCAAGTCCATGGCATTGTGCGGCAGCTTCATCGAACTCGTCGAAAAGCGCTGTGGCAAGCATGGGGTGACGGTCGAAGGACCGGCCGACCTGGCGTCTCGCGGCTCGCATGTGTCGTTGCATCATGAGCAGGGCTACGCCGTGATGCAGGCGTTGATCGCCAGCAATGTGATTGGCGATTTCCGCGCCCCCGACATGATGCGCTTCGGCTTCACGCCGCTCTACACGAGCTTTGCCGATGTCTGGGATGCGGTGGAAATCCTCGCGCGCATTCTCGATGGCCGCGAATGGGACCAGCCGCAATTCCTGGCGAAGAAGGCGGTGACATGATCATCGATATTTCTCAGGGCCTGTCGCCCGGCATGGCGGGTTTTCCCGGCGATGCCGCCTATGACGAGAGCTGGACCTTCCGCCTCGGCCCCTTCTGCCCGGTGAACGTGTCGCGCGTCAGCCTTTCTGTGCATTGCGGCACCCACGCCGACGCGCCGTTGCACTATGACCGCGACGGCGCAACGGCCGGCGAGGTGGCGCTGGAACCCTATCTCGGGCCATGCCGTGTCGTTGATGCGCGCGGCACGGGACCGCTGTGCCTGCCGGGCGAGATCGCTACGGCACTCGACAATGCACCGCCGCGCATTCTGCTGCGGCTGGTGGATGCATGCGATGCCAAGGTCTGGCCCTCGGGCTTTCGCGCCCTGTCTGCGGCTACGATTGAATTGCTGGCATCGCGCGGCGTGATGCTTGTTGGCATCGACACGCCGTCGGTTGATCCTGAAACCTCGAAGGAACTTGAAGCCCATCATGCCTGCCGCCGCGCCGGCATGCGCATCCTCGAGAACCTCGTCCTCGCGCATGTGGCGCCCGGCGATTATGAATTGATCGCTTTGCCGCTCAAATTCGAGAACCTCGACGCTTCGCCGGTGAGGGCGGTGCTGCGGCGGCAATAAGTGTCCTCGCCGCGCGGCTGCGGGGAGAGGAAAGGGGCCCGCCACGTCGTGGCGGGATAGGAGAGGGGCAACCCGGCCCTTCGGTTGCAAGGCCCGGTTGCCCCTCATCTCCCCCAAGCTGAAGCTTGGGTCCCCTTCTTCTCCCCGCTCTCGCAGGGCGAAGACCATATTCCTACCCCTCGTAGCCATAGTCACGCCGCGCCGCTTCGACACTGACGAGACCTGCGGCGATATCGGCCTCGACCAGCGCGCGGTCGCGCCGCGAGGGCTCTCCGAATCCGCCACCGCCTGGAAGTTCCACGACAAGGCTGTCCTGACTGCCGATCACATAGATGCCCTTGTCGGGCAAGTCCTTGCCGGAGCCCCAGCGTGCCGCACCCTTGCAGCCTGGCTTGCCGCCATCACGGCCCTGTGCGGGAAAATGGATGCGGTCAAAGGTGGCGGCCGAAATCGCAAACGGCGCATCCTCGCGGTTGGCGATCTCGATGATTTGCGAGGCGCCGCCGCGCCATTCACCTGCACCGCCGGAATCCTCCAGATAGTGCTTGCGTTTGAAATACAGCGGGCATTGGGTTTCGGTGACCTCGATCGGTATGGTGCCCACGCCGGACGGAAAGGCCGTGGTGGCAAGTCCGTCTTTCCCGGGCCTGCCGCCGATGCCGCCGAGCCCCATGTTGATGACGGCAAAGCGCTTGGCTTTCGCCGTCTGCTCCGGCGGAACTCGTCCGTGTGCGGAGTAAAGCGACAGGATCCAGATCGGCCCCGCGCTTTCGGCCTGCACTGTGCCGGGCAGCGCCTGCGCGAGGCAGCCAAAGACGCTGTCGGCCAGCATCTGGCCGATGACATGCCGCGCCGTCACTGGCGACGGCCGGATCGGATCGACAATGGTTCCCGGTTCGGTGATGAGATCGAAGCAAGAGAGTGACCCGATATTGTTGGGCACATGCGGGGCGATCACGGCTTTCAGGCCGAACACCGCGTAGGCGTGGGTGTAGGTGCGGGGCGAATTGATGCCGAACAGCGAGGCGGCCGATGAGCCGGTGAAATCCACCGTGATCTTGCCTTTGGCAATCTTCAGCTTGGCCTTCAGCACCAGTTCGCGCTCATAGCCGTCGAGCGGCATTTCGTAGGACCATTCGCCTTCCGGCAAGGCCTTGATTGCCTCGCGTGCGCCTTTTTCGGATTGCGTCAGGATGTGTTTCGCCAGAACGTCGAGCGATGCGAGTTTGAACTCCTTCATCATGTCGATCAACCGGCGCGCACCGGTGTCATTGGCGCTGATCAGTGACAGGATATCGCCCTTCACCTCGACCGGGCTGCGCGAGTTGGCGAGGATGATGGATAACAATTCGTCGTTGAGTTTGCCTTCCTTGCGGATGCGCAAATGGGGAATGAGGGTTCCTTCCTCGAACGAGGAATTGGCCTTGGCCGACATGCCGACACCGCCCACGTCGATGACGTGGCAGGTGGAGGCGAAGAAGGCGACCAGTGTCTTGCCGAGGAACACCGGCGTCATCATCACGTAGTCGAACAGATGCCCCGTGCCGAGCCACGGGTCGTTGGTGACGAAGACATCGCCGGGCTTCATGGAGCTTTGCGGGAAATGCTTGAAGAAATGCGCGACAGCCGTCGCCATGGTGTTGACGTGGCCCGGCGTGCCGGTCATCGCCTGGGCGATCATGTTGCCGTTGACATCGTAGACACCGGCGGAAAGATCGCCCGCTTCGCGCGTGATGGTGCCGAAGGCGGTGCGCAGCAGCGACTGTGCCTGTTCCTCGACGACGGCGATCAGCCTGTTCCACATGACCTGTGTGCGGATGGCGGCGAGTGCGTCCTTGCTCATCGGCTGCGCTCCAGAACGATATACCCAAGCGAATTGATCGAAGCCTTGAAATTGGCGCCGACGATGGTGGAGGTCTCGTCCTCGGCGATGATAGCGGGGCCCTTGAGCGCAGCGCCGGGCTGCAGGTCGAAGCGCCAGTAGACCGGCGCCTGCACCTGCTTGCCGAGTGCGGGATCATAGATGCTGCGCTTGGAGCGCGGTTTGGGCGCGGGCTTCGGCCGGGCCTTGGCGGCCCGCGCCGGCCTCACCGGCTGCGACGACACGGTGACGGACCATGTAATGGCTTCCGCCTCCTGATGCGGAATGCGAAGGCCGTAGACTTGCTCATAGAGCCGTTCGAACTCGGCCTTGAGCCTTGCGCCATCCTTGGACGTGAGAGTCTTGACCGGCACCTGCACACGGATCTCGTGGCCCTGGCCGATGTAGCGGCAATCGGCGATGATCTGCACCGAAGCCCTGGCTTTGCCAAGGGCGGGCTCGACCACGGCGCGGGCATCTTGAGTCATGGATGAAAGCAGCGCATTGACGCGCGCTGCATCGAAAGTCTCGAGCGAGATGACGGCGCTCCGGGTGATCTCGTAGGCAACAGGCGCGCGCAAGAATCCGATGGCCGACCCCACGCCCGCACCCTTCGGCACGATGATCGAGGAGACGCCGACCTTTTCCGCCAGCCGGCAGGCATGCAGGGGCGCGCCGCCGCCAAAGGCGATCATCGTGCAGGCCGCAATGTCGCGGCCGCGCTCGATGGCATGGACGCGCGCCGCGTTCGCCATGTTCTCCTCAACAATTTCGGTGACGCCCGCCGCCGGCCAGAAATCCTTGAGGCCGAGCTTGTCGCCGATGTTCTTCTGCAGGGCCGACTTGGCACCGGCTTCATCCAGCGCAATCTTGCCGCCGGCAAAGTAGGCCGGATCGATCTTGCCAAGCGCAAGGTTGGCGTCCGTCACCGCCGGTTCGACGCCGCCCCTGGCATAGCAGACGGGGCCGGGGGTTGAGCCCGCCGAGTCTGGCCCGACGGTGATGCGCGACAGCTTGTCGACACGGGCGATCGATCCGCCGCCGGCGCCGATTTCCACCATCTCGATGACCGGAATACGCACCGGAATCCCGGAGCCCTTCATGTCGCGATAGGCGCGCGCGATCTCGAATTTCCGGGCGCGCTCAGGCTCGCCACCGGATAGCAGGCAGATTTTCGCCGTGGTGCCGCCCATGTCGAAGGACAGGACCTCCGGCAGATTGCATTCCGCTGCGATCTGGCTGGCCAGAATGGCGCCGCCCGCCGGGCCCGACTCAACCAGCCGGATGGGAAAGCGTGCCGCGGTATCGAGCGTCGTCAACCCGCCGCCCGACATCATCAGGAACAAGGGGGCCGTGAACTCCATCTCCTTCATCTGGTCGCGCAACCGGTAGAGATAGCTCGCCATCAGCGGCCGGACATAGGCATTGGCAATGGTCGTCGAGAAGCGCTCGTACTCGCGGATCTCGGGCGCCACTTCGCTCGAAATGCAAATGGTCACATCTGCAGGGAGCAACCTCTTCAAGACGGCGCGCACCCGCGTTTCATGTGCGTCATGCGCATAGGCGTGGAGGAAGCCGATGGCGACGGCTTTCACGTCCGCGGCAATGATCGTCTGCGCCAGGCTTTCCAGCGAACTCTCATCGAGAGGCAGAAGCACGTCGCCGTCCGCCGACAGCCGTTCGCGCACCTCGAGACGCAGCGTGCGCGGCACGAGCGGCACCGGCCGGTCGATCATCAGGTCGTAGTGATCGAAGCGCTTCTCGTAGCCTTGCTCGATGATGTCGCGGAACCCTTCGGTGGTAATGAAGGCGGTCTTCGCCCCCTTGCGCTCGATCAGCGCGTTGGTGGCGAGCGTCGTGCCGTGAATGAAGACCCCGATGTCCTGCGGCTTCAGGCCCGACTGGGCGAGAACCAGCTGGATGCCCTCGATGACCCCAAGCTCCGGGGCCTGGGTGGTGGTGAGGACCTTGCCGCTCCAGCGCCTGGTGCCATCCTCGAGAACGATGTCGGTGAAGGTGCCACCAATGTCGGCGGCCAGTTTTGCCTGCTTTGCCATGCTTCTGGTTATGGCGGCGGCGCGGTCATTTGCAAGAGGCATTTGCATCTGAACTTTGAGGGGCGTGTTGCAGAAACTGCGGCAACCTCCTATCAATCCAGCATGGCAAAAGTGACGATTCAGGATGTGGCCCGCGTGGCGGGTGTCAGTGTCGCAACCGTGGACCGGGTTTTGAACCGCCGCCCAGGGGTGCGCAACGTGACGGTGACCAAGGTTGAGGGCGCCATCCGTGACCTCAACTACCAGCCGGACAGGATCGCCGCCAGACTGGCGCGTTCGCGCGAATACCGCTTCTGTTTTGTGCTGCCCGACCGGTCCGGCGACTTCTGGGAACGCATCAACGAGGAAGTCCGCACCATGGCCGACCGCATGGCGGGCGAGCGCGTGGCCATTACCATCAAGCGCGTTGATGTGTTTGATGGCGAACTGCTGGCCGCAACGCTCGATTCGATCGGCGACGTGCATGATGGCGTGGCTGTGGCCGCCCTCGATCATCCCGCCGTGCGCGAAGCCATCAATGCCTTGGCGGCGCGCGGGGTGACGGTGGTGACGTTGGTGTCGGACGTGCCCGGCTCCAAGCGCATCCACTATGCCGGCATCGACAATTCGTCGGCGGGGCGCACGGCCGCCAGCCTGATGGGCCGCTTCCTGCGCGGGCTCTCCGGCAAGGTGGGGCTGATCGCGGGCTCTCTGGCGCTGCGCGACCATATCGAGCGGCAGTTCGGTTTCGAACAGGTGCTGGCGCATGAATATCCGCGCCTCGAAGTGCTGCCGGTCCGCGAGTCACGCGACGACTGGCGAAAGCTCGAGGAAATGACGACGCAATTGCTGCTGGAACATCCCGACCTCGTCGGTCTCTACAATGTCGGCGGCGGCACGCGCGGCATCGTCTCGGCATTGGAGGCGTCCGGGCGGGCCAAGGAAGTGGTGCTGCTGGCCCACGACCTGAGCGATTCCAATCGCAAAGCCCTCATTCGCGG
>CAUJIO010000095.1 GCA_963205315.1 Pseudomonadota bacterium | reverse complement strand
AAAGGGGCCCGCTGCGCAGCAGTGGGATAGGAGAGGGGCAATCGTGAGCTTCAGCCAATGACGAACTCCGGTCGCCCCTCTCTTACCCCAAGCTGGCGCTTGGGTCCCCTTTCTCTCCCCGCTCACGCGGGGCGAGAACATTGAGAGTGTCGACGATGGGGCCTTTGCCTCAGAACCTTAATACCCGCAGCCAGCGCGAGATGTCGAGCAAGGTCACGAGGGCTGCCGCGACATAGGTGAAGGCCGCGGCCTTGAGCACGCTCGTGGCAGCGGGCATGTCATTGGCCGGAATGTAGTTGCCGAGAATCGGCAGGGCGCGCTTGAAGCTTGCATTGAATTCGGTGGGAAGTGTGACGGCGTGGATGACCACCGTCGACAGCATGATGCCGAAGGCCGCAACGATCTCGGCCACCAGGATGATGGGCGAGCGTGTCAGCATGAAGATGACGGGTGTTGCCATCAGCAGAATCGAGCCGGTGCGCTGGATAGTGACGGCGAGCCCCGCCAGCTTCTGCCGCATCATCAGCGGGCCATAGCCATCGGCATGTTGCAGGGCGTGGCCGACTTCATGCGCGGCAACGGCCACCGCCGTTACCGACTTACCGTCGAAATTGGAGGCCGAGAGCCGCACCGCCTTGTCCATCGGCGAATAATGGTCGCCTTCGGCGATGCGCTCGACCTTGACGGCCTGCAATCCGGCTTGATCAAGCAGATGGCGCGCAAGTTCACCGCCGGTGCCGGGAAAGTCGCCGCGCTGTTCGCCATGCTTCTGCATGACCGACTTGATCCACGCCTGCGGACCGAAAACCAGCGCCAGAAAAAGGACCGCGCCAAGGAGAACGAGGATCACCATGGCGCGGTATATGGGTCAGATCGCCGGCAGTATCAATTGCCGAGGATGGCGCTCTCGATGATGTCGAGGCCTTCGTTGAGGATCATCTCGGACGCGGTGAGCGGCGTCAGCAGGCGCACCGTGTCGGAATAGACGCCGCAAGTGAGGATGAGGAGGCCACGGTCGAGGCACTTGGCGGCCAGCGCCTTGGCGCCGGCGGCATCCGGCGTGTTGCCGCCGTGCTCGGTCACCATTTCGAACGCGCACATGGCACCGAGACCGCGCACGTCGCCGATCGGCATGCCCTTGCCCTTGGCCTTGATCGCCTTCATCCGCTCCATGATCAGCTTGCCCTGGGCCTCGGCCTTTTCCAGCAGTCCTTCCTGCTCGAAGGCATCGAAGACACCGAGAGCCGCCGCACAGGCCACCGGGTTGCCGGCATAGGTGCCGCCGATGCCGCCCGGGTCCGGCGCATCCATGATCTTGGCGCGGCCGACGACGGCCGCGAGCGGGAAGCCACCGGCCAGCGACTTGGCCGCCGTCATCAGATCCGGCTCGACGCCATAATGCTCCATGGCGAAGAATTTGCCGGTGCGGCCGAAGCCCGACTGGATTTCATCGGCGATCAGCAGGATGCCATGCTCGTCGCACAGCTTGCGCAGGCGCACCATCAGTTCCTTCGGCGCGACATAGAAGCCGCCTTCGCCCTGCACCGGCTCGATGATGATCGCGGCGACCCGTGCCGGTTCCACATCGGCCTTGAACAGCCATTCGATGGCGTGGATGGAATCCTCAACCGTGATTCCCTTGTGGGCAACCGGGAAGGGCACATGCCAGATGCCGCCCGGCATCGGGCCGAACTTTGCCTTGTAGGGCAGAACCTTGCCGGTGAGCGCCATGCCAAGCAGCGTGCGGCCATGGAAGCCGCCCTGGAAGGCGATGACATCCGAGCGGCCGGTATAGGCACGGGCGAACTTGACGGCGTTTTCAACCGCTTCCGCCCCCGTGGTGACCAATGCCGACTTCTTCTCGCCGGAGATCGGCGCCACGGCATTGAGCTTCTCGCACACCTCGATGAACGGGCCGTAGGGCACGACCATGGCGCAGGTGTGCGTGAAGGCTTCCAGCTGCTCATAGACGCGCTTCATCACCAGCGGATGGCGGTGACCGGTGTTGACGACCGCGATGCCGCCGCCAAAATCAATGTAGCGGTTGCCCTCGACATCCCAGATCTCGGAATTCTCGGCCTTCGCGGCAATGATCGGCGCGCCGGCGCTGATGCCACGGGAAACAGCCTTGGCGCGGCGTTCAACCCACTGCTTGTTCAGTCCTGGGCTTGCGACCGGTGCGTTCATGATGTTCTCCTTGCAAATGATGGCGGGCTTTTACGCCTGTTGACGGGGATGCCGCAAACGGATTCAATTCGGCACTGCAACAAGGATTCCATGATGTCTGACCTGATCCGGATGACCGCTACGGCAATTGTCGATGGCCTGACACGCGGCGCCATCACCCCGCTTGACTGCCTCGATGCCCTGGAGAGCAGGGTGGCGGAGGTGGATGGCGCGGTCAACGCTTTGCCGACACGATGTTTTGACCGGGCGCGCAATCACGCCCGCATGCTGATGGCGAAACCGCTGGAGGAGCGTGGGCCTCTGGCGGGCCTGCCGGTTCCGATCAAGGACCTCACCGATGTCGCAGGTGTCCGCTCGACGCAAGGATCGCCGATCTTCAAGGACCGCATCGCACCCGCCTCCGACCTGCTTGTGCGCCATCTCGAAGCCCATGGCGGCGTGGTCTATGCCATGTCCAACACGCCGGAATTCGGTGCCGGCGCCAATACCTTCAACGAGGTCTTCGGCCGCACACTGAACCCGTGGAACACCTCACGCTCGGCGGCGGGTTCGTCTGGTGGAGCCGCTGTGGCGCTGGCCACCGGCATGGCATGGGTCGCCCATGGCTCCGATCTCGGCGGCTCGCTCCGCAATCCGGCGAGCTTCTGCGGTGTCGTGGGCATGCGGCCATCTCCCGGCCGTGTTGCGGCAACGCCCGGTACCCGGATCGATTCCACCCTGGGTGTCGAAGGCCCGATGGCGCGCAATGTCGAGGACTTAGCGCTTCTCTTCGATGCCATGGTGGGCGAGGAAGCTGCCGATCCGATTTCGCTGCCGTCCGATGGCACGTCCTATCTCAAGGCCGCGCGATCGGGCTGGAAGCCGAAGCGCGTCGCCATCAGCCGCGATCTTGGCCTGCCGCCGGTGGACCGCGAGGTCGCAGACATCGTCATGCGCGCTGCCGGCAAACTTGAAGCCGAAGGCGTCATCGTCGAGGAAGCGCATCCCGATCTGCATGAAGCGTATGACTGCGCCCAGACTTTGCGCGCCCTGTCCTATGCCAACATGCGGCCGCTGCTCGAGGCCCATCGCGACCTTCTGAAGCCCGAGGTCATCTGGAATATCGAGAAGGGCATAAGCCTCACCGGTGCCGAAATCGCCCGTGCCGAAACCCAGCGCGCCGCGATGTTCGCCCGCATGCGGCAATTCTTCGAAACCTATGACCTGCTGCTCTGCCCCACCACCATCGTGGCACCCTATCCCGTCGAGCAGCGCTATGTGGCTGAGTGCGACGGTGTGAAGTTCGGCACCTATGTCGACTGGCTCACCATCGTTTCGGCCATCACGTTGACCTGCTCGCCGGCGATTTCGATTCCTTGCGGCTTCACGCGTGAAAATCTCCCGGTGGGCCTGCAGATCGTGGCACCGGGCCGTGGCGAGGCACGATTGCTGGCGGGCGCCCGTTTCGTCGAACAGGTGCTGGGACTGGGAGCCATCACACCGATCGATCCGCGAGCCGGAAAGTGACGTGATCACCAATCCGGGTCAACTGGTGCTGCATCCGGATCGGCGCTAGACTCGTTCCCAATCAAGACGCCCACGATGGCGCGAGAGGGAACAGACGATGCTCGGCTTGATGCAGGATTTTCCGCTGCTGGTTCACCGTGTGCTCGACCACGCGGCGCGGTGGCATGGCGAAACGGAGATCGTCTCGCGTTCCGTCGAAGGGCCGATCCATCGCACCACCTACAGCGAGATCAACGGCCGCGCCCGCGCGCTCGCCAGTGTGGCAGCGCGGCGGCTCGGCGTCGGCCAGGGAACCATCGTCGCGACCATGGCCTGGAACACCTGGCGCCATCTGGAGATCTGGTATGGCATCATGGGCCTTGGTGCCGTCGTCCACACGCTGAACCCGCGCCTGTTTGCCGATCAGCTCGACTACATCATCAATCATGCCGGAGATCAGTGGATCTTCGTTGATCTCTCCTTCGTTGGTCTGTTCGAGAAGCTGCAGGACCGCCTGCCCAGGGTGAAGGGCTTCGTCGTGATGACCGATGCCGCGCATATGCCGGCGGCCACCACGTTGCGAAATCCGGTTTGCTATGAGGAGTTGCTGGCGCAAGGCGATGCGGGTTTCGCTTGGCCGCAGTTCGATGAGAATACAGCATGCGGCCTCTGCTACACATCCGGCACCACGGGAAACCCCAAGGGCGTTGTCTATTCGCACCGCTCCAACGTGCTGCATGCCCTGATGGTAAGCCTGCCGGACGTCAAGGCGATCTCGAGCCGCGATGCGGTGATGCCGGTGGTGCCGATGTTCCATGCCAATGCCTGGTCGCTCGCGTTCAGCTGCCCGATGAACGGTGCGAAGATGGTGATGCCGGGGCCAAAGCTCGATGGGGCATCGGTTTACGAACTGCTGACGTCCGAACGTGTCACCCTGTCATCCGCCGTTCCGACCGTCTGGATGATGCTGTTGCAGCATCTCGAAACGAACCCGGACTTGCACCTGCCTGATCTGAAGCGTCTTTTCATTGGTGGCTCGGCCTGTCCCGAAGTCATCATCAAGTTCTTTGGCGAACGCTACGGTGTCGATGTCATCCATGGCTGGGGCATGACGGAGATGAGTCCCATCGGCTCGGCGGCAACGCCGACGGCCGCAACTGCCGCACTTGCCGAAGACGGCTGGTGGCCCATCAAGCTGAAGCAAGGCCGGGCGCCCTTCATGGTCGACATGAAGATCACCGATGATGCGGGCCAAAGCCTGCCGCATGACGGCAAGACATTTGGCTGCCTGAAGGTGAAAGGTCCGGCGGTCGCCAGAAGCTATTTCAGGGACGAGGGAACGCAGGCCTTCGATGCGGATGGCTGGTTCGATACCGGCGACGTGGCCACCATCGATCCATACGGCTTCATGCACATTACCGACCGGTCCAAGGATGTCATCAAATCCGGCGGCGAATGGATTTCCTCGATCGAACTCGAAAACATTGCCATCGGCTGCGCCGGCGTGCTGGAAGCCGCCGCCATCGGACTCCCCCATCCCAAGTGGGACGAGCGTCCGCTCCTGGTCATCGTCCGCAAGGCCGGCGCCCAAACCTGCAAGGCAGATATAATGGCTTACATGCAGGGCAGGATTGCCAAGTGGTGGCTGCCGGACGATGTCGTCTTTGTCGACGAAATCCCGCACACCGCAACCGGCAAGATTTCCAAGCTGGCGCTGCGTGAACGCTTCCGCGATTATCGCTGGCCTTGCGCGTGAGCGGCACTACAGCACGAGATCGGGATCCCCGAAATTGATCGTGCCGGTGAATTCGATCTGGAAATCGGCCTTGCCGTCGCCATCGACGTCTCCCTCGAGAATGGTGTTGCCGTTTTCGAAGAACCGCCGCAACTCACCGGCATTCTCGCCAAAGACCGCAGTGCCGATATCGGTGAACGCCTGATCGCCGTCCAGCAGCGAATTTGCGTCCATGGGATTCAAGTGCATGAAATCCACTCCGGCCTTGAAGTCCGTGATGATGTCACGGTGATCAGCAGACTTGCCGGAGTCCAGGGTGCTGAACATGAAGAACTTGTCGGCGCCAGCGCCGCCGGTGAGCGTGTCGTTGCCCTCATTTCCTTCAATCCAGTCATCGCCGTTGCCGCCGTCGATCGTATCGTTGCCCTCATTGCCTTCGAGGCTGTCATCGCCGCCGCGGCCTGAAATGACGTCCTTGCCCTTCTGCGCCCGGATGATGTTTGCAACCCCGTTGCCGGTAATCGTGTCACTGAAGAGCGAGCCATCGACATTCTCAAGCCCGCTGATGACGTCGCCCTCGGCAAAGCCGCCGCTCGCGGTATTGGCTCCGAGATCGATCTGCACCGCGGCGTTGCTGGCGTAAAAGCCGGTGCTGTCGATACCTGCTCCGCCATTGACCACGTCTGCACCTTCATCGCCGAAGATGAAGTCATCGCCGCCGCCGCCCTTCAGCACGTCGTCGCCTTCTCCGCCGCTCATGTTGTTCGTCTGGTCGTTGCCGATCAGGATGTCGTTCTGTGCGCTGCCGCTCACCGCTTCGATGCCGGAATAGGTATCGCCTTCGGCATCGCCGCCGGAACCGATCCCGGTGGACAGGTTGACGGTCACGCCGTCCGTCGGACCAAAGTAATAGACGCGATCCCAGTCAGCGCCGCCAACCAGCATGTCGGCGCCAGCGCCGCCGAAGAGATGATCGGCGCCGTTGCCACCGAACAGTTTGTCGTTTCCACCCTGGCCGAACAGTTGGTCGGAACCAGCCATCCCCTGGAAGGTGTTGGCGCCGCCATTGCCCGTCATCGTGTCATCGCCCGAGCCGCCGGTTGCGCCTTCGATGCTGGTGAGATGATCGGTTTCCGTGATTGAACTCGAGATCTTGCGCGTTGCCGTTCCCGCGTTGAGGTCGACGCTGACGGCGATGCCGAGATCATTGTAGTTGGCAGTATCGAACCCATTGCCGCCATTGAGCGTGTCACCGCCAGAACCGCCGACGAGAACGTCATCTCCTTCACCGCCCAGCAGCAGATCGTCGCCTCCCTTGCCGAAGATGATGTCGTTGCCACCCAACCCGTTGATGAAATTGAAGGCATCGCTGCCGACGAGGAAGTCGGCGTTCTCGGTGGGTACGCTCATGATCACTCCTGTTTGAAATCCGCCTCAGGTCGCAGGCGGCCAAGTCTTTACAGAGAATGACAGCCGCTTCTTGAATTCGGCCGGAACAGCGGGTTCATCGCCGGTTCACGTTTCTGAACTGAAGGCATAGGCCGAAATTGCCAGTGGTGAAACTCACGCGCCCGTAAGACGCGATGCGCAGACCCGCACGCAGGCATGGCTTTGGCCTGCGCCATGGTCCGGTCGGCCGGAAGGAGAGTCAGACGCCGCGCGTGACGCCGCCGTCGACGCGGATGTTCTGTCCGGTGATGTAACCGGCACCTTCCGACGCCAGGAAGGCCACTGTTGCGGCGATTTCCGCCGATGTGCCGTAGCGCTTCATGGGCACGCTCTGGGCGCGCTCCTCGGTTGCGGGCAGGCTGTCGATCCATCCGGGCAAAACATTGTTCATGCGGACATTGCTTGCGGCATAGGTGTCGCAGAAGATCTTGGTGTAGGCGGCAAGCCCGGCGCGGAACACGCCCGACGTCGGGAACATCGCACTCGGCTCGAAGGCCCAGGCCGTCGAGATATTGATGATGGCACCCGCCTTCTGTTGCACCATGATCGGTGCAACCAACCGCACCGCGCGCACCACGTTCATCAGATAGACATCGAGGCCGGTGTGCCATTGCTCGTCGGTGATCTCGAGGATCGGTGCGCGCGGGCCGTGGCCCGCGCTGTTCACCAGCACATCGATGCGGCCCCAGCGCGACATCGTCAGATCGACAAGACGCTTCAGATCCTCGTTCGACTGATTCGAACCGGTGACGCCGACACCATTGAATTCCTTCGCCAGGCTTTCGCCCTTGCCGGAAGAGGACAACACGGCGACCTCGAAGCCGTCCGCTGCCAGCTTGCGCGCTGATGCAGCCCCCATGCCGGAACCGCCTGCCGTGATCACTGCAACCTTCTTGCTCATGCCGTTCCCCTGGCTGTCATCAGAATATCGCGGGCTCGCCGTTCGGCGCACCGAAACCCGTTTCGAGAAAATCGAAATCGCAGCCTTCATCCGCCTGCTTGATGTGTTGCGCGAACATCCAGCCATAGCCACGCTCGAAACGCGGCGGCGGTGGCGTCAACGCGGCCTTGCGGCGGGCGAGTTCTGCCTCATCCACATCGAGCGTGATGCTGCGCGCCGGAACATCGACGGTGATCATGTCGCCAGTCTGAACCAGGGCCAATGGTCCGCCGATATAGGACTCAGGCGAGACATGCAGGATGCAGGCGCCGTAGCTGGTGCCGCTCATGCGCGCATCGGAGATGCGAAGCATGTCGCGCACGCCCTGTTTGACCAGCTTCTTCGGGATCGGCAGCATGCCCCATTCCGGCATGCCGGGGCCGCCCTGTGGCCCTGCGTTGCGCAGGATGAGAATATGATCGGGCGTCACATCGAAGTCGTCACGGTCGATTACGGCTTTCATCGATGCATAGTCGTCGAAGACGATGGCCGGGCCGCTGTGCTGGCGCAAATGCGGAGCGCAGGCAGACGGCTTGATGACGCAGCCATTGGGCGACAGGTTTCCCTTGAGCACTGCGAGAGCGCCTTCCGGATAGATGGCGGTCTCCATGCTGCGGATGACATCTGGATTGTGGTTCTTCACGCCCTTCAGTTCTTCCGCCCAGCTGCGGCCCGCAACCGTGATCTGCGTGAGATCCAACAACGGCGCAATTTCCTGCATCAGCGCCTTGAGGCCGCCGGCATAGTAGAAGTCTTCCATAAGATAGGCATCGCCGCTCGGCCGCACATTGGCGATGACCGGTACGATGCGGCTCGCAGCATCGAAATCATCGAGCGTGATGTTGTGACCGGCGCGCCGCGCCATGGCGATGACATGAATCACCGCATTGGTGGAGCAGCCCATGGCCATGGCCACCGCGATGGCATTGAGGTAGGAGGCGCGCGTCTGGATCCTGGCGGGCGTGAGGTCTTCCCATACCATCTCGACGATCCGCCGTCCGGCCGAGGCCGCCATGCGCATGTGATTGACGTCGGCCGCCGGGATCGAGGAGGTGCCAGGCAAGGTCATGCCGATGACATCGGCGATCGCCGTCATGGTGGAGGCCGTTCCCATGGTCATGCAGTGGCCATAGGAGCGCGCGATGCCGCCCTCGATTGCCGACCATTCGGCATCGGAAATATTGCCCGCGCGCCGCTCGTCCCAGAATTTCCAGGCGTCCGAGCCGGAGCCCAGCACCTTGCCGTTCCAGTTGCCGCGCAGCATGGGACCGGCCGGCACATAGATTGCCGGCACCCCTGCGCTGGTGGCGCCGAGCAGCAATCCGGGCGTGGTCTTGTCGCAGCCGCCCATAAGCACTGCGCCATCGACCGGATGCGAGCGGATGAGTTCTTCGGCCTCCATCGCCAGCATGTTGCGATAGAGCATCGTGGTGGGTTTCACGAAGTTCTCTGCCAGCGACAGCGCCGGAAGTTCGATGGGGAAGCCGCCCGCCTGCAGGATGCCGCGCTTCACATCCTCGGCACGCTCGCGGAAATGCGCATGGCACGGATTGATGCCGGACCAGGTGTTGATGATGGCGATGCAGGGCTTTCCCGCCCAGTCTTCCTTGGCGTAGCCCATCTGCATCAGGCGCGAGCGGTGGCCGAAACCGCGCAGGTCGTCGGGGGCGAACCAGCGGGCGCTTCGCAATGTCTCAGGCGTCTTGCCCATCACCGATCCTCACACCGCTTCATAGATGCCGTCCCTGACCTTGAGCTTTTCCTGCTCCACCAGATGATCGAGGTGGGCGCGGGTGGAGAGTGCCGCGGCGCCATGCAGCCGAGGGTCGACGTCGGCATAGATCTGCGCCACGATCTCCGGCACCGTGCGGGCACCTTGGGCGACGCGCGACAGGATCGCCGCTTCCCGCATGCGGCGGTGCGCCAGATAGCCGCGCACCAGCGGCAGCGGATCGCGCCGGGCAGGCCCGTGCGACGGCAGGTAGATGTCGTCGTCGCGATCCAGCAGCTTGCGCAGCGAGGCGAAATACTGCCCCATGTCGCCATCCGGCGGGGCGATCACGCTCGTCGCCCAGGCCATCACGTGATCGCCCGCAAACAAAGCCTTTTCCTGCGGGAGCGCGAAGCACATGTGGTTGGACATATGGCCCGGCGTGAACAGTGATTCGAGTGACCAGCCGGCCCCTTCCACCACATCGCCGTCCCTCAGCGCCACGTCGGGCGTGAAGTCATGATCGATCGAAGCATCGAGCCTCAGGCCTTCATCATCGGACGGCAGCACGCCACCATAGGCGAAGGTCTTGGCCCCTGTGGCGGCCTGCAGCTTGCGCGTCAGCGGCGAGTGATCGGCATGCGAGTGGGTGATCAGGATATGGCTCACCGTTTCGCCCCGCAACGCATTGAGCAGCGCGGCGAGATGGGCATCATCATCGGGCCCCGGATCGATCACCGCGACCTGGCCGGTTCCAACCACAAAGGTCGCGGTACCCTTGAACGTGAAGGGACTGGGATTATTGGCAACCATGCGCCGGATGAGCGGCGACACGCTCACCATTTCGCCGGGCCTTGCCTCGAAATCGCGGTCGAATCGGAGTTCGGTCATGTCCAGTTGCGGCGCGGCGGAGGGGTTACTATAAGTGAAGAGGATACCATCGTTTCAACAGGGTAGGGGTGAACCACCATGAATTCCAGTCTTCTTTCCGACCGGCTGTGGCCGTCCACCGGCGGCGCGTTGACGCGCAACGCCGTGCTGGCCATTGCCGGCTCCCTCATTGTCGCAGCGGCAGCGCAGATCAATGTGCCGATGTTGCCGGTGCCGATGACCCTGCAGACACTGGCGGTGCTCGCGATCGGCGCGGCATATGGCGCCCGCCTCGGCGCCATCACGCTGGCGCTCTATGCGCTGGAAGGCGCCGCCGGCCTGCCGGTCTTCGCCGAATTCAAGTCGGGTTTCATGCTGGCGAGCTTCGGCTATGTGCTGGGCTTCATTCTGGCCGCCGCGCTTGTCGGCTGGCTGGCCGAGCGCGGCTGGGACCGGTCGCCGTGGAAGATGTTTGCGGCGATGATTCTCGGCGTGGCCGTCGTCTATGTGCCGGGACTGGCCTGGCTTGCCGCCTGGACCGGCAGCATCGCCACGGCTGTTCAATATGGCCTCGTGCCCTTTATCGCCGGTGACCTCGTCAAGGCCGCCATCGCCGCGCTGGGCTTCCCCGCCGTCTGGGCTCTTCTCGGCCGCCGTTAAGCCGTTAAAACATAAAGCGCGGGCCATCCTGACGATGGCCCGCGCTTTTTAATTGGTCGGAGTGAGAGGATTCGAACCTCCGACCCCCTGCTCCCGAAGCAGGTGCGCTACCAGACTGCGCTACACTCCGTCCTAAGGTTCGCGGCGGCTTATAACGGCGCTTTTCGCACTAGGCAAGCGTTGATCGGCTGGCTATACGAAACCCGCTCAGTTGGGGCGTCGCCAAGCGGTAAGGCAGCGGATTTTGATTCCGCCATTCGGAGGTTCGATCCCTCCCGCCCCAGCCAATCTATTGACATCGAACCAGGCAATTCCGGCACCGCCAGAAAAGTCACGACACTTCAGGGGCTTGGCGCGAGGTGTCAGCCGGCGTGAGGTGGAGAGACTTACATTGATCTGGATTGCGAGCGATTTCGTGCTGCCAGTCTCTGTGGGCCGGAATTCCGGTTATGGTGCACCCTGCGTCTGCTGCGGCGGCACGGAGAGTCACGTATTCAGAGCACACGCGAACCGGATCGCGGCGGATGTTTTCCGACGTCCATTGTTGGCGGAATGACTGGCGCTCACTCTGAGTGCGGTCGATCTCAGTCGAACAGGATCGCGCGCTGTTCGTCCCAGTCGATCGGCAGAGGACAAGCCTTTTTGAGCTTTTCGGGTGTCAGCGACCTGGGCCGGGTTCCCGCGATGATCGATTCTAGAATTTCAGGTGACAGAAACGCCAGGCTGATCTTCAGGCTGACATAGGAGGCGGAACACTTTTCGCGCCTGGCAAGTTCCGCGATGCTGGCAACCCGCCCGGTCGAGAGGTCCTGGAACCACCGCCGCGCCCGCAACACGTCGTGAAGCAGCTTCTGGTCAGGCTCGGAGTGTCCATTGTTGTCATTGCCCAACACGAGCCGCACCTGTTTGCCACAGCGCAGGAACTGGCCCGTGACACTGATGTCGATGGTTTCCGGGGTGTATGACGGCTGCGGGGTTCCAGCGTGTTCCATCCCGAACTGCCTCGCCATTGGCGCCTTGCCGAGCCTGATCATGATCGCGGACTTGCTCACGTCGACGCGTGAGATGATCGACTTCAGAATTCCGCTGTTGTTCGTGGCCTGTTCGTCCAACTGGGTAGCAAGAGCCGCGGCTGATGCGATGGCTGCCTGATGAGCGGAAGCTTTCATTTCAAGCTGATGATCGGAGCCATCTGCAGCTGAGGGATGCAGATCCGCGGCAAGTGTTGACACCCAGTTCGGGTCTCGGAGCCTGCCGCCAACGCCTGAGATGACGATTCTCTCGAGATCGGCAGCCGGTACGCGAAGCCCTTCCGGACTGGCGCTGGCGTTACGAAGCGTTGGTGCTGAGACGTAATAGCGGTACTTGCTTCCCTTCTTGCTGCAATGTGTAGGCTGAAGCCTGTTTCCGGCAGCGTCGAATGCCAGGCCTTTGAGGAGGGCGGGGGACGCGCGCTTGGCCCTGGCATGTTCACCTGGTCCCTGTGCCGAGAGTGCTTCCTGGACCCGATCAAACAGGTCATCCGAGATGATGGGCTCGTGCTCACCCTTGTAGGACTTGCCCTTGTGGCTGATCATGCCACGGTAGATCCGGTTGTTCAGCAGATGCGACAGGGCACCCCGGGAGAATGGATTGCCGCCGTGCAGCGTGCCGTTCTTCCACACATTGGCTTTTGAGCGGAGCTGGGCCTGGTCGAGGTTTTGTTTGAGAAGCCGGACGGATTTGAGCTTGAGATACTGGCTATAGATATGCCGGACAGTCTCCGCCTCATGTTCATTGATGATGAGCTTCCGGTCCTTGACATCATAACCCAGTGGCGGGTGCCCGCCCATCCACATGCCGCGCTGCTTCGAGGCTGCGATCTTGTCGCGGATGCGTTCTCCCGATACCTCTCGTTCGAACTGGGCGAAGGAAAGCAGGACATTGAGGGTCAACCTCCCCATGGACGTAGAGGTATTGAACTGCTGGGTAACCGCCACGAAGGAAACACGCTGTTTGTCGAGAACTTCGGTCAATTTGGCAAAATCAGCCAGTGACCGGGTGAGGCGGTCGATCTTGTAGACGACGATGATGTCCACCAGGCCCTTGGCCAGGTCCTCCAGCAAGGCCTGGAGCGCAGGACGCTGCAGGCTGCCACCGGAGAATCCACCATCGTCATAGGTCTTGTTCACGAGCACCCAGCCTTCATGCTTCTGGCTGGCGACATAGGCGCTGCAGGCATCCCGCTGGGCATCGAGCGAGTTGTAGGCCTGATCCAGTCCTTCATCCGAGGACTTGCGGGTATAGATGACGCAGCGCCGGGTGAGAGGACGGTCAGCCATCAACTGCTCCTCGCGCCTTCTTCAGGCCAAAGAAACGGGGCCCGGACCAGTGGGTTCCCGTGATCTTGTGGGCGATGAGGGTGAGGCTCCGGTAGGACTTTCCGGCATAGGCAAACTGGCCATCTTCCAGAGCCATCACCTCATGCACTTGTCCTTGCCATTCCCGGATCAGCTTTGTGCCAGACTTCAAGGTGGGAGTGGCATGGAGGGACTTGTTGGCTGTCCGTCCGCGTGCCGTCTGCCGGTCGATCGTCAATGCTTTTAATCGGAGTAACGTCCGGCGGTTCAAGCCGCCGAAGGCCTCCTCCTGCATCCTGTAGCCAATGGCGCGCTGAAGCAGCTCCCGGCTCATGGTAGCCGGGGCTTCGGTCGCATAGTAACGCCGCCATGCGCCGCGAAGTTCAATAAGCGATAGTACGGTCAAATTCTCGAGTCCTGTAGCGGTGCCAGTCATTGTCCACTCCCAGGTTGATTGATGTGATAGCGGCGGATCCCGTCGACGACCGAATGGGTGATCAGCAACCCGCGCTTCTTCTTCAAATTGCCCGACATAAGCCCGCGGATGCTGTGTTCCTGCCAGTTGGTGGCGGCGGCGAGTTCCTTGATAGTGGCACCATTGTCTCGGCCCAGCATCTTCAGGATCGCTGCCGCCTTGGTGTCAGATCGAGCCGACTCAACAGCTGATTGCAGTTCTGGGCTTGATTTGGATGCTAACCGAGGGGCCTTTGCTGCGGCGCGCATTGTTGCGGCGGAGGTTTTGGGTTTGGTCGCTTTTTGGGTTGGGGAGTTCTTGGCTGCTTTCGGCATGATGGTGTCCTGTGTTCCGGAGCCCACGATGGGTCTCCCACCACCCAAAGCCCGCAATCAGCGGGCTGCCGTTAAGCCAGGTCCGATATCGCCGGGCAGCGTTCTTCCTGCCGCACACCAATGCTTGCCTTGCGGCCGAAGTCCAGTCCGCAGATGAGTGTTGCATGATTTCCTTGAGCGCAACGACCTCCAGGCTCATAACCTGAAGGTCGTCAGTTCAAATCTGGCTCCGACAACCAAAAACTCGCCGTCTCAATGAATTGGCGAGGTTTCTCCTTTTTTGTTGTGAGTGCGGTTCCTTTTTGTGAGCAGATTGGAAGCAGTCCAAGACACTACCTCTTGGTATATTTAGGTTCGCCATTTGGGTCATTTGATTGCAGTTTCATATAGTTAAGGCAAATGTGCTCTCTATTGAGACGCCTCGCAGAAACCAGCGCGACCGCGCGTCTCCCCAAACGGAGCCCTAATACCTTCCGATAAGGGGTCCCGTTTGAATGCAATTGACAATCCACTCCTCCGAGGCAGAAAGCGCATCATTTCCATCAGAGCAGTGTTCATCCACAGCAAACTGACGTTACAGTAACGTAATCTCTTGCTAGTTGACGTGACTGCAGCAATCCTCATCGGAAATTAGTGATTTCCGCTCAGGAGGCTATATTGCGCAAGCTCATTATCACCGGATTGCTGGCGCTTCTTTCTTTTGTAAATCAATCGTTTGCCCAACAGATTGCACCGCCAAAGGCACTTGGTGATGTGAAGGTCAATCCTTCCTATACGGCATGGAACGGCAGTTTTACCTATAGCGTGCCGATCGATGTTCCGACGTTCCGCGGGTTGGAACCGACACTGTCGCTGTCTTACAGTTCGGCATTCGGGCAACGCAGTTTCAGAAACCCTGCCTCGATCTCTGGAATTGGTTGGAGCTTCAACGGATTCTCGGTGATTGAAAGGGTATCCGGAGCCAAAAAGCCGGCAACCAGCGCTCAAGGTACTACAACCGAAAACAAGCTGTCCGGCGGCATGGGGACGCCAGCCTACCTCAACACGTACCAGAGCAATGCCCTTCCGGCTGATAGCTATTCGCTCGATGGCAGTGAAATCTTCGACTGCGCAGAAGTTCAGAACACCGACAGTACCCCGTCTTGCGAGGCTGGGATCTCAAACTTCACTGGCCGCGTGGAAACCTACTTGCGTATCAATAGAAACACCGTCCCCAATAACTGGATTGTAACCAGCAAGAATGGCGTCAAGCGGACGTACGAAGCTTTAGACGGTGCCGACAATGTCAACACGTTCCGGTGGTATCTCACAAGGGTCGAAGACACGCACGGCAACTACATCAAATACATTTATGGCGCATCGGACAACCGGCCTCTCAAGATTCAGTATTTTAACTTCAATGGTTCAGCCCCAGCGGACATCGTAGCGGAAATCGAACTCTACTACGCGGATCGTCCGGACACATTCACCTATTCCGACGGCAAAGCCATTCGCACCTTCAATAAACGGCTGACAGCAATCGACGTGCGCCACCTGGGCCTTCAAGTGCGGAGCTATGCTCTCACCTATGAGCAGGCGAGCCTGAACGAATATGATGGGCCTTCGAGGCTGATCAAGGTGGAGCAACATGCGAGAGGTGCCACAATCTCGGCAACAGGCGTGGTGACGAAAGGCGCCACTTCACCGAATCCCTTGCCGCCCTACATCTTTACTTATCGCAATCCGCTTTCGGAATTTATCAAGTCCACCGAAGTAGCCTCGAAGTTCCCGCTGGCAAATATGGGCGAAAAGGCCACGTTGGACTTTAACGGTGACGGGCGCACCGATGTGCTGTTCAAATATGTCAGCGGCTCCTATGCCGTCAGGAAGTTTTCGTCGGCCGGATACACCGAAGTCGCGCTGCCCAGCGCGCTGGTCGATCCGACAAACATTGGGCAACTGACGGACTATCTCGCCGATTTCAACGGCGACGGCCGGGACGACATCCTGGTCCTTCGACGGACCAGCTCATCAACCCCCACCCACACGGTGGTCGTCGGCATTGCTCAGGGGAACGGCGCCAACGTCTCCACTTGGGCAACGCAAGGGCCAAACACGAAAGAAGCCTTCGACGGCGGCATTGCCCATATCGGCGACTTCAACGGCGACGGCAAGGCCGACTTCCTGACCTTCGCCAACAATGTATGGCTGTCGGACGGTAGTGCCTTTGTCCAGGCCAATTGGGCCAACATTCCGAACATCTTCAAGAGCACCGTGACCTTCAGCACTGACCCTTGGGGCGCCAGCTTGGGTCTGTGGAACGACGAGATCCACAAGGTCGGCGACTTCAACGGAGATGGCAAGACAGATCTGTTGATCAACGATGCCTATTCCAATCCGACGCCAACGGTCTTGCCGGCGTTCAAGCCTAGACTCTATCTGTCGAGCGGATCGTCCTTCGTCCAGCAAGCCCAGCCAAGCGGTCTGACAGCAGGTTTGACGGATTGGACAGCCAATGGCAACACCGCTAGTGACCCGCAAATCAAGGTGAACAACAAAGCAAGGTCTTTTGCCGGCGATGTCAACGGCGATGGCAGCTCCGACCTCACATTGATCTGGCGAACTGGCCAGGAGGTTGATGGTTCGGCCCGCTACGTTACGCGTGTCCTGCTGTCGAAAGGGTCCACCTTCGTCGCGCAACCCGACAGCGTCCTCGGCTACGCTAACGAGGACTATAATTTCCACAAGACAATACCTGGCGATTTCAATGGCGATGGCCGGATGGATATTGCCTATCTGTTTGATGATGGCGACAACAATGGGCCGGACTACCGGATTGCGCTGTCCGAGGGGACCGGATTCGCCAGAACGCCGCTCGGTGTCAAGGAGTTCGATCCGGTTCTGGCCGGCGACTTCAATGGAGACGGGAAGACAGACTTCATCGACCTGCAATGCTGCAATCATGATGATTTCAATGTTGAACTCTGGGGTGTCAACAGTCTGACAAAGGCCGATGACTCGGACCTCATGCTGACCGCCAGGAATCCGACCGGCGGCAAGATCACCGTAACCTATGGGTCATCGTCGGATTCAACCGGGACCAATTTACCGATGGCAATGCTGGTGGTCAAATCGGTGACGGCTGATGATGGTCTCGGCACCACCGCCAGCGAGACCACCACCAGTTACGAATATGACAGCGGGTTATGGAACGCCGCCGAGCGCCAGTTCATGGGCTTCCAGCAGGTTACGGCGATCTTGCCCAAGATCGGTGCTGAACAGAACAATCCCAAGACAGTGACCACCTACCAACAATCCTTTGCCTGTCTCGGCCGCGTGTCCAAAGTTCAGCATCTCGATGTCAACCCGGGAGGAGCCTTGCTGGCCGAGGAGATCGAGGACTTTACAACGGATAGCGAATTGCCGCTGATCTGCGAAAAAACCCGCAGCCGGCAGGTCGTCTATGACGGTGCCGCTTCCAAAACGGTCTATACCGGCTACGCCCTCAACAAATATGGCGATGTCGCCAAGGTCATCAACCGCCGAGAGTGGCGCAATGGCGCAACAGGCAACGAAACCGACGACGATACCACTACGTGGTTCAGCTACTCCCGGAACTCAGGGAAATTCATCATGGCCTGCCCGTCACGCCGGGTGACGCGCAGAGGAGCGGGGTTGGAAAACGAACCCGTTCTTGCTGATACGCTGTATTTCGCCGATAGCCACGCGTCATCGACTGACGCGCCCGATCACTGCAACATCACCAAGCAGCGGAGCTTCTTCAATGACACAGAATATGTCGAGTCCAACTATACCTACGACTCCTACGGCAATCTCCTGACCGAAACCAATGGCGCCGGCGAGACCACCCGCCACGTCTATGATCCAACATTCAGGCTTCTCGAAACCGAAACCTGGCTGCCGCCGGCCAATCGTCCGGCAGGTGCCAATCCCGCTGCCGATTCGCGCTTCAAGGTGTTCTTGACCTGGAACGATGATGCTAAGGCTTGCGGCGTGCCGTGGAAGGTCACCAACATCAATGGCCAGGACACGATCACTGTCGTCGATGGCTTCTGCCGCGTCAGCCGGGTCAACCGGCCCGGCGGCGACTATTCCATCATGAACTATACGGTTGGCACGCCAACCGGCCAATATGTCGAAACCCTGCGCCGGGCACCCACTGCAGCCGATGCCACGATCTGGTCGAAGAGCTACCTCGACGGCTTTGGCCGCACTTTCAAGACCCTGTCCCAGGGACCGGATGCAACCAACAACGTCATCACCTCGCAAACCGAGTTCAACGCCCGGGGCGGCGTCGAGCG
>CAUJIO010000094.1 GCA_963205315.1 Pseudomonadota bacterium | reverse complement strand
GAGATTTCAACCAGTCACTGCCGTCCCCATTGGCGCAACCTTTCCAATGCTTGCTGGTGCGCTCGGTATGCTGGTGGGCTGGAATCGGCTCCGGAAGCGCTCCGCTCAATCCTGAAAGATAGCGCTTTCTCTCGCTGCTGCCTCTCTCTGGTTTATCACCCAGAGCAAAGCATTTCCGGTCGCGTTCGTCACTCAAATACGCGCACGATCTAATTCGGCAGTCAATAGCGTCGTGCTCTGATCCGAGGCACGGGCCTTAGGTCTGCGGAACTTGCGCAACCACTCCAAGTTGCGCAAAGATGGTGATGCAACGGGGAGACTTAACTAGTGACTTCAAACTTCAGGCATCTGCTGGCAGCAACAGGCATCGCCGCTGCCGGCACAACGAGTCCGGCCCTTGCCATCGATCCCTTTTTCCCTGATTTCGGTAATGACGGCATCAACGTGCTGCACTACGACATCAGCCTCGACGTCGAACCAGCCGCGGGAACGATTTCCGGCAAGGCAGCGATTACTCTCCGGGCGCCGCGCACGCTCGATCGCTTCGCGCTGGATCTTCACGCGCTGCCCGTGTCGGAGGTGCTCGTCAACGGAACCGCTGCGGATTTCAGCCGCAAGGGTGACAAGCTGGAGATCACGCCGGCAAAATCCTTGCTGTCTGGCGAGAAGGTGAACGTCACGGTGGCCTATGGCGGCGTCCCCGATCCGTTGGCCGATCCGACGGCGCCGGGTGACAATCTGTTTCTCGGCTGGTTCAATCACCGCAAATCGGCCTACGTGGTCAGCGAGCCGGTCGGCGCATCGACATTCTTTCCGGCCAATGACGAGCCCACCGACAAGGCAACCTACCGGTTCAAGATCACTGTGCCCGAAGGCTACACGGCCGTCGCAAACGGCACGCTCGTGGCGCAGACGCCGGTTGATGGCAAGCGCCGCTTCATATGGTCGATGACCGAACCGATGACGACGTGGCTGGCAACCGTGCATGTGAACAAGTTCACGGCCGATCTTCGCCACGCACCTGACGGCACGCCAATCAGCCTCTACGTTCCGGAAGGCACACCGCAATCACACATCGATGGCCTTGCCAAGGCAGGGCCCATGCTGACTTATTTCGAGACGCTGATCGGCCGCTATCCCTTCCGCAGCTATGGATCGGTGATCGTCAAAGACCCGAAGCTTTATTACGCGCTTGAAACTCAGGCCATGTCGACATTTCCGGAAGATGCATCGCCGCCCGACGAGGCCTTCGTCTCGCATGAGCTGGCGCATCAGTGGTTCGGCAACTCGGTGTCGGTCGCGAAGTGGGAAGATTTGTGGATCGCCGAGGGAGCGGCAACATTTTTCGAAACCTGGTGGCAGCATCGCAAGGACAGAGCCGCCTTCGATCAGGCGATGCTCGATATCTATGATTATGTCGTGGCGCAGAACCTTGGTCCCGCCGTGGTCGACAGGCCGGAGGATCTCTTCTCCGATCGCACATACTATCGCGGCGGCGCGGCACTTTATGCGCTGCAGCTGCAGATCGGGGACAGCAGCTTCTTCAATATCATGAAGCATTTTGCCCAGGACAATCGAGGCCGCAATGTCACGTCGGAGGATTTCATTGCAACCGCCGTACGCTTCAGCGGCGATGGCTCGGTACGAACCTTGCTTGAGTCATGGCTCTATGACGATGCCGTTCCGGCATTGCCCGGAAAGGCAAAGCGCACCGCCCGAACCGGCCCGGTTCCGCGCCCCGATATTGTCGGCGGCCGCTGCGGGCGCGGTAGCCATCGCGGTGCGCCTGCGGCGTGCGGCTGAGCTATCCGCCGAACAGCGCACCGAAGAAGGCTACGATTCCGGCATAGATCGCCGACGACACGACGGCGAGCAGCAGCGCTGTAAGTGCTGCAAGCGCATAGCCAGCGAGCACGGCGAGTCCATCGCGCTCGGCCAGGCCAAGTGCCATCAACGTGATGGCGGCGGCCGGCAAGATGTTGACGAGGGGAATCGGCAGGAACAGGATCACCGCCAGCGCGAAGGCGACAATGCCGATGACACGCTCGGCCAGATCGGTTGCTGCAAGAAACGAGACACGCGGCTTGAGTACACGCTCGAACCGCGCCATCACCGGCACCGCACGCTTGGCGAAGCCCTCGAACATCGCGCCGGAGATCATGCGCTTGCGCACAGCATTCGGCAGCCAAAGGCGTTGCCGGCCGATCATCAGCTGAAAGGTGAGGATGACCAGCGGCAGGCCGAGCACGGCGGATGTTCCGGGCGGTGTTGGCACGACATTGGGCACGGCGAACACAAACATCAGCGCGCCAAATGCCCGCTCCCCGAAGGCATCGACCAACGTTCCGATGCTGAGGGGCTGTTGCGTATCGATCGAGGTGACGATGTCCGACAGGCGGCGTGGCTTGGGGGTCGTCTGTGTCACGTCGTCCTCGGTTCCTCCGGATGGATGCCAAAGGCTAGCGAACCATATTTTAGGGTACGCTGTCGAGAGCTTTTGCAACTATGAGGCCAACGGGCAGCAAGCATGAAAAAAGACCGTTTCTCGATGCGGAACCGCGGGCGTAGTTTTGGTGTTGCGAACGCAGACATCGGATCGGGTTCCGGGCACCGCCGCAAGCCATAGGAGTTTTACATGGCCACAAACGTCAAGCAGATGGTGGAAGCAGCAAACGCCGCCGTACCAAAGATCGGCATGGCAGAGGCAAAGAGCATGATGGCCAAGGGTGCCCTCGTGGTCGATGTGCGCGATGCGCCGGAAGTGGAAAAAAGCGGCAAGGTCCTGGGCGCCATTCATGTCTCGCGCGGCATGCTCGAGTTCCGTGCCGATCCGCAATCGCCCTACCATGACAAGCAGTTCGATCCGGCAAAACCGGTCATCCTTTACTGCGCCTCGGGCGGACGTTCAGCACTCTCCGCCAAGACGCTGAAAGACATGGGATACACGCAGGTCTTCAATCTCGGCGCCTTCAAGGACTGGGCCGAAAATGGTGGCGATATCGAAAGGCCGATCGAACCCGGCATGTGAAGGCGCCGGAATAGGTTCCTACTTCAGAAATTCCCCGCACTTCGGTGCCGGAAGGTTGCCCCATGGCATGATCGGCACCGTGGACGTCGAGTTCTGTGGACTGCCTTCGATCAGTTTGTCGGTATAGGCGAGATAGACCAGTACATTGCGCTTCGGGTCGCAGCCGCGCACGATCTGCATTTTCTTGAAGAAGAGCGAGCGGCGCTGCTGATAGATGTCGACGCCCTGTTCGAACTTGGCCTTGATCTTGACAGGCCCGGTCTGGCGGCAGGCCAGCGAAGTCTCGGAGCGTTCCTCGGCAAAGCCGGCCCAGCCTGACCAGCCGCCGATTTCAGGCACGGTGAAATAACAGGCAACACCCTCGACATCGGGATCATCGATCACATAGGTCGCGAGCTTGGCGTCCGGTGACAGCAGGCGCCACACTGTAGTTTTCTTGAAGAGCAACTCGGGATCATCCGATTGCGCCAGCGCGGGCGCCGCCATGCAAATCGTCATCGCTGCAGCGGCAATGGTTCGGATCAGGCTCATGTCTCAACTCTCCCGGATAGCGTGCAGAACATGGGGATGGTTGCCGCGAGTTCAAGCATTACGGCGCAGAGCCGCGAAACCCTGATTAAGATCAGCCGTAAGGTCATCGGGATTCTCAAGTCCGACGTGGAAACGGATGCAAGGGCCAGGCGCGGTCCAGGTCGTCGCCGTCCGGTGTGGCACGAAGGGCACGGCAAGGCTCTCGAATCCGCCCCAGCTATAGCCCATGCCAAACAAGGACAGTTCATCGAGAAATGCACTGACGGCCTCCTCGCGGCAGGGTTTCAGCACGATGGAGAACAGCCCGGATGCGCCTTTGAAATCGCGCTTCCAGATATCGTGGCCCGGTGCATTGGAAAGTGCCGGGTACAGCACGGTTTCTACTTCGCTGCGAGCCCGGAGCCATTCCGCCACCACGAGCGCGTTCTTCATATGCCGCTCAAGACGCACGTCCAGCGTATGGATGCCGCGCAGCGTCAGGTACATGTCGTCAGGCCCGGCGAACATTCCCATCTCTTCATACGCGTCCTTGAAACGCGGCCAGGTCTCGGCGTTGCAGGTCACCGTCCCCATCATCGCATCCGAATGGCCGACGAGATACTTCGTTGCCGCCTGAATCGATATGTCAGCACCGTGGTCGAAGGCCTTGAAGTAATGGCCCGCTCCCCAGGTGTTGTCGACCATGACGATCGCGCCGGCCTTGTGTGCGGCTTCGGCGATGGCGGGTATGTCCTGGACTTCCATCGTCTGTGAGCCGGGCGACTCTGTGTAGACCACGCGCGTGTTGGGGCGCATGAGATTGGCGATGCCACGCCCGATCAGTGGATCGTAATAGGTCGTCTCGATGCCGAGACCCTTCAGCATCCCGTCACAGAACAACCGCGCGGGATGGTAGCAGGTGTCAACCATCAGCAGATGATCGCCGGATTTGAGAAAGGCGAGCAGCGCGGTCGATATGGCCGCCATTCCCGACGGCGCCATCTTGGCATTGTGCCCGCCTTCGATCAGTGCCACGGCGTCCTCGACGGCGCGCGACGTGGGTGTGCCGCGCCGGCCATAGACATAGGTCTGCGAACGGTCATGCAGCGACTGTGCGGTTGGAAACAGAACCGTGGAGCCGTGATACACGGCCGGATTGACGAAGCCATGCTCGGCGTAGTCGCGGCCGGCTGTCACCAGCCGTGTCTGGGGGGAAAGCTGGGAAAGATCGGGCTTGGATTTCGACATCATGTGATCCGGACTGTTTGCCTGTGCCGGGTAGCATGCACGCATCAGCAAGAAAAGTGGACAGGTTGACGGGGCCGACCTAGGCTTGGCTGCATTGCAGAAAGGACTTGCCGCCATGCCGAAAGGATACTGGATCGCCCGGATCGACGTCACCGACACCGAGATCTATCAGGGCTACCGGGTCGCCGCGAAAGAGGCATTGAAGAAATATGGCGGACGCTTTCTGGTTCGCGGCGGAGAGGTGCTTGCCAGCGAGGGCGCCCACAGATCGCGGCTCATCGTGGTCGAATTTCCGACCATCGAGCAAGCGAAGTTGTGTTTTGACTCACCCGAATATGCCGTGGCGAAGGCCATCCGCCTGAAATCTGCAACATGCGATTTTGCGGTGGTGACCGGCTACGATGGCGAACAGCCGGACGGCAGCACCTGAATGTCGCCACTGGGCAGATTGATCCTCACGGTGATGCGCGCCGGCTCGCTCCTGGCGGCCGGGTTCGTGTTTCTGGTGATTGGCATTGAAGTGGCCAAGCGCTGGATTGGCGGCGGCCTTGCGTCCATGCAAGCGCCCGATCTGGCGTTTATGGGTGTGCTCGTCGTGTTGCTCGTGGGTTTCCTGTGGCTGTCGCGCTCCATCACCCGCGAGATGAAGAAGCACGGCTCTTGAACGCCGGGCCACAAGCCAGTACCAAGGCGCCAAATCACAGGTGATATGATGATGGAATCCGCCAAGCGCGTGGCTGAAAAGAAGGACTGGATCAAGGGAGCGACCGGCGATTGGGAAATCGTCCTCGGCCTTGAGGTTCATGCCCAGGTACTGGCCAAGTCCAAGCTGTTCTCCGGCGCCTCGGCCGAGTTCGGCGGCGAACCCAATGACCATGTGTCGCTGGTCGATGCGGCGATGCCCGGCATGCTGCCGGTGATCAATGAATTCTGTGTCGAGCAGGCGGTTCGCACGGGGCTTGGCCTCAAGGCCCAGATCAACAACCGCTCGGTTTTCGACCGCAAGAACTACTTCTATCCCGACCTGCCGCAGGGCTACCAGATCTCGCAGTACAAGCAGCCGGTGGTGGGCGAAGGCTCGGTGCATGTCGATGTCGACGGCCGTGCCGTCGAAGTCGGCATCGAACGCCTGCATCTCGAGCAGGACGCCGGCAAATCGCTGCATGACCAGCACCCGACCATGAGCTTTGTCGATCTCAACCGCTCCGGCTGCGCGCTGATGGAGATCGTCTCCAAGCCCGACATGCGCTCCGCCGACGAGGCCAAGGCCTATGTCACCAAGCTGCGCCAGATCATGCGCTATCTGGGCACCTGCGATGGCAACATGGAGCAGGGGAGCCTTCGCGCCGACGTCAACGTCTCGGTGCGCCGCCCGGGCGGGGAATTCGGCACCCGCTGCGAGATCAAGAACGTCAACTCCATCCGCTTCATGGGCCAGGCGATCGAGTACGAGGCCCGCCGCCAGATCGGCATTCTGGAAGACGGCGGCTCGATTGATCAGGAAACCCGCCTCTTCGACGCGAGGAAGGGCGAGACCCGCTCCATGCGGGCCAAGGAAGAAGCGCATGACTACCGCTACTTCCCCGATCCGGATCTGCTGCCGCTGGAAATCGAGGATTCCTGGATCGGCGCCATCAAGGCCTCGCTGCCCGAATTGCCCGACGACAAGATTGCCCGCTTCATCAAGGACTATGGCCTGACCGCCTATGACGCTGCGGTGTTGACGTCCGAGCGCCCCTCGGCGGATTTCTTCGAACAGGTGGCAAAGGGCCGCGACGGCAAGCAGGCCGCCAACTGGGTCATCAACGAGCTCTTTGGCCGCTTGAACAAGGAAGGCAAGACCGTCGAGAATTCACCGGTTTCCGCTGCCCAGATCGGTGGTATCGTCGACCTGATCGTCAGCGGTGCGATTTCCGGCAAGATCGCCAAGGACCTGTTCGAAATCGTCTGGACCGAGGGTGGCGACCCCGCCCAGATCGTCGAAGCCCGCGGCCTCAAGCAGGTGACCGATACTGGTGCCATCGCCAAGGCGGTGGATGAGATCATCGCCGGCAACCCCGACAAGGTGGAGCAGGTGAAGGCCAAGCCCAGCATGCTCGGCTGGTTCGTCGGACAGGTCATGAAGTCCACCGGCGGCAAGGCCAACCCCCAGGCGGTGAGCGACCTGCTGAAGGAAAAACTCGGGATCTGAACTTCAGGCCAAGTTCCGTAGATTGAACATTATCTCGTATATTCAATAAGATGAAGAATCCGGCTCAACTCGAAAGTGAGCCGGATTTTTCGTGAAAATGAGGCAGGCCGCGGTCTGGCAGGCCAGCCGCTATTGCCCAATGCCATTCAATTCACCAATACCATCAAGACTTTGGTTTGGATTTTCCTTTCCGGTCAAACTCCGCTATAGTCCGTACCCTGAGCTTTTTGACCGGTCGTGGGGCCGGGTGGGGGGACCGAAAATGGCAAAGACAGCCAAGAAGGCTGCGAAGAAGACGTCAGCCAAGAAGCCGGCAAAGCCGGCGGCAAAGAAACCAGCCGCAAAGGCCAAGCCGGCACCAAAGAAGCCGGTTCCAGCAGCCAAAAAGCCGGCACCGGCGGCCAAGAAGCCTGCAGCCGCAGCGGCATCTGGCGGTGGCGACAAGCAGCGCTTCACCCTCTACGGCATGCTGGGGTCGGGACCCACTTACACTGCGGCTCTGATGCTCAGCCTCAGCAAGCACCCGTTCTCGTATTTCCACGTGAACCTGCGCGAAGGGCAACACAAGCAACCTGACTATCTCGTCAAGAACCGCTACGGGCAGGTGCCGTCGCTGCGTGATGGCCAGACCTATTACGTGCAATCTGCGGCCATTCTCGAACATCTTGCGGAAGCGCTGAAGAAGTTCGACGGCAAGACGGAATTCGAGCGCAACCGCATCCGCGAATGGCTGTTCTGGCAGTGGGACAAGTTGGCGGTTCCGATCTACCGGTTGCGGGCACGTGCCCGCGGCTTGCGCCAGTTCGGCGACGAAGTCCGCGTCATGTACGATACCGAAGCCAAGGCGGCCTTGGCCATGCTGGAAAACGAGCTCGCCAAGAGCGAATGGATTGCGGCAAAGAAGCCGACCATCGCCGATATCGGCATATACGGCGTGCTGCGCTATGCCGCCGAAGCCAATATCGATCTGACGCCATATCCCGGCGTCTCAGCCTGGAAGAAACGCTTTGAGGCGCTTCCCGGCTTTGGTACACCCGAACAGATCCTGCCGATGGAGAGCAGACTCCTGTAATTACCCGAGGGCACCGTGAACCAACCGGCTGTCGACAAGGCGCAAGCCACGCTGCAGCCCGGCGGTGCCGTGCGCAAGAAGCGCCGGCCAACAGGCGGACTTGAGTGCCAGCTCGGTGTGCTGATCGGACTGTGTGGCCTGGTGGGCTCGCGGCTCGGTCAGCTGTGGGTGGCTTTCGATGTGTTCTCGCAGTTCACGCTGCAGTTCGCAGTGGTGGCGCTGGCCTTCCTCGTTGGCTTGTTCATGCCGCGCGCCAAATTGCTGGCGGCCTTTATCCTCATCGTCGTGGGAGTGATCGGCATTGGCACCTGGCCGCATCTTGCGAGTGAGGCGCCCCAGACGCTGGCAACTCCCGCAGAGGGCATGCAGGAGATCAGGGTCGCGAGCTACAATACGCTGTATGATAATGAAAATATTGATGCCGTGAAGGCCGAGGTCGCAAGGCTTGATGCCGATGTCATCACCTTGCTGGAGATGGGCCCCAAGAAACGCCGGATCATGGCGGAACTCAAGGACCGCTACCCCTATCAGGCCGATTGTTACAAGGTCGACTACTGCAACCTCGTCGTTCTGTCGAAGTTTCCGGTGATTGAAAGCGATGCCCGCGCCCTCTGGGAGGGCGCCCCCTATATTCGTGCCAAACTGGGTCCCGAGGCCGGCGGGCTGACTGTGTTTGGCATCCACACCATCCGCTTCCCTCACTCGCGCGCCCAGTTCCGGCAAGTCAACGTCATTGCCCAGCTGATCGAGAACACACCGGGCCGCAAGCTGGTGATGGGCGATTTCAATGCGACGCCATTCTCGCGGATTGTCGAGGTGGTCGAGCAGCGCGCCAATCTCCGGCGCCTGACCAGCCTGCCGAGCTGGCCGAGCCACGTCGGCCTGCCGCAGATGGCGATCGATCACATCTTTGTCTCGTCAGGCATCATCCCCACCGAGAGCCAGAGGATCGGCGAGCCTGCCGGTTCGGATCATTTCCCCGTCACCTTGAAAATCGCCGTGCCGCTCAAGCCGTGATTTGCCGGGTCTGGTGAATCAGCGATGAACAGGGCTTGGTAAATTGCTTGCAAACACCATCATAAATCATTGATTTTATTAAAACTGTTCGAAGCGCAACACTTCGGTCACCACGCCTCTACACACGCGCTTAAGCCTGCCCTTTAACGCGCCATTTCGGCGGTGGGCCCAATATCTGCTCATGTTCAGCAAGACACGGCAAGTGCGGCGGAACATCCGTATTGGCGAAGGGGTGGGACCCTGGCCAGCCGGCAACCAGATCATCAGGGGATGTCAAATGGCACGTATTTCGATGGGGGAACCCGGATTTGCAGAGATCACGCCGAACGTGGCGACGGCGGATATTCTGTTTGAACTCGGCATGATGTATTGCATCGGCCGCGATGTCCTGCAGGATTATGTGACCGCTCACAAGTGGTTCAATCTTGCGGCGATGAAGGGCAGCGAAGACGCGAGGTCATATCGCCGCGAACTGGCGCTCGAAATGACGGCAAGCCAGGTTGCGGAAGCTCAACGCCAAGCCCGGGCCTGGCTGACCCTGCATTAATGAGGCGGTCAGGCCGCTGAGGTTCAGTAGTCGATGAAATCTCTGCTGCTGGAGATCTCATGGTTGTTGCTGAAGTGATCGAGATTGCTCGAGAACACCTTTGCCCGGCGCTGGCGCCCGTAGATCTCCGTCTCGTAGATATCGACTTGCGCGTTGACGCGGTCCTGCTCGCTGTTGAATTCCGGCAATTCCGGATCATCAGGCGAATAATTGTGGCCCATGGGAATGAAATTCTCATAGGCATAGGCCGGTGCAGCCTGAGTCAGGGCAACGGTGGCGAGAAGGACAGCAAGAAGGCGCATGGGTTAATCTCCGAACCCTGAATATAGGCCTGTTTGGGCAGAAAGCCACCAAGAATTCGTAAACCCAGCGGGATCGGGCCGCTGTTGTGGCCGTCATGCCGCATGCGCCTCAGTCGTTGAACTCCACTTCGTCCACCAGCTTGGCGGCCGCCGGTTCCAGCTTGGCGATTTCTGCCACGTTCAACGTGTCCGGCGTGAAGCTGCCCCATGACTTGACGATGTCCGAGGCCGCCACCGCGGGATTGACCGGGTACTCGAAATTGCCGTCAGCATAGAGGCGCTGGGCCTCGTCGCTCGCCAGGAATTCCATCAGCTTGAGGGCATTGTCCTTGTTGGGCGCATTCCGGGTCAGCAGCATGCCGGAGATGTTCACATGCGTCCCGAACTCGGGCGAAGACGGGAACACGATCTTCACGGCTTTGGCCCAGTCCTTCTGCTCCGGTTCTTCGTCATTCGTCAGCATCTTGCCCATGTAATAGGTGTTGGCGATGGCCAGGTCGCACTCGCCGGCAAACACGCTTTTGGCCTGGCTGCGGTCATTGCCCGATGGCTTGATCGCCAGATTGTCCTTCAGGCCCTTGAGCCAGGCACGCGCACCATCCTCGCCCTTGTGGGCGATCATGGCGGCAATGAGCCCGAGATTGTAGGGATGATTGCCAGGCCTCAGGCAGATCTTGCCCTTCCATTTCGGGTCCGCCAGTTCTTCATAGGTGATGGCGTCGATTTTGGCGCGCTCGACGGATGCATAGACGACGCGAGCCCGCATGGTGAGGCCGAACCACATGTTGCCCGGATCGCGAAGGTTGGCCGGTATCTTGTCGAGGATGGCCGGAGATGTAACCGGCTGGCCGAGGTCGCGGCCGGCGGCTTCGACAAGACGACCGACGTCCGCTGTCAACAGCAGGTCCGCGGGACTGTTGCGGCCCTCCTGGGCCAGCCGCTCCACCAGCCCGTTGTCGGCAAAGACGGCGCGGACGGCAATGCCGGTCTTGGCCGTGAATTGCTTGAACAGCGGATCGATCAACGACGGCTGCCGGTAGGTATAGACATTGACCTCGCCTGCGGCGCGGGCCGGCTGGCTGATGGCCAGAACGGCCAGCGATGTGGCGGCGGTGAGCAAACTGCGGCGGCTGATCGACATCATATCCTCGTGAGTGCCGTGGCGTGATGAAGCCCTGTATGCTGGCAGCCAAAATGCTTGTCAAGAAAAACCGACTAAAATACTCGGCTTTAGAACTGCTCTAAACTGGCGCCGCGTTGCAAGTCGGCCTATGCTGCACAGGAGCGAAGCAGAAAGGCCCTGAACGACATGGCATTTGAAGAACTTAAGGCCCAGATCGGCATGCTGCTGGGGCAGTTGACCAATCCGCCGGAAGACCTGCACGAACTCTATGAGCAGATTCATCAGGAGCTGAACACGTTGCGCGCCACCAATCAGGCGCTGCCGGCCGATCTGCTGGAGTTGGAACAGCGCCTGTTGAAGGAATTCCCACCGGCGGGAAAAACCTGACCCTCGGGTCCGACAGCGGGCTTGCATCGCCGCCCAAATCGCGGCAAAAGCCCGTTCGTCGGAGACGTGGCCGAGTGGCTGAAGGCAACGGTTTGCTAAATCGTCATACGCTGTAAGGTGTATCGAGGGTTCGAATCCCTCCGTCTCCGCCATATAACTCATTGATATAGCTGCATAAAATGAGTTTCCGGTCGAGGTGGGAATTGTCGCCCACAATTCCGCGGCTTACACAGATTGCGCATCATTTTGTGGCCTGCAGGGAAGCATTTAGTGCGGCTTCGCGGGCTTATCTGAGGTCAAAGTCTCTTACGCCGGTTTTGGTGGTCCGGTTGCCGAGATGCTATTTGCCATACGTAATCCGTCATTTACTTCGTCGCCGGTGCGACGCTGTACCCGGTGCCGTCGAATTTCGTTTCGAAATAGGTACCGCGCAGCCGAAAGTCCTCCGGTAGGGGTACGGCAGCATGCGGATTGGGTGCGAACTGGAAATCGGCGCCCATTTCGCCAGGGCGGTTCGCCGAGTCTAGCCACCTGCTCACTGTCCGGAAAAAAGCCGGTCAGCAAGATAGGAACATTCCATGACATCAAGAACTCATTCGGCACTGTCTCTGACAACAGCCATTGCTCTGGCCACGGGAATCGCCCAGGCACAGGCCGCAGAACTGGACGCGCTGGTCGCTGCTGCCAAGGCGGAAGGCAAACTGACGACGATCGCGCTGCCGCATGACTAGTGCAATTACGGCGCTGTGATCGCAGGCTTCAAGGCGAAGTATGGCATCGACGTCAACGAGCTGAACCCGAACGCCGGTTCGGGTGACGAGATCGAGGCCATCAAGGCCAACAAGGATAACACTGGCCCGCAGGCGCCCGACGTTATCGACGTTGGCCTGTCATTCGGACCCGCAGCAAAGGCTGAAGGCCTGATCCAGCCCTACAAGGTTTCGACCTGGGATTCGTTTCCCGATTCTGCCAAGGACAGCGAAGGCTACTGGTATGGCGACTACTATGGCGTACTTGCCATGGCCGTGAACAAGGATGTCGTTGCCGAGGCTTCGCCCACGAACTTTGCCGATCTGAAGGATCCGAAGTTTGCCAACATGGTTGCCATTCCGGGTGACCCGCGCACTGGCAATTCCTCAATGATGTCGGTTTACGCTGCAGGTCTGGCGAATGGCGGCACGGGTGGCAAGGATGCGGCAACGGCTGGCATCGCCTATCTGAAGGCTTTGAAGGCCAGCGGCAACTTCGTCGACGAGGGCGGCTCGTCGCAGAACTTTGCGCAAGGCACCACGCCGATCATGTTTGATTGGGATTACAACGTGCTGGCGATGCGCGACAAGTTGGCGGGCAATCCGCCGATGGACGTGGCTATTCCGTCCGACGGGGTGATCGCGGGCGTCTATGTGCAGGCAATCTCTGCCTATGCTCCGCACCCGAATGCGGCCAAGCTCTGGATGGAATACCTCTACTCTGACGAAGGTCAGCTTGGCTGGCTCTCGGGCTACTGTCATCCGATCCGCTTCAACGACATGGTCGCGCGTGGCGCAATTCCGGCCGACATGATGGCGAAACTGCCCCCGGCTGAAAACGATGCCAAAGCGGTTTTCCCGACGCTTGAAGAGCAGGGGGCGGCCAAAGCTGTCGTGGCAGAGACCTGGGCTAGCGAAATGGGCGCGAACTGATCGCAGTCGCCACGGCGGCCTGCGCCCTCTGCACCGTGAATGGTGGAATCACTTCGAGATGCGTGTCTGCGAAGCGCAATGTGTGGCCGGAAACAGTGACATCCACCGCCGCCCAGCCGGCCTTGCTGATTGCCGGCGGGCCAACCGGGAAATTGATCACACTGTTCACGAGATAGTCCTGAACCTGCATGTTCGAGGTCCGCAGCCGCGGTCCGGCAAGATCGGCCCGCGCGATGATGTGGGTACGATCGGTGAGCCGGACGTCGAAGCCGAGGAGTGTGGGCGCTTCGGAATCGGTGCCAGGCAGCATCGCAACTGTTTCATAGTGCAGCCCAAGGCGCCGCAACTCGGCGAGCAGGGCCTGAAGCTGATCTGACGCCACATCGGTTGCAGGCGCTTGGCCAGTACGAAGGATTGTTGCTTCGAGCACGGCGACGACGTCGGGTCGTTCCCTGGCAATCGTGCGGGCGACGGCTGCGGCTCGTTCGGCGGGTTTGCTGGCAAGAACTTCCTGGTAGCTCGCGGTAACGCCGGTCACGAATTCAAGCGGCGTCGTCGCAGCGAATAGCTCCTCAAAGTTTGTGCCTTGGTACATGTTTTGAGTCATGACCCGCAAAGTCACTTCGTGAGCGGTGGCCGATCCCGGTCCTCCAATCGCATATGCAACAAAGGACAGGATTGCTGCCGCGAGCAAGGCCAGCGCAGGCCGGATTCGTAAGCCAGGAGGCATGTCTGTGAGAAGTCCGTGGCAATCTCCAGGAATTGTCATCTTGACGGTGTCCCTTCTGGTTGAGGGACGGTCAGGATTTATTCAATAGCACTGCGGCGAACTTGATAAGTTTAGCAGATGCGGGTCCGATTGGCCATCATCGGCGTGTGCGGACCTAAGTTGATCCGGACCTTGACCGGACTTTATGGTTTCGCCTGGTCTGGGTTCGAGTCTCTGTCCATGAGAACATTGCCAGTTGCAGGTGGCCTTCAAGGAACGCGACGTGGGATGTGGGTTGTCCGCTGTCACAACGCTGGGCCACACTTCCGCGCCGGACTCGCTACGGCGCAGTGTGGTCTGGGAGAGCGTGCATTGGATGAGGCGAGGCCTGCAAATTGGCAACCTTCGGCGACCAGCCCGGGTTGCGGGCCAGCCGCCAATGGACCAGCATATCATTTTGGGAAGGAGACGCTGGCTACGATACGAAACGCCTGTCGTTCACTTGCATCAATGTAACCAACTGTCGCGGGTGATCGTCAAGTTTGTTCACGCCCGCGCTTGCCGGATCCAACGTCTAGGTGCCATCCGGGAGTTCTACCGTTTCACGTTGTGGAAAGTCCTCGGTGCGCCATAGCGCAAGGGGGGATTGTCCGGGATCCGCCGGACAACCTGAACCTGAAATGATGATGCAGAAGGGCAAGTATCGTGTGGTGCCTGATTCTCCGAGCAGACTGGAAGGCGATGACCGCACGCGATCTCAATGTCGGTTCATGACTGTCGGCACAAGGCGGTCAGTGTACGGATAAGTGGCTCGCTTCTCTGTCGAAAAACGCCTCGAATGGGGAGATTGAGGGTTCAACTTGATTTATATCAAGGACAGTCCGGCCCTCGCGGGAACTAAATCCCAGTTCGTAATAGCTTGGGAGGGCTTTATGGCACAGGATCCGCAGCCGGAAACCGCAGTCGCGCCACCAGAACGAATTCCCTTTATGCAACGGCTTCTCGACAACCCGTTTCTGTTGCTGTTCCTGGGGGTCGTCATACCGACGGTCATCTACATTCTCTGGGGCGTGATGGAAATCACCCAGATTCCTCTGGCGAAATAGGAGCGGAACATGGCCATTCATTCTCCTGAATCGCGCATATGGTGGAACGAACCTGTCGCAAGAGGCGAACTTGTGTGGGTTGCGATCGCCTTTGTGTGGGGGCTCATCATGTTCTTCATGATGATCTACTGGCACATCTACGGGAAGCAGAACCTGTCAGCTGTCGTCGGACGTGTGGATCCCGAAGTCTACGTCGGCAAGGTTGAGGCCTTCACTGAGAAATACAAGGTCCGCGAGGAAGGCGAGACCGGCATTCCGGTGGCAAAGCCGGAAGCCGGAGGCGATGCCTATATGGTGGCGCGGACATTTGAATGGTGGCCTGTGCTCGAGCTTGAGAAGGGCAAGAGCTACAAGCTTCACCTGTCGTCTGCGGACCTTCAGCACGGGTTTTCCCTGCAACCCACCAACATCAACATCCAGGTTCATCCTGGACTTGAACACGTCGTCACCGTCACACCCAACGAGTCGGGCACCTTCGGCGTCGTATGCAATGAATACTGCGGTCTCGGCCATCACGTGATGGGTGGCCGCATCTATGTCGTCGAACCGGGGCAGGGAGGCTGAAATGTCGAGCGTTGCAATTGAATCCCGCACCCTAGGTGCGATCGCCGCCAAGTTCCGCACATGCCCGGCAACGGGGTTGAAGGTGGACCTCGCGGCCCAGGCCCTGATCAAGGCCAACGCAGTTGCCGCGGTCGTCTTTCTTGCGATCGGCGGCATCTTCGGCCTGATGGTCGCACTGACCCGTTGGCCAGCCGTTCACCTCCTGTCGTCGGATATGTTCTACCTCGTGCTGACAGCACATGGCCTCGACGTCTTGTTGCTGTGGATCATCTTCTTCGAGATGGCGGTGCTCTATTTTGCCTCTGCCGTCATCCTGTCGTCCCGTATCGCAGCGCCGCGCTGGGCTTGGGTCGGCTTTATCCTGATGGTGATCGGCGGCCTGATGACCAATGTGGCGGTGCTCCAGGGCGAGTCGACGGTCATGTTCACCTCCTACCCGCCGCTCAAAGCGCAGCCTCATTTCTATCTTGGGCTGATCCTGTTCGCGGTCGGCGCGCTCATCGGCTGCTGCGTATTCTTCGGCACGCTGGTGATCGCCAAAGAGGAGAGAACCTACGAAGGTTCGATCCCGCTGGTGACCTTCGGGGCTCTCACCGCCGCCATTATCGCGGTGTTCACGATTGCCTCCGGCGCCATCATCCTCATTCCGACATTTCTCTGGTCGGTCGGATACATCAGCAATATCGATACGCTGACGTACAAGCTGGTGTGGTGGGCCATGGGCCATTCATCGCAGCAGATCAACGTCTCCGCTCACGTCTCGATCTGGTACCTGATCGCCGCCGTGACGGTGGGCGCCAAACCGCTCTCGGAAAAGGTGAGCCGTACGGCCTTCCTGATGTACATCCTCTTCCTGCAGCTCGCGTCCGCGCACCACCTTCTGGTGGAACCGGGCCTCAGCAGCGAGTGGAAGATCGTCAACACCTCCTACATGATGTATCTTGCGGTCATGGGTTCGATGATCCATGGCATGACCGTGCCCGGTTCAATTGAAGCTGCCCAACGCAAGAGCGGCTTCACCCGCGGTGCGTTCGAATGGCTGCGCAAGGCGCCCTGGGGCAACCCGGCATTTGCGGGCATGTTCCTGTCTCTCGTGATGTTCGGCTTCATCGGCGGCATCTCCGGCGTCGTCCTTGGCACCGAACAGCTCAACATCATGATGCACAACACGCTCTATGTGCCAGGCCACTTCCACGGTACGGTGGTGACTGGAACAACGCTGGCTTTCATGGCCGTCACCTATCTGGTGGTGCCGCTGATCTTCCAGCGTGAGATCATCTGGCCGAAGCTGGCGAGGATCCAGCCCTACCTCTTCGGCATCGGAGCGGCCGGCATCTCGATGTTCATGATGGGCGCCGGCACTCTCGGTGTCGCGCGCCGGCACTGGGACCTTGCGATGACCGACGCGGCCCTGCCGTACGGCTATCCGCCGATTGCTTCGCTCATGCTCGGGCTCAACGGCCTGTCCGCCATCATGGCGGCAACCGGCGGTGCGCTCTACGTCGTGATCGTGGTCGCCTCGATCCTGTTCGGCAAGAAAGTGGACGAGACGAATATCGGGACCGCCTTGGGACCCATGCCACAGCGCGTGGTCCGCGATGCGGTCACGAAGTACGGCAATGCCGGAAGCTGGCACCTGCCAGGCACCTATGTGCTGGTCACGGTCTTCTTCGGTGCTTTCGTACTCTACTACTTCGTAAACTGGAAATATCTCTCTGAACTGTGGCCGATGCAGTGATGTGAGGAGATGAAGTTATGAGCAGCACCGCCAGTTCGCTCGTCAGGGATGTTCTGTCGATCTTCAAGCTGAGGATCGGGATAGCGATCATGATGAGCGCGATTGGCGGTGTTGCCATAACGCCCGGCGATGTTCCGGCACTTTGGAAGGTCGCTGTACTTTCGATTGCCGTCTTCCTTGCCTCGGCCAGCGCCGGAGCCTTCAACCAGTGGGCCGAGGCGGACCTCGACCGGACCATGAAGCGGACTGCCAACAGGCCGTTCGCGTCGGGCCGTTTCCACGCCGGGGCAGGCTGGCTTGCCGCAATTCTGGGCTTGCTGGCCGTGGCTGTGGTCATGGCCTTCTGGGCAGCCAATGGCTGGGCGGCGTTCCACACCTTCATGGGGGCCTTCGTCTACGGTATCGTCTATACCATCTGGCTCAAGCGCCGCAGCTGGACGAACATCGTGGTCGGTGGCCTTGCCGGAAGTTTTGCGGTCCTGGCGGGTGCGGCTGCCGTCGGCTCGCCGTTGCAGCCCGCTCCCTTGCTTCTGGCCATCGTCGTGTTCCTCTGGACGCCGCCGCATTTCTGGAGCCTCGCCATTGTCGCGCACAATGACTATGCCTCGGCGAAGGTGCCCATGCTTCCGGTGGTTTCCGGCGACGCCCTCACCGCCAAGGTCATTCTCGCGCATACCCTGCTGCTGGTCGGCCTGTCGTTCCTGCCGGTCCTGTGGTCGGCGGGCCTGCTCTATCTTGCCGGCGCCATGGCGGGTGGCCTGTTGTTCTCATGGACCAGCATTCAGCTCGTCCGGGAGCCCACGCGCAAGCGTGCAATCCAGAACTTCCTGGCATCCCTGCTGCAGCTCGTCCTGCTCCTCGGCGGGACTGTGGCCGACAGGTTGGCCGGTGCTTTTTGATGCGACTGCTGCTCATCTGCTGCATCATCGCAGGCTCGCTGTTGTTGCCGTCAGCCGGACTTGCCGATGAACAGGCCGAGAAGGCCATTGCCCGTTCGCAAGGCGTGGTCGGGCAGCAAGTGCCGGACTTTTCCTTTAACGTCGCCGGAGGCAAATCCTTCCGCCTGAGGGACTATCGCGGCAAGCCACTGCTCGTCTCGCTCGTCTATACCGGCTGTTCCGATGTCTGTCCGGCGGTTGTCGAGAGTCTTGCGGCCGCCAAGGACGTGGCGGAAGAGACATTCGGTGCGGCCAGCTTCAACATGATTACCATCGGCTTCGACACGCGCAACGACACACCCGAACGCATGCGGAGTTTTGCGCGGGCGCATGGCGCCGGTGGCGACAACTGGCAGTTCGCCGCGATCAGCGGTGCGACGGTTGACGAGTTTGCGGCGGCGGTCGGTTTTGATTTCGTGGCCTCCGCCGGCGGCTTCGAACACCCCGCCCAGGTCACCCTTCTCGACGGCGAGGGGAGGGTCTACGCTCAGATCTATGGCGGGACATTCCAGCCGCCAGCCGTCATCGAACCGCTGAAGTCGCTCATTTTCGGTGGCGCGCGGCCGGTCTTCTCGCTCGCTGGCCTCGGTGACCGCATCAAGCTGTTCTGCACGGTCTACGATCCCCGGACCGGCCGCTACTATTTTGATTACACGCTCATCCTGTCCATCATAATTGGTGCGACGGTCCTGGCGGGCATGCTGTATTTCCTGATCCGCGAAGTGCGGAAGACGATGAGAGCATCGCGTGTCTAGCCCGCTTCCCGCAATTACGATGCCGATCCGCGCCGCATTCGACGCGGCTGAGCGGCTGCTGTCGCGGATCTTTCCACCCCACTGGAATCCCTTGCTCAATCTCGGCGCGCTCGGTTTCTTCTTCTTCTGGATCGTCACCGCCAGCGGCATCTACGTCTATATCTTCTTCGATACGGGCGTGACGCAGGCCTATTCCTCGGTCGAATACATGACCCGCGACCAGTGGTATGCGGCAGGCCTTATGCGCAGCTTCCATCGCTACGCCTCGGATGGCCTGGTGTTGGTGATGCTCCTGCACATCCTGCGGGAGTTCGCTCTTGGGCGCTATCGCGGCGTGCGCTGGTTCAGCTGGCTCACCGGCATTCCGGTCCTGCTCTTCATCTATGTCGCCGGCATCAGCGGTTACTGGCTGGTGTGGGACAAGCTTGCGCAGTATGTGGCTATCGTCTCGACGGAATGGCTCGACCACCTGCCGTTTTTCGGGCAGCCGCTGGCGCGCAATTTCCTGTCTCCGGTCAATCTCGAAAGCCGGTTCTTCACCCTGATGATCTTCATGCATATTGCAGTCCCGATCGTCGCGCTGATGATCCTGTGGCTGCATCTGCAGCGCGTGACGCGTCCGAAGATCAATCCGCCCCGCGGACTTGCCATCGGAACCGGGCTGTCGCTACTGGCGTTGTCGCTGCTTTATCCGGCTGTGAGCCAGGGGCCGGCCAATCTCGCTGAAGTTCCCGGTGAAGTGGGACTGGACTGGTTCTATCTCGGCGCATATCCGCTTCTCGAAAATCTTCCCGGCCCCGCCACATGGTCGGCGTCCGTCGTCATATTGCTCATGATGGCGGGGTTGCCGTGGTTGCCACCCATGAGAAAGCCGGCAGTGGCGGTTGTCAATCTTGCCAACTGCAACGGCTGCACCCGCTGCATGGCGGACTGCCCCTACAACGCCATCACGATGCAGGTGCGAAGCGATGGCCGGCCCTTCGAAGGGGAGGCGGTTGTCGATCCCAGCCTCTGCGTTGCCTGCGGCATTTGCGCGGGGGCGTGTCCCACCTCCACGCCGTTCCGCCGCATGTCCGAACTCATTCCTGGCATCGATGTGCCGGGCCGGACCATCGCATCCATTCGTACGGCCACGGATGCCGAGTCGGCAAAGCTCAGTGGCGCCAACCGCATCATGGTGTTCGGCTGCATGAATGCCGGCGTCGCCGAGCAATGCCGGTCGGGCCATGTCGGCGTGGTGGCGCTGAACTGCACCGGTCAGCTGCCGCCCGCATTCGTCGACTATGTCCTCAGCCGCAAGCTTGCCGAAGGAGTTATCATCGCGGGTTGCGCTGAGAATTCCTGCTACAATCGCAAGGGCACGGAGTGGACGACTGCACGGCTTGAAGGACATCGCGATCCCAATTTGCGCGACCGTGTACCGCGCGAGCGCTTCAAGGCTGTGTGGGCCGGAAGACTTGGCGCCGCCGGTCTGCGGCAAGAAATCGAGGCGCTTGCATCGTCAGTTGCCGCATTGGGTCCCTATGCACCGCGCCGTCCTGCAAAAAGCCGCACTGCCAAGGAGCAGTCGAATGCCTAGCGTCCTGAAATTTGGCGGCCAGGCCGTCTTTCTTGCGGCGATCGCGGTGGTGGTCGGCTATTTTTCGGCCTCACCGCGCTATCATCAGATTCCAGAGGGTCAATCCCAGATCAAGCTCGCCATCCAGCATGGCGGCGCGCGTATCGAGGACTGCCGCAAGCTCACGACAAAGGAACTGTCGAAACTGCCGAGCACCGAAAGGCGCCCCATTACCTGTTCGCGCGAACGCGTTGCGCTCACCATCGAGCTCAGCATCGACGGTAAGGTGATCTATGCCGATGTGCTGCCCCCCACAGGCCTGTCCGGCGACGGCGTATCGAAAGCCTACAAGAAGTTCCTCGTGCCGGCCGGCCATCATGTCATCGAAGCGAAGCTGCGCGATAGCAAGCGGACGGATGGCTTCGACTTCGACCAGCGCATCGAGGCCGAACTCAAGCAGTGGCAAAATCTTGCCATTGATTTCAATGCCGAACAGGGAGGCTTCCTTTTCAGGTAGCGTGACCGATGCCCCTCATCCAATGGCGCAAGGATTTTGAAACTGGCGTTCCTGACGTCGACTTCGAGCATCGTGAATTGGTCGATTTGATCAATGCCCTGGGCGACGAGGTCGACGCACATGCATCGCGGCAGCGGATACAGGAATTCTTGGGCGAGGTCTTCGCCAAGATCGCGGCCCATTTCGCGCTTGAGGAATCGATCATGCGCAAGCACGGCTACGACGAATACGCGGCCCACAAGGCCGAACACGAGATACTTCTCGACGAAATCCGCGACATCATGGACGAAGCCGAAACCGACTATGGGCAGGCGCTGTCCACGACGGTCAGCGCCTGGTTCGTCAACCACTTCAAGTCCAAGGACGCGCGCTTGCATAAGAAGCTGGGCGTTTGACAAGGGCCTGACATCGACTGCCTGATGGCAGTCGTCAGCACCCAGACCGCGTTTGCCTCGATGATCGCGAAGACTCAGCGAGGCGTCATGGCGCTGTCGTGCGTGCGGCAGCCTTTGAGCCGCTCAAGCCTGACCTCTTCAGGTGAATGATGCGGCCGCGGCGACTGAGGCGGCAATGAGCCTCAGGCGGCGGCGCGCCGGGACGGAACCGCGCACTCGGAAAGCGCCGTCTTGTCGAGCTCGCGAAGAAAAGCGTCTTCCGCTGCTTTCAACTTGGACTTGAGGCGGCATTTGGGTGTCAACGAGCAGCAGCCTCCATCCGTCCTGAAGCACTCGACAAGGGTTTGGCGGTCTTCAAGGGCGCGGACCACGGCACCTATCGTGATTGACTGAGCGGGCCGCGCGAGGCGAAAGCCGCCGCCGGCGCCGCGCTGTGTGGAAACGAAGCCGCCGCGCGCCAGGCCGCCGACGATCTTGGTCAAGTGATGGCGCGAGATCTTCAACTCCCGCGCCAATTCGTCGGTTGTGAAGACCCGCTCTGGATCGCCCGCGAGGCGCATGAGGGCGCGCAGGCCGAAGTCGGTGAAGTCAGTGAGGCGCATGTCTGTTCCGTCAACAATAGTGCGGCGCTTGAAATCGGTATTTGCATTGCCGATTATAGCGTTGTAAATAGGTATATGAAATACTTATTGGAGATGTGCTGATGGATGCTGCGGACCGCCGCGCCCGGATCACTGCCGAAATCCAGGAGAAGACCGGGATCTCGGAAGAGATGATCGATACTCTCGTGCGCAAGTTTTACGCCAACGTGCGCAATGATGCGGTGCTGGGGCCCATCTTTGAATCGCGCATTGAAGACTGGGAATCGCATTTCGTCCGCCTGGCGGCCTTCTGGTCATCGGTAGCGCTGATGACCGGGCGGTATCACGGCCGGCCAATGGACGCTCACATGCCGCTCCCCATCGACGCCGCCCATTTCGACACCTGGCTCGCGATTTTCGAAAAGACTGCACACGAAGTCTGCCCGCCGGACGCTGCCCTGCATTTTATCGAGCGTGCCCGCCGCATTGCCGAAAGCCTCGAACTCGGTATCGCCATGCGCCACGGCAAGTTGCTCGGCCGCAACGAACGCTTCCGTCTGCCCGATTCGGATGGCCCCACACCCAAGGAGTTGACTCATGCAGAATGACACGCAATCCACTGGCCTCGGCGAACGCACTGTTGGCGACATTGCCGCCAATCTCCCTGGCGCAACCTCGGTGTTCCGCGCCTTCAAGATCGACTTCTGCTGCGGCGGTGACGTGCCGATCGCAGATGCCGCACGGAAACGCGGGCTGGACCCGGAGATGGTGGTGCGCGAACTCGAAGCGCTAGCCCAGGATGGCGAAGACATATCAGCCGAACTTGATACAGCAACGATGATCAGCGAGATCCTCACGCGATACCACGAAGTACATCGCCGCGAGCTGCCCGAGCTGTTCGAACTTGCCTGCAAGGTGGAGGCCGTGCATGCCGATCACCTGTCGGCTCCGCATGGTTTGGCGGACACGCTGCAGGAGATGATCGGAGAGCTGGAAGTGCACATGAAGAAAGAGGAACTCATTCTCTTTCCTGCCATGCTGCGCCATGCGGGCAATCCGCTCTCGGCACCGATTTCCCAGATGCGCCACGACCATGACGACCACGGAGCCTATCTGCGCCGCCTCGACGAGATAACCCATGGCTTCGAGCTTCCCGAGGGCGCTTGCCGCTCGTGGCAGGCACTCTACGCCGGCACGCGCAAGCTCGCGGATGATCTGATGGATCATATCCATCTTGAAAACAATATTCTGTTTCCCCGTTTTGAAGCTGAAAGGTAGGGCCCATGACCAGCAAGTCCAAAGATGTGAAGCCAGCCGAGCATACCGTCGTCCTGGATCAGGGAAGCTCGCTGCTGCCGATGCTCATCGGCGGTCTTGTCATGATCACCATCGGAATGGCCCTCGTCGTCGCGTTCGCTTGAGCCGGCCCAGAGACTGATGTCGTTTCTCGCCGAGCGGCACGGTATCGGCGGCTGCAGCAATGTGATTGACGCCAAAAAGCCGGGAAGTTCGCCATAGACAGGCGTTCACAGGACATGTGGCATCATGGCTTGCCTCGCATGGCATGGTTTTCCAGATAGGCCTTGAGTGCGACGGCATTATTGAGCTCCTCGTCCTTGGCGGCATAGAGCAGGGTGACGGGCCCTTCGATTGCGCACGCAAGGAGCGCCTTGACTGCCTGCTGCTGACTGTCGAGTTCAACCGCGTAGCGTTGTCTGAATTCGTCCCAGCGCGCAGGGTCGTGATTGAACCAGTGCCGCAGTTCGGTACTGGGCGCCAGGTCCTTGGCCCATTGGTCCAGCCGGAACCGGTCTTTCGACAGGCCGCGCGGCCACAAACGGTCGACGAGAATCCGCACGCCGTCCGACCGCCTGGCGGCCCGATAGGCTCGCTTCACACGGATATCCATGGTTCGCACCAGAGAGACATTTGCGTGTGTCGATCATGTCATGTTGAATATGCATTGTATATGCATCTTTATGTATGCGAGGATGCGTTGATTGCATCGAACCGCCCGGAACCATATTCATGATTGAGAGGAGGCCAGACGATCATGACAGCAAGGGACAACGCGGACGACGGCCAACCCTCCTATGCGTCACCGCCATGCTATCTGCATGAATTGGACTCCGGGACTTCGGACAGCGGCGGCAAGGATCCCATGCCGCGGCCGGATATCATGCGCTGGCGCAAGGCGGAGCGGGATCGCCTGATCGCGGCGCGTCTCGCCGTTTCAAATACGCAGCGTACGATATGGGCAGACAGGATTGCCCAGGGGCTCGACAGCATCATCGGCGATGTCAAGGGTATCATTGTCAGTGTCTATTGGCCGTTCCGCGGCGAACCGGATCTCCGGGCCTGGATGAAAACCATTACCGGTCGCGGCGGCGCGTGCGCTTTGCCGGTCGTCATCGAAAAGGGTCAGCCGCTGGTCTTCCGCTGCTGGAAGGAAGGAGAGCCGCTGGAACGTGGCGTCTGGAACATTCCCATTCCCGCCGCGGCTCCCGATGTCGTTCCTGACGTGACGATTGCACCCGTCGTTGGTTTCGATCCGCAATGTTATCGTCTGGGATACGGCGGCGGGTTCTTCGACAGGACGCTCGCTTCGCTTCCACGAAAGCCGCGCGTCTTCGGTATCGGATATGAGCTGCAGGCCATTCCGACGATCCATCCTCTGCCGCATGACATCGTCATGGATGCCATCGTCACCGAGGAGGGTGTTCATCGCGCCTGACACCCGCCGGAGCGGAGCCGTCATCGTCAGCCGTGAACGTCTGGAACCTTCGCCCTTCACGAGCGCAACGCTCCAGCAAGCGTGTGCGATGCCGGCTATTAGCGGATCATATAGACTTTGCGGATCGTCTCATGGACCCGGCAAGTGCCCTTCCAATCCTTTGGAAAGAAGGCAACGGTATCGGGGACGATTTCGATCACCTCGCCCGATTCATGGGTATAGGTGCATCGCCCGAGCAGGAAGTGACAGAACTCGTCACTGGTGACGTGGCAGTTCCAATAGCCCGGCGTGCAGATCCAGATGCCGGTTTCACTCTGGCCATTGGGTCCCTTGTAGATCACCACGCCGCTGGTGCGCGATTCACCTTCGATCATCGTCGGGATAATGCCCCAGTCCTTGAACGGGCCGGGATAGGTTGCCGGGTTCTGCAGGTGCGGGGCGGAAGAGTCGAGTTTCAGAGTCATGATCATCTCAGCATATATACATTACGCATCGTTTCGTGAACCGTACAGGTACCTGTCCAGCCGCCGGGGAACAGCACCACCGTTCCGGCCTTGACCTCGATCACCTCGCCCGACTGATGTGTGTAGGTCGCACGCCCGCTGACGAAATGACAAAGTTCGTCACGCGGGATCGACAATGGCCAGGAGCCGGGCGTGCATTGCCACAAGCCGATTTCGGGCTCATTGCCGGGACCCTTGAAGAGCAGCACGCCATCGCTCTTGGAATTGCCGGAGATCGGATCTGGCTGATACCCCCAATCCTTCAGCGGACCAGCGTACGTGGCGGGTCCTGTGAGATGCGGCGCGGATGAGGTGAGGTTGGCTGGCATCAGGCGAGCTTCCTGCGTGTCAGGCCGTCGATCACCTTCGCCGCCTTGGTCGGTCCGTGCTGGGCCCGCATCGCGGCAGACGTCTTCTTGAGACGGGCTTTCATCTTCTTGTCGGTGATCATGGTCATGACCTTTGCAGCGAAGTCCTCGTCGCGCCATTCGTAGCGGTCCAGCTTGAAGCCGTGGCCTGTCTCCTCGACACGCGTGGCATTGTCGTGACCGTCCCAGACATAGGGCATGATGATCGCCGGTTTTGCGAAGTAGAGGCACTCGGTGAACGAGTTGTTTCCGCCGTGATGGATGACGCCGGCCACCTGCTTGATCACCGAGGGCTGCGGAAACCACTTGTCGATGATGACATTGTCCGGAATGTCGGAATACTGGTCCATGTAATCGCCGACGTTGACCAGCGCTTTCACCGGCATCGTGCCGATTACTTTTATCACCCGCTTCAGCAGGTCAACATCGCCGGACCCCAGTGAGCCATAGCTGACATAGAGCAGGGGCTTGTCGTCATTGGCCTTGAATGTCGGGATCTTGTAGGCAGCCTCCTTTCGAACGCAACCTTCGAGATACTGGAACTGCTTGGGCGGCAGGTTGTGCCTGCGCTTGAATTTCACCGCGGAGGGATAGAGCAGGATGTTCATGTGCGGGCTTGCCTCGAAGAACTGTCCGAGCGGATATTTCTTCTCGCCCACCGACTTCAGGAAAGCGTTGAAGTCGTCATGTATTGGCTTGATCGTTGCATTGAAATGCTTGCGATAACGCGCGAAGCCCCGCTTGTCTTTTTCGCCACAGCCTGAAAGATGTGGCGGGATGTCCGGATCCTCGATCTCGTTTTCCGAGCATGAAATGATCCGCACCCATGGCTTGCCGTTCTGCTTGGCGTAGCGCTTGATGGCCGGGAACAGGATGACGTTGTCGACACAGATGACATCGGGCTTCACACGGTCGAGGACACCCGGCAAATCCTTCTCGGCCCATTTCGCCGTTTCGACGATCATGCCCCAGCAGTCCTTCACGTAATTATCGATCTGGTCGTAAGGCGACTTGCGGAAATTCGGAATGTGGCCGTTGATGAAATCGACCCAGAACTTCGCCATCTGCTCGGGCGGCAAGGGCTCCGACAGATTGACCGGATGCGCTTCGAAACCATACCCCTTGTAGACGTCGAGAAAGCCCGGATCGGAGAGGAACACCACCTTGTGGCCAAGTTTCTTCAGCGCCTGCCCAATGCCCACCGAGTTCAGCGCCGGGCCGAAGGCGGCCTCCGGGAACAGTGCGATCACCTTCTTGGCGCTCGCCTTGCCCTTGACCGCAGGCTTTCCGCCAGCCTTCTTGATGATCTTCTTTGCGGCTTTCTTCGCCGGCGCCTTAACCATGTTTGTCTCCCTCGTTGTCTCTTGAATGCTGCGGTCCTCATGCACCCGGAATGCGCCCGCGATTCAGCCGCTGTGCCGTCAGCACCAGCACGAAACTGACCAGCATGACGATCGTCGCCATGGCATTGATTTCCGGCGTCACGCCGAATCGAATCATCGCATAAATCTGCATCGGCAGCGTCGTTGAGGACTGGCCGGCACCGGCGGTAAAATAGGCAATGATGAATTCGTCGACCGACAGCGTGAAGGCCAGCAGGGCCGCCGCGATAACGGCCGGCAAGATCAGCGGCAAGGTGATGCGCCAGAAGGTCGTGAAGGCTCCGGCGCCGAGATCGCGGGAAGCCTCGGTGAGAGACCAGTCGAAGCTCTTCAACCTCGCCCGCACCACCGCGCACACAAAGGCGATGTTGAAAACGACATGCGCCAGAATGATGGATTGCAGGCCAAGCGTGAACTTGACCAGCGTGAAGAAGGACAGGAGCGCGATAGCCAACACGATGTCCGGAATGATCATCGGTGCGAACAGCAGGGCATCGCGCGCCGCCGATGGTTTCGAACGCTCGACGCCGAGCGCCAGCAGCGTGCCGATGGTCGTGGCAATCGCCGTCGAGACGCATGCCACGATCACCGAGTTCCACGCCGATGCGAGGATCTTCGGATTGGTGGCGAGCTTGCCGTACCATTCCAGCGAAAAACCGCCCCAGGCGGTCGGCAGCCCGGCCTTGTTGAAGGACAGCACCATCAGCACAAGGATGGGCATGTAGAGAAAGGCGTAGGTCGCACCCAGATGCACGGTGAGGAATCTAGGCATGTTCGCCTCGTGCCCGGCCCGCTGCCAAGGCCTGGGCGGTAAGCGCCAGCATCATCAGCGCAATCAGCAGGCCCGACAGCGTGGCGCCGAAGGGCCAGTCGCGCGCCGTGAGGAACTGGTCGTAGATCAGATTGCCGATCATCTGCAGCTTGCCGCCGCCCAGAAGATCGGGCGTCACGAAGTTGCCGATCGATAGCACGAAGACAAACACCGCACCTGCCGCAACGCCTGACGCGGTAAGTGGCAGGATGATCCGCACGAAGGTCGTGAAGGCCGACGCGCCGAGATCGCGCGAGGCTTCGGCATAAGAAGGATCGAGCCGTTGCAGCGAGGAGTAGATCGCCAGCACCACAAACGGCGTATAATTGTAGACGAGCCCAAGGATGACCGCGAACTCGTTGTAGAGAATGGGCAGCGGCTCGCTGATGATTCCGAGATGGATCAGTGCGCCGTTGATGAGGCCAGCTGGATTGAGCAGCACGATCCAGGCATAGGTGCGGATCAGATAATTCGTCCAGAACGGCAATATGGCCATGAACAGCAGCGGCGTCTGCAATCTTTCCGGCGCCCTGGCGATGGCGAATGCCGCCGGGTAGCCAATCAGCAGTGCGATGAGAGTGGCAATGCCGGCAATGCGCGCGCTGTCGATGAAGACCGACACATATAACCAGTCCGCGGCGCGCCGGATATTCTCGGACGTCAATATGCTCCAGTCCACACCGCCATAGATTCCGCGCTCATAGAAGGCGAGAACGAAGATCAGCAGGCAAGGCACGATCATCAGCGCCGTCAGCCAGATCAGGCCGGGCGCCATGAGAAGCCAGGATGTGAGGCGGGGGGTCAAGAAGATCACAAATGCAAGGCCCCGGACGCAGTGGCGCCCGGGGCCGATGCGCCAGATTTATTTCGCGGCCATGATTTCCGATACGGTCTTGGAGAAGGCCTTCATGCCCGCTCCAAGATCACGCAGCTGCTCGAACTTCAGAAGGTCGGCAGGCGCGATCGCCATGTTGGGATATTTTTCCAGCGTTGCCTTGTCGAGCGAATCCATACCGGCCTTGTTTGGCGTCTTGTACATGATGTTCTCGGCAACCCATTTGCCGTTTTCGGCCTTCAGCACGAAGTTGATGAACTTGGCTGCACCTTCCGGATTTGCGGAAGCCTTGGTGATCACCATCGTATCGACCCACAGGTCGGACCCTTCCTTCGGCACCACGTACTTGATCTTGTCGTTTTCGGCGATGCCATAGTTGCACCAGCCATCCCACGCATGGACCAGGGATGCCTCGCCCGATACGAGCTTGGAATAGAAGGTCGTGTCATCATAGGCGAGGAGAGACTTCTTCGTGGCCACCAGCTGGTCGCGCACCTTGTCGAGACTGGCCTGATCGGTGGTATTCACCGACATGCCATTGGCGAGAAAGCCTGCCGCCATCAGCCAGCGGTCGGTCGCCAGCATGGTGATCTTGCCTTTGAGATCGTCAGACGGATTGAGCAGGTCGTTCCAACTCGTCGGCTCGGCCTTGACCAGGTCTGAGCGGTAGCACAGGCCGGTGGTGCCCCATGAATAGGGAACAGAGAACGTGTTGCCCGGATCATGCTTCAGTTGCGTGGCTTCCGGGTAGAGATTGGACAGGTTGGGAATCTTGGCCGCGTCGATGGGGGATAGCAGTCCCAGCTGGTTCAGCGCTTCGGCAAACGGCGATGAGACGAAAAGCACGTCGAATCCCTGGCCGCCCGACGCCGTGACCTTGCCCATGATTTCTTCGTTGGTTGCATGCACCGCAACTTCAAGGTCGATGCCTGTTTCGGCCTTGAACTTCTCGGCCATGTCTTTCGGCATGTAGCCGTCCCAGTTCGAAATCACGATCTTCTCGGCGTTGGCCGGCATCACGCCCGCGGCAATCGACAAGGCGGACGCAAACAAGATCCCGAGACTTCTAAGCTTCATGGTATTTCACTCCCTTGCGTGGTTTCTTGGATGATCCACGTTGCCGGTTATAGTGGCGCGAAGTTGCAGGAGTGGCAATCCCGAAAGGTTGGGCCTTTGCACAGCGATACCGGATCGATGCGTGATGATCGCTGAGGATGTAACCCTAAGACAACTTGTGCGGATGCATGCGGGCCCAATCCAGCGATGTGCTGTGGGCATCCCTGATATCGCGTCAATTCGGTTTATGGTGCAATGCGAAAGAATGTGGTATTGACCCCGCATTGTCATCAGCGATGCGAACGCCAATCCCCCTGGACCGGATGGCAATTCAATCCAGCGTGGCGATTTCATCGGCCACAGGTCCATTGTCCTTGTGTGCCATTGTCCACGACGGGAGAAACAACCCGGGAATTTCAGGCGGATTATGCGCCGGAGAACTTCCCGCGTGTTGCACAAGGCGATTTGCTTATGACTACTGATACCGAAAACACGATGGCCGCCATTCAGCCAGCACTGGCTTCTGCCCTGGCCAGGCAGGGTTATGCGACCCTGACGCCAGTACAGATTGCCGTGCTTGCTGACACAGCGAAAGACAAGGACCTGCTGGTTTCCGCGCAGACCGGATCTGGCAAGACCGTTGCCTTCGGTCTCGCCATCGCGCCGACGCTGATGGGCGAGGAACAGATTTTTGGACCGGCCGAACGTCCTCTGGGGCTCATCATTGCGCCGACGCGCGAACTCGCACTCCAGGTCGAACGTGAATTCCGCTGGCTCTACGCCGATGCCGGCGTAACCACTGCCTCTTGCGTCGGTGGCATGGACATGCGCAAGGAGCGCCGCGCGCTGGAGCGCGGCGCCCATATTGTGGTGGGAACGCCCGGCCGGTTGCGCGATCACATCACCAGAGGCTCCCTCGACTTGTCCAGCCTGCGCGCCGTCGTGCTTGATGAAGCCGACGAAATGCTCGACCTGGGATTTCGTGAGGACCTCGAGTTCATTCTGGCCGCGGCGCCCGGAGAGCGGCGCACGCTGATGTTTTCGGCCACGGTGCCGAAGACCATCGCACATCTCGCCAAGACCTATCAGCGCGATGCCGTCCGGCTGGCAGCCACGGCATCCACTCAGCGCCATGCCGATATCGACTACCAGATGGTGGTGGCGCAATCGCACGAGCGCGAGAATGCCATCATTAACACGTTGCTGTATTTCGACAGTGGCAGCGCCATCGTATTCTGCCACACCCGCGAGGCAGTGAAACATCTGACGGCGCAATTGTCGGAGCGCGGCTTTACCGTCGTCGCGCTGTCGGGTGAACTCTCGCAGTCCGAGCGGACCAACGCGCTCCAGTCCATGCGCGACGGGCGTGCACGCGTGTGCGTGGCAACCGACGTGGCGGCGCGCGGCATCGACTTGCCGAACCTCGATCTCGTTATTCATGCGGATGTGCCCACCAACCCCGACATTCTGCTGCACCGCTCGGGCCGTACCGGCCGGGCGGGCCGCAAGGGCGTGTGCGTGCTGATCGTGCCGGTGCGCCGCTACGCAGCAGCACAACGTGTACTCGATCTCGCGAATGCCCAAGCCACGACGCGAGGGGCACCGACGGCAGCCGAGATCGACGCGCGCAATCGCGAGCACATCCTCCAGGCGGCCATAGCGACGCTGCCGCCGGATGAGACCGAGGCAGGACTCGTGGCCGAGTTGCTGGCGCGCATGTCGCCCGAGCAATTGGCCGCCGCCTATGTGCGCCAGCAGGTCGCCATGCGGCTGGTGCCTGAAGATATCTCCGAGACGCCGGTTCCGGTGCGGACCGGCAAGGTCCGAGAGCGCGGACGCGGCGACGACGCGGCTGCCGGTGGGTTCAGCCCACGGGCGGAACGCGTGGACATGACCGGAGCGGCGTGGTTCTCGCTTTCTCGCGGCCGCAAGGAACGCGCCGATCCGAAATGGATACTGCCGATGATCTGCAAGGCAGGCGGCATCACGCGGCGTGATGTCGGTTCGATCAAGATATTCGACGACGAAACCCGCTTTGAGATCTCGGCCGAAAAGGCGGCGGGGTTTGCCGCCAAGATCGCCCGTGATGGCAGCGGCGAAAAAGGCGTCACCATCACGCCCTCGGTTGAAATGCCTCAGGAAACGAGGTCTGCGGGATTTGCTCCAAAGGCCAGCGGTGCCCCAAAATACAAGATCCGCAGCGACAGGGGCGAAAAGCTCGATGCCGGCCCGGCGGCGGACGCGCATATGACGCCATCCAGCAAACCTTACAAGTCCAAGCCGGCCTGGAACAAGGAAGGCTGGAAGAAGGACAAGGCGGACGGCAAGCCCAAGTCGGGCGCAAAGGCCAAGCACGCGCGCCGCTTCAACGAAGCCAAGGGCAAGAAGTTTGCAGCCAAGCCGCACAAGGGCTGACCGGCCCGAAGGGCCAGGCGCGCTCTTTCTCGTTATGTCCGGTCACCTCGGGTGTTTCCGAGGTGGCCGGTGCTCATTGTTGATTGCCCGGCGGTGTTGACTACCAGCGGCGCCGATAGTTCTTCCGGGTGATAGCGGCGATTTCCTTGATCATGTCGGACGCTTCCTCGGCCGGGCGCTGCCAGATCTTGCGGCCCACCACAACGCCTTGCGCGCCCGCCTGGATGCAGTCGCTGATATCGCGCACCGTTGACTTGGCATCTCCGGTCTTCGGTCCGCCGGCAACGACAATCGGGATATCCAGTTCGGCGCAAAGCTTGGCGGTGGCATCCGCACCGGGGAAGGTGATCTTGATGATATCGGCACCAAGGTCATAGCAGACGCGGGCGACTTCGAGTTCGGCTTCGATGATTTCCGGGCTGCGCGGCACGTTGAGGAAAACCGGTTCCATCATCACCGGCATATGCCACTTCGAGGCCTCGGAGACGACCTGGCCGATGCGCTTGCAGTAGAGAACCTTCTCGGCATCGGTGACGTTCCACGGCATCAGCATCTTCACGCAATCGACACCGAGGCGTACGGCGTCTTCGACACTCGCCACCATGGCGCCGGTTCCGGTGCTGGGAGCGCTGGTCGGCCAGAAGGCATCGATCGCCAGAATGCGCGCAAGGGCAGGGGCCTTCGCGAGATCGACTTCCGACTGCTTGACGATGCCGGTCGAGACCATGAAGCCGGTGATGTCCTCAGCGATAAAGCGGCGCATGACCGTGACGGGTGTTTCCAATGCCGGAACGCGGCCCCACACCAGACCATGATCGATCGGTACGACGAGGGCCGCGCGGTCCTCGCGGAACACCCGGTTCATGCGGTAGTTCGTGGAATATCGATTTGCCATTGTGATCTCCTGGATCAAGGTTAGCGGTTGAATTGCTGCAGGGTCTTGATGGATTGGCCCGCGGCCGTGCTGTCGAAGTCCCGGGCTGGGAAGCCAGGGTTGTCGTTGCTGGCGCGAACGCGTCCCGCACCAATCGGAAGAATTCAGTTTGTACGTCTTGTACGTACAATAACAGGCATTCTCCGGGTTTCAACCAGAATATCGATGTCGCCGGGTGAAGCGGCAACCACGCAGCCGCCGAGCATTCACTTCGGCGATCCGACTTGTCAATCTGCAAGGGTTGTGGAATGTATTGTACGTACAAAACTGCACCAACGATCGGGTGTCGACCCAGGGCCGTCTTGCATACCATTGCTGCCAGATGGTGAAATGAGTAGCCAAGGGTTCATCGGCGCGGAAGGGACAAGAGCATGTATCGCGAGAAATTTGACCTGACGGGCTCAACCGCGTTCATCACCGGCGGTGGCCGCGGCATGGGCCTCGCAGCTGCCGAGGCTCTGTCTGAACATGGCGCACGAGTCATCATCTCGGATATGGATCCGCTGATCCTGGACGCGGGGCGGAATGAGATGGCTGCGAAGGGCTATGTGGTCGAGACCGTCCTGCTCGATGTCACCAGGCCTGCCGACGTTACCCGTGCCGCCGACGACGTCAACCGGCGTTTTGGGCCTGTCAACATTCTGGTCGCCAATGCGGGCATCGCCCTTCCGCGCTCCCCGGGCGAAGACATGCCGGACGATGTCTGGCTGAAGGTCATCGACGTCAACCTGAACGGCGTGTTCTGGTGCTGCAGGGCTTTCGGCAAGCATATGCTGGCGCAAGGCGGCGGCTCCATCGTAACCATCGGATCGATGTCCGGAGCAATCTCCAACAAGCCGCAGGAGCAGGCGCAATACAATGCATCGAAAGCCGGCGTCCATCACCTGACGAAGTCATTGGCCGGGGAATGGGCCGCGCGCGGCGTGCGCGTCAATTCGGTGGCGCCGGGCTACATCAACACCGTCATGTCGCGCGGCGGTTTCAGCAATCCGGATTATTTCCCGGTATGGATGGAGAACACGCCGATGAAGCGCGTCGGCGAGGCCGATGAGATTGCCGCCGTTGTCCTCTTCCTTGCATCTCCGGCCTCAAGTTTTTTGACGGGCTCGGTGATCCTCGCCGATGGTGGTTATTCTGTCTGGTGAACATCCGGCATGCCGCGCCATCGGGCATGACCGTGACCCCGACGTGAACCATATTGCGGTGTGCGGGCGCCTCCGGGGGCGGCTGTGACAGATCGAACTGCGCGCATGATGCGTGACATTGACAGGCTCTCCCCTGAACCCTTCTATCTTCAACTGTCGAAGATCGTCGAGGAGGCGATCGACAAGGGCGACTATTCCGTCGGCGACCGGCTCCCGGCAGAGAGCGATTTCTGCCGCCGTTTCGACCTTGCACGTTCGACGGTCAGGGAGACGCTTCGCACCCTGGAAAGCAAGGGGCGCATCAAGATGATTCCACGGCGCGGCGCCTTTGTGATCGACTCGGAACCATCGGGCTGGGTCTTGCAGGTTGCGGAAGGATTCTTCGAGGGCGAGGTCGACGACAATCAGCGCAAGGTTGAAACCACCGTTCTGGAGGCGCGGCTGACGACATTTGCCGGAGCCCCGGCGGAAGCGCTGCATTTGGCCAATGGCGAGGCAGGATTTCTATTGAGGCGCGTCCGGCGGCTGGACGGAAAGGTGGCGCTCTACTCGGTCAACTATCTGCTTCCCGAACTGGAAAAGATCATTCTCGGCAGCAGTGCCATGGAACCGGAGGGATCGTTGAACCGGGTTCTGCGGCAGGCGGGCTACGACATCTTCGGCGCGCGCCGCAGCGTCGAGGCCGTTCATGCGCCGCCTGAAATTGCGGCGATCCTGGACGTGCCGCCGGGGTCACCACTGCTCCTGGTGACATCGATATCCTGGAACAAGGATCGAGAGCCCTTCGACTACTATACGTCCTGGGTGCGGACTGATGTCGTCAAGGTGACGGTGGAGGCCGGCGCCGTCGGCAAGATGTCCGAGGCGAAGGCGCCGTCGCGGCATGGACCGGTGTCAGGACAGCCGAAAGCCAGGCGCAAGCGCTCCTAATGCTTTCGCGGCAAGCCAGGATGACGAACATCGTCATCGGCACGCGAACCCGCCCGCACCTGTGGCGTCGACGGCGGCAACATGTTCAGCTAAAAGCCTGTCCGGTTCCGGAACGGCAATAATCAGGAGAGAAGCGATATGGCGCAGTTCATCAACGCAAGGGAGAACCTCGTCACCGAGGCGATTGATGGCATGCTGCGTGCGTCCGGCGATGCGTCACTGGCGCGCCTCGATGGCTATCCCGATATCAAGGTCGTGGTACGCACCGATCACAATCCTTCGCGAGTGGCGATCGTCTCGGGTGGTGGTTCCGGGCATGAGCCGGCCCATGCCGGTTTCGTCGGCAAGGGCATGTTGACGGCTGCGGTTTGCGGAGAAGTGTTCGCATCGCCGAGCGTCGATGCCGTGCTGGCAGGTATCATGGCAGTCACCGGCAAGGGCGGCTGCCTGCTGATCGTCAAGAACTACACTGGCGACCGCCTCAACTTTGGCCTCGCGGCGGAGAAGGCGCGGGCGCTGGGCAAGCGCGTCGAGATGGTGATCGTCGCCGATGATATCGCCTTGCCGGATATCAACCAGCCGCGTGGTGTGGCGGGCACGCTGCTCGTCCACAAGATTGCTGGCTACTACGCAGCCAAGGGCGCCAAGCTCGCGCAGGTTGCCGATGTTGCCCGCCGGGTTGCCTCATCCGTTGTCTCGCTCGGCATCTCGCTGAGCTCCTGCACCGTGCCGGGAAATACGCTCGAAGACCGCGTTCCCGAAGGCAAGGCCGAACTTGGGCTTGGCATTCACGGCGAACCGGGCGTGGACCTCATCGATTTCAAGGGAGCCCGTCAAACTGCCGCGTTGCTGTCGCAGCGGCTGTTCGAACACGCGAAGCCCGCGCGCTCATATGCGCTGCTGCTCAACAATCTCGGTTCCGCAACACCGTTGGAAATGAATGTCATTGCGCATGAATTGATGTCGACTGCCGCCGGCAAGAAGATCAAGCTGGTCGTCGGTCCGGCGCCGCTGATGACGTCGCTTGATATGCACGGACTATCGGCGTCGCTGCTGCCGCTGACCCCGGAACTTGAAATTGCCCTCAACGCTCCCGTTGGCCCCTACGCATGGCCGGGCGCTCGCCCCAACATCAAGCCTGCGATCGTCAAGCTTCCGAAGGAACTGAAGGCGGCACGCGTGAAGGCCAGCCGCAATGCCGGCCTGCAGGCACTGGCGGAATCGATCTGCGCCACGCTCGTTGCCAATGAGGCGCGGCTCAATGAACTCGATGCGAAGATTGGTGACGGCGATACTGGTTCGACGATGGCGGCCGCCGCACGAGGCCTCAAGGCCGGCCTGGCGCAATTGCCGCTTGCCCGCCATGACGCGTTCTTCAATGCGGTGAGCGAGACGCTGCAAAAGACCATGGGCGGCTCGAGCGGCGTGCTGCTCGCCATTTTCTTTGCCGCGGCAGGAACCGCCGTTGCCGATGGCAAGTCATGGCCCGAGGCGCTTCAAGCCGGCTTGACCAAGATGATGGAATATGGCGGCGCCAAGCCCGGTGACCGGACGATGATCGATGCACTCGAACCGGCACTTGCCGCGCTGGCCGCAGGAAAACCGCTGAGCGCTGCGGCCGCCGCGGCGCGCGCCGGAGCAAATGCAACGGCGGGGATGCAGCGGGCCAGAGCCGGGCGCGCCAGTTACGTCTCGAAGGCCAATCTGTCGGGGGTGGTCGACCCCGGCGCGGAAGCCGTGGCCAGCGTTTTTGAGGCCCTCGCCAAGCGCGGCTGACATAATCCCCCGGCTTGCGCTCTTCCATCGTCTGCCACGATGATAGGGTTCGATTCTGATCGCTTGTCGAATAGGAGGACCTCATGCCACGGATTGTTCACACGGCCGCCGCTCAAATGGGCCCGATCGCGAAATCCGAGTCGCGAAAGGAAACGGTCGCTCGTCTGATTGCCATGATGCGGCAGGCCAGGGAGCGCGGCGCCGAACTCGTCGTCTTCACCGAGATGGCGCTCACCACATTCTTCCCGCGCTGGCTGATTGAGGACGAGGCCGAACTCGACAGTTACTATGAACGCGAGATGCCGGGCCCGGCAACACAGCCGCTATTCGACGAGGCCAAGAAGCTCGGCATCGGATTCTATCTGGGCTTTGCGGAACTGGTGGTCGAAGACGGCCGCAAGCGCCGTTTCAATACCTCAATCCTGGTCAATCGCAGTGGCGAAATCATCGGCAAGTACCGCAAGGTGCATCTTCCCGGCCATGCCGAGCCGCAATCCAATCGCGCCCATCAGCATCTCGAAAAGCGCTACTTCGAGCCCGGCAATCTGGGCTTCGGAGTCTGGCGCGGATTCGGCGGCGTGATGGGCATGTGCATCTGCAATGACCGCCGCTGGCCCGAGACGTATCGCGTCATGGGACTGCAGGGCGTTGAAATGGTGATGCTGGGCTACAACACGCCGCTCGACCATACCGGCCACGCCGACATCGATGGACTCACAAGCTTCCACAATCATCTGTCGATGCAGGCGGGTGCCTATCAGAATTCGACCTGGGTCGTCGGCACCGCCAAGTGCGGCACCGAGGAGGGATCGCGCATGGTCGGACAGAGCGTGATCATCGCACCCTCCGGCGAAATCGTCGCACAGGCGGTGTCGCTTGGCGACGAGGTCATCACCGCCGCCTGCGACCTCGATCTTGGCAAGCGCTACCGCGAAACCATTTTTAATTTTGCCAAGCACCGCGAGCCCGATGCCTATCGGCTGATCGTCGAGCGCAAGGGCGCCATCCCGCCGCCGGAACTGTGAGAGTCGGCCGTGGCAAATCCGGGGATATATCGGCAATGACAATGTTCTCCGGCCTGACCTGGCTGAACGAACCGCCCTTCGCCGATGATCGCGGTGACGAACTTGTTGTCCGTACCGGCAGGGAGACCGATTTCTGGCGCGGCACCTACTATGGGTTCTGGCGCGATACCGGTCACTTCTTCCACAAATCCGTCGCGGGAGACTTCAGCGCCGAAGTGACGATCTCCGGAGATTTCCGCGAGTTGTATGACCAGGCCGGACTGATGATCCGTCTGAGCGAGAGCCACTGGATCAAGGCCGGTATCGAATACACCGACGGCGCGATGCACTTCTCGGTGGTCGTCACCAACGACAACTCCGATTGGTCGCAGATGCGCGTACGCGCCGACAATGGCACCATCAGGATCAGGATGACCCGCCACGCCGAAGCCATTCGTGTGCAGTATCTCGATCAGGAGACCGGGCGTTGGACGTCGGCCCGGCTGGCATGTTTTCCGAAGAGTGAACGCGTCAGCGTCGGCGTGATGTGCTGCTCGCCAACCCGGGAGGCATTCGAGGTGACGTTTCGCGGCTTCACCGTGGGCGAGCCGGTATCGAGGTCCCTGCATGACTGAGGGCTGGCGCTAGCCGGCGATCCATTCATCGAGAACATTTGTCTCCTGCGCGACTCTCCAGTAGCTTGGCTGCAAAAGGGAGGCCCGCGCGATGACAACGCCGAACCGCTGGAAGCGTTACGCCGACTGGGACGAGCGCCCCTTGCGGCTCGACCGCTTTGCAGCGGAAGATGCCACCAACGGCTTCTCAGCCTTCTCCAGTCCCGCAGATCCCAAACCCGCGATTGGCATAGCCGACGGACGCGTGATCTCGCTCGATGGCGTTCTCGAACATGACTTCGACATGATCGACCGCTTCATCGCGCGCCATCATATCGATATCAACATCGCGCCTGAGGCAATGGCCATGGACTCAGGCCAGGTTGCCCGGATGCTGGTCGACATGAACGTACCGCGCGAGACGCTCGTGCGCCTGGCGCATGGCATGACGCCAGCCAAGCTGGCGCAGGTCGTTTCTCATCTGAACGCGCTGGAAATTGCCTTTGCCTATTCCAAGATGCGGGCGCGCAAGACGCCGGGCAATCAGGCCCATGTCACCAATGCCAAGGATGATCCATTGCAGCTTGCGGCCGATGCGGCCACCGCGGTCGCCTTCGGTTTTGACGAAATCGAGACCACCATGCGGGTGTCGCGCAATGCCTGGGCCAATGCTCTGGCTTGTGCGGTGGGCGGTGCAGTCGGCCGCTGGGGAACGCTGTTCCAGTGTTCGAGCGAAGAGGCCGAGGAACTCCGCATCGGCATGGCCGGTTTCACCTCATATGCCGAGACGGTCTCGGTCTACGGCACGGAGAAGACTTTTGTCGACGGTGACGACACGCCATGGTCGAAAGCCTTTCTGGCCGCCGCCTACGCCTCGCGCGGCATCAAGATGCGCTGCACGAGTGGAGCCGGGTCCGAGCTTTTGATGGGCTTTCATGAATCAAAGTCACTTCTCTATCTCGAGGCGCGCTGCCTTTGCCTGCAACGTGGCATGGGCGTCCAGGGCACGCAGAACGGCGGCATCGATGGCGCGCCGCTCACCGCCACGGTGCCGGGCGGCGTGCGCGAGCTGATGGCGGAGAACCTCATCGCTGTGTGGCTCGATCTCGAATGCGCGTCCGGCAATGATGCGCGCTCGACCGAATCCGAAATTCGTGTCGGTGCCAAGATCATGCCGTTTCTCGTGGCGGGATCGGATCTCATCTGTTCAGGCTTTGGGTCCATTTTGAAATACGACAACTCGTTCAATCCCTCGCTTCTCAATGGCGAGGAGCTCGAGGACTATCTGGTTCTGCAGCGCGACTTCGAGGCCGACGGTGGCCTGACGCCGCTTCCCGAGGAACGCGCACTGGATCTCAGGCGGCGCGCCGTCGACGCGGTGTCCGCCGTTTTCGAGGAACTGGGCCTTGCCGCGCCGACGGAGGAGATGAAGGCCAGCGTCACAGTGGCGTCAGGCTCCGACGATACGCGCAGTTTCATGCCGCGCGACGTGGCGCTGATCAGCGAAGCGATCAAGGCCAGAGGCATCACCGTCATCGACGTGATCAAGGCGCTGAGCAAGCGCGGCTTCCGGCAAGAAGCGGAGAATTTGCTGAATGTCGTGAAGCTGCGCGTCTCGGGCGACTACCTTCAGACCTCGGCGATGATCCGCGGCGGCCGCATCATCAGCGCCATCAATGATTCCAACGATTATCTGGGACCAGGATCGGGCTATCGCGTTTCGGAAGCGCGGCGGCTTGAACTCAACAATATCCGCGATGTGCTCGACCAGAAGGAAGTGCTGCGCTCGGAAGCGATGCACGAAAGAGACGAGGCGCGGCGCATTCGCTACCGGACAACGGGTATCGCATCGCCGTCTGACGATCCGAAGGACGTCGTGATTGGCATCAGCCCAGCCTTCGGTCTGAAGATCTTTCAGACGACGGCTGGTCACGCACTGTCGGAGGTGCTGCGCGTGATGCTCGATGCCATTCGCAAACGTGGACTCAATCCCCGCGTTGTGCGCTTCCGTCACACGGCGGATACGTCTTTCCTTGGCCTGTCAGCCGCGCAGCTCGCAGGTTCGGGCATTGGCATCGGCATTCAGGCGAAGGGAACGGCGGTGATTCATCAACGGGGCAGGCTGCCGCACAACAATCTCGAACTCTTCTCCAACGCCCCGATTACCAGCGTCGAACATTACCGCGGACTGGGCGGCAATGCGGCGGCCTATGCCTTGGGCGAAATGCCGGAGCCCGTCGTCGTTCCGCAGCGGGGCGAAGCCATGGGCTCGCGCCATCATGCCCGCGTTGCCATAATCTATGCCATAGAGACCGGGATCGTGGAGGAGGGGGCAGCACCCCAGCTGGTTGAGGTCGCATTCACAGGATCGCACGCATGAGCCGCCGCCGTTCAGACTATCCGATGGCCGAAACGCAGCCAGAAGCCGTGATCGGACAAAGAGGGAAGTCCCTTGCCGACATCACCCTTGATGCCGTCTTGTCGGGCGAAGTGACCATGGAGGATCTTCGGATCACGCCAGCGGCCTTGTCGGCGCAAGCCGAGATTGCGCGGGATGCTGGCCGGCCGACACTGGCACTCAACTTCGAACGCGCATCCGAACTCGTGAACGTGCCACAGGATGTGATCATGGCGGCCTATGAGTTGCTGAGGCCCGGCCGGGCGAGTTCCAAACAGCAATTGCTCGACTGTGCGCGGCGGTTTCGCGAGGAGTTTGGCGCCACGCGGATCGCGGCGTTTATCGAGGAAGCTGCTGCGACCTACGACGAACGCGGACTCTATACCTATCGTTTCTAGGAGACAGCATGAGCTGGAAGACCAACTATCGCTCGCTCTATTATCTCGGAGCACCCGAGCCTGAGGATCCCGTGCTGCTGCCGCAGCAGACAGCTCTGCTGGTGATCGATGTTCAGAACACTTATCTGGAGCGTCCTGCCCGCTCCAATCTTTCTGGCGACGACGTCCGCCGTTACGACATGTGGACACCGTTTCATGATCGCATGCACAGGTCGGTCATTCCCAATACCGCTAGAATGTTGGACCTGGCGCGGCGTCAAGGCATCGAGTGCCTGTTTGCCCGCATCGCATGTCACACCAGGGATGGCCGCGACCGCTCGCTGTCGCAGAAGATGCCGGGCTGGAACAATCTCCTTCTGCCGAAGGACGAGTATCCTTCGCAGCTTGTCCCGTCCCTTCAGCCTGTGGGTGATGAAATCGTCGTCACCAAGACGACAGATTCAGCACTGACCGGCACAAATTTGCGGCTGATATTGCATAATCTCGGCATCAGGACCGTGATCTGCTGCGGGATATTCACCGACCAGTGTGTCTCCTCGACGGTGCGCAGCCTGGCGGATGAAAGTTATCAGGTCATCGTGCTGGACGATTGCTGCGCAGCAGCAACAGATGATCTGCACACGAAGGAACTCGAAATCATCAACATGATCTATTGCCACGTCATGTCGAGCAGTGATGTCGAGACCTATATCAGATCTGCGTAGGCAAGTTTGACGGGTCTGGCCCCTTTACTCTCGGAAAAAAATAGTGCTGAATTCCGTGTGGAACTTCCAACAGGAAGCCACACGACAAAATCACAGGGAGTGAGACATGGCCAACAGCAGCAGGATGTCACGCCGAAACTTCATGCAACAGTCGGCGCTCTGGGCGGCCGCATTCTCGGGCGCAGCGACTGCAATGCCCGGCGCGGCCTTTGCCGCTCGCGACAAGGAACTGAACATCCTGTGCTGGGAGGGTTACAACTCGGCGCAGGTGCTCGATCCGTTCCGCACGTCGACCGGCGCCACGGTGAAGGCCGAATCGCTCACCAACGATCCGACGATGATCAACCGGCTGCGCGCCGGTGAAACCAATGTCTGGGATCTCATCAACGTCAATAATCCGTGGGCTCGCAAGATCATGGCCCCGGAAAAGCTCATCAAGCCGCTCGACCGGGCGAAATTCGAACCCTATTTCGACAAGATGATGCCGGCGTTCAAGGCGCCCTACAAATGGGCCATGGACGACGCGGGCGCCGAACTGCTCGGCATGGTCCAGCGTTTTGGGCCCTATAGCTTTGTGGTCAACACCGACAAGGTGAGCCGGGCGACGGCGGAAGACCAGGGCTGGAACCTGTGGAACGATCCGGCCAACGACAAGAAATACGGCATCCTCGAATCCGATGACTGGAACGTCTTCTGTCTTTGCTGCATCGCCGGTTTCGATCCGTTCAAGATGCACAGCGACGAGGAGGTGGCGAAATTCACCGAGACGGCAAAGCGCGTGTTCAAGGGTGCCAAGGTGGTGGGTGATATCGCCACGATGAACCAGTCACTCGTGGCGGGTGAGATTGACTTCCACCTGACGGGCGGCACGTATTCGGCCTCGCCCGCACGCGCTGACGGCCATCCCGAAATCCGCGGCATCACGCCAAAGTCGGGCCCGATGGCCGGAGGAAAGGGCGGCATCTCGTGGATCGAGGTGACCTCACAGGTCAACAACCCGGATCTGTCGCCGCTTGCCGACCAGTTCCTCGAATATGTCCAGGCTCCGGATGTGGCCCACAAGGTGGCTTTCGCGGAAGGTACGTTCAATCCCGTTGCCCAGATGGGCAACCCGGATTGCTTCAGCCTCTTCACCAAGGAAGAGCTGGATGCAATCCAGTGGGACAGTCTTGAACAGGAGATGGCCGGCTGCGCCGAGTATGACATCGTTCCGGACTACGACAAGCTGCTCGACATCATGACGGCAGCCAAGCGTGAAGCCTCCGGCGGCTGATCACATTGCCACGACCGCAACCCCTGCAACCTCCGTGCGGGGGTTGCACGTTTATTGAAAGGCCTCGCAGAGGATGATGCAATCACTGCCGATCCTGTCGCTGAAATCGGTTCGCAAGATGTTCGGGCCACATGCTGCTGTCGATTCGATCGATCTCGATATTGCGGAAGGCGAGTTCTTCACCATCGTCGGACCTTCGGGTTCCGGCAAGACGACCATGTTGCGCATGCTGGCCGGCATGGACACACCGACGAGCGGCGACATTTTGCTGCGCGGCGAGCGCATCAACGATCTGCCGGCCAACAAGCGGCCGACCTGCATGGTATTCCAGTCCTTGGCCCTGTTCCCGCATCGGACGGTCGGGCAGAATATCGAATTCCCCTTGAAGATAAGGGGCGAAACCCCTGAATCCCGCAAGGCGCGCGCCCTGCAGCTCATAGACCTGTTGCGCCTGCCGCAATCATACTATGGCAAGAATGTCCTGAAATGCTCAGGTGGCGAGCGTCAGCGCGTGGCCTTGGCGCGCGCACTGGCCTACGATCCGCAAATCCTCTTCTTCGATGAGCCGCTGTCTGCCATCGACTACAAGCTCAGAAAGACGCTTGAGAAAGAGCTGAAGGACATCCATCGCGAAACGAAGAAGACTTTCGTTTACATCACCCATTCGCTTGAAGAAGCGATGGTGATGAGCGACCGCATTGGCGTGATGCGGGCCGGCAAGCTCGTTCAGGTCGGGAGCCCGCATGAAATCTACTCCGCTCCCAATACGCGGTTTGTGTCCGAGTTTGTCGGTGATGTGAATGTCGTGCCGGTATCCTTGGCCAAGGATGGGCTGCTGCATGTGGCCGAAACGGGTGCGCGCCTCAAGCCACCGGCCATTCCGCCGGGTTTCACCCAGGGCCATCTCGTCATCAGGCCGGAATTCCTTCGTTTCCTGGCCAATGCAGGCGAGGCCGACAACGCCATGGCGGGCCGCGTCTACAATGAATACGTACTTGGCTCACGCATCCAGTATCAGGTGCGCGTCGGCCGGAACGTGTTCGCGGTGGAGAAACTCCGGCAGCAGGCATTCAAAGGCAAGCTCGACGACGACGTGACGATCGGCTGGGATGCGGGCGACGCCATCCTGGTAACGGACTGACGCCATGCGCCTTGGACACGGAGAACGGTCGGCAATTCCAGTGGTGCTGTTCCTGCTCGCAGGGTTCGCGGCACCGCTCATCGCCGTCATCTGGTTCAGTTTCATGCCGCCGCGCAGCTTTTCTTTTGGCGGCGCGCCGACGCTCGAGAACTATAGGACGATCTTCGAGAGCAGCAGCTACATTTCATTCCTCTGGTCGCTCGGTCTCGCCTTCATCGCCGTCGTGGTGCTCGCGTTGATTTGCTACCCTGTCGCCTATGGCCTGGTGCGGGTCTTCGGGCGATGGGCGACACTGCTCACGCTGCTCTTCACCATTCCGCTCTTTGTGTCCGAAAACATCCGGCTCTATGGCTGGGTGCTTTTCTTCATCAAGAATGGCGTTTTGCTCGGCACCTTGAAGTCGATGTTCGGTTGGCAGCTCGAGAGTATCCTCTTCACGCTTCCGGCCATTATCTTCGGCATGGTCTATGTCTATTTGCCTTTCATGCTCTTTCCCATGACCTTGGGCATCAGCATGGTGCCGAACGAAACCCGCGATGCCGCGTTCGATCTCGGAGCCTCGCGCTGGCAGGTCTTCACCGAAGTCGAGCTGCCGTTGTCGATGCCTGGCATCACCATCGGATTTCTGCTGACATTTGTCCTCGCCGTCGGCGCAATCGCCGAGGCCAAGGTTCTGGGCGGACAACAGGTCATTCCGATTTCGCATGATATCGAGATCGCCTTCACCTACGCGCAGAATTGGCCATTGGGAGCCGCGCTTTCCGTGCTGCTGATGCTGGTGGTCGGTGTTCTTGTAATCCTGGCGCTGCGGCGCTTCGATCTCGACAAGTTCCTGGGGCGGAGATAGCCGATGCAAGACCGGCAACAGCGCCTGCGCCACGCGCTCATCACGGTGTGGACCATCGCAGTCATCGTCTTCGTTTATCTGCCGACGATCTGCATCACGCTCGCGTCGCTGACGGCGAGCCGCTATTTCCAGTTTCCCATTTCGAAGTGGGGGCTGGAGTGGTGGCATAAAACCTTCAGTTCAATCGAGATCCGTCAGCTGCTCTCCACGTCCATCATCATTGCGCTCTGCGTCACGGTGATCGCCGTGGCGATCGCCTTTTTCGGCGCCATGGCTTTCGCGCGCTATGACTGGAAGGGCCGCTCGCTCTATCAGAAGGTCATTCTCCTGCCCATCTTCTTTCCGCAATCGGTTCTGGGGCTGGCGCTGCTGTTGTGGTTCAATACGCTGGGCCTGCCCCTGTCTTGGATGACCGCGGTCTTCGCGCATCTGGTGTGGATCGTGCCGGTGGTGACGCTCGTCATTTCGATCCAGGTCTACAGTTTCGATCCGGCTCTGGAAGAGGCAGCCTTTGATCTCGGTGCATCGCGCTGGCAGGTCTTGCGCGAAGTAACGCTTCCGGTCCTCTTTCCCGGACTGTTCTCCGGTGCGCTGTTCGCCTTCCTGCTCTCATGGGGCAATTTCCCATTGTCGCTCTTCACCACAGGCGCCGACACGACGGTGCCGGAATATCTCTATGCCAAGATGGTGGCAGGATATACGCCAGGCGTTCCGGTGCTCGGCACCGTGTCGACCGTGGGCGCGGCGATCCTGCTGATCGGCGGTTATGGCCTGATCCTCGCGACCCGCCGCGCCAAGGCCGCAGAATAGATTTCACGTGCAGAACCTGGGAGCAGACACATGACGCAATCACTGAAAGGACGCTCGGTCGTCGTCACCGGCGGATCGAAAGGCATCGGCAAGGGCATCGCGCGCGTCTTCGCGCAGGCCGGGGCCAAGGTGGCCATCCTGTCGCGGCATGCCGATCAGGCCGAGGCCGCGGCCAGGGAGATAGGCCATGGCGCCTTTGGCCTCTCGGGTGACGTCACTTCGCTTGCCAGCATGGAGAAGGCCATGCAGGACGTGAGCGCGCGCAATGGCGGCCTTGACGTGCTCTGCGCCAATGCCGGCATCTTTCCGCCGGCGCGGCTGGAGGAGATGACGTCCGAGCAATGGGACGAGGTGAACGACACCAATCTCAAGGGCACCTTCCACTCGGTGAAGGCCGCCATTCCGTATCTCAAAAGATCTGATCAGGGCCGCATCGTGCTGACGTCTTCGATCACCGGCCCGGTCACCGGATTTCCGGGCTGGACGCACTACGGCGCCACAAAGGCTGGCCAGCTCGGCTTCATGCGCACTGCCTGCATCGAACTGGCGAAATACGCCATTACCGTGAACGCGGTCCTGCCCGGCAATATCGTCACAGAAGGGCTTGCCGGGATGGGCGAAGAGTATCAGCGTAGCATGGCCGCCTCGGTGCCGTTGAAGCGGTTGGGCCACGTTGACGATATTGGCCACGCCGCCCTCTATTTTGCCTCGAAGGAAGCAGCCTACGTGACCGGACAGACGATCATCGTCGATGGCGGTCAGATCCTGCCCGAAAGCCTCGAGGCGCTGGCTCAGGCGTAGCGGCGGAGATAGGCCTCGCACAAACCGGTCGTTTGCTCGGTGAAGCCCGCGCCAAGCGACCGCGGGAATTCCGCTTCGATGTGCGAGGCGACCCACGCCACAAGCAGGATGCGGCGGAGCATGATGAAGGTGGGGATTTCATCCTCGTCGGCCTTCGGCAGCGCCAGCACCTTGCGGTAGCCCTTCTTCCAGGATTCGATCAGGTGAGGAACCTGCGGCTCATGCTCGTAGAATGAGACCGGCGTTGCGGCGTCATACATGTACCAGCCGAAGCCGCAATCGTCGAAGTCGATCGCCTTCACGGTCTTGCCGTCGATGAGCAGATTGGCCAGGCGCAGATCGCAGTGGATGAGGCCGAAGCGTTCGGGCCCCTTGCCGTAGGCCTTGAGCCGCGCGCCGATCAGATCGACGGTGCGACCGAACAGCCGTTCCTTGGCCGCATCCATGCCGACGCCGTCGCGCCAGCGGCCCCAATGCGGCTTGTCCTCGCCAAGCGCCGTCTCGAAATCCCAGGTGAGGCGCGTGAACCATGACGGCCGCTTCCACTGGCGCGCGTGGACATGCATGCGCGCGGTGACCTCACCGAGCACTTCAAACGGTTCCGAGAGGTCTTCACCAATGCCGGGTTCGGCACCCGTCTCCCATTCCGACAGCACCACATGCCGCGGCCGTGGGAGGCGCGGATGATCGACGTCCTGAATGATCTCACCGTCGCGGCCTTTGACCGGAACAGGCGTTGCCACCACGCCGGTCTGGCGCAAGTCCATCAGCCAGGCCAGTTCGGAGGCAATGGCGGTGCGCGAATGATAGCCGTCGCGATGGATCCGCATAGCCCAGCGCCGCCCATCCGGCGCCTCGACCTTGTAGGTCGCGTTCTCCGAAAGATTCAGCATGCTGACGCTAGCGCCGGAGGGCAGGTCGTAACGTCCGATGGCACTGCGCGCCACGTCGAGAAGAATTGCCAGCTGCTCATCGTGGGCTAGTGCGTCGAAGTCTTTCACGGGGTCACCTTCAGGAATTGCGTCCTTCGATTCCTGCCAGAACTCGTTCGATCTCCGCAAGCCCCCGTTCCACATCCGCCGTCGTGCCGGACATGTAGAGGCGCCCCGCCGCGCCGATCATCTGCACATCGACGAGCGTCAGCCGTGGTGCGGCCTTCTCGGCGGCGTTCGCGGCGATGGCGGCATAAAGTGCGGGAACCATCTCGCAGACGAGCAAAGTCTCACCCGGCATCACCATCGAGGCCTGGCGGTTCCGGTTGATGATGACGGCGTGCTGGTCGGCGATGTTTTCGATCACATCGGTGAACAGGATACGCGGCGCCAGCTGGTCGCCCTCGGTCAAGCCGATGCCTGCCAGCACGGCGCGGCCAGCCGCCAGCAAGCGCTCCTTGTCGCTCCCGTGGATCTCCAGAATGCCGAACTGCCGTTCGACGAACAGAATGCCAGGCTCCAGATCGGGGTCGGCCTTCAGCGCCAGATCCATCACCCGCTCGATCATCAGGCCGGGTGCGACCTCGATGATGAGTGAATGCTGGCCGGCACTTGGCGGATAGCCTCGCGCCCGCGTCGGTGTTCCCATGTAGGCGGCAAATTGCGGCTGCAGATCTTCTACAGTGAGAAAGACCCGGAGTTCACCCTTTGCCGCCGCTCTCGGCGATGCCACGGTCTGGTTCCGCGATTATTTTGAAGAACCGGACGTGAAGTGCTTCGACACGTCGGCATGCGGACGCGGGATCACGTGCACCGAGACCAGCGTGCCGATCTGGCCCGCCACTTCGGCTCCGGCTTCGGTCGCGGCCTTCACCGCACCTACGTCGCCGTTGATGATGACGGCAACCAGGCCATCTCCCACCTGTTCGCGGCCGACGATGGTCACATTCGCCGCCTTCACCATCGCGTCAGCCGCCGCCATTGCGGCAACGTAACCCTTGGTTTCGATCATTCCGATTGCGTTGCTCATGGTGTCCTCCGTAGTGAGCGTTGCAGACTATTTCTTGGTGGCCGCTTCATCGATGGAGCCGATGATCAGCGCATCGATGGGCGGGGATTTTCCCGGGAACCAGGCCGCAGCCACGGAGCCCGTTGCGATCATCACCTTCTCGCCTTCGCCGCAGCCAAGCGGATCGAAGGCGAGGAGGCGTGAGTTTGAATCGTCGATCTGGACCTCGAGGATCGAGCCAGCAGGCACTTCCGAAATCTTTTTAGTGGACCAGATGCGGCCCGTCACTGTCGCCTTCAGCATCTAGCGTCTCCTTTCAAGTTTCAGTCCAAGCTTGCGCGCCTTGTCGCGCGCCAGCGGTGTCAAGACTGCACCCGGACCGAGAACAAGCGTACGCGCGCCTGCCAGCCTGTCGAGCTTCTGCTCGGTGACGACACCGGTGAGAACCTCTGACGGCAAAGAGGGTAGGGCAGCGCCAGTACCAGCACCAAGCGTGAAACGCAGGTGGCCGGACCTAATCCGCTCGAGGGTTGCAGGTTCGACAATGCGTGCGACGAACGCGGCCAGGTCGCTATCATTGGCAATGCGTACGGCCTCGGTTGCAGCCCCCGCAGGCTGCGTACGGGTGGCCATCACGTCCCGCAGCACCTCGCGTACCATGCTGCGGAGTTCCTGGGCCATGTCGGGTTGCAGCGGCATGTTAGACTCCAAGCGCCGCTTGGGCGGCAGTGGCGGCGGCGCGGACTTCCGACTCCGTTCCCGAGAGATAGAGGCGTCCTGTCGCTCCGATCATGCGGTAGTCGACGATCTTGATCGTCGCCGCTTTTTCGGCTGCGTTGGCGGCCAGAATGGCATAGGCGGCGGGCTCGGTTTCGAGCACGAACAGCGTCTCTCCGCCGAGGATCATCGATCCACCCTTGTTCCGGTTGATGAGGAAGGCATGGTTGGGGTCGATCCGTGTGACAACCTTCGATGCCAGGATCTTGGGACGCATGGCCTTGTCTGCTGTCATGCCCATCGCGTCGAGCACAGCCTCCGCTGCGGCCTTCACCGCCGCCACATCGCGCGAATGGATTTCGAGATAGCCGAACTGCCGCTCGACCACGAGAATTCCGGCCTGCACGTCCGCCGCCTTCAGCGCCACGTCCGTCAATGCTTCGATGTCGAGGCCGGGTGCGACTTCGATGACCTGCGCCGCCATGTTGGAACGCGGCAGCGAACCACGGATCCACGAGCCCAGATAGCACATGGTCTGCGGCTGCAGCTGGTCGATGAAGATGTATGAGCGAAGTGTTGCCATGGTTGATCAGGCTGCCATGACCGCTTTGAGTTCTTCGAGGATGATGCGCCGCAGTTCACGCCGCAATTCGCTGTCATTGGAATTGTCGACAGCCAGTGAGGCAACGGGCGCGATGCGCTTCGGCAGGTTCAGCGGATCAAGACCCGCAAAATTGCCGAACGTCTCGGACGCATCCTTGTTGTAGGCGATGCGGGCATAATGCAGGAGGTGGTGTGGAGTAAGATTTTCGCCGATCGACGAGCCACCAGCAAAGCCCGTGCCGATGGTCATCGAGGGGCCAAGGTTGGTTTCGTATCCGGACGCGCCAAGCGAGCAGCCCGTGTTGACGGCGATCCGGAGTGCGGGAACGGCAGCGGCAAAGGCGAGGATATTGGCTTCAGATTTCGAGTGGATCGCGGCAGAATGCCCCTTTCCGGATTTGCGCATCATCGAGCGGGCGCTGGAGATCGCCTGGTCGATCGTCTGGACCCTTGCGAAAGCCAGGACCGGGCAGAGCTTCTCACGCACCAGTTTTTCTTCCGGCTGGACGAGGTCTACGGGCGTCACAAGGATCTTTGCGCCGGGCGCATTGAAACCGGCCTCCCTGGCGATGACGCTTGCATCCTTGCCGATCATGGCAATGTTGAAGCCGGTTTCGGTGAACAGCAGATTGCGCAGCTTTGCCGTTTCCTCGGCCGTGCAGATGTGGGCCTTCTCCGCCTTCATTGCCTCGAGAAGCCGGTCGGCGATCGAGGCGAAGGCCAGCACCGTCGATTCATTGGTGCAGAGAATGGAGTTGTCAAAGCTCTTCGACGCGACGATGCGCTTTGCGGCAAGCCGGATGTCGGCTGTGTCATCGACGACCACCGGCGCATTGCCGGGCCCGACGCCAAGCGCCGGATTGCCGGAGCGGTATGCGGCCTTCACCACGGAAGGGCCGCCTGTGGCGATGATCAGGTCGACCCGCTCGTCGGCCATCAGCTTTTCGAGCAGCGGAATATTGGGTTCGTCAATGACCTGGATGGCGCCGTCGGGAGCGCCCGCCGCTCTCGCGGCCTCGGCGAGAAGGCGCGCTGCATCGGCACTGCAGGCCCTGGCTTGCGGATGTGGAGAGAGAATGATGGCATTGCGCGTCATCAGCGCCAGCAGCGTCTTGAAGAAGACGGTCGCCACCGGATTGGTCACCGGGATCAGCGCGAAGACAACGCCGGCCGGGCGGGGCAACTCGACAATCTTTCGTGCCGCATCGATCCGTGGGCTGATGAAATCCTCGCCGGCATAAAGTTCGACGAGCGCCCGGGAACAGGCCTCGTTCTTGATGCGCTTGTGCTCGATGACGCCCATGCCGGTCTCGCGCACCGCCCATTCGGCGTAGTGCTGCGCTTTGGCGTGGCCGGCATTACCAACGGCCTCGCAAATGCGGCGTATCGCAACACGGTCCAGTTTCTGCATGCGGCTGGCGGCCCAGCGGGCCCGGTCCAGCATCAGTTTGGCGCGTTCGAATTGCGCGTCCGGAACTTTCATCAAGGGCTGGGTCATGTTCAAGCGGCCTTCTTTGCCTGATGCAGCAATTCGCGCGCACGCGGCATGGCGGCATCGAAGCGATCCATGATGTCCTGGCAGGTTTCCTGGGTGAGCAGAACGCCCGGCTTCCATTGCAGCACGCGCTTGTCGAGCGATGAAAAGATTGCCCATACGCCATGCTCATAGAGTGCGCGCGAGACGAACACGGCACCTTCCGGATGATTGCTGAACTCGAGCCCGAGGATCACACCCTTCTGCCGGACACCGGTGAAGATGTCGCCGTGGCGGGCAATCATCTCCTGCATGCTTTCGGCCATGTAATCGGTGACCGTTTGAACATTGGCAATGACTTCCGGCCGTAGCAGCATTTCGATCACCTTGTGGGCGACCACACAGCCAAGCTCGGCGCCTCCGGAGGTTGAAATATGCGCTGCGCCATCCTCGTGCAGCCAGCCCCCCGCCTTCTCGTTCACCAGGCAGGCGCTGATCGGGTACAGGCCGCCTGACAGGCCCTTGGCTGTCACCATGATGTCCGGCTGGACACCATAGGCCTGCCAGCCCCACATCTTGCCGGTTCGCATGAGGCCGGTCTGCACCTCGTCGGCGATGTACATCGCGCCATACTTCTCGCACAGCGCCTTGCAGGCGTTGAGATAGCCGTCTTTCGGCATGGGAAAGCCATAGGTGGCGGGGATGGTTTCGATGATCACCGCCGCAACATCGTTGCCCTTCAGCGCGCGTTCCATGGCTTCGATGTCGTTGAAGGGAACCTGGGCAAAGGAGTCGGGCTGGTCAGCAAGGAAGATCTTGGTGAAACGGTCGTCGCCGGTTGCCACGGCCAGGCCGGAATGGCCGTGATAGCCCTTGATGATCGATACCACCTTGCGGCGCTTGGTGGCGTAGCGCGCACTCTTGATGGCGATGTCCACGGCCTCGGCACCACCTGGTGCAAACACCGCGTAGCTCATGCCAGGGGAAATGTTGATGAGCGACTCGGCCAGCGCCGCGCGTGCAACCGATGGGAACCAGTGGTTGCCGATGTCGAAGTAGTCGAGCGCGCCTTTCAGGGTCTCGATCAATTCGGGATGGCGGTGGCCAAAATTATAGGTGCCGCCATTGAGGTGGAGGTCGATCAGGCGGCGGCCCGACATGTCGTAGAGGAAATAGCCCTCGCGCCGGTCGATGACCAGATCGATACCCGCCTTCTGCCAGAACTTCGTCTTGTCCGGATTCCAGAAGCGGATGGCCTTGTCGAACAGATCCTGCTTCGACTCGAACTTGAAGAGGCCGTAATCGTACATTTTTGCTCCCTCGGTCAAAAAATGACCGACATGACAACTGTTACCTATCAAGTCACAACATAATCATGTTGTCAAGCGGGCAAAATGTGACCATTATCGACGAATGTTCTGTGAAGACGGGCGCCGGTGTGCCCGAACTTCCAACTGTTCCGGACTCAACGAACGTTGCTCTAGGATAGGCCGATGACAGCGCCTCAGATGAAGCTCAACAAATCCGACCGCCATTCCCGCATCGTGGCGGAACTCCGTGCCACGCCGACTTTGCGTGTCAACGAACTCGCCATGCTGCTGAGTGTCTCGACCGAAACGGTAAGGCGCGATCTGTCCGAACTCGACGAGCGCGGCCTGATCAACCGCACCTACGGCGGCGCCATGCGCCCCGTGGCGTTCGAGCCGGCACTCGCCGAACGTGAGAAATTGATGGTCGAGGAGCGCGAGCGTATTGCAGGCGCCGCCGTGCGGCTCGTCGAGGCAAATGATATCCTGATGATCGGCGGCGGGGCCACGACCACGATTTTTGCCCGGCGGCTTGCCGCCGAGCGCGATCACCTGACCGTCATCACCCACGCCTTCTCGGTGGCCGTCGCACTGGCGAGCAATCCCTTCCACAAGGTGCTGATGTTGCCGGGGCAGTATGACAGCCGCGAAGGCCTCATCCACGGACCCGACACCATCGAGGCCTTGCAGCGTTATAGGGCCGGCAAGGCGTTTTTGGGAGCCAGTGGCCTGATGCCCGAAGGTCCGAGCGATGCTGGCGTAGGCCCCAGCCTGATCTATGGCGCCATGATGCGCCGTTCGAACGAAACCATGGTTCTTGCCGATCACACGAAATTCGAGCGCGCTTCGCTGTCGGTCTACGGTCCGTGGTCGGAACGGCTGGCGCTGGTCACCGACCGCCTGCCCGAGGGCGAGCTGCTGGCGGCGATACAGCGCGGTGGGTCGCGCTGCATCGTGGCGTGATGGCCAGCGCATTGGGCACGCAACTGGAATCACTTGCGAAACAAAAATGCGCAAGTTTCAAAGTGATCGAGCAAGTTGACGGCGCTCAAGCGAGCGCCGGTTGCTCTGAGGTCAGGGCAGGGGCCGGGCCGAAAACAGCTGGTTCTGAATAACCGGCTCAGGCGGCACCGTGGCCAACGTCTCTGCAGCGCAATGCTTCGCCTTGTGCCGGAAATAGCGGTCCGTCACGCCAAGTTGCAGGAAGTCCACCAGCGTAGGCGCGAAGCAAGTGAAGGGACGGCCTTGCAGCCGCTCGATCAAGGCCTTGGTGTCTTCGCTGTTGCTGGCCACCAGGACTGGCGCCTGATGCAGGCGCGGATCGCTCTCGCTCTTCATGCCGGATTTCCACTGATGCAATCTGAGGCCCGGCAAATGATCGCCGAAGGCCAGGAGCACGAAAGGCCGGCCCTTGGCACGGAGTGCGGCCTCAAAGGCCAGCATGTCGTCAACTGCGCCATCGAGACGGGTGTGATAGTCAGTGATGCCGGGATGCGGCTTGCCGTCGATGATGTCGTGGTCCTTGTCTTCCTTGAAGGGGCCATGCGTCTGGACGGTGACGAGGAAATGAAACCGTGGGGAGGCCTCGTCGGAATATTTCAGAGACTGCGCATAGAGGCCTTCATCGGTGGGCCAGCCATTGGGCTGCATGCTCACCTTCATCTCGTCCATGCTGTCGAACCCGCCGAAGCCGAAGCGCGGATAGACTTGATCGCGCAGCCAGAACCGCGGCGTGAAATTGTGGAAGGCATGTGTCTGGTAGCCGCGCTCCGCCAACAGGCGCGGCAGGCTGCGCATCTGCTCGCTGAAATAGGCGAGGTAGTGCTGATAGGGAATGATGCCGGACTGAAAGCTGCGGATGGGCACGCCTGTCAAAACTTCAAACTCGGCATTGGGCGTCGTGCCGCCATAGACCGGCGAGATGCCGGTGCCTTCGGCAAAACCGGCTTTCACGAGCTTGTCGATCGGTGACTTTGCATCCGTCGGGTCACGCCACCATGCTTCGCCCAGCACGACATAAATATCGGGCAGCGGTGCCGTGCGCACGGGAACCGGCGGATCGGTGTCGAGCCCATCGAGAGCAGCCTTGACCTCGGCCTCGCTGAAGGTCTTGAGGCGCAGGCCTGCGGTGGAAAAATACAGATGCGTCGCGAGCCCGTTCATCCGCTCGCTTTCAGCCTGGCTGAACGTCAGGTTCTCGACTCCGATGCGATAGGAATTGTCGTGGATATATTTCACGACCGGTTCCAGCCGGTAGGTGGACAGCAGCCCGACGCAGATCGCAAAAAGAGGAATGCTCCAGGGCCGGAAGCGGAAGTTGGTGAAGCTGTAGTAGGACGCCGGAACGACGGCCGCTCCGATCAGCCACTTGTCCCATCCGACATAGTTCAGCAGGTGCTGGCTCTGCCCGGCCAGGAACATGTCGCTGACCTGAAACGGCTCGCCCGTTGCTTCCCGCTTGATGGCCGATATCGTGCCGACAAAGAGCAGGGCGGCACCGGTAAACAGGGCGGCGGGAACGACCCGAATGAATGAGGCGGCGACGCCCAGCATCACCATCGGCACGACCATCCTGGAGATCGTGAAGTGCCACAGATCGCGGCCGTGCAGATAGTCCGGCGTCCACCGTCCAAGGAAGGCACTCACCGCCAGCAGAATACAATAGGACACCAGCAGTTTGAGCACCGTGGCGTTGAACGTATTGAGGCGGGTGGGAACCGCCGGGCGGTCGAGTGTGATATCGGGCGCAGACATGGCGCGCTCAATGCCCGAATCAAACGGCGAAAAAAAGGATTTTCAACAGTCGTATGACGATTACGTGAAGGTTTGGCGAAACCCTCACTCGGCGGCTTCCAGCACCACAACCGGGGTGGCATCGAGGTTGGCGGCAGCAGGCGCGGCCTGCTGTTCCTCCGGAATGCGAAAGATATTGGCCCGCCACATCCAGCGCCCCAGGGCGGGAAGGCCGGTCGCCCACGACACCACAGGTGCAGAGACGAGGCCGATGACGATCGGCAAGAACCAGAAGAACGTCGGCCAGGAAATGGTGAAGGACAGGACGCCAAAGAGCAGGCCTGTCAGCACATGCAGGGCGTGGCGCCTGAGCGGGACCGCGAACGGCAGCGCTTCCTCGCTGCGATTTTGTGCATTCCAGCCAGAGTCCCGTCCGAACAATACGTCCAGCACGAAACGCGTCTGGATCATCATCATCACCGGCGACAGAAGCATCGACAAAACGGTCTCGGCGGCGACACTCTTGAACAATCCCGTTGCTCCGCCGCAGCCTTTGCGCAGGCTGCGGTCTGTGAGCGCAAGGGTCAGCCCCAGAAGCTTCGGGAGATAGAGAACGGCCGCCGTGACGCCCAGCAATTGCAGCGCCAATTGCGGATCGAACACCGGCCATGCAGGAAAGAGCGAGAAGCCGTTGGGAAAATAGTTGGGCTCCGTGTAGCGGGCGATCGTGGCCAGCACGAGGCCTGCAACCAGCAGCAACAGCCACAGCGGCGACGCCAGATAGGACATGATGCCCTGGAGGAGGTGAACACGGCTGACCCAGTGCAGGCCGCGGGCACCGACGATTTTGATATGTTGAAGATTGCCTTGCGCCCAGCGCCTGTCGCGCGCCGCAAGATCGATCAGCGACGGCGGGGTTTCTTCGTAGGATCCCTCGAGCCAGGGCAGCATGTAGACCGCCCAACCGGCGCGCCGCATCAATGCGGCCTCGACGAAATCGTGACTGAGGACATGCCCGCCGAAGGGTTTGCGGCCGCTCAATTCCGGCAGGCCGGCTGCTTCGGCGAAGGCCCGCGTGCGAATGATCGCATTGTGGCCCCAATAGTTCCCGTCCCGGCCATGCCAGCACGCCAGGCCCGCGGCCACCACCGGCCCATAGACGCGACCGGCGAATTGCGTCATCCGCGCATAGGGCGTCCAGCGGTTCTGCAGCAGCGGCAGCGTCTGGATGATACCTGCCTTCCGGTCGCCAGCCATGGCGCGGGCCATGGTCACCAGTGTTTCGGCCCGCATTTCACTGTCTGCATCGAGCACGACCATATGATCGTACGCGCCGCCCCATCGCGTAACGAAATCAGCGATGTTGCCGGCCTTGCGATGGTGGTTCTCGGCGCGGCGGCGATAGAACACACCCATTTCACCGGCGAATGTGCGCCGCAGGGCCACGGCGAGACTTTCTTCTTGCTGCGCCGTGGTGGAATTGCGGGTGTCGCTGAGGACGAAGATGTCGAAATGACGCGATGCGCCCTGCCAGCATAGGTCGCGTCCCATCTGTTCCAGCACCGCAAACACGCGCTGGGGATCCTCGTTGTAAACCGGCATGAGCAATGCCGTTCGGCCCATGCGGGCATGCGGCGCGAGGTGAGGCTGCTGAACCTTGTTCTTGCGCAGCAGCACCAGAAAACCCAGGCAAGCGCTGGCGCAGGCGAAAGAGATCCACGTAAAGGTCAGCGCAAAAACGCTGGCAAAAAACACCTGGAGTGCCGTGACATTCACCGGGCTGATGACTTGATACATGCCATAGGTGCCGGCACCGGTAAGCACGGCCGTAAGGCCGAAGACAAAGACGCGGGCGTAAAATGTCGAACGAGCGCGCGACAGAACCACCGGCTCGCCAGACCATTCCTTCAGGTCCTGAACCGGCATGTCCAGCGGATGTTCGACCGGCGTGTATTTCAACTTCTGGTCCACCTGTAGAGCCATGTCTCCGCGGCCCGCACATCCTTGCGTTTCAGCACGGCGCGAAGTTCTGCGATATCGATCCCGGACGCATCGTGTCGGAATGACAGACGAACGGTGTTTTTCAGCTCATTGCGATAAGTCACAACCTTGCTGATTGTTCCAGCACTCGCCGTCACATCGGCGGTAAATTCGCCCGACGTATCTCCACCGCCGAACTCGATCACGTATTGCCGGAGGTTGGTGTCATATTTGGGTGGATTGGAGACATAGTCGTAATCGACCCCTGACCCCGAGAACTGCACCATGGCAAGCGGTGCCGGCTGCTCGACGGGCCAGCTTGAACACCAGTGCAGGCGGTAGACGAACGTATGGCTCTGGCCCTGCTTGAAGGGATCCTTCGGACGCCAGAACGCGACGATGTTGTCGTTGGTTTCAAGCTGCGTGGGGATCTCATAGAGTTCCACCCAGCCGGCGGCCCAGTCGCCGATCGGCTCGACCCACAGGCTGGGGCGGCGCTCGTATTTCGATTCGAGATCGAGGAAATCTTCGTAGCGGCGTGTCCGCTGCATCAGGCCGAAGCCGCGCGGGCTCATGTCCTGGAAAGCGCTAACCTGCAGGTCCTTGTGGTTGGCCAGCGGACGCCATAGCCACTCGCCGGTGCCGGTCAGCATCATCAGCCCATCCGAGTCATGCACGGCGTTGCGATAATCTTCGACCGGACGGCCCATGGCGTTGAACAGATACATGCTGGTAAGCGGCGCAATGCCTACATGTTCGAGGTCGCGGCGCGGATAGAGCGTCAACTCCACATCCATCTGCGTGTCGTCGCCCGGTTTGATCGAGAAGCGATAGGCGCCCGTGATCGACGGGCTGTCGAGCAGCGCTTCGATGACGATGATGCCGGTCGCCGCTTCCGGCTTCTTGACCCAGAAGGAGCGGAAAGACGGAAATTCTTCGCCCGACGGCTGGCCGGTGTCGATGGCCAGTCCGCGCGCCGAGAGACCGTAGAGCAGACCCTTGCCCACGGCCCGGAAATACGAGGCACCCTGGAACACCACGAACTCGTCGTTCACGTCCGGCGAATTGATCGGGTAGCGCAGGCGAAGGCCCGCATAGTGCAGGTCGGTCTTGCCATCGGGCGGTGTGACCTTGGGCCCGAAGGTGAACAGGCTCGGATCATATTTCAGCTTCGCCTGCCGGTCGCCCTCGACCACGTGAATATCGACCGGCTTGGTGAAATAGAATCCGGAATGGAACATATCGAAGGAAAAGCCATGCGGCTCG
>CAUJIO010000093.1 GCA_963205315.1 Pseudomonadota bacterium | reverse complement strand
AAATGGCGCGCCCTAAAGGATTCGAACCTCTGACCCCCAGATTCGTAGTCTGGTGCTCTATCCAGCTGAGCTAAGGGCGCGCAACGACGGCGGTGTGTAGTACGCGGCGGAGCCAAACGCAAGCCTTGAAAGGAAGTTCTTTATCAAGCCGCAGCGGGAATCTCGTCCAGGCTGAAATACACGGGGATTCCGCGCGTCCTGGCAATTTTCACATCATTGTCGGCACCGGCGGAAACGCCCGGCAATCTCAGCACGGCATCGCAATGCGCCAGCAGGCGACCAGCGGTTGGGTGCAGTATCTGGTCATAGAGCGCATCGCCAACGGTCGCTCCGCCGGCCTTGCCCCAGATCGGCAGCGCCACCCATTCTCCGATCATCGGGACGTGGCCTTTCTGGAAAATCGGCCACGACGCGTCTTCCAGCCGCTTCAGATTGGCCGCCATTTTTGCGGGATCGTCGCCCGTGCCTGACCGGTAAGGCCCAGCAATCAGGATCATCATGGGTTTTGCGGTCATCGTTTTCTCCTGTTTGTGGAGAACTTATCGCATATCGTGACAAATCATGCAATATCCTGTAGAAACGTGCAATGCTGACCGAACAGAGAAAACACCTTCTGCTGCATCGCCTGAAGCGCGATGGCCGTCTTGTCGCCAAGGATGTCAGCGCCGAACTGGGCCTCTCGGAAGACACCATCCGCCGCGACCTGCGCGAGCTGGCGGCGATGGGCCTGCTGCTGCGGGTCCATGGTGGCGCCTTGCCGGCCTCGCCCACCGTTGCCAGTCTTGAGGCACGCCGCTCCATGGCGGTGGAGCAGAAGCAGCGCCTCGGCCGAGCCGGGGCAGGGCTGGTGGAGGCCGGACAGACTGTCTTCATCGATGGCGGCACCACCAATCTCGAACTGGTGCGGCACCTGCCATTGGATCTGCGCGCAACCATCGTCACCCACAGTCCGGTCATCGCCGCAGCACTCGAGCCGCATCAAGCCCTCGAGGTGATCGTCATTGGCGGCAGCCTCTACAGGCATTCCATGGTGAGCATCGGCGCGGTCACGCTGGAGGCGATTTCGCTGCTCCGTGCCGATCTTTGCTTCATCGGTCTCACCGGCCTGCATCCGCAGGAAGGCGCCACCACAGGCAACTATGAGGAAGCCGCCATCAAGCGCGCCATCATCAGGCGGGCTGCCGAAACCGTCTCACTGGTGACGGCTGAAAAGCTTGGCGCCGTCTCTCCGCACGTCATCTGTGCAACAGCCGCAATCACGACGGTCATCGTACCGAGGGATGCTGCGACGGAGGCCTTTGAAGCGGTGGGCGTCGATGTCCTTCGCGCCTGAGCCGTTGTACTCTTGATCCGTCAAGGGTCGCGCCGTGTGCGCATTCGGCTATAGTGGAACTTCGCAGTATCCATGTATCGGTGAGTTTGAGCTTCGATGAGCAGAAAGACCACGTTCAGGGATATTGCGGCCCGGGCAGGCGTTGGAACGGCGACGGTCGAGCGCGTTCTCAACGGCCGCGGCGGCGTCCGGCCGCACACCGTTGAGAAGGTCATCGCCGCCGTCCGCGCACTCGATTACCCCAAGCGCCTGCCGGACCTGCATCGCGGCGTCATTCGCATCGAGGTCATTCTGGTGCGGCCGGAAACGCCGTTCTTTTCCCGTCTCGCCAAGGCCTTTGAGCGGATCGCGGCAACCTTCGATTCCTCGATCGCCGTGCACCGGACATTCCTCAAGGAAGACGATCCGTTGAAGATCGCCGCGCATATTGCGGGCGCAGGCTTCCGCCGCTCGGCGCTGATCCTGGCGGTACCCGAGCATCCGGCAATCCGCGCTGCCCTCGTCAAATTGCGTGCCGAGGGCATCCCCATCGTGCAGATCGTGACGCGGATGGCGGGGCTTCATCTCGACTATGTCGGCATCGACAACGAGGCGGCGGGTCGGATGGCCGGCTTGCTGATGACCGGCCTGCAGAAGAGGGCAGGTTCGGTCATCGCCCTCTGTCACAGCCAGGTCTATGCGGTGCAGCGCGAGCGCGTCCGCGGCTTCTCGGAATTCCTGATGCGCGGCGCCGGCACCCACCTGCAATTCCGGGAGGTGGCCTTCGCGCATGACGACGAACTGGAGGCAGTCGACCAGCTCAGGATTGCATTGCGCGCCTATCCCGATCTGGTTGGCATCTACAATGCGGGGGGCGGCAATACTTCGCTTTGCGACGGCCTGCGCCGCTATGCCCGTGGCCGCGGCATCTGCCTCGTCGGCCATGAATTCACCCGGCACAGCGGCGAGGCGCTGAAGGACGCGATCATGGCCGCCGTGATCGACCAGGCGCCCGAGACCCAGGCGCGCCGTTCCCTCGATCTGGTGCTGAGCCGGCTTGGGCTTCTCAACACGCCCGTCGATCGTTCGCCGATCCGCTTCATCACCATCACCGCCGAAAATCTCTGATCAGATTTGATCAAGATTGTGCGCGCGCGCTGGCGCGCTTTCCTCTAGCCTTGTCACGCTTTGGGAGGAGCGATGAATGCAGCAGCGCACGACTGTCCATGATCTCTTGCGCCGGAAAGGCCGCGCCAAGTGGCTGCAGCTGCATGTCGACTCATCCGCCGAAGCCGCAGCCGCCATGGCGGCCGGCATCACCATTCTCTCATGCGAGCCGGACCACACGCTGGAACCGATCCGGGCGGCAGCCCCCACCGCCTTCATCTCGGCCGGCATGCCGCATGGCGCCGTGTCCTCGCCGCAGGAGGCGGTGCGTCTCGGGTTTGAGATTCTGAGGCGGGGTGCCGATGCTGTCTATTGCTCCCACTCGCCATACTTCATCGAAGCCATGGCCCGCGAAGCCATCCCGGTCACCGGCCATGTGGGACTGGTGCCGAACAAGGCGGCCTGGACCGGCTTCCGCGCCATTGGCAAGACGCCTGAGGAAGCCGCCAAGGTCCTGCAGGATGTCAGGGATATCGAGAATGCCGGTGCAGCCTGCTGCGAGGTCGAGGTCGTTCCCGTCCGCCTCGCCGACTATATCACGCGGAACACCAGAATGATCACCATGGGCATGGGCTGCGGCTCGGCCTGCGATACGCAGTATCTGTTCTCGTCCGACGTGCTCGGCACCCATGCCGGACATTATCCGCGCCACTCCAAGAAATATGCCGACTTCATCGCTCTTGAAGCCGAACTGCAGGAGAAGCGCGTGGCCGCCTTCCGTGCCTTTGGCGAGGATGTCGAAAGCGGTACCTATCCGGAAGCGCGGCATCAGGTTGATATGAATGATGCGGCCTTCGAAACATTTCTCAATCTCACCACAGGGTCCGGGAGGTAATCACCATGGATGATCTGAGCTTTGGCAAGCGCAATAAGCGCGGCGACTGGGCGCCGAACGAACCGGCCAGCATCGCGCCGATCTGGGATGCGCCACCGCAGCCCATGAAGATCCTCAAGTGGCTGCCGCATTATTTCGCGCCCTATGACATCATCTGGATCCTGTCCGCCCTTGCCTGGTGGCACTGGGTGCTTCCCGACGTCGAGACCATGAAGACCTTGCAATGGGGCTGGATTCTCAAGCTTCTCGTCTTCAACACGATTGCCGTCTTCGCCTTCTTCGGCATCTATGAATGGCGGCTCTATATCAGCCGCGCGCAAGGTAACCGCTTCAAGTACAATGGCAAGTGGCCATCCGAGAACAAGAGCGACGTCTTCTGGTTCAAGAGCCAGAACATCGACGGCATGCTGCGCACCCTGTTCCATGCCATGCCGATCTGGCTGGCGCTCGAGGTTGGCATTCTCTACGCCTATGCCAACGGTTATGTGCCGTGGGTCAGCTTCGCCGAGCATCCGTATTATCTGGTCGTCCTCATGCTGCTCATGCCGATCATCCACGAGACGCACTTCTATCTGATCCACCGGCTGATCCACATCCCCTTCCTCTACAAGCATGTGCATTCGATCCATCACAACTCGGTCAATCCGTCGCCCTACTCGTCGCTGTCCATGCATCCGGTCGAACTTGTGCTCTATCTCGGCATGGCGCTGTGGCACCTGGTCATCCCGTCGAACCCGATCCTCGCACTCTATCAGCTGCACCGCGCCGGCTTCGGCGCCATCCCCGGCCACATCGGCTTCGACAAGATCGAAGTAGGTGAAACCGGCGGCATCCCCACCCATGCCTATATCCACTACCTGCATCACAAGTATTTCGAGGTGAACTACGGCGACGGCCTGGTGCCCTTCGACAAATGGTTCGGCACCTTCCACGACGGCTCGAAGGAAGGCGAAGCGCAAATGGACGCCCGCTTCGCCAAGAAACGCGCCAAGATGAACGCCACCCCGGCGGAGTGAGGGGGGAGGGGAGGCTAGAGGAAACTGAGTCGCCGCCAGAGTTATCAACTCTTGCTGAAGCTTACTAACTTAGCTCTTGGGTCTTCCCGGCCCATCCCTGATTTGGGCACAACTCCCCTTGTTGAAATCCTCCTCGTAGATCCCGTGAGACTATCCAAGAAATGCGCTGGTGCCAAAATTTCTTAATTATATTGACACAGTATGTCCAACTCGCGACTTGAATGCTATTCAAACAGCGACGTCTACAGCGATCGCCGTTGCAACTTCGGTATACAAATCGACCTCGACTGGTCCTGCGCTGATCTCAACAATAAGTGAGAAGCGAACACTAGGTGGATTCTGCTTTATGACTTTCGATGATTTCCACCAACCTGCAACAGGGTGAACGGCGATTAGATTGCGTCGTGCCAAGTCTGAAGCTCTGCATTTGAGTTCGTCGATATGAAGTGATCCCACGTCGCGACGATTTGCCCCAAATGTCCAACCATCGGGAGAATCATCGGCTACTTGCGAGTCTTCCTCTTCGCCAGTCTCATCGCTAATCCTTGCTAGAAACTGTTGGGTATTCTCATCTGGTCGATTAAGTTTGAAGCGGAGATTATGGGACGCATAAAGATATTTTTTCCCTCGACTTGCTTCCGCTGGATTTGGCAAAATGAAACTGCTCAATGCCACACGAAGAGTGACGTATGTATTTCCCAAGCTTCGTAATGTTTGTTGAGGCCACGGCAGTTCAAACAGTTTCAATTCATTGTTAACGATGTTCTTCGCTCCGGCCTTTGTAGACCTCGCATAGGGAACAATTGAATCCTGAACAACTAACGCAAGCGAATTGGCTGCACTCCTTCGCGCGCGTTCTAGATTAGGCACACCATACCCGTATCTCTTGAAGAGAAGCCGGAAGTCACCTTTGTTTGGCTTCGCAGGCAAATGCGATAGCATTTGAGGTGTCCAGCTGGCTGACAACACATAAAGACCGCGCACAGTTTCTGGCCAGAAATTGGGATTTTCACTCCAAAGTATAGCGAGTTGCCGTGACGAAAGTGCAGTGGCTGCGCTTGTTTGTCCCGCCGTGCAAAATGACCTTTGCGGGAAATTATGATGAGTCGTGAGCAACTCAAGATCGGAATGCTTCATCGGCGGAAAGTGCCCTGAATGCCACCAATTTCCCCCTTCTAAAACGACCTCTGGTTTAAGTGGCCACGTTGAGTCCCAGCTTGATGTGCGGGAGCTGGGAGATAGATCACCAACTGGAGCGTAGGGCACACCATCAAGAGGCTCAGCTAAGGTTGCCTTCTCGGTGAAGGCCCCCACAGCAATTGAGTTCCAAGCTTGTGCAGGTGATTCAATCTCGTGCATTGGCGCGTCACAAACCCCTAAATAGTCGACTGTATTAAATTCGCTCTGTTCGGTATTCCCTACCGACACGGCCACAAGGCGGCCTTGACCTCCCCACTCTCCCGCACCAAAGCTGATCTTGTCGAGAGCTGAAGACCAGCTAGTCGGGGCACCATCATGCGGTGTATCTTGCTCCGTCGTGCTAGACAGAGAAAAAATCCTTCGACGCACTCCTTCGACCTCGGCTGTTTGAACTGCCTTTTCCGTTATCGCCCCCAAAAGTTCATAGTCATTTTGAGCAGCGTCCGGGAATATCTTAGCAGACTCTAATCTGTGGCTGATCGAAATTGGCATTCCCGCCTGCAACGGAACTGTCAGATCCCCATAAACAGCTAGACCCGCCATTTTTGTTCCATGGCCAATATTGTCTTCGACAGACCACTCAGGTCTTGCAGCACACCTGTCTGCTTGGGCCAGGACCGGTTGGATAAGTGGATGCGAACGGCTGACTCCAGTATCCATTAGGGTGATGTAGACGGGGCGCGGATCGACTGAAAACTCAGTCCGTTCCATCAGGCTGCTAACCCAGACTGGCTGTTCTTCGGGTAGCAAATCATCGAAAAAGCTTGGAAGCGTCGCGAGCACTGCTAATGACTTTACTTCTCCCCGACCAGAGACGAGTTTGGCTAACTGTTCTTGAGTGCAAGTCGCTACGACTACGGTGTCTTCGCGAAATTTTAGGGTTTCGTGACTTAGAGGGATGTTAAGCTGTTGAGCGGCCTCGCGAAACGAAGTCTCTGAATCAGGCCAAATCCAAACCTCCCATTGTGCAACAGTGTTCTGTTCGGGAAAGCGAGCCTGGTCACTCCTCCACAATGAGCGAAGAGCTGCTTCAGTTATCGCTTCTATTCCCAGTACAAGTCTGGCGTTAGGCGGTGCTTTCAGCGAGCCATCTTCTTTAGTCCGGTTCTCCGTTTGGAAGGCAGTGACTTTGTCTTGAAGTTTTTGTAGTCCCTCATTTGTGGCAAATACTGTCGCTTCATCGGACTGACCCGAAGTTCGCGACGGTTTGAAATTCAGTAATTTCAGTCCGCTTGAGTCCAAACTGTCCAAGGCCATCGGTTCTCCAGACCGCCCTTTAATGTCAAGGTATACACCTTTTGCCTGTTCGCTGATCTGCGCCTTGATTGCACCCAACGCTGTTAGTAGGGCTTGTGCGTGACCAATTCTATCGAGTACGTCGCTTGGTGTTTTTCCTCGCCCCTTTTTTGCTTGATACCTGCGACTTTTTCCGACTCCTTGGAGCAAGAGGTGTTTGAGAACTCTTCGTGCCAATATCCGCCCCTATTCGTTGTAACGAATACCTACTCTCTATTGCTGGAAGCAAATCGCTAGTCAGAATATTTCGATGATCTGAAAGAACAGCAGAACGAGCAGCATCTTCGGCTGCAAGAACAACATCAGAGGTAGATAGACCGTGCGCTTTGCGAATTACCAATTTCCAATCAACGCTATCTACATCAAACCCACTAAGTCTGCGCAGGAACGTTGCCTCGATGGCGGGCTCGCTCGGCAACTCATAACGCAGCACCACATCAAATCTTCTAAGGATAGCGTGATCCAAAATCTGCGGCAGGTTAGTTGTTGCAACAACAATTGATCCTCCGCTCTTTTCATCCAAAAACTGAAGAAATGAGTTCAATACTCTCCTCGCTTCGCCCACATCATTGCTGCTTGTGCGGGCACCCGCTAGGGCATCAATTTCATCGAATAAGTAAATGCCCCGATGATTGACGATCGCGTCAAAAACTAAGCGCAATTTCTGCGCTGTCTCTCCCATGAACTTGGAAATTAGCCCATGGAGCAGTACGGTATACAGTGGATACTTCAACTCTCCGGCAATAGCCGAAGCACTCAGGGTTTTCCCCGTTCCCGGCGGCCCTGCAAGAAGTAGGTGACGACGCGGCTTTAGGCCTGATTCTTCGAGTCGTGCAGCTAAGCGCGACTCTTTGACGATGGCTGCCAACTGAGAGTGCAAGCTTTCAGGCAAAATGAGATCGTTGAGCTTATTCGATGGGTAACTTGCCTTGATCAGATCGGATAGCTCGCCACGTGGTGCCACAATCGGTGTGGGCACACTCCGGGCGAGCGCGCCGTCAGGTTGCTTACCAGCTTCAGCCCACTGCCGGAGTTGCTCAGCCAAAGTTCTGTGGCCCTTCTGCTCTTCAGAAGCGGCAAGCTGCATGGCAAGGTCGAAAAAGCGCTCGCTATTACCTTCTGCGTGGCTTTTAACTAGTCCTATGAGCTGTTGCGCAGAAGCCATATCAGACGATCTAACCGTAACCCTGAAATTTTATGGAATACTAGGAGCTGCGTTGCCAACAGTCTAGAGCGTGTTGAGACATGGTCGATGCTATCCGCCTTGACGTAAAAAAACCCCGGGATCGCTCCCGGGGGTATGTATCTTCAGCCTTTGGCTGAGCGTCGGACTTAGAAGTCCATGCCGCCCATGCCGCCGCCCATGCCGCCGCCGGGGGGCATGCCCATCGGGGCCTTGTCCTTCGGACGTTCGGCGATCATGGCTTCGGTGGTGATCAGCAGCGAGGCAACCGAGGCTGCGTCCTGGAGCGCCACGCGCACGACCTTGGTCGGGTCGATGATGCCGGCGGCAACCATGTCGACATACTCTTCGGTCTGGGCATTGAAGCCGAAGTTGCCGGTCTTTTCCAGAACCTTGCCGACGACGATCGAGCCTTCGACGCCCGCGTTCTCGACGATCTGGCGGATCGGCGCTTCGAGAGCCTTCGACACGATGTTGATGCCGGCCTGGACGTCCGAGTTGGCCGACTTGAGGCCTTCCAGCGACTTCTTGGCGCGGAGCAGCGCAATGCCGCCGCCCGGAACGATGCCTTCTTCAACGGCTGCGCGCGTGGCGTTCAGCGCGTCGTCGACGCGGTCCTTGCGTTCCTTCACTTCGACTTCCGTCGAGCCGCCGACCTTGATCACCGCAACGCCGCCGGCGAGCTTCGCCAGACGTTCCTGCAGCTTCTCCTTGTCGTAGTCCGACGTCGTCTCTTCGATCTGCGCCTTGATCTGGGCGCAACGGCCCTTGATGTCGTCCTTCTTGCCGGCGCCGTCGACGATCGTGGTGTTTTCCTTTTCGATGCGGACGCGCTTGGCGCGGCCCAGCATGTCGAGGGTCACGTTCTCAAGCTTGATGCCGAGGTCTTCGGAAATCACCTGGCCGCCGGTGAGGACGGCGATGTCTTCCAGCATGGCCTTGCGGCGGTCGCCGAAGCCCGGAGCCTTGACGGCGGCAACCTTGAGGCCGCCACGCAGCTTGTTGACGACGAGGGTCGCCAGGGCTTCGCCCTCGATGTCCTCGGCGATGATCAGCAGCGGCTTCGAAGTCTGGACGACAGCTTCGAGGACCGGCAGCATCGACTGCAGCGACGACAGCTTCTTCTCGTGCAGGAGAACGTAAACGTCCTCGAGCTCGGCCACCATCTTGTCGGCGTTGGTGATGAAGTAGGGCGAGAGATAGCCGCGGTCGAACTGCATGCCTTCGACGACGTCGAGCTCGGTCTCGGCAGTCTTGGCTTCCTCAACCGTGATGACGCCTTCGTTGCCAACCTTCTGCATGGCCTGGGCGATCATGTCGCCGATGGCCTTTTCGCCATTGGCCGAAATGGTGCCGACCTGGCCGACTTCTTCCGAGCCTTTGACCTTCTTCGACTGGCCCTTGATGTGCTCGATGGCAGCCGCAACGGCCATGTCGATGCCGCGCTTCAGGTCCATCGGGTTCATGCCGGCCGCGACGTTCTTCGCACCTTCGCGGACGATCGCCTGGGCCAGAACGGTGGCGGTGGTGGTGCCGTCGCCGGCGAGGTCGTTGGTCTTGGAAGCGACCTCACGGACCATCTGGGCGCCCATGTTCTCGAACTTGTCTTCGAGTTCGATCTCCTTGGCGACGGTGACGCCGTCCTTGGTGGTGCGCGGAGCGCCGAAGCTCTTGTCGATGACGACGTTGCGGCCCTTCGGACCGAGGGTGACCTTCACCGCGTTGGCGAGAATGTCGACGCCGCGCAGCATGCGCTCGCGTGCTTCACCGCCGAAGCGGACTTCTTTAGCAGCCATGGGAATACCTCAACTGTACTGGTTGACTGGATAAGTGGGAGACGGAAATCTTAGGCGACGATGCCCATGATGTCGGACTCTTTCATGATCAGGTACTCGGTACCGTCGATCTTGACTTCGGTGCCCGACCACTTGCCGAACAGAACGCGGTCGCCCGCCTTCACGTCGAGAGCAACGATCTTGCCCGATTCATCGCGGGCACCCGGGCCGACAGCGATGATTTCGCCCTGCATGGGCTTCTCCTGGGCGGTCTCCGGGATGATGATGCCGCCCTTGGTCTTGGTGTCTTCCTCGACGCGCTTGACAACAACGCGGTCGTGCAGAGGACGGAATTTCATGTGGGTAAACTCCTCGTATAACGTCATTTTCTGAGGTTTTGACTGGCCACCCGATGTCGGGAGCCAGTTCTGTTAGCACTCATCAAATGCGAGTGCCAACAGCTGAGCAGACACATAGGTCCGGCGGGCCGGGCCGTCAAGGGGCTGAAACTGAAGAAAAGGTTAACGAGGTCCGCAGCCGCCCGGTCACGCCACCTGGGTGAAGCGTTCGGCCGGGTCTTCATCCAGCAGCGTATTGACGCGCTGCAGGGCCGTGCGCAATTCATCCCGGGTAACGGTGCCGCCAAGGCAGATGCGCACACCCTGATCATCGGAGCGCCGGTCGATGGCGAAGGCCGTGCCGGGCGTGACGCGCACGCCGCGTTCGTCCAGCGCGCGGGCAAAGTCGCCGGGGGTCCAGGCCTCGGGCAGCTTCAGCCACAGATAGGGCGAGGAAGGCGCGCAGTGCACCTCGCGGCCGCGCAGCAGGTCGAGCGCCAGGGCGCGCCGGGCCGCATTCTCGCTGATGATGGCATTGAGGATCGTGCCCGCCGTGTCGCCCTCGATCCAGCAGCGGGCAACCTCCGCCGCAAGCCCCACCGCCCGGCCGCTGGCCACGGTTTGATGGCGGATCAGCTGTTCCGACTTGCCCGGCGGTGTCGCTACGAAACCGACGCGCAGTCCGGGGGACAAGGTCTTGGAAATGCTGGTGATGTGGTAGGTCCGGTCCGGTGCCATTGAGTACAGGGTTGGAGGTTGCAGGCGCGGATCGAGCAGGCGGAAGATATCGTCTTCGATGATGGTCATGCCATAGCGCCGGGCAATGTCGGTGATCGCCAGCCGGCGGTCATGGCTGAGTGTCGATGTTGTCGGATTTTGCAGGGTCGGAACGATGTAAAGAAGGCGGGCCTCCCCGGCGCGTGCCGCCCGCTCCAGCGATTGCGGCACGATTCCCCCGGCGTCCATCTCGATCGGCAGCAGCGTGATGCCAAGATGCCGGGCAATCGGCTTGATCGTCGGATAATTGAGGCTTTCGACAAACAGCCGCTCGCCATGCTGGGTGATGGCGGCCAGTGTGGCGATGAGGGCGGCGTGTGCCCCGGCGGTGACCGCTACATCACTTTCCGGCACCGTTATTCCGGAGCGGGCCAGCCACGTCACGCCCATCGCGCGGTGCAGGGGATGGCCTTCCGGCGGCGTATAGTCGAGGAGGTCAAGGCGCGTACCCGAAGCCATGATCTGGCGCAGCGCCGCATCGAGGTCCTGCGCCGCATGCACGCGTGGCGGCGAGGCCTGGGTCAGATCGATAACGCCGTTCCTCGCAGGCGCGGCACTGACAAACGGATGCGCCTGCGCGCCGGGCGCCCGGAGATAACTGCCGCGCCCCACTTCGCCCGACAACAAGCCGATTTTTTCTGCCTCCGCATAGGCACGGGTCACCGTGCCGGTGGTGACGCCGAGCCGGAACGCCAGATCGCGCTGCGGCGGCAATCTTTCTCCGGGCTTGAGTAACCCGCGTAACAGATCCTGACGGATCGCGTCAGCTATCTCGAGGTACAGTGGACGTTCGCGGCGAAGCTGCGGCAACCAAATTGTCATGAGGACAATGTTTCTCTTGATGGATATTGGATGCGTACATTATAGAATTGAACCCGTACAATCAAGCTGTTTGATTGATACAATAGAGACAATGGTGATGCCCATGCGCGATTATGTTTTCCATCAGGCCCTCTCCCGCGACAGCGCTTTCGTATTCCCGAAACTGCGCCGCCTGATCCGCAGCTGGCTCGCCAAGCGCAACCTGAAGCGGCTGGAGCAGCTTGACGACTACCTGCTGAACGACATCGGCCTGGCCCGCGACGACCTGCGCCACGCCCTGCGGCTACCTTACGACGTCGATCCCGTCGACGAGATGTCGAGGCT
>CAUJIO010000092.1 GCA_963205315.1 Pseudomonadota bacterium | reverse complement strand
AGGGTCGATTTGCCCGCGCCGTTTTCGCCCAGAAGGGCGTGCACGCTTCCGGCCTTGATGTCGAAAGAGACATCATTGACGGCGACGGTCGGCCCGAAGGCCTTGCGTACGCCCTTCACGCTGACCGCTGATGTGGCGGTTTCAGTGTTCATGCTGTCAATCCCGATCGCTGGCCGGGATGGCGGCCAGGCTTGCGATGAAGTCCGGATGGGGCGGCAAGAGGCCGCCCCACGGGAGTTGCGATCAGGGTTCCGGCTGGCCGACAAGTGCGGCGGCGAGGCCGATTTCAGGCGTCTGTTCCGAGAAGATCGAGCCGAACCAGCCAGGGTTCGAGACGAGCGACGGCAGGAAGGCGTTGCAGCCCGCCTTCATTTCTTCCCATGTGCCTTCGTTGCAGAGCTTCACCGTCTCGTTGGTGACGAGCGGCAACGGCAGGGTCACGCGCATCGGCACGTCCTTGCCTTCGATGGCGTCGACTGCAAGCTTCAGAGCAAGGGCTCCGGAGTAGGGCGGCGAGGCATAGGAGATGCGCGGTGCGCCAAGCGGCGCATAGGGCGAGGCCGCGCCTTCGACTTCGGTGCCGACCGGCAACATTTGGATGCGGCCTCCGTTGGAGCCTTCACCGGCGCAGGGCAGAAGCTGTTCGGGTGTCTTGCCGGCTTCGAGCTGCATGGAATTAGCAGTGTAGCAGCCGACCTGCGTCCACAGGCCGCTGATCTGGTCCCAGCTGCGGGTGGCGGTGATCTTGGACAGTTCGGTGCGGGCCACGGCCTGGCTCCACATGCCGACGGCCTCACCGACGATCTTGATGTCGGGATACTTGGCGAAGACTTCCTTGGCAGCCTTGGTGCGCAGGTCGTCGACCGAAGTGCCAGGAACGCCCGTGATCATCACGATGTCACCCTTGCCGTTCAGCTTCTTCGCCAGCCATTCGGCGGTGACGCGGCCGGCTTCCGTCTGGTCGATCGAGATGTTGTGGGCGCAGGGTTCGCTGATGTCGCCGTCATAGGCGAAGATCTTGACGCCCTTGTCGCAGGCGTTCTTGACGACCTGGTTGAGGGCGGTGGGGGAAATCGGATAGACGACGATAGCCTCGGCACCGGCTTGCACCATGGCGTTGATCTGCTGGATCTGGCGCTGGGCATTGGGGCCCGCCACCTGCACCTGCAGGTCGACCTTGTCGGCAAGGCTTTTGTGAGCGGCCATGGCCTTGACCATGTTGGCGGCCTCGGCCTGCCAGTCATTGCCGATGTAGCTCATGCTCAGGAAGATCTTGTGCTTGTCCGCCGCATCTGCGGCTGAGCCGCCGGTGATCAGGCCGGCCGCGAGAGCCGTGCAGGCTGCGAGCTGCTTGAGACGTTTCGAGACTGTCATGTGGTATCCTCCCATGGATTGAACGATGGCGCCCCCTCCAGCTTGCTGTGCTCTTTCCGGGGTGGCTGGTCAGATATTCTCCTTGTTTTGATCAAAGATCAATGGTCAATTTCGCAATCTCGATTGTCGTCAGAAAGTCCGCGGGATAACAGGGGAAATCATGGCGCACGCACCGCTCGGCAAATCTGGCCTCAAGATCATTCCGCTCAACCGCGAGACGTTGCAGGATCGCGTCTACCGGCGGATTTGCGACATGATCCTGGATGGTGAGATCGAACCGGGTCAGCAAGTCACGATCCAGTCGGTAGCCGATGCATGCGGTGTCAGTCACATGCCAGTGCGCGAAGCCCTGAAGCGCCTGACGGCTGCCAATGCCCTGACCGTGGTGTCGGGCCGGTCTATTGGCATCCCCAGTCTGAGCCGCAGCGCCTTGACGGATCTTCGCAATGTGCGCCTGGAGGTGGAAGCGCTCGCTGCGGTCTGGGCGGCGCGCAATATCACGGACGATGAACTGCTGAACCTCGGCAAGGAATACAAGCGTCTGGAAGCGGCCAACGCGGCGCGAGATACCAAATCCTATGTTCGCGCCAATCGCGCTTTTCATTTCTCGATCTACCGCGCGTCACGCTCAGCGCGTCTGTTTGCCATCATCGAAAATCTGTGGCTGCAGATCAGCCCGTATTTCAACCACCTGCCCGGGCCATACAGCCTCGCAAACACCCATCACCATGTGATGGTCGACGCGCTACGGCTTCGCGATGAAGCGAAAGTCGAAGCTGCGATCCGCGCCGATCTCGACGAAGCTTACAAGGTTCTTGTCGCCTTGCTGGAATAGTCCTTGCGGCGAAAGCCGTTGCTCAACCAGGCTTATAGACGCGTGTGGATTCCGGGTCGCCTGCTTCGAAAGGCAGGGCAAGGAGTTCGTTCCACGCGGCTTGCGGAATGGGATGCTTGCTCCAGGCAATGGTCTGCGCGATACGCTCGGGCTTGCTGACCCCGACCACCGTGGAAGCAACCCGCGGGTCACGCATCGAGAACTGCAAGGCAGCAGCACCCGGCGGGATGTTGTACTTGGCGCAGACCTGCTCGACGAGAGCCACAGGTGCCAGCATCTCCTTGGTCGCCTCCTGATAGACATAGCGCTTGTGCGATGCGCTGCCCTTGGCCAACACGCCGCCGCTATAGGGAGCGGCGTTGAGGACGGCGATGCCGCGCTTGCCCGCCAGATCCATCATCTCTTCGGCGTTGCGGTTGACCAGCGTGAAGCGGTTGTGCGTGATGAGGGCATCGAAGTCCCAGTCGCGAAGCAGCGGCATCATCACGTCGACGCGGCCCGCCGCCAGACCGACCGCTTTGGCCAGCCCCTCTTCCTTCATGCGGAAAAGCTCGGCGAGCGCGCCCTTGGGGCCAGTTACATCCGACATTGACAACGCATATTCGGGATCGTGGAGGTGAAGAAGATCGATATGATCGACATTCAGGGTCTTCAGGCTTTCCTCAAGCGAGCGTCTTGCCCGCGCGCCGTCGAAAACGCGCGTGTCCATGTCGCGGTCCAGCTTGCTGGAAATCACGAAGCCCGCAGGTACGCCACCGCGTTCGCGGATCACTTCGCCGATGCGCTGTTCGCTGCGGCCGAATCCGTAGTTGCGCGACGTGTCGAGGAAATTGACCGGACTGTCGAACAGCGCGTGGACAGTGGCGCGGGCCTGCTCGGGGGTAACACCATAACCGTAGGTGTCGGGCATATCGCCAAGCGGCGCCAGTCCAAAGCAGAGGTTGCTAATGGACAGCCCGGTGCGGCCCAGCTGCGTTCTTTCTGATGGATCACGGGTCATGTGGGGCTCCGGCATTGTGTGAACAGCATGGCGAGTTGATCGATGGACCATAAACGCTTTGCGGGTTTGGGCAAGCCATGCCCAGAATAACCGATTTGAGAATCTTTACAGCTGGACATGTTAAAATTAGCATTAGCGTTGCTCGTCCGACAGGGAATGGTACACGGCGGATGAAGCCGTTGAATGGAGCTCGGGGATGCAGGCATCGGCAGGCTCAGGCAGGGATCAGATACTGCTCGAAGCGCGGGGAATAACGAAATACTTTGGTGCCGTCACGGCGCTCGAAGGTGTCAATCTGAAGCTCTCGCGCGGTGAGGTGCTGGGCGTCGTCGGCGACAATGGTGCCGGTAAATCGACACTGATGAAGGTTCTTTCTGGCCTCTTCCGGCCGAGTGAAGGCGAAATTCTGATCCAAGGCCAGCCGGTGCAGTTCAATTCGCCGCGCGATTCCCACAAGGCTGGAATCGAGATGGTCTACCAGGATCTGGCGCTGGCCGGAAACATGCCGATCTTCGAAAACATCTATCTGGGCCGCGAGCCTGGCCGCAGGGTCGGTGGATTGACCATCGTCAACCACGCGGAATCGCGCAAGCTAGCGGCAGAGCATCTTGCCCGCCTGCAAATCCATGTGAAGTCCGTCGACCAGAACGTCGAAGACCTCTCGGGCGGGCAGCGTCAGGCTGTGGCAATTGCGAGAGCCACGGCCTTTGATGCCAAGGTCGTCATCATGGATGAGCCAACGGCAGCGCTGGCGATCAAGGAAGTGGGCAAGGTGCTCGATCTCATCAAGCGCCTGAAGGATCATGGCGTCGGCGTCATTCTCATCAGCCATCGCATGGATGACGTGTTCTATGTCTGCGACAGGGTGATGGCGATCTTCCATGGCCGCAATTTTGCCGAGGCGCCGCTGAAGGATACCAATCGCAACGAGGTGATTGGCTGGATCATGGGCACCAAGGGCCATGCGGCTGGCCTTGCACACGACAAGGTTCATTGACATGGCTGACGCATCGAAATCCGCCACCGTCGCCGCCCCTCATGAGTTTCAACGCAGCCTGCGGTCGAGGCTTCTGGAAGATTACGGCATTTTGCTCGTCGTCGTGGGCATGGCCGTGGTCCTGTCCATACTGCAGCCGGACTATTTTCTTTCCGCCCAGAACCTGACGAATATCGTGCGGCAGATCGGCATGAACGCGCTGCTGGCGTTAGGTCTGTATATCGTGATCGTCACGGCAGGTATCGACCTGTCGGTCGGTTCCGTCATGGCGCTGTCCATCATGCTCTTGGCGATGGCCGACAAGGCCGGAGCGCCTTGGCCTCTCGTGCTCCTGGTCGGCCCGTTCGTCGGCACGCTGATCGGGGTTATCAATGGTCTCGGTCTCACGCTGCTGCGCCTGCCGCATCCCTTCATCATGACGCTGGGCACGCTCAATGCGGTGCGCGGCCTCTGCAATCTGGTGAGCGGCGGACAGCCGGTGTCCGGCATTTCCGATGAAGTACGGTTCATCGGCATCGCCGACATTCCGTTGCCCTTCGGCGGCGAATTTGCCGTCATTCCGGTGAGCGCCATTCTGCTGCTCGTCTGTTATGCCGGGGTTGCCTGGTTCATGAAGAAGGTAGCGCTCGGACGTCACATTTTCGCAGTTGGCGGCAACCCGCAGGCGGCGCGCGTCAGCGGCATCAATGTCAATGGCGTGCTGGTCTTCGTCTATGCCGCTTCCGGATTCTTTGCCGGACTGGCGGCCTTGCTGATGGCCGGCCGCACTGGCTCCGGCTATCCCAATCTCGGTATTGGCGCCGAGCTTGATGCGATTGCCGCTGTCATCATTGGCGGCGCCAGCTTCTTCGGTGGGCGCGGTTCCGTCCTCGGCGTGTTTGCTGGCGTGCTGGTCATGGGATTGTTGCGCAATGGCCTCAACCTTATGAACATCAGCGCCTTCTGGCAGCAGACCCTTATCGGCGTGATCATCATTCTTGCCGTGTGGATCGACGTACTGCGGCGCAATTCCGGTACCAGAACGTAAGAGATATCCGGTGCGAATACTCCGGCGCCGGCTGTCGTGCCCTCAACAAATCGGAGTCACCTGGGAGGACTACATGAAACTCAAGCAACTTCTTCTTGCATCCGGCATCCTGCTGTCGTCGGCCGTGGGCGCGCTCGCCGCTGACAAATATGCGGTCATCATGGGCAACACGCCATCCGCCAACCAGTTCTGGGCCAAGGTGGAGCAGGGTGCGCTCGCCAAGGCCGCCGAGCTTGGCGTCGAAGTGACGGTGCTCGGTTCGCCGGGTGGCGAGTCCGACGTCATGGGCCAGATTGCTCTCGTCGAAGATCAGCTGAGCAAGGGCATCGTTGGCCTGGTTCTCGCTCCCGCCGACTTCTCCGCCCTCAACCCCACCATCGAGAAGGCTCAGAAGCAGGGCGTGAAAATCGTCTACATCGATCGCCCGGGCGAGGTGAAGGGCATCTCTTATGTCGGCACGATGAATGAACCGGCTGCAGCACTTGGCGCACAGTATATCTGCGACAATATTCCGAAGGGCAGCGAAGTGGCGATCCTTCAGGGCGTGATGTCAATCGCGCCGGGCCGTGACCGGTTCAAGGGCAGCCATGATACGCTGACTGCCTGCGGCATGAACATCGTAGCTGAACAGACTGCCGAGTGGGACAATGCCAAGGGTCAGGCCGTTACCGAAAACATTCTGACAGCGCATCCCAACCTCAAGGCCCTGTTCGCGTCCAACGACAACATGGCGATGGGCGCCATCGAAGCGCTGAAGGGCGCCAAGATGCTCGACAAGGTGATGGTCGTGGGGTTTGACGGCAATCCCGAAGCCGCCGAAGCGATCCTCAAGGGCGAGATGGCGATCTCGGTTGCACAGCGCCCGTCCAACATGGGTTCCATCGGCGTAGAGTCGGTGAGCAAGCTGATCAAGGGTGAGGCTCTGCCGGAAGTCGTCGACACGGGAGCCGAACTGGTCACCAAGGAGAATGCCGACAAGTTCAAGTAAACGGCTGAACGCCGTTTTGCGAAAGACGGGGGAGATGGCAAAGCCGTCTCCCTTTCCAGCATCTTGAGGCAGTGCCATGTCTCATCAAATTGCGAACGCATTGACCTGAATCGGGAAGCGAACATGACTGTGAATATTGGACTGATCGGAACGGGTGTGATGGGTGCCGATCACGCGCGCACTCTTGCAACACAGGTTGCCGGTGTGACCTTGCGCGCTCTCACCGATGCCGATGCGGCGCGCGCCAAGGCCGTGGCCGCCGAAACCGGTGCCCAGTCAGTTGCGGCGGATCCTCTGGCCGTCATCAATGATCCGAAGGTCGATGCTGTCCTGATCGCGTCGCCCGATCATACACATCATGATCTGACGCTCGCCTGCATCGCAGCGGGAAAGCCTGTGCTCTGCGAGAAGCCGCTGGCGCCAACGTCGCGCGAATGCCTCGACATCATCGAAGCCGAAGTAGCGCTTGGCCGGCGGCTGGTTCAGGTCGGTTACATGCGCCGCTT